>JASGEM010000050.1:0-15691 GCA_049841235.1 Propionicimonas sp. | reverse complement strand
GCCGCTCGCAGGCTGTCGGCGCCCATCCGGCCGCCGGCCGTCAGCACGGGCCGCGGGATGGCCACCTCCGCTGCCGCCAGCGCCTCGATCGCACGTGCGCCGGCCCGGGCCACGCTCCCCCGCTCCAGCGCCGTCCGCTGTATGTCGGCGCCGTCGCTGCCCTTCAACCCGGCCGGCCCGCCGATCCCCGCGACCGGGTTGACGACCAGGCCGAGAACGCGGGAGGTCGCGTGCGTCACCCTTCTCCGAAGTACTTGCGGCGGTAGGCGCGCCAGGTGGTGGCCCAGCGCTCCGGGTCGTCCAGATCGTCGTGGCCGATGTGGTGGACCGTCTGGTTGTGCGGCGCGGTGCGCACCACCTCGGGCTCCTCGCGGGCCTGCCGGGCGATGTCGGCCAGGACGGCGATGTACTCGTCCAGCTCCGTCTTGGAGTACGACTCGGTCGGCTCCAGGGTGAACGGCTGCGGCACCACCCACGGGTGATGGCTGGTCCAGTAGTGCATGCCGTAGTCGGTGGTCCGGATGCCGATCTCCTCCGAGCCGATGCCGGTCTCCTCGTAGAGCTCCTGCCACGAGTACCGCACCTGCTCGATGCGGTGCCGGCCGGTGGCGTACGGCACGGTCACGCCCGGGATCTGGCGGACCTTGGTGAGCAGGTAGTTGTTGTTCAGCACCGCGATCTCGGCCACCTCGCGCAGCCCTTCGGCGCCCAGCGCACGCATCCAGGCGTAGGCGCGCACGATGTTGACGATGGTGCCGTAGAACGGCGCCACCTTGCCGATCGAGAGCGGGCGATCCGCGTCGAACTCGAACCGGTCGCCGTTCTTCACCAGCACCGGACCGGGCAGGAAGGGCTCGAGGTGCGCCGCCACCGCGTTCGCGCCGGCCCCCGGACCGCCACAGGCGTGCGGGGTGGAGAAGGTCTTGTGCAGGTTGAAGTGGCAGACGTCGAAGCCGGCGTCGCGCGCCCGGGTGATGCCCAGGATGCCGTTGGCATTGGCCTGGTCGTAGGAGGCCAGCGCGCCCACCGAGTGGGCCAGCTCGACCCATTCGGCGATCCGCGGGTTATAGATGCCGGTGTCCTCGGGGTTGGTGACCATGATGGCCGCCGTCCGCGGCGAGAGCGCCTGCTGGTAGGCCTCGATGTCGGGGTAGCCCTCGGCGTCGGGGTAGATGGTGATCACCTCGTACCCGGCGGCCTTCGCGCAGGCGGCGTTCGAGGGGTGGCTGAAGATCGTGGTGATCACCTGATCCCGGTGCTCCTCGCCCCGAGAGGCGTGGTAGGCACGGATCATCGCGATGTTCGCCCAGATCGCGGCGGAGCCGCCCTGGGTGTGCAGGCTCACCGCGTCCATGCCGGAGATCTCGGCGAGCATCCGCTCGGTGTTCCAGACGATCTCCAGCAGCCCCTGCACGTCGTCGACGTCCTGGTGGGGATGCAGTTCGGTCACCCGCGGGTCGGCGGCGAAGGTCTCGTTCACCTTCGGGGAGTACTTCATGGTGCAGGTGCCCTGGCCGATGTCGACGTTCAGGTCGGCGCCGAGGTTCTCCTGGGAGAGCCGCAGGTAGTGCTTCAACACCCGCATCTGTCCCATTTCGGGCAGCTTCGGCACTGACCCACGGCGCAGGCCTTCCGGCAGGCCGGCGACCGGGTCGCCGACCGCCTCGGCGACACCTGGCTCGACCCGGCTGGGCAGCACGCCGCGCTCACCCGGGGTGGTCAGTTCGAAGATGATCGGTTCGTCCCAGCGGGCCTGGTGGAAGCGGCGCAGCGTGGGCTTGGGGGCGACGGGAAGACTCGCGTTGCTCACGACGGGGTCCCCGCGAAGCTGTTCGGGGGAGCGCAGCGCAGGAGAAGAACTTAGTGGGGTTGTCATGCCTGCTCCTCGATGACGTTGGCGACGGCGGCGACCAGCCGGTCGATGTCGGATTGGGTGTGTTGTTCGGTGACGGCGACCGCCAGCAGGTACTCGCCCAGGACGACGCCCGGGTCGATCCCCTGCGGACGCAGCGCCGCGACCAGCGCGGCGGCCGGCAGCCCGGCGCCGCTGGTGTCGATGGTGAACTCACGGAAGTGGGCCGCGGAGTCCGCCAGGGCCAGGCCGGGCAAACCCCCCAGCCTCTCCTGGGCGTAGCGGGTGCGGGCCAGCACCGTCTCACCGAGCTCGGCCATGCCCTGCGGGCCCATCAGCGCCAGGTAGACCCCTGCGGCGATGCCCCACAGCGCCGCGGCGGTGCCGACCCATTCCACGCCCTGCTCGCGCAGCGCGAAGCTGGTGCGCTCGTAGGCCACATCACCAAAGCCGTACTCGCCCTCTACGGTTGTAGCGGCGAGGCCGAAGAGGCGTGACGGCAGCTGCATGACGAGCCTCGGGTCGTCCGCCACCGCCAGGAAGCCGCCGTGCGAACCGCCGTAGGAGGGGTGCAGGCCCAGTGAGCCGATGTCCCCGGAGACGATGTCGGCGCCCTGTTCGGAAGGCGGAGTGAGGATGCCGTAGCAGATCGGATCGGTGCCGACCACCAGCAGCGCACCCGCCGCATGGGCGGCCTCGGACAGGGCGGGCAGCGCGGCCTCCAGGGCACCGGAGCGGCTCGGGGTCTCGATCCAGACCGCGGCGACGCTCTCGTCCAACGCGGCCCTGATCGCCGCGAGATCCGCGGTGCCGTCGGCGGTGGGCACCTCGACCAGGTCGAGGAAGGCGCGGGTGAAATCGCGCACCTTCGACAGCTTGTCCGGCAGCACGTCGCTGGCGACCAGGACGGTGCGCCGCTCGGTGATCCGGCCGGCCATCGCCAGTGCGGTGCCGGTGGCCTGGAATCCGTCGTAGGTGGGAACGGTGACCACGTCGCAGGCGAGCAGTTCGCCCATCAGCGACTCGTACTCGAAGAGCGCCTGGAAGCGGCCGTGATCCTCGTACGGCTCGCCGGCGTAGGCGGTCAGGAACTCGCTGCGGGTGATCACCTCGTCCACCACGGCGGGCACGTAGTGGTCGTACACACCCTGTCCGAGGAAGCTCAGCCGCTCCCGGATGGTGGTGTTCTTCGCCAGCAGCCCGTTGACGTGGCGGACCAGATCCTGCTCGGCCACCAGGGCGGGCGGCAGGTCGAGCAGGCCCCGCAGCCGCAGGCTGTCGGGCACATCGGCGTAGAACTCCTCGATCGAGTCGACACCGATCTCGGCGAGCATCGCGGCCCGGCTCTCCGGGGCGGTATTGGGGATGTATGGGTGCGTCATCGGCGTCCTTCCGAGTTGGCCGGATGGGCCAGGACGAGGACGTCCTGACCCGGGATCGTGGTGTGAGCGGTGACGGTGTGCCCGGTGAGCAGGTCGGTCGCCCCAGCCGGGGTGGCGATCGGGCGGGGTGCCAGATCGTGGTTGAGATAGAAGGTGTAGTCGGTGGCCCCGTCGGTGCGGGTGACCACCTCGACCGGGGAGCACTCGTGGACCGGCAGCCCCGCCTGCGCGAGCGTGGCCGCCAGGACGATGCCCATCCCGGCCGCGTCCGGGACGGTGCTGAGGTAGCCGGCGGTGCCCTTTCCGTGCTGGCGCCGGGTGATCGCCGGCCGGCCGGCCAGCCGTCCGCTGAGGTAGCGGCCGCGCACCTCGGTGTCCGGGTACACCTCCACCGCCTCCTGCCAGACGGTGGCGGCGAAGGCGCCGCCGGCCAGGTCGAGCCGGGTGACCTCGCCGTCGAGCAGCGGCCAGGGCTCGTCCACCTCGATTCCGAGCAGGTCGCGCAGCGGGCCGGGCGCACCACCTGGGTGGATGCCGTCGGCGGCGTCCACCACTCCGCTGAACGGGCCGACCAGCAGGTGGCCGCCCGCCTCGACGAACGCCGCCAGCGCGGTCGCCTGCGCCTCGGTCACCAGGTACAGCCCGGGCACCAGCAGCACCCGGTAGCCGTCGAACGGGCCACCGGCCCGGACGATGTCGGCGGTGTGGCCCAGGCCGGTGGTGAACTGATGCCAGCGCCGCGCCTGATCCAGCCAGCGCAGCCGTTGGGAGGGCATCGAATCCGGGGCGCTCTGCGCCCACCAGGAATCCCACTCCACCACCAGCGCGACCTCGGAACGGACCACCGAACCCCGCACCGGTGCCAGCCGGGCGAGTTCGGCGCCCAGCGCCCGGGTCTCGGCGTAGCTGCGGGAGGCCTCGCCGCGGTGGCCGACCATGGCGGAGTGGAACTTCTCCGCACCCTGGCGGGCCTGGCGCCACTGGAAGAACATCACCGCGTCCGAGCCGTGCGCGACGGCCTGCAGCGCGTCCAGCCGCATCCGTCCGGCCGGCTTGGGCTGGTTGACGTCGCGCCAGCTGACCGCGCTCGGCGCCGACTCCAGTAGCATCCAGGGTTGCCTTTTCAGGGAACGCATCAACGAGTAGCCCAGGGCCGCGTGGGCGGCCGAATCGGGGTCGGCCGGATCGGGGTAGGCGTCGTTGCTCACCACGTCCTCGGCGGCGGCGAAGGCCCAGTAGTCCAGCGGGCTGAAGACCCCCATGAAGTTGGTGGTGACCGGCAGACCGGGTGTGACCTCGCGCAATACCTCGACCTCGGCGGTCAGCAGGCCGAGCAGGGCATCGGAGGAGAAGCGCTCGAAGTCCAGCCGCTGGCTGGGGTTGACCGGGCCGGTGGTGGCGCGGGGCGGCTCGACCTGGCGGAAGTCGGCGTAGCGCTGGCTCCAGAAGGTGGTGCCCCACGCCTCGTTGAGCCCCTCGATGGTGCCGTAGCGCCGCCTCAGCCATTCCCGGAAGGCGCGGGCGGATTCGTCGCACCAGCAGCGGGAGAGCTCATCGCCGTACTCATTGGAGACGTGCCACATCCGCACCGCCGGATGGTCGCCGTAGCGCTCGGCCATCAGCCGGCAGAACCGCAGCAGGTGGCTGCGCCACACCGGCGAACTCGGGCAGTACGACTGGCGGGAGCCGAACTCCAGCCGGGTGCCGCGAGCATCGACGGGCAGCATCTCCGGGTACTGCCGCACCAGCCAGGCCGGCGGGGAAGCGGTCGCGGTGGCCAGGTCGACGGCGATTCCGTTCGCGTGCAGCAGGTCGAGCACCTCGTCCAGCCAGCCGAAGTCGAACTCGCCCGGAGCCGGCTCGATCCGGGCCCAGGAGAAGACTCCGACCGTGACCAGGTTGACCCCGGCCTGCCGCATCAGGCGCACGTCCTCACGCCAAACCGCCGGCGGCCACTGCTCGGGGTTGTAGTCTCCTCCGTAGGCCAAGCCGTCGAGGCCGAGGCTTCTGGTTATGTCCACGCGCACCCCTGTGGTAGCCAATCGGGAGTTTGTATCCTGCATACAGACGCTAGGACGTCGCCCGAACCGAGGTCAAGCGACGGACGAAGGAGGGGAGCCGTGGCGATCGAGCGCCGCACGTTGCGGGCGCAGGTGCGCGAGGAATTGCTCGCCCGGATGCGCAGTGGCGAGGTCGAACCCGGCGAAGGGGTGAACGAGGTGAAGCTCGCCGCCGAGCTCGGCGTGAGCCGCACTCCCCTGCGCGAAGCTCTGATCGCGCTGGAGAGCGAGGGCCAGATCGAGAGCGAGGGCGGCAAGGGTTTCCGGTTCCGTCCGCTCTCCCGCAACGAGCTGGGCGAGCTGGCGCCGATCATGGCCTCGCTGGAGGCGCTGGCCCTGGAGCTCTCCGATCCGGAGGCGCTGGCCGAACTGGGGAGCAGGCTGGCCCGGATGGCCGCCGGCTTCACCCAAGAGGTCGCCGAGCATGCGCTGGTGATCCGCAAGGACGACGAATGGCACGGGGTGATGTTGAGCGCCTGCCCCAACGCCCGGCTGCTGGAGTTGATCGCCACCACCCGGCAGGCGGTCCACCGGTACGAGTCGCTGCTGGTCCCCGGCGAGGCGATGGTCGAGCGGGTGGCCGCCGAGCACGCCCTGATCGCCGAGCGGCTGATCGCCCGGGACCTTCCCGGGGCGATCGCCGCGCTGCGGGTGAACTGGCTCAGCGGCATGCAGCGGATCATCGAATCCGCCGATCGGGATCACCTGAGCGCTTGAGCATCACTCCCCCTCACCGGACACACTGACGGCCAGGTCGAGGTAGAGCGCCGCCGTCCAGGAGAACATGGTCACCGCGCGCGGCGGCTTGGCGGCGGCGTGCGGGTTGTAGTACTCGTTCGGGCCTCCCCCGGCGATCACCATCGCCAGGGTGCGCTCGGTCAGCTCGCGGGCCCGCTCAGGCTGGCCGCTGGCGAGCAGCCCCTCGATCAGCATCCGGTTGATGCACAGCCAGACCGGACCCCGCCACATCCGGTTCGGATCGAAGACCGGATCAGAAGCCGACACCGTCGGCACCGGCCAGCGGGTGGCGTAGCGCTCCGGATCGTCCAGGGTGGCCAGCAGCCCGTCGACGACCTCGGCCGGCAGCCGTCCGGTGAACAGGGGCAGCAGCCCCAGCACGGTGTCGGTCGCCAGCCGCTGCCCCTCCGCCATCGCCCGGAATACCCCGGCCTCGGCGTCCCACAGCTCCAGCAGCAGATCCAGGGTGTGCTCGGCGCGCTCCCGGCAGCGGGCGGCAGCGGCCGGGTCGCTGTCGGCGAGCATCTCGGCCAGCAACTCGTCCTGGCTGATCAGATAGGCGGCGAGTTCGGGAGTGGCCACCGGCAGAGGGCCGTCGAAGACCGGGGAATCGTCCAGTCCCGAAGAGTAGGGGTGGGCGTACTCGGGCAGCCCGTCGCCATCGGAATCGGAGGCGGCGAACCACCAGTCCTGGCTGGCCAGCACGGTGGGCAGCAGCGCGTCGAGCCAGGCCTGATCCGGTTCGCTCTCGAACACCTTGCGGATCGCCCAGGCGGTGAGCGGCGGCTTGGTGAGCGGCACCCGGACGCCTTCCGCCGTCGACCCCCGCTCGTGCAGCCGGGCCACGTCGCCGGGCGGCAGGTCCTCGCTGGAGGCCAGCACCCCGCAATCGTGCACGACATCGGGCAGCTGGCCGTCCGCCCCGGGGAACCGCAGCACCAGTGAGAGCTGTTCCCGGGCCAGGGCGGGATCGCCGTGCCGCAGCCCGACGGCGATGAAGTAGGAGTCCCACTGCCACAACGCCACATAGCCCAGCCGAGAGGGGACGACGGCACGGGCGTCCCCGGTGGTCCGCAGGTGCAGGGTGTTGGCGCCCAGCACCCACCAGCACAGCGCGGCCATCGGCTGCAGGTCGGCGCGCACCCGCGGACAGCGGGTGAACCAGTCCTCCCACTGCTCTCGCGCCCGCTGCAGGTCGGCGGTGTGCTCCGGCGCCGGGCTGACCGTGAGCTCCCCCTCCTCCGTCCAGGCGAGGTGGCACCCCACGGCCAGCGGCCAGCGGCCGGAGACGCCCGAACCGATCCGGTACACCAGTTCCAGACCAGGCTCGCCCCCCAGGCTGAGCGTCTCTCCCGCCAGACACAAGGTGGCCCGGCCACCGAACTCGATCCGGTGCGGCAGCACCGAGGTGACCGGCAGCAGCCGGCCCTCGGAATCCACCACCCCAAGCCGGCTGAGCCGCAGGCAGTCGTCGAACCAGCGTTCGTACTCAGCTGACGAGACCCGCAGCCAGCCGTCCGGGCCGGCCATCACCAGCAGCCGGGAGCCGGGCGCGGTGAAGGCGACCCGGGTGAGGTCGATCAGCGCCCCGGCCTCGGCCGCCAACTCGCTCATCGACCACCCAGGCCCGAGTTGGCCATCGAGTTGATGATCTTGCGCTGACCGATCACGAAGGCGATCAGCATCGGGATGGTGGCGATCGCCGAAGCGGCCATCGCCAGGCCGTAGTTCATCTGTCCGTACTGTCCCTCGAAGCTGGTCAGCATCAGCGGCACGGTGAACAGATCGGGCGTGTTCAGCAGCACCAACGGGAACAGGAAGGCGTTCCAGACATCCAGCGCCGTGATGATCGCCAGCGCCGCCAGACCCGGCTTCAGGTTGGGCAGGATGACCAGGAAGAAGGTGCGCAGCCGGCCGCAGCCGTCCATCAGCGCGGCCTCCTCCAGCTCCTTCGGCAGGCTCATCACGAACTGCCGCATCAGGAAGACAGCGAAGGGGTTCACCAGCATCGCCGGGACGATCAGTGCCAGGTGCGTGTCCACCCAGCCGAACTGCGCCATCAGCAGGTAGAACGGGACCAGGGTGACCTGCTTGGGGATCATCTGGGTGGCCAGGAACAGGATGAACAGCACCTTCGATCCCTTGAACGGGATCCGGGCGAAGCCGTAGCCGGCCATCGCCGCGGTCACCAGGGTGCCGCCCACCGCCAGCGCGGCGATGTAGAGGCTGTTGACGTAGGCCTGGCCGAACGGCACGGCCGTCCAGGCGGTGACCCAACTCTCGGTCGTCCAGGGATTCGGCAGCAGGCTGAGCGGTTCGTTCAGCAGCTGCGGCAGGGTCTTGAACGAGGTGAGGATCATGAAGATGAACGGGAACACCATGCCGATCCCGATCAGGATCAGCGCGATGTGCATGGCCACCTTGCCGAGGCGGGCGCGGCTGGTGGCGGTCTCGTCCGCGTGGGCTTGGGCGGTCACTTGCCGTCCTCCTCGTAGTGGACGAACTTCTTCTGCGCACCGAACTGGATCGCCGTGATCACCAGCGTGATGACCAGCAGGATCACCGAGGCCGCGCTGGAGGGACCGAACTGGAAGCGCCCGAAGCCCAGGTCGTAGATGTGATAGACGATCGTGCGGGTGGCGTTGTCCGGACCGGCGTTGTTGACCAGCACGTAGACGGTGTCGAAGGTCTGCAGCGAGGAGATCACCGCGACCACGCTGGAGAAGAAGATGATCGGCGAGAGCAGTGGCAGCCGGATCTTGGTGAACATCGCGACCGGGCCGGCGCCGTCGATCTTCGCCGCCTCGATCACCGACGGCGAGATGTTCTGCAGGCCGGCCATGAAGATCACCACATTGAGACCGACCGAGGCCCAGATCGTCACGATGCAGACGGCGATCAGCGCCAGCCGGGGATCTCCCAGCCAGTTCGGCGGCGCTATCCCGAAGGTGTTGGCGATGAAGCTGCTGAGCATCCCGTCCTCACGGAAGAGTTGCTGCCAGATCATCGCGACCGCGACGGTGCTGGTCACCACCGGGGCGAAGAGCATCACCAGGTAGATGCTGCGGGTGCGGAGCTTCTCCAGCGCCACCGCCAGCACGATGGCCAGCAGCAGGCCCACCGGCACCGTGATCAGGGCGATCAGCAGGGTGTTGACGATCGACCGCAGCATCAGCGGATCGGTGAGCTGCGCGGCGAAGTTGTCGAAGCCCACCCAGGTCAGCTCGGTCAGGCCGTTCCAGTCGGCGAAGGCCAGCGTCATGCTGGCGCCGAACGGAAACAGGACGAAGAGCAGCATGCCGATCAGCTGCGGTCCGACGAAGAGATAACCCCAGCGGACATCCCGCTTGCGCCAGATCGGCAGCGGATTCACCGGCAGGCTGTCCTCGGGGAAGTCCAGGCGGGGGGCGATGGGCCGCCCCCCGCCTGTGGCTGAGCTCAGGCTCATCGCTACGACTTGTCCTTGACCAACCGCGCGACCGCGTCCAGGGTCTCCTGCGACGAGGCCTGGCCGTTGTACAGCTTCTCCATCAGCGCGTTGATGTCGTCGGTCAGGCCGGGCACGGTGGCCTCGGCCGGGAAATTGGCGAAGCCGATGTCACGCATGTCCAGGAAGGTCTGGGCATGGGCCGGGTAATTGTCCTCCAGGACGACCTCGTCCGCGCCGGCGATCGACGGGACGGCGTTGCCGCCGCCGGAGAGCCGGAAGACCTGGCCTTCGGCGCTGAGGAACTCGGTCCAGAACAGGAAGGCGGCATCGGGGTTCTTCGTCGCGCCGTTGATCGCCAGGAAGGAGGCGGCAATGCCGGTCGGCGCTTCCTTGCCGTCCGGGGTCGGCCAGCGGACGATGTCGTAGTGCTCGGCCACGCCGGCGCTCTTCAGCATGCCGATGGTGTAGCGGCCCTGGGCGAAGAAGCCGGCCTTGTGGGTGGCGAAGGTGCTGTCGGCGCCGGGCTCGGGCAGGTTGTCGGCCAGCACGAACTTCTTGTCCTGGAAGTACTTGCCGAGCACGTCGACCGCGGCGACGGTGGTGGCGTCGGTGTTTCCGACGAACTCACCGGCCTCGTTGTAGGAGACGCCGCCCTGGGAGGAGACCCAGCTCCAGTGGGTGGCCCAGTAGTGCCAGTACATCGAGCCGATCAGACCGGCTGCGGCCAGCTTGTCGTTCATCTCCAGGAACTTGGCGGTCGTCCACTGGTCGTTGGCGGCCAGCTCGGCGGGATCCTCGGTGATGCCGGCGGCTTCGAGGGCCATCTTGTCGTACCAGAGGGCATCCGGGTTGACGTCGTTCGGGGCGGCGTAGGTCTCGCCGTCGAGACGGGCGGCGCCGAAGGCGCCGGCGAAGAAGTCCTCGGCCTTGGTCTGGCTGAGTGGACCTGCCATGAGGTCGTTCAGCGGCAGCAGCACCTTGGCACTGGTGAACTGACCCAGCTTGTCGTCGCCGATGTAGAAGACGTCGGGTGCGGTGCGGCTGGTGAGCTGGGCCAGCAGCTTGGAGTGGTACTCGCCGTAGCTGGCGACCGGCTGCAGCTTGACGGTGATGTTCGGGTGGCGCTTCATGAACTCGTCATTGAGTCCGCGGTAGCGCTCCAGCTCTTCCGGGCTGCCCCAGGTGGACCAGACCACCTCGCCCGAGGGTTCGCCACCGGGCGAACCGTTGTTGGCGGGCGGCGCAGGGCTGCCGCCGCCACAGGCGCTGAGACCGAGCAGGAGGGCGCCCGCGGCCGCCGCCGCGAGAAGCCGGAGTGGAGTGGGGAATGACATGCCGAGACCTTTCTGGCTGTGCATCAGATTTCTGCATTCTGCATACAGCACACACGCTCGTCAATGGTCGTGATCAGACCGTTACCAACTTGCTCCGCTCTCGAAAGCTCCGCACGACCGCCCACTCGACATCCGGAATCCGGCTGCCCGGACGACGCGCCGGGGTGGAGGCTCTCACCAGCGGCGGATTGTTGATTGACTCTCACCCAGGGCTGAATTCCGCAGAGCGAGGGCAGATGCGCAAGGGCATACGGCGAGGCGACCGCCACGATGCGACCCGGGTCGAGCTGGGGCGTGGGTTCAAGGCGGTCTTTCCCTACATCATGAAGGGGCGCAACGAATCCATCGCCTACTACCCGGTCCGGGTGGACGCCGAGAACCTGCTCGCCTACGTCGAGCAGAAGAAGGGCACCCCCGAGGAGATCACCATCTTCGAGTCGGTGCTGCTGGCACTCACCCGCATCCTGCGCGAACGTCCCACCCTCAACCGGTACATCATCGGACGCCGGCTCTACCAGCGCCGCAACGTCGACCTGTCGTTCGTGGCCCGCAAGCGGTACACCCTCGACTCCGACGAGTCGAACGTCTTCGTCAAGCTCAAGCCCGAAGACGACGCGGCGATGGTGCTGAGCAAGATCCGCGGTGAGATCCGCACGGTGAAGACGGGTGACCAGACAGCCGACGAAGGGCTGATCGATCTCTTCCTGCGACTCCCCCGCGGCCTGCTGCGGGTGGCGGTGAAACTGCTGTCGATCTGGGATTTCTACGTCGACACCCCCGGCTTCCTGCGCGGCGTCGACCCGCTGCGCTGCAGTGCCTACGTCGCCAACCTGGGCAGCGTCGGGATGGGCGCGGCCTACCACCATCTGTTCGAGTGGGGCACCTGCAGCCTCTTCGTCACCATCGGCCAGATCAAGCCCACCGTCGTCGTGGGCGAGGATGGCAGTCCCACCGTCCGCCGGACGCTGGAACTCAAGATCGCGCTCGACGAACGCATCGCCGACGGCTACTACGACGCCCGCGCCCTGGAGCTCTTCGACGCCTACCTGAACGACCCCGCGCAGTTGCGTGAGATCGGAGCCACCTGATGACCGAGCGACCCTGGCTGGCCCACTACAACGACCTGCCGGCCGAGATCGAGGTGCTGGACGCGACCATGTACGAGCTGATCGCCGCGATAGCGACGCAGCATCCTCAACGGACGGCAGTGGTCTATCTCGGCCGGAGGATGGGCTATCGGGAGTTGCTCACCGACATCGACCGCACCGCCGCCGCGCTGACCGCCCACGGCATCCGCACCGGCGACAGCGTCCTGCTCTCGATGCCGAACGTGCCGAACGCGGTCATCCTGTTCTACGCGCTGAACCGGATCGGTGCCCGGGCGGCGATGACCCACCCGCTGTCGTCCCCCACCGAACTGCGCCACTACCTGGAACAGACTCAGAGCCGCTGGGCGGTGACCATGGACATGTTCTACGGCACGTTCGCCGACATCCTCGCCGACACCGAAGTCGAGAAGCTGCTGATCTGCAAGTTCTCCGACTACCTCTCCCGCGCCAAGCGCCTGGGCTTCCAGGTGACCCGGGGACGCAAGATCGCCCCCGTCCCGACGTCGGACGCGCGGGTGCTGCGCTGGGGCGACTTCCTCAAGTCGGGAAGGGTCCTGCCCTACCGTCGGCAACGCGACCCGGGCTCGTCGGATGTCGTGCTCTTCAGCGGCGGCACCTCGGCACTGCCGAAGGGGATCGAGCTCTCGTCGGCCAACTTCAACGCGCTGGCGGTCTCGATGCAGGAGATCACCGGCATCACCGCCGGCAACAGCGTGCTGGCGATCCTGCCGGTCTTCCACGGCTTCGGGCTGGGCCTGTGCATCCATACCCCGCTGACGGTGGGCGGTTACTCGATCCTGGTGCCCGAGTTCAGCGCCCGGATCTACATCGACAACCTGATCAAGCACTCCCCTTCCTTCATCGCCGGGGTGCCGACCCTGTTCCAGGCCCTGCTCGCCGACGAGAAGTTCGCCAAGGTCTCCTTCGCGAAGCTCCGCGGCGCCTACTCCGGCGGCGACTCGCTGACCCCCGCGCTGAAGGCCCGCTTCGACACCGCGCTGGCCACCCAGGGAAGCCAGGTCGAGCTGATGGAGGGCTACGGGCTCACCGAGTGCGTCACCGCCTGCACCGTCTCGCCTGCCCACCACTACCGCGAGAACTCGATCGGCATCCCGATCCCCGGGATGCGGCTGAAGGTGGTGGACGCGGAGTGCCGGGAGGTGCCCTACGGCACCGACGGCGAGATCTGCGTCACCGGGCCCACCCTGATGCTGGGCTACCTGAACGAGCCGGAGGCGACCGCCGAGACGCTGCGCGAGCACGCGGACGGACGTCTCTGGCTGCACACCGGCGACATCGGCTCGATGGATTCCGACGGCTACCTGTTCTTCAAGGGTCGCCAGAAGCGGATCATCAAGGTCTCCGGCGTCTCGGTCTATCCGGCCCAGGTCGAGCAGGTGCTGGAGGCCCACCCCGCGGTCCGCCGCGCCTGCGTGATCGGGACGCCCGACGAGTACCAGATGTCGTCGGTGAAGGCCTTCGTGGTGCTCGCCGAGGGGATCACGCCCACCGGCCGCCTGCACGACGAGCTCGACTCCCACTGCAAGAAGCACCTGATGCGCTGGGCAATCCCCCGCGCCATCGAGTTCCGCGACGAGCTTCCCACCACGCTGGTCGGCAAGATCGCCTACACCCAGCTGGAGCAGGAGGAGCTGCGCGACGCCTCCTGACCCGTCGGAACACCGCGGTCACACGGTCACTTCCCGAAGCCGGCGATGCTGCCGCGCCGGCCGTGCCGCCGCGATCAACGCCTCCGCGCGCGTGCGATCCACGGGGTTCGACAGCCGGCCGTCACACTTCAGGTCGCTGCCGACCACGCAGCCGTCGTGGGCCCGCAGCACCTCGGCCACCGTGTCGGCCCGTACCCCGGAGTTCGCCAGCACCGGTACCTCACCGACGACGACTCGCACCTGCTCCAGCAACTCCGAAGCCGCCGCCTGGCCGGGATCGGCACCGAGCAGGACCACATCCACCGCGCGCTCGGTGACGGCCAACTGCAGCCTCCGCTTGAGGTCCATGCCGGACAACGGGACCGCGAGCTCGGCCTGCGCCACGCCGAAGATACCCACGTGGTCGAGCCTGAGTGCATGGCGTCGCCGCAGCAGCATGGCCGCATCCCCCGAGCGCACTCCGGAAGTACCTTCCCAGACACCGAGCACGCCACCCCGGATGAAGCTCGCTCCGGTCGCCGCCGCCACGCTCAAGGACGCGCCGGGGTCGAAGAGCACCTCCACTCCGTGAGGTATCCCCTTCGGACAGGTCGCCGCCACGACGGCGGCCAGCGCCGCCACCGTCTCCTGGGGTGCCATGCTCGGGAAGGGCGCGTCACCCTCGTTCACGTAGAACAGGGCATCGAAGCCGGTCTCGGCCAGAACCGAGGCATCGGCCGCCGCGGCGTCCTGCACCGCGGCCATGGAGCCCTGATATCGGGGGGAACCGGGCAACGGCAGGACGTGCACCATGCCGATGACCGGCCGGCCACCCTGGAACAGCTCACGCCAACGGACGTCAGGACGCGACGGCACTCCCCAGTCCCTTCGCTGCCTCCTGGTTCCAGCCGTCCACCGGGTCGGTGTACAGCAACCCGATGACGTACTCCAGGTCGACCCCGGCAGGGATGTCGGGGTTGGTGCCGCGATTGTCGGAGACTGCGGCAGCCAGCGCGTGGAGCGCCACGATCGAGGAGAACAGCCGCGTCACCTCGTCCAGCTGCGGACCGATCGGCAGAACGTGCGCGGCGCTGGGGATCTCCGGCACTGCCTCGCTGGCCACGACGATCGTGTGGGCTCCCTGCTGAATCGCGTAGTCTGCCGCCAGCCGGCTGCGGAGGTTGCCGTCATCGATCACGATCACCGCATCGACCTCCCGGATCCCGAACCCGTAGAGGTGCAGGAATTCCTCGCAGTTGTTGGACGATGCCGCGATCTCGCAGGTCTCGATGAGCTTGGCCGATCCGATCAGGGCCGCCGTGCGTCCCAGGCCGCTCCCGACGACCACGACCCGCCGCGCCGCGTTGACCTGGCCCGCAAGGGAGGGTGCTCGCTCCACGGCTGCGGCGATGGCGGCCTTCACCGCCCCGGCGATCGCCGACACCGCAGGCGGCCTGGCGTCCCCGCCCCAGCCTCGCTCCGCACCGGCGAGCCTCGCGAGGACGAGCGCCACGACCAGGGCCGCGGTGGTCGTCTTGGTGGGGAAGGTGTAGGAATCTCCGGCCGGGGTCGAGATGGCGAACTCGGCCACCTCGGCCAGCCGGTTTCCCACGGTGTTGCTCACCGCGAGCGTGCGGGCGCCGAGGCTGCGGGCCAGCTCGACGGCCTCGACCGCGTAGACCGACTTGCCCGACGAGCTGAACCCTATGACCAGGGTGTGCTCGTCCAGCATCGGCGTCGCGTTCACGAAGTCGTACGCCTCCACGGCGATGGCGGGGATCCCCGCGAAGCTCTCGAAGAAGGCGCAGATCGCATGCCCGACGAAGTAGCAGTCACCGGACCCGGTCCAGATGATCCGCGAGGCCGTGCCGAGGACATCCGCCAGACCGGCGGGCAGGGCCTGCTCCAGTTCGGCCGCCGTCCGCTCGATGACCTCGGGCTGCTGCTGCAGTTCCGCCGGGAAGTGCCGGTTGATCGAGTTGGGGTTCATTGCATTCTCTCCTCTCCGGCCGCTGACACGACCGCCTGCCAATCGAAGTCGCTGCGCGAGCCCGGCGACATGACGGCGAGCGCCCCGGCTGCCGACGCCAGCCTGGCCGCCTCGGGCGGGCCCGCCCCGCGAACAGTCGCCGCCACG
>JASGEM010000049.1:0-28030 GCA_049841235.1 Propionicimonas sp. | reverse complement strand
CACCCAGGTGGCCTGCGCGCCCAGCGACGCGCAGGCGGCGGCGTCGGCGCCGGGGAAGAACCGGCCGGGGTCGCTGGAGACGACGCAGCTGCCGGTCGGGCTCAGCGTGAGCCGCCAGGACCACCAGCCGCCATGGCCGCCGGTCACCGTCAGCAGCAGCCAGACCGCGATGTTGGTGGCCATCAGGGCGATCGTGGTCAGCGCGGGGTTCTTCGACCGCTCGCCACCGTAGGGCCCCTGGTTCTGCCGGGTCTGACGCATTCCGCTGGCCACGCACTCGGGGCACTGGAACCCGACCGCCGCCGAGATCATGCAGGCAGGGCAGATCGGACGTCCGCACCGCTGGCAGTTGATGTACGTGACCTGCCCGGGGTGCCGGTAGCACTGCGGAGCCGGTGCCTGCGGCGGGTGGAAGGAGGGCTGCTGAGCCATGCGGGCAACTGTACGCGAGCGCCACGGCCCGGCGGCCGCCGAGCCGGCGCCGCCCAGTGATCCCCGAGGGCCGGGCCTGCTCGTTCTGACCCGTCGAAGGCCTGTCGCCCGTTCCGCACTCCGGCAAACCTGTGGCCGAACCCCCGACATCGAGCTCGTCACGGCCTGCCGAGCGAGGGCGCCGGAGCGGCGGCCGGGTCCTGTCATGCTGTGGCCGAACACCCGGCATTCGCGGACTTGCCACGCTCTGCCGGGCGGAGGTGCCGGAGCAGGTGCCCGGTCCTGGGACATTGCGGCTGAACCCCGGTATTCGCGGAGTCGCCACGGCCTGCCGAGTGAGGGCGCCGGAGCAGGTCCGGGTGCTGTCAGGCTGTGGCTGAATCGTCGGTATCGGGAGGTCGACCACAGCTCGTCGGCGGGTCGCGGGTTTCTATCATGGAGGCATGGTCAAGAGAGTCGCGTTGGTGTTGGGGTCGGGTGGCGCCCGGGGGTACGCGCACATCGGGGCGATCGACGTGATCAAGCAGCGCGGTTACGAGATCGTCGGTATCGCCGGTACCTCGATGGGAGCGGTGATCGGCGGGCTGGAGGCGGCCGGCAAGCTGGAGGAATACACGGACTGGGTCACCGGCCTGGGTCCGCGTGACGTGCTGCGGCTGATGGACGCTACCCCGTTCGGTGCCGGTGCGATCAAGCTCGAGCGGGTGCTGGCCCGGATGACCGAGATCCTGGACGGCGCGCGAATCGAGGAGTTGCCGATCCCCTACACCGCGATCGCCACGGATCTGGGCGCCCGCCGTGAGGTCTGGTTCACCTCCGGTCCGGTGGACGTGGCGATCCGCGCCTCGGTGGCGATCCCTGGTGCGATCACCCCGATCATGGTGAACGGCCGGCTGCTGGTGGACGGTGCGATCCTCAACCCCGTGCCGGTGGACGCGGTCGCCGGTCTCGATGCCGACTTCACGCTGGCGGTCTCCCTCTCGGGTTGGACGCCGCGGGACTTCAATGCGACCCCGGCCAAGACCAGTTCGGACGCCAGCCCGCCCGCCGAGTGGCTGGAACACTTCCGCCGCAGTGCCGCCGGCATCTTCGAGAACGAATGGGTCGCCTCGGTGCTGGCCAGGTTCGGGGGCAAACCCGAGGAGCCTGAGCCGGAGCCGCAGCCCTCGTTCACCGACGCGCCGTCGGGGCTGGGCATCCCTGAGGTGGCCAACCTGGCGATCGACACGATGGGCTCGCTGATCACCCGCTACCGGCTGGCCGCCCAGCCGCCCGACGTGCTGGTCACCGTCCCCGGCAACTCCGCCAAGGCGATGGAGTTCCACCGCGCGGTCGAACTGATCGAGCTGGGACGCAAGCTCACCGCCGAGGCACTGGACGCCGCCTTCGGCGCCCCGGGGACCCCTGCCGAGTTGACGAGCGGCCAGCCGGAGTAGCCCAGATTTCGGACACCCACCAAGGTGGACATGGTCACGCGACCACGTCGAAATCAGGTCCACCTTGTGCTGGATCCACGACAGCGTGAGCGCGGCTTCGCGACCATGCCGAGCAAGTGTCCACCTTGCATGCTGGGTAGGAGGTGGGTCAGGTCAGGTCTCGGAGGCCTCGGGACGTGGTGGGACGCGGAGGGTGACCGAACCCGACTCGAGGTCGAGAGGCTGGGGACCAGTGCCGCCCTTGTCTGCTTCGACGATCAGGATCTTCTCCAGGTCCTTCTGCTCGCGCAGGTGGCGAAGGCCCGGCTCGAAGATCTCGAAGAAGCCTGTCATTCCCCCAGGGTACGCGTCCGCTCGTGGATGGCGCGTGTCGCGCCCAGTCCGTTGCGCCCGCGCGGGCGGCGGGCCTGGGCGGGGAACCGTCGCGGTCGTCCCGAAACCTCTACGCGCGCTGCAGCAGCGCGCCGAGTTCGGCGATCCGGTGCACCGAGACACCTTCGCGCTGCTCGGCGGCGAGGGTGTGCTCCTCGGCGACGATCAGCAGCGGCGCCAGGCCGGGATCGCGGGTGTGCACGGTGATGGCCAACCCACGGGTCGCCTTCTCGTAGGGAAGCTCGTTGGCCAGCCGACCCTCGATCGGCGGGATGGCGGCGCGGTTGGGGTCGCTCCACGACCGGGCGACCTGCTCCATCGAGTGCTGATCCAGCTCCACCCACACCGACCAGACGAAGACCGGCGGTGGTCCGTCCTGCACCGGTAGGGTCAGATGGCCGCGCAGGAAGTGGCGGGTGCGCCCGTTGTCGGCGAGGATGCAGATATCCGGAGTCAGCTCGGATTCCAGCCGCTCCCCCCTGGAGATCGCCAGCCAGTCGTCGGGCGCAGTGGGGCCCATCAGAGGCGCCACCCGACGGTGGGCGCGGTGGCACTCGGGGCAAAGCGCTGAGCTGCGTTTGCCGGCGGGGATCATGGCTCCATTCTTGCCCAGCGCCCCGGTCCGCGGGGCCGAATCGACGAAATGCCGACGGCCTGCAGCGGGATGCTCAGGTTCGGAAGACCCGGACTTCCCAGGGCGCCAGCGCGTCGCGCAGCGATCCCTCGACGTTCCGCAGCACCAGCGTGCCAGGAGCGTCCGGTGTGGTTCCGGCAGGACCCGGGGTGTCGGAGAGGTTCGCCAGGACGGTGAGCTTCTGCTCGCCGAGCACCCGCGCGTAGGCGAAGATGCCCCCGGGAGAGTCGATCCGCTCGAAGTCCCCCTCCACCACCACGGGATCGCTGTGGCGCAGCGCGATGAGCTGCCGGTAGAACTCGAACACCGATCCGGCCACGCCCACCTGTGCCGCGGCGTTCAGCCACTCGTGGTTCGGGTTGACGTCGAGCCAGCCCCGCCCTGTGGTGAACCCTGCCTGGGGACCGTCGTCCCACTGGAAGGGGGTGCGGGTGTTGTCGCGTCCGGCCCAGCGCAGTTGCCCGAACGCCGTCGCCTCGTCGGTCCCGGCGGCGAGCGCGTCCGCGTAGTAGTTCAGGCTCTCGATGTCCCGTAGTTGCCCGAGCTCCTGGAAAGGCATGTTCGTCATGCCGAGTTCCTCGCCCTGATAGACGAACGGCGTGCCCTTCTGCAGGTGTAGGACGGCGGCCAGCGCGGTCGCGGATTCCCGCCAGTACTCGCGGTCGTTCCCGAACCGGCTCACCGCCCGGGGCTGGTCGTGGTTGTTCCAGTACAGGCTGTTCCACCCCCGCTCGGCGAGGCCCTGCTGCCAGCGCTCGAAGGTGTCGGCGAGCTCGTCAGAGGACAGCGGCCTCCGCTGCCATTTGCCGTCGGCTCCGTGGTCCAGGCTGACATGCTCGAACTGGAAGACCATGTCCAGTTCCCGGCGATCCGGATCGGTGGCCAGCAGCGCGTTGGCGAGGTCCACGCCCGGCATCTCACCGATGGTCAGGACGTGCTCCGGCCGGTCGGCGAAGACCTCGCGGTGCATCTCCTGCAGGTACTCGTGGAGCCGCGGCCCGCAGTTGTAGAAGGCCTCTCCGTCGGCGAGGCTCTCGCCGGGCCGGGAAGGGGCGTCGGGCAGCTCGGGAACCTTGGAGATGAAGTTGATCACGTCCATCCGGAAGCCGTCCACGCCCCGGTCGAGCCACCAGCGCATGATGTCGTGGATCGCCCGCCGTACGGCGGGGTTCTCCCAGTTGAGGTCGGGTTGCTTGCGGGCGAACAGGTGCAGGTAGTACTCCCCGGAGGCCGGATCGAAGGTCCAGGCCGGACCGGAGAAGACCGCGCGCCAGTTGTTGGGTTCCGCGCCCGGGCTGCCCGGCTGCGTCCCCGGACGGGCCTCCCGCCACCAGTACCAGTCCCGCTTGGCGCTGTCAGGTCCGGAGGCCGACTCCACGAACCACGGATGCTCGTCGGAGGTGTGATTGACGACCAGATCCATCACCAGCCGGAGACCGCGGGCATGCATCGCCCCGACGAGTTCGTCGAAGTCGTCGAGGCTGCCGAAGACCGGGTCGATCGCGCGGTAGTCGCTGATGTCGTAACCGTTGTCGGCCTGGGGTGAGGCATAGATCGGCGAGAGCCAGACCACGTCGACACCGAGCCTCACCAGGTGGTCGAGGTGCGCGATGATGCCTTGCAGATCGCCGACGCCGTCACCGTCGGAGTCGGCGAAGCTCCGGGGATAGATCTGGTACACCACGGCATCGCGCCACCAGGCCGACGCCTGCAACTCGCGGCCGGCCGGAACCGTCTGGGTCATCTAGGGGTGTCCTCTCGGAGTTCGATGGAGACGATCTGCCAGGCGTTCAGCGGCGGCAGGGTCGCCAGGGCGTGGTTGCCGTCGGAGGCGACCGTCACCGGTTGGAGATGGCCGGCGGCGTCGGGATCGGCGACCGTGATCCGGGGCAGCGAGCCGCCGACCCGGCGGACCCGCAGGCGGCCGCCGCTCACGACCGGGAACGGCTCCCGCGGCGCGTCCCAATGGGTGTCGGGCTGGCCGGTCAGGTTGACCAGATGGACCACCAGCCGGTCGGGCAGTTCGGCGATCCGCCGCCAGACCGCGCCCGCCACGGCCTCACCGGCCACCTCGGTGTCGGGATAGGCGACGTCGCAGTCGTCGTTGTAGCCGCCGGCGAAGGCCGCGGTGACATCGGCCGCAGGGCGCATCAGCAGCTCGTCGTGCTCGACCAGGAAGTCGTACCAGCGCTTCAGCAGAGCCTGGGTCGACGGTCCTGCCTGGTGATTGCGGACGTAGTAGGGGTCGACCAGTATCCGGTCGGCCTCACCCGCCAGCAACTGGGTGGCGCCGTGGGAGAACAGGGTCGCCATGGTCAGGGCGGTCGAGCGATCGCCGACCTCGTCCGGGACGCTGTCGTAGACGTGCTGATACGCCGCGAGCACCACCGGACGTCCGGACGCGACCGTCCGTGCCCGGGTCACGGTGGCCGCCAGTGCACCGAGAGTGGTCTGCGGCTCCCAGGGCTCGATGTAGACGGCGTCCTGGGGTGCATCCGCCAGCCGGACGGTGGGGAAGTCGTTGACCTGGTTGAACACCAGTCGTGCCCGCGGAAGACGTTCCCGGACCGCCCTGATCAAGGTGTCGAAGGAGACGGCAACGTCCACCAGTCGCCCATCCGGCCGGGTCGCCCACTTCGGATAGCCGTACTGGTCGAGGTGGAACCCGTCGAAGCCGAGCTGCTCGGTCGCGGCCGCGAGGTCCGCGGCGAAGTGAGCGAGCCAGTCCGGCGCGGCCGGATCCACCAGCTGGAGGAAATCGGCCAGGCTGTAGGGAGTGCCGTCCGGCTGCAGCAGGGCGTCGTGGCTCCATTGCGGCCACTCGTCGTTGCCCACCGCATAGACCGCGGCGTAGCCGAGGGCGCTCGCCCCGGCCCGCTGCACCGCCCGGGCGAGGTCGGCGACGGTGGCCAGTGAGATCGGCTGGCCGAGCGGGTCGGCATACTGCTCGCCTCCGCCGAGTAGTGCGGCGTGCCGGTAGGCCCAGTCGTAGAACTGGATTCCGGTGAGGTGGAGCCGCCGGGCCTGATCGGCGACGGCGGCCGGATCGCGGCCGGGCGGGTAGCTCGCGACGAAGCCGTAGCGCAGCCGCTCCCACGGCGACCGCTGGACGTCCACCGCGGTACGCCAGCTCTGCCCGTCCCGGTTGAACTCGACGCCGTAGCCGCCAGGCGGTAGCACGCCCAGCGAGACCAGGCCGGGACCCTGGACCTCGTGGGTGGCAACGGGGTGCCCGAGGTGGCGTACGGTAAGCGTCCCCGCGTCCAGCCCGCGCAGTTCGATCCGCACCGGGGTGCCGGACGGCACCACCGCCAGTTCGGGAAGAATCTCGGCCGTCATCCCTTCACCGCCCCTGCTGTCAGACCCTGTACGAAGTGTCGCTGGAAGATCAGGAAGACGATGATCACCGGCACCACGGCGATCGCGGAGGCCGCGAACACCAGCCCCCACTGGACGGCGTTGTTGCCCGAGCCGGCGAACAGCCGGATGGCGATCGGCAGCGTCCGAAGCTCTGGGGAGTTGAGGATGGTCAGCGCCCAGGCGAATTCGTCCCAGGCCGCGAAGAAGGTGAAGATCGTCGCGGTCGCCAGCCCCGGCCGGGCCAGCGGGATCGCCAGCCGCCAGTACCGCGTCCAGGCGTTCGCCCCGTCCACCTGCATCGCCTCGTCCAGTTCGCCGGGAATGGATTCGAAGAAGCCGCGCAGCAGGAAGGTGTTGATGGCCAGCGAGCCGGCGACGTAGAAGACGATCAGGCCCAGGTGGCTGTCCAGCAGCCCGAGGTACTTGGTCAGGATGAACTGGGGGATGAGCAGCATGACCGCGGGGATCATCAGGCCGACCAGCAGCACCCGGAAGAACAGCTCCCGCCCGGGGAACCGGAAGCGGGCGAAGGCGTAGGCCATCATCGAGCTCAGCAGCAGCGCCACCAGGGTGGAGACGCACGCCACGTAGAGCGAGTTGGCGAAGTAGCGCGGCACGTCCTGCACGGTGAGCGCCTTGGCGTAGTTGGCCAGGGTGGGTGGATCCGGGATGATCTGTGGCGGCATGGTCAGCACGTAGCTCTGTTCGGTGAACGAGATCGAGAGCAGGTAGAGGAAGGGCGTCACCATGACGAGCGCGCCCGCCACCAGCACCAGCAGCCGCAGGCTGGTCAGTGGCCAGGGAGCCGGACGGTTCACTCGACGTACCCCCCGTCGGGATTGCGGAACATGCGGAGCTGGATCAGCGACAGGGCGAGCACGATCAGCGTGACGATCACCGCGATCGCCGAGCCGTACCCGAAGTCGAGGCTCCCGAAGGCCTGGTTGTACATGTAGGTCAGCAGCACCTCGGTGCGGCCGGCCGGCCCGCCCCCGGTCATCAGGTAGACCGAGATGAAGACGTTGAACCCGCCGATCACCAGCATGATCGTCACGAACCCCAGGGCCGCCCGGATCGCCGGCAGGGTGACGGCCCGGAAGCGCTGCCATGGACCTGCTCCGTCGATCATCGCGGCCTCCATCAGGGTTGCCGGAACTCCCTGCAGGGCGGCGAGGAAGATCATCATCGACCAGCCGACGCCCTTCCAGATCCCGAGCGCGCTGATCGCGATCATGCCGGTCCAGCGGTCGGCGAGCCAGGAGGTCTGGCCGTCGGTGACGTGCACGACCTCGCCGAGCAGGTAGTTGATCAGCCCCTGGTCGGCGAAGAGGAAGCGGAAGACGAGGGAGACGACCACCCAGCTGGTCACCACCGGCAGGTAGTAGAGCACCCGGAACAGCGGACGGGCCGGAGCCCGGCCGTGCAGCAGCAGGGCCACGGCCAGGCCGAGCACGATCTGCGGGACGATGGTCGCCACCGCGTAGAAGGCGGTGTTGCCGAAGGCGACCCAGAACTTGTCGTCGCCCAGCGCGCGTAGGTAGTTGTCGAGCCCCAGGAACTCACTGGTGGCCGAGCCGACGATCTTCCAGTCGTAGAAGCTCATCCGGAAGGCCTGTGCGATCGGGTACAGGATGGCCAGCGTGAAGAGGGCGAACCCGGGGAGCAGGAAGAGATACGGAGTCGCCCCGCCCCGGCGGAGCCGGGTTCGCCCCGAGCCCCGGGAGGCCGCCGTGCCGGCAGCCTCCCGGAGTTGCGGACCCGGTCGGCGTCGATCGAGATCAACGCCGCCGAGGGGAGGATGGTTGTGCATCAGCCCACGAGCAGCTCGTCGATGCGTGCCGCTGCCTTGCCGAGTGCCTCGCGGACCCCGATGGTGCCCTCGAAGGCGGGCGTGAGCTCCTCGTTGAGGATGCCGTCGACCTCGGAGCCCTTCGTGATGGCGAGCCGGTTCTTCGCGGTAGCCAGTTGCTCGGTGAACACCTTCAGGCCCGGGACCAGTTCGACCTGCTTGTCGCCGAGCGCCTTGATGACGGTGAGTTGACCGGTCGGGACCAGGGCGAGCTGGAACTCGTCGGACTGGGTGAACCGGATGAACTCCAGCGCGGCCTCCTGGTGCTCCGACGATGCCGTCAGGACGATGTCCTCACCGCCCACGACGCTCACCGAGCCGCCGGGACCCGCCGGGACGGGGGAGTAGACCGGCTCGAAGTCGGGGAACTGGTCGTCCCAGATCCCGGTCATCCACGGGCCGTCCAGGATGGTCGCATAGCTGCCGTTCGGCAGTCCCTCGCTGGTCGAGACCGCGCCCTCGTTGCCAATGATGCCGGAGGAGACCTGGCCGGCGGTGTACAGGTCGACCAGCATCTGTACGGTCGCCACGTTGGCATCGCTGTCCAGCACCCCGGAGGAGGTGGTCAGCTCCGCGTCGGCGATGTCGCCGCCGCCCGACCAGATCCACGGCATGAGGTTCCATGCCCCCAGCCCGCCGTCGGCGAACAGGCTGACCTCGGAACCCTTCAGGGCGTTGCCCAGGGCGACGAACTCGTCGAAGGTGGCGGGCGGTGCCTCGAGCCCGGCCTTCGCCAGGACCTCCGGGTTGGAGATCAGGACGCGGGTGTTGGTGTCGAGCGGGAGGCCGTAGTACTTGCCTTCGAAGTAGTTGGTCGCCAGCACGCCGGGATAGGTCGCGTCCGCGAGCTGCTGGAAGTCGGGCATCGCGTCGGAGAGCGGCACCAGGACGCCCAGATCGGCGAAGCGGGGGACCCAGCCCAGATCGGCCCGCACCAGGTCGGGCAGCTCCTCGGCTGCGGCGCTGGTGGTCAGCTTCTGGAGCAGGTCGTCGTAGGGCACGTCGACATACTCCACGGTCACCCCGTGATGGGCCTTCTCGAAGGCGGGGATGAGGGTGTTGTCCAGGATCTCCTGCTGAGCGGAGTTGCCGCCGTTCCCGTAGGAGCCCCAGAAGGTGAGCGTGACCGGCTCACCAGGAGCCGTCGATCCCGGTCCGGCTGAGGAGCCCGTGGTTGGGGAACCCCCAGCGGAGCATCCGGTGATCGTCAGGCCGGCAACGGCCATCGCCGCGACCGTCCATCGGATGTAGCGCTTCATCGCGTGTCTCCAGTCCGTGATTGCAGAGTTCCAGAGCGATCTCTGCTGAGGTGATTAGTTTTACAACAGAAATAATCTGGTGGTCAATAGGCATCCCCACCCAGTTTGGTGCACTATGTTTGGTGTTGTCCGGAACTAATGTGGTTCGGTGAGCCTGTCCGAGGGGGTCGGTATGCAGCTGCAGGGAGCCGTGTGGGTTCCCGAGCGCGGCACCGCTCAGGCGGTCGCCCTCGAGGTACTGCGCCACGGTCCGCTGGCCCGCAGCGATATCGCCCGGCGACTCGGGCTCTCCCCCGGTTCGCTGACTCGGCTGGCCGCCCCGCTGATCGAGAGCGGCCTGCTGGTGGAGGTGGGCGAACGCGCCCAGCCGGGCGCCGGACGGCCCTCCAGGCTGCTCGACGTCCAGGCCGGTTCGCGACACTTCGTCGGGATGAAGCTGACGGCCACCGAGGTGTCCGGCGTGGTCACCGACCTGCGGGCCACTGTGGTCGCCGAAGCCGGCATCCCGCTCGATTCTGCCGACCCCGACCGCGTGGTGGCCCGGATCGGCGAACTGGTGCAGCGGTTCGTGGCGACGGGTTACGAGCCCACGATGCTCGGCATCGGCGTGGGTGGTCTGGTCGCTCCGGGCGGGGTTGTGCTCAGCGCGCCCTTCCTGGACTGGGAACAGGTGCCGCTCGGGCCCCTGGTCGAGCGGGCGACCGGTGTCCGGACGATCGTCGACAACGACCTGGTCGCGGTCACGGAGTGCGAGAACTGGTTCGGCACCGCGAGCGGAGTGGATCGGTTCGCCGTGGTGACGCTCGGTGCGGGCGTCGGCTACGGCCTGGTCGTGCATGGCCAGATCGTGGTCAACGAGGATTCCGGTGTCGGTCTGGTCGGCCACTGGCCATTGGATCCGTTGGGGCCGCTGTGCCCGGCGGGGCATCGCGGCTGTGCGCACAGCCTGCTCACCGACACCGGCATCGTCGCAGAGGTCTCCAGCGCGCTCGGACGGAGCGTGACCTTCGACGAGGCACTGGACGCGGCGGAGGCCGGCGACCCCGCCGCTCGCCGGGTCGTGACCGACGCCGGCCGCGGTCTGGGACGCCTGCTGGCCGCGGTGGCGAACCTGACCGTTCCTCAGCTCATCGTGATCGGCGGCGAAGGTGCCCGGCTGGCCGTCGTCGCGAAGGCCGCGGTCACCGAGGGGTTCCGCGCCGACCGGGACCCACGTGCCCACGACGTCCCGCTGACCATGATGCCCGGCGGCGGACTGGATTGGTGCCGAGGTGCGGCGGTGCTCGCCATCCAGGAGTTCGCCCAGGGTGCCTAACGCTGGCCGTCGACGGTCGGGCTTCATGTCGAGGGCCGGCCGGCCGGTCGCATCGGGTTTCGGCACGGCTTGGTTCCTCCCGCGACCGCGGTGTTCGTCACGACTCCGGCGGCCTCCTCCGCCGGCCCGGCGGCCTCATCCTCCGCTGTTGGGTGCAGCGCCGCGGTCAGCGGGTCCCCGGGAGACCACCGGGGTCAGTCGGGCTGACGGAGCCGAAGGCCGAGTTGATCGGCGTCCAGCTGGGTGAGCATGTCGTCCAACAGGCCGGACGGGTAGCTGCCGAGGTCGCGCAACTCGAGCAGCGCCGCGCGCTGCGCGTCCAGGACGGCCAGGCGCAAAGCGAGCACGTCGGCATGGTGGGCGGCCGAATTCTCGTCCGGTGTCGTGTCCGCCGTCAGCTTGGTGAGGATGCGGCGCATGGCGGCCAGGGTCTGTTCCGAATAGGCGGAGCCGTCGGGGCGGGTGAGCCCGCCCTCCAGCTGGGTGAGTGCGGCGCGGTTGAGTTCGGCCTGCAGCGCGAGCCGTTGCGCCGGGTCTGCGGCGGTCTGGCCGGTGAGGCCCAGCCGGGTGGCCAGCCGGGAGAGCGTGGCGCCCTGGATCACCAGGGTTCCGGACGCCACCACGAAGGCGATCAGGACGAGCAGTGACCGGTGTTCGGTGGCCCGGGGCAGGGTCTGCGCCGCGGCCAGGGTGACGGCGCCCCGCATGCCGGCCCAGACCAGGATCACGCCCTCGCGTCTGCCGAACCGCTCCGCGGCCAGGTAGTCGATATCGGCCAGCCGGCGGTTCAGCATCGCCTGCATCCGGTTGACCCGCGGCGCCGGTGTCTCACCGCTGACCTGATCCAGCCGCTCCTGCAGCAGGGTGAGGCGTTCCCGGCTCGCCGCCTCGCGGCGCTCCCGGCGGGCCAGCAGGGCGAGCGACCAGGCGACGAAGCCGGTCCGCACAGCCAGCACGGCGGTGGCCGCCAGCGCACCCAGCCCGACCGCCACCCAGACGCTGTCGTGGGCATGCCGGACGTCCTCGATCAGGGCGGCCAGCTCCAGCCCCATCAGCAGGAAGATCGCGCTCTCCAGGATCAACTCGACGGTCTTCCACGCCGCGACCCACGCCAGCCGGCTCTCCGGCCCCAGGATGCGGGGCGAGCGCCGACCGATCACCAGGCCCGCGGTCACCGCCGCGACCAGGCCGGAGCCGCCCAGGTGTTCGGTTGGCAGGTGGGCGGCGAAGGGAATGACCAGCGACAGCGCCACGATCGAGCTGGTCTGGCGCAGCCTGGCCATCACGGCGCCGGTGAGGCGTCCGACCAGCCAGCCGATGCCCAGCGCGACCGCCACCGCGTAGAGGAAGTCGAGCCCGACCTGCCAGATCGACACCGCCGTACCCACCGCGGCGACCGCCGACCGAAGCAGCACCAGTGCGGTGGCGTCGTTGAGCAGGCTCTCGCCCTCGAGCACGGTGGTGAGCCGGGTGGAGACGCCGGCCTTCTTCACGATCGAGGTGGCGACCGCGTCCGTGGGGCTGACGATCGCGCCCACGGCCACGCCGAGGGCCAGCGGCAGCCCGGGGATCAGCCAGGTCATCAGGACGCCCACCACCAGGGCGGAGACGATCACCAGCACCACGGAGAAGGCGGAGATCAGTCGCAGGTCGCGCCGGAACTCCATGGACGGCATGCTGACCGCCGCCGAGAACAGCAGGGGCGGCAGCAGGCCACCCAGAATCCACTCGGGCTCGATCTCGATCGGCGGCACGGCCGGGATGAAGCTGATCGCGATGCCCAGCAGTACCAGCAACAGGGGCGCGGCGACGCCGACCCGGGGTGCCAAGGCGGTGATCGCCACCACCAGCGCGATGCCGGCGATGCTGATCAGCAGGGCGATTTCCATGGTGCCGGCTAGCGCAGTGGCCCGAGCCAGGCGGCGGGTTCGGGCCGGCAGGCCACCGCGATCGCGTCCGCGTGGCGGGGAGCCAGGTCGGGCAGGGCGTGCAGCGGGAAGAAGGCTGCCTCGGTCGCCTCGTCGTCGCCTGGTTCCGGCTCGCCGGCCAGCCAGCGGCAGCGGAAGACGTGGTCGATGTACTGGGTCTGGTCGCCGTTGCGGTAGGTCACCACCTCGGTCACCGTCAGCCAGGACAGCCGCTCCACCTCGGCGACCACCCGGGTCTCCTCCGCGACCTCGCGGACGGCGGTCAGGTGGGGATCCTCGCCCGGATCGACGATGCCGCTGACCGGCGTCCACTCACCGGTGTCCGAGCGCCTCACCAGCAGCACCTCGTCGCCGTGCGGACCATCACGGAGTACGACGGCGGTCGCTCCGGAGAGCCACAGCCGCTCGGTCCCGACGCGTTCCCGGAGCCGGAGGATGAAATCTGGTGTGGGCACCCGGATACTTTACGCGCGTCGAGTGACGACGGCCGCGACGCCGGTGCCCTCAGTGGCCGCCGTGGGCGTCCACGGCGTCGTCCGGCTTGGTGAGGAAGGCGGAGGCGGCGATTCCGGCCAGCCACAACACCCCCACCGCCAGGTAGGCTCCGCGTGCGCCGGCGGCCAGGGATTCCTCGGGCGTGCCGGGCGAGGCCGCGGAGACCGTCGCCATGATGGTGACGAACAGGGCGGTGCCGGCCGCCCCGGCGACCTGCTGGACGGTGCCGACCGTGGCCGAGCCGTAACTGCGCAAGTGGTGGGGCAGCGAGCCCAGGGCGGTGGTGAACAGCGGGGTGAACATGAAGGCCAGCCCCAGGCTCATCAGCAGGTGTCCGACCAGCAGGTGCCACCACGGGGTGGTGGGAGTGACGGTCGCGAAGATCGCGAAGGATCCGGTGGCGACCACGCCGCCGGGGATCACCAGCCAGCGGGGGCCGACCCGGTCGTAGAGCCGTCCGACGCTCGGCGCGAGCGCGCCCATCAACAGGCCACCCGGCAGCAGCATCAGGCCGACGCTGAGCGGATCGAGGTGCAGCGACTGCTGCATCAGCAGTGGCAGCGCGATCACCGAGCCGAAGAGCACGGCCATGGTGATCGTCATCACCACCACGGCAGTGGTGAAGGCGGGCACGGTGAAGGTGCGCAGGTCGAGCAGGGCGTCGTCGGTGCGCTGCAGCCACAACTGCCGCCAGCCGAAGCCGAGCAGCGCAATCGTCCCGACGGTGAGCACGGTCGCCAGTTCCCAGCCCGGGATCTCGGCGTTGCCGACCAGGCTCAGCCCGTAGACCAGCCCGCCGAAGCCCAGCGCCGCCAGCGGAACGCTCCAGCCGTCCAGCCGGAGCCGCCCCGGGGCCTCAAGGTTGTAGACGAAGCGCAACCCCAGGCCGAGGATCACCAGGACGATCGGCAGCACCACGACGAAGACGTAGCGCCAGGGCAGGAAGTGCAGGATCGCGCCCGACAGGGTGGGCCCGATCGCCGGTGCGACGGAGATCACCATGCTGGTCAGGCCCATCACCCGGCCCCGCATCCGGGGCGGCACCACCTCGATGGTGGTGGTCATCAGCAGGGGCATCATGATCGCGGTTCCGACCGCCTGGACGACGCGTCCGCCGAGCAACAGCGGGAAGGCGAAGGCCACCGCGCAGATCGCGGTGCCGAGCGCGAACAGGCTCATCGCCAGGATGAAGGCCGCTCGGGTGGAGAATCGGCGCAACAGCCAGCCGGTGGTCGGGATGACCACCGCCATGGTCAGCATGAAGCCGGTGGTGAGCCATTGCGCGGTGCGCTCGGTGACGTGCAGATCGGCCATGATCGTGGCCAGGGCCACGTTCATGGCGGTTTCGTTCAGGATGACGACGAAGGCGCCGACCATCAGGACGCCGAGCAGGCGGACGGTCCTGGGCGGCAGCCGGTCGGGGGCGGACGCGGTGGTCCCGGCCTCCGGTAGCGCGTCCAGCCCGGTGTCGGGGTGGTTCATGGGTTCCTCGCAGGGATCGGTGTGCGGGCCACCACGACGACACTGGCGCAGCCGAGGGGTACAAGTCCGATCGGGGCTGAGCTATTCCCGCCGGGGCGAACTTATAAGCGAACTTATAACATGAATACCGCCAGCGCGCGCGGTTTTCGCGAAGCCTTCATGGTACTCCTAGGCGCCCCGCGAACCACCTTGTCATATCCGGGTTGGGCGGCACCTTCCGAAGGTCCCCTCGTGAGGGGACCTGACGGGCTATATCGCCAGGTGGGTATTACCTGATGAAGGGGTGCGAAAGAAATACGTAGTTTTTCTCCCTTCGTGGACAGGTTAGGGATGGATTGCCTAAGTTTGCGTACCGCAAGGCGCTTGACAACCAATCCCTGGGACGCACGACAGGGGGCGGCGGCGTCGGCAGCGTGGCAACCGGCAATCGTGCGCAAGCAAAGGAGTGAGTAGTGGCTACTGCGACTGCTAATGGCTCGAAGGTACGGCTGATCGGGCTGATCGCGATGATCCTCGGCGCTGTGTTCATCGTGGCTGGCATCACCACCTGGGGCATGGTGAGCAGCAAGCTCGCCGCCGAGCGGATCACCGTCTCCGGTGATGCGCCCATGTTCGCGGGTGCGACCGTTTCCGATCCGTTCACCGCCTTCGTCCAGGCCGACATCATCAACCAGCACGCGCTGGCGGCCACCGACGGCAAGACCTACGCCGAACTCGACAAGGAAGACCCGCTGCGGGCGACCGCCATGAACGGTTCCTTCCTTCGCGCTTCGCTGTTCACCTCGGTGATCGCCTTCGGCGTGGCGCTGTTCGCCATCGGTGTCGGAGCGCTGTCGATTCTGCTCGGCTGGGGCATCAGGCTGGCGGCGCCGGCCGGTGCGGTCGCCGAGAGCAGCGCGGAGCGCGCTGCCGCCTGACCCGGTTGCCGCCCTGCCCGCGGGTGGCGGCGCCCCGTGGCGCCACCACCCGGGAGGGCTGACAACGGTGAAGTAGAGCCCCCGTGGAGACATCTCCACGGGGGCTCTACTTGGGTTCTGCTGGGCCTACTTCTTGGGCTTGCCGAAGTTGGCCGTGGCGTAGTGGACGTACTTCCCCTTGCCGGAGTAGTAGCCCACGCCGAGTTGGGTGAAGGACTTGCTCATCAGGATCTTGCAGTGCGAGGGGCTCTTCAGCCAGGCGTTCACCACAGCCTTCGGGGTGGTGTAGCCGGCGGCGAGGGTCTCACCCATCGCCTTGTACTTGTAGCCGGTCGCCTTGATCCGGGCGGCAGCGGACTTACCGCTCTTGCTGGTGTGGCTGAAGTAGTTGCGGTTGGACATGTCGGAGCTGTGCCCTTCCGCGGAGAGCGCCAGCTTGTTGTTCCACTTCAAGGCCTTGGCCTTGGCGTAGGTCTTGCTGCCGCACTTGCGTTTGGAGGCACGGGCCTTGTTGATCAGCTTGAGCACCTGCTTCTCGAAGGTGGTGCTGTCGGTGCTGGCCGAGGGCAGGATCACGGCAGGCGCTGCCGCCTGCGCGATGGTGGGGGCTGTGAAGGTGCTGCCGATCAGGCTCAGCAGGCTCAGCAGGGAAACGACAAAAACGCGCGAACGGAGGGTGGGCATCGCAGCGGGCTCCTAGGGTGGATTCCGGCCTTGATGGACTGCTGCCTGCGCAGAGGCAGAACCGCCAGCAGCCCCGACCGGTCCCCCCGGACTGTTCTGTTGCCCTAAAAGTCTCGCGCACAAATCGCCGGTCCGCAACACCGTCGGAAAACGGACGCGGTGCTCAGTCGATCGAGCGCCGACGATCGAACCGGCTTGTCCCGGGCCTGTCGAAGGACCGGGCCGCCGTCACCGCAGGACGCTGCGGGTCCTGCTGGCCAGGGCGGAGGAGGGAAGATAGGCCTCCGGACCGGGCGTACCGCCCAAGGCGCCGGCGAGCAGTTCCCGGGCGCGGGCCAGGTGCTCGGCCAGCGTCGCCGCGACCCCGTCACCGTCCCCGGTCTCGAGCTGCTGCAGGATGCGATCGTGTTCGGCGATGATGATCTCCGGACTGAGCCGCTGGCTGCCCTGCAACTGGGCCATGCACAGCTTCACCTCGAAGGCGAGCGAATCGTAGATCTTCGAGATCCGGGGGCTGCCCAAGGAATCGATCAGCGTGGTGTGGAAGAGCATGTCGGGGTTGACGATGTCGTAGTCGCCCCGCGCCCAGCGCTCGGCGATCTTCGCATTGGCCAGCCGTGCCAGTGGAAAGGTGGTGCGTTCCTCCGCCAGCTGGCGCAGCACCTGGGCCTCCAGATAGGTCCGGGTGTTGTAGATGTCGCGGACATCTTCGGGGCCCAGCTTCACCACCCGAGCGGTCTTGTGGTTCTTGCGGACGACCACCTTCTCGTTCACCAGTCGTTCGATGGCGGCCTTCGCGGTGGCTCGTGCCACGTCGTAGCGGTTGGCCACTTCGGCCTCGGTCAGCGGGGTGCCGGGGGCGAGATCCCGGCTGAGCACCAGGGACTTCAGGTCGTCGACGACAGCGTCGACCACGGAGGTGATGTTGAGAGTGCGCACCATGGCTGCATCCTCTCTGCCGCGCCCCCATCTTTTCGGCCCATTCTAGTTCCTTATAGCCAAAACTACTTGCAGAGCTTGTCTACTTGTTCGACAATCTGGATCACCAGTTTGATTTCGACGAGGAGATCTCAATGCCTGTTTTCCAACAGCCGCTTGAGCCGATCGGTGGCAGCCTTGCCCTGTCGGCCCTGGTCGCGGCCATACCGCTCGCTCTGTTGTTCGTCCTCTTGGGCGTGTTCAAGGTCAAGGCCTGGATGGCCGCGATCGTCGGTCTGGTGGTTTCCATCCTGATCGCCATCGTCGGTTGGGGGATGCCCGCCCTGATGACGCTCTCGGCCACCGCGGAGGGTGCGTTCTACGGCGCGTTCCCGATCATGTGGATCCTGCTGAACGCGATCTGGGTGTACCAGCTCTCGGTGATCACCGGATGGTTCGAGCAGCTCGGCAAGCTGATCCGCTCGGTATCCGACGACCAGCGGATCCTGGCGATCCTGATCGCCTTCTGCTTCGGTGCCCTGATGGAGGCCCTCGCCGGCTTCGGCGCCCCGGTCGCCATCTCTGCCGCCATGCTGATGGCCGCCGGGATGAAGCCGCTGAAGGCAGCCGTCGTCTCGCTGCTGGCCAACACCGCCCCGGTCGCCTTCGGCGCCATGGGCGCCCCGATCATCGCGCTCTCCGCCGTGACCGGGATCGACATCCACATCCTGTCCCAGATGGCCGGACGGCAGACCCCGTTCGTGGCCTTCATCGTCCCGCTGGTGCTGGTCTTCCTGGTCGACGGCATCCGCGGCGTGAAGCAGACCTGGCAGGTCGCGATCGTCGCCGGCGTGGTGTTCGGTATCGCTCAGTTCCTCACCGCGAACTTCATCACGGTCGAGATCACCGACGTGATCGCGGCCCTGGTCACCATCGCGGTGGTGCTCGGCATGCTGAGGTTCTGGAAGCCGTCAAACCCACTGCCGTTGGATCACTCCTCGATCGAGGAGACCGATTCCGCCAAGGTCGGCGGCGGGAAGCTCGACAGCTACCCCGAGATCACCGCGACCGGTGGCAAGCACCTGTGGGGCTCGATCGCTCCCTACGCGATCATCGTCGCCGTCTTCTCGGTCAGCCAGATCCCGGCGGTGAAGGCCTTCATGCTCAGCATCGGCCAGATCAAGTTCCCCTGGCCCGGCCTGGCCTTCCTCGGCCCGGACGGCAAGCCGTCGTCGATGATCGTCAACGCCGCCGGCGACCCGATCATGACCACGGTCTTCACGCTGGATCACCTGCGCGCCACCGGCACCCTGCTGCTGCTGTCGGGCATCATCACGGCGATCGTCTACAAGATCAAGCCGATGGACGCCATCCGCGCCTACGGCAGCACCCTGAAGCAGCTGCGGTTCACCATCGTCACCGTGCTGTCGGTGCTGGCGCTGGCGTATGTGATGAACCTCTCCGGCCAGACCGCGTCGCTCGGCTTCGCGCTGGCTTCGGTCGGCTCGCTGTTCGTGGTGATGTCGCCGGTGCTGGGCTGGATCGGTGTCGCCATCACCGGCTCGGACACCTCGGCGAACTCCCTGTTCGGCCTGTTGCAGGTCACCGCTGCTCAGCAGGCCGGGCTGAGCCCGGTCCTGATGGCCGCGAGCAACTCCTCCGGTGGCGTGATGGGCAAGATGGTCTCGCCGCAGAACCTGGCGGTGGCCGCGGCGGCGGTCGGCATGATGAACAAGGAGGGTGAGATCTTCCGCAAGGTCGTGGGATGGAGCCTGATCCTGCTGGCCTACTTCACTGTCCTGGTAGTGCTCCAGGCCGGACCGCTGGCCTGGATGGTACCGGTGGTCGTGCCGTGACCTCACTGGCAGCGCCTACGACCCTGCCCAGCTTGCTGGCATCGTGCGTGGCGGATCCAGGGCAGCTCCGGACCTCGGAGCTGGACCGGCGGGCGATGGCGCACGACGCCTCGCACTTCCTGTTGCTGCCCTCCGCGATCGTTGCCCCCCGTGATGCCGAGGAGGTGGCCCGCCTGTTGCGGGCCACCGCCTCGGCGGGGATCGGCCTCACCTTCCGCTCCGGCGGGACGAGTCTCTCCGGGCAAGGCTGCACCGACCAGGTGCTGGCCGATGTCCGTCGCCACTTCCAGGGCATCGAGATCCTGGACGGCGGCGAGCGGGTGCGCGTCCAGCCCGGCCTCACGGTCAAGCAGGTGAACGCCCATCTGGCACCGTACGCACGCAAGCTCGGTCCCGACCCGGCCAGCGAAGCCGCCTGCACGATCGGCGGCGTGGTGGCCAACAACTCCTCGGGCATGGCCTGCGGCACGGTCGAGAACAGCTACCGGACGCTGGAGTCGGTGGTCGCCGTGCTGCCCTCCGGCACGGTGATCGACACCGGCGCCCCGGATGCCGACACCAAGCTGCGCGCGCTGGAGCCGGAGCTCTACGAGGGCCTGCTGAGGCTGCGGCAGCGCGTGATCTCGAACCCTGCCTCGGTGGCGAAGCTCGCCCAGCAGTTCTCGATGAAGAACACCATGGGCTACGGCCTCAACTCCCTGGTGGACTACTCGACCCCGGCCGAGATCCTCACCCACCTGCTGATCGGTAGCGAGGGGACGCTGGCCTTCGTGGCCTCGGCCACCTTCCGGACCATCCCGGTGCGCGCCCATGTGGCGACGGCCCTGGTGGTGTTCCCCGACCTGTACGCGGCGAACAACTCGCTGCCAGGGCTGGTGGCGACCGGCGCCGCCACCCTGGAACTGATGGACGCGACCTCGTTGCGGGTCGGCCAGCGGTTCCCGGACACCCCGGCGATGATCAAGGAGCTGGACGTCTCGACGCAGGCAGCCCTGCTGATGGAGTACCAGGCGACCAGCGCCGAGGAGCTGGAGCACCTGGTCCGCGGCGCAGGTCCGACGCTGGACAAGCTGCCGGTCGGCGGTCCCGTCCAGCTCACCGACGATGCGGCCCTGCGGGCCAGCCTGTGGACCCTGCGGAAGGGGCTGTACACCTCGGTGGCCGGCGCTCGTCCCAGTGGCTCCACGGCGCTGCTGGAGGATGTCGTCGTCCCGGTCGAGAAACTGGCCGACACCTGCCTCAACCTGGCGGTGCTGTTCGACCGGTACTCCTACGCCGACTCGGTGATCTTCGGTCACGCCAAGGACGGCAACGTCCACTTCATGCTGACCGACCGGTTCGAGACCGACGAGCAGTTGAAGCGCTACGTCGACTTCACCGAGGAGATGGTCGATCTCATCCTGGCCAACGACGGCTCGCTGAAGGCCGAGCACGGCACCGGGCGAGCGATGTCTCCGTTCGTCCGGCGGCAGTACGGCGACGAGCTGTACGAGGTGATGTGCGAGATCAAGCAGCTGTTCGATCCGCGCGGACTGCTGAACGCGGGAACGATCATCAGCGACGATCCCGAGCTGTACCTGAAGCACATCAAGGTGAACCCGAGCATCGAGCAGGAGGTGGATCGCTGCACCTCCTGCGGGTACTGCGAGCCGGTCTGTCCCTCCCGCAGCCTCACCCTCACCCCGCGGCAGCGGATCGCGATCCGCCGCGAGATCGAACTGCTGGAGCTGGCAGGGGATCACGACGCGGTGGCCCGGCTGGAGAAGGAGTTCGACTACCACGTCGTCCACACCTGCGCGGTGGACGGCATGTGTGGCACCGCCTGCCCGGTGAAGATCAACACCGGGTTGCTGGTGAAGAAGCTGCGGCGGGAGAAGACCACGCCGGGTGCGACCAAGGCGGTCTGGACGACCCTCTCCAAGCACTGGAAGGGGACGACCGGAACCTTCTCGACGGTGATGAGCGTCACGGATGCGCTGCCGAGCCCGCTGGGGTCGGCGCTGATCGGGGTGGACAAGGCGGCACGGGCCGTGCTCGGCAAGGACAACATCCCGTTGTGGTCGAAGGAACTGCCGGGCGGTGGCCCGCCCCGCAAGCGGCCGCGTCCGCTGGAGCCGGTGACCGCCGTGTATCTTCCCGCGTGCGTGAACGTGATGTTCGGGCCGCTGGAGGGACAGGGAGTGCAGCTCAGCTTCGAGGCGCTCTGCGCGCGTGCCGGAGTGAGCCTGCTGGTGCCGGACGAGATCGAGTCGCTGTGCTGCGGAACGCCGTGGTCGAGCAAGGGGATCCCGAACGGGTACGAGGTGATGAAGGCCAAGGTGCTGCCGGCGATCCGGGCGGCAACCGACAACGGGCGGCTACCGGTGGTCTGCGACGCATCCTCGTGCACGGAGGGCTTCCTGCACATGATCGAATCCGACCCGAGCCTGCAGGTCGAGGTGATCGACGCGGTGAGCTTCGTCGCCCGGCATGTCCTGCCGGTGCTGGGTGAGTACCAGAAGATCGAGTCGGTCACCCTGCACCCGACCTGCTCGTCCACCCAGCTGGGGATCAACCCCGACCTGATGAAGGTGGCCAAGGCCACCGCCGAGCAGGTCAACGTCCCACTGGACTGGGGTTGCTGCGCCTTCGCCGGCGACCGCGGAATGCTCCATCCGGAGTTGACCGAGGCCGCCACCGCTCCGGAGGCCGCCGAGGTGGCCCGGCTGGGCGCGGCCGCGCACGCCAGCCTCAACCGCACCTGCGAGTTGGGGATGACCCGGGCCACCGGCCAGCCCTACCGCCACATCCTGGAGTTGCTGGCGGAACAGGTGAAGTAGTCGTTCAGGGCGGACAAGGGACGGCTCCGGCTTCTCAGATGGCCGGGGCCGTCCCGTCCTGGTTCGTGGACCGGAGGCTCGGGACCGGAGGGACGGTTCCTGCGGTCCGTGGGCCAGGGGGACGGTTCCTGCGGCCCAGGCCAGGGGGACGGTTCCTGCGGCCCTCCAGCCGCTGCGTCCGGCCCTGCGCCCTCTCGCTTGCTGTGGATAAGTGGATGCCGTCCGGTAGTCATCCACAGAACCGCACTCACGCTGGCACACTGGTCCACCTTGCGGCCAATACTGCGGACTGACCTACAGAAGGACTGATCCACAGAAGAGGGTGGCAACCATGCCTCGGCGAGCCCGCCAGTTGAGCGAATCCGGCATCTACCATGTGATGCTCCGCGGCATCAACCGTCAAGCGATATTCCTCGATGACGAGGATCACCTGCGTTTCCTGCGCCATCTGAGCACCACGCGAGAGCGCTCGGGGTGCCACATCCTCGCGTACTGCCTGATGAAGAACCATGTGCACCTGGTACTCCGCACCTTGGACGAGCCAGTCGGCCAGGTGGTGAAGCGGCTAGCCGTCCGCTACGCCTGGTGGCACAACACGAAGTACGGGCGCATTGGCCACGTGTTCCAGGACCGGTTCAGGAGTCGACCGGTCGAGGACGACGAGTACTTCATCACATTGCTTCGCTACGTCTGGAACAACCCGGTCAAGGCAGGGATAGTCGGACGACCCGACCAGTATCGCTGGAGCAGCCTGAGCCGGAACGCCCTCGTCGATCAGGACGTGCTGCTGTCGCTCATCGACCCGACGACGCTGGCTCAACTGGCTTCCACGGCAGCCCCCGAGACGGCCGACCCCGATCCGCAGCCGCAGCGTCGCGCAGTAGTCGCGGACGCCGCGATTGTGAGGATGCTTGATCTCGCGTGCCGGGGACACGCTGCGGCAAGCGTCGAGCAACTGCCGGCAGCCGTCCGGCGCGGCGTCATTGCGCAAGCGCTAAGCAGAGGTGCGTCCGTCCGCCAGTTGAGTCGCCTGACTTCGCTGAGCCGAGCAGCGATCGTGCGACTTGCGCAATGCGAGGGTGCGTAGCGATCGGGGCATGGTCGCGCCGACCTGGTCTCACCCATCGCAGCAGCATGCGTGGACGCAAGGAACCCTGGCCCTAGGACGTGGCCACAGGAACCGTCCCCGTGGTCGGGCGTGGTCGGCTGGCCGCAGGAACCGTCCCCGTGGTCGTCAGTCGAGGCGGACGGATTCGCCGAGGGTGGGGACGATCGCCATCGCGCCGGTGCGCTCGGTGATGTGGGTGCCGAAGGAGCGGGCGACCTCGGGGGTGCCGTGAACGGTGAAGACGGTCTGCGGACGGGGAACGAGCTCGGCCAGCCAGTCCAGCAGATCGGAACGGTCGCCGTGGACGGAGAACTCGTTGTCCTGCAGCACCTCGGCCCGCACCGGGACGTAGCGTCCGTGCATCTTCAGTTGCGTCGCGCCGTCCACCAGGGAGCGGCCACGGGTGCCCTCGCCCTGGTAGCCCACCAGCACCACCGAGTGCTTGTGGTCGGGGAGCATGTGTTCCAGGTGATGCAGCACCCGGCCGCCGGTCGCCATCCCCGAGGAGGCGATGATGATGCAGGGATGCTTGGGGTCGTTCAGCCGGATCGACTCCTCGGTGGAGCGCACCTCGCGCAGCTGCGGCAGATGGACGAAGTGCGCCGGGTCGAGGTCGGGACGCAGCTCGCCGGAGAACTCCGGATCGCGATAGACCGCCAGCGCCGCCAGCGCCATCGGGGAGTTCACGAAGATCGGCACCTCGGGGATGCGCCCGTCGTCCTGCATCTCCGACAACGTCTTCAGCAGCACCTCGGTCCGGTCCACCGCGAAGGCCGGCACCAGCACCGAGCCGCCGCGGCGAACCGTCCGCCGGATCAGATCGGCGAAGGGTTCGTGCGCGGTCTCGGGCTCGGGATGTTCCCGGTCTCCGTAGGTGGATTCGATCAGGACGTTGGGCGCGCCCGGCGGCACCTCGCGGGGACGCAGCACCGGGTGGGTGTGGCGTCCGACGTCGCCGGAGAACACCACCTCGGTGCTGGGTGTGGTGACGTGGATGCTGGCCGAGCCCAGGATGTGTCCGGCCGGGTAGTAGCGGGCCACGATGCCGTCGCCGAGATCGAGCGGGTCGTGGTAGCCCACCGTGCGGAACAGTGGCAGGGTCGCCTCGACGTCCTCGGTGGTGTACAGCGGTAGCGGTGGACGGTGCTTGGAGTAGCCGCGCTGGGCGGCGTGCTCGGCGTCCCGCTCATTGAGGAAGGCCGAATCCCGCAGCACGATCTCGGAGAGCCGGATGGAGGGTGCGGTCGCCCACACCGGGCCGCTGAAGCCACCGCGCACCAGCCGGGGCAGATAGCCGACGTGATCCATGTGGGCGTGGGTGAGCAGGACGTCGCCGATCGAGCCCGGCGGAATCCCGAACTCGGCCCAGTTCAGTTCCCGTAGCTCCTTCTCGCCCTGGAAGAGCCCGGCGTCGATCAGGATGCGGCGTTCGCCGACGGTGAGCAGGTACTTCGAACCGGTCACGGTTCCGGCGCCGCCCAGGAAGGTGAGTGTGGTGGCAGTTCCCATGTCCCTACTGTGGCCTACCGCGCGTCACTTTCCGTCGGATACGCGCTCCGGTCGACGGATGTGTCGCGGAGAGCGGCTGTCTGGCGACGCCCGCACGACCTGCTCGGCATCTCGTGGACGGGTCAAGAGATTCCCATACAACCGTTGACCCGGGACGCGGCCCGGCTTAGCCTGCCAGACAACCACGAGCGACCCTTCGACAGGCTCAGGATCGTCTCGCAACGGTGGAGACGACAAGGCTCCGGGTGCAATGGCCGGAACTGACGGAGTCTCGACGAGGGGCGCGCCAGCGGCCCGAGGAATGGAGCCTGTCGCAGCCCCCCACCGGCGGCCCCGCCGCCGGACCGCCTTGAGAAAGGTCGAACCCGTTGTTCCGCAAAGTACTGATCGCCACCGGCGTGCTGGCACTGGCCTTCCCGGCCGCCGCCTACGCCGCCCCGGGCGACTCCCCAGACCGATTCGAGAAGGCCTCCTCTGCCGGCAAGGTGGATTCGGCCATCCGTCCTCGCAGCCTGGCCAAGGAGGCCAAGGTTCAGGTGATCGTCGAAGTCGCCGGAGACCCGGTCGCCGTCGTGGAATCCACCAAGGGACGCAAGCTCTCGGAGAGCGAACGCAAGACCGTCCGTGACGGTCTGCGGAAGAAGCAGGACAAGGTCGCCAGGACCGTCACCGGCAAGGGCGGCAAGGTGCAGTCGACCATGCAGTCGGCGTACAACGGCATGCGAGTGCAGATCAAGGCCTCACAGCTGGACGCGGTGGCGGAGTTGCCCGAGGTCGTCGCGATCCACGCGGTTCCGCTGCACCGGCTCGACAACACGGTGTCGGTGCCCTACCTCGGGGTGCCGCAGGTCTGGCAGTCGACGGGATACACCGGCGAGAACATCAAGGTGGCGATCATCGACACCGGTGTCGACTACACCCACGCCAACTTCGGCGGTCCGGGAACGGTCGAGGCCTACGAGACGGCCCACGCCGCAGAGGCCGATCCGGCCGACCCGTCGCTGTTCGGACCGGAGGCGCCGCGGGTGAAGGGTGGCTGGGATTTCGTCGGTGACGATTACGACGCCGACCCCGACAGCGACACCTACCAGCCGGTACCGCACCCCGACCCGAATCCGCTGGACTGCAACGGCCACGGCTCCCACGTGGCCGGCACCGCGGGCGGCAACGGCGTCCTGCCCGACGGCTCCGCCTACGCCGGGCCGTACAACGCCGAGACCGGTACCACGGCGTTCAAGGTCGGGCCCGGCGTGGCGCCGGAGGTCGACCTCTACGCGCTGCGGGTGTTTGGCTGCGGTGGCAGCACCGACATCACCACCGAGGCCATCGACTGGGCGGTCGCCAACGACATGGACGTGATCAACATGTCGCTGGGCTCCAACTTCGGCCGGGTCAGCGAGCCGGATGCCGTCGCAGCCTCCAACGCGGTCGGCGCAGGCGTCGTGGTGGTCGCCTCCGCCGGCAACTCCGGTGGCGCTCCCTACATCACCGGCGCACCGGGTGCCGGCGACGGCGTGGTGGCCGTGGCCGCGGTCGACTCCACCCCGTCCTTCCCCGGAGCGAAGCTGAACTTCGGCAACGGAACGTCGCTGTCGGCGATTCTGGCGAACAACGAGGAGCTGCCCTCCGCGGCGCTGGATGTGGTCGTGGTGCGCGACGCGGCCGGCGCGGTCGGCCTGGGCTGCGACGCCCAGCAGTTCCGGGATGCGGGCATCGTCGAGGGCGGCAATCAGCTGGCCGTGGTCTCCCGCGGTGAGTGCGCGCGGGTGGCCAAGGCGATCTTCGGTCAGCAGGCCGGGGCAGCGGCGGTGTTGCAGATCAACTCCGATCCCAGCTACCCGCCGTTCGAGGGCGACATCACCAGCAACCCCGACGACGGCACCCCGTATGTGGTGACCATCCCGTTCCTCGGCGTCCGCTCCATTGACGGCGAGGCAGTGCTGGCCGCCGATGGAGGCGCTGTCACGCTGGCCTCCGCCGTCCTGGAGAACCCGGGCTTCCGTGGCTACGGCTCCTTCAGCTCCGGCGGGCCGCGCAACGGCGACTCCGAGATCAGCCCGAACGTCGCCGCTCCCGGCGTCTCGATCGTCTCCACCGGCGTCGGCACGGGGACGGAGGGGGCGACCATCTCCGGCACATCGATGGCCGCACCCCACGTCGCGGGCGTCGCGGCGCTCGCCGTCCAGGCTCACCCGAAGTGGGACGCCGCCGAGATCGCGTCCGCGCTGGTGACCACCGCCGACCCGGAGAAGGTCGCCGGGCAGCAGGTGGTGCGCGGCGGGGTCGGCCTGGTGGACGCCGCCCAGGCGGTCAGCACTCAGGTCGTGGTGGGCGGCGACCCGTACCGCACCACCAGCGGCTGGTTCCGGGAGCCCTCGCTCAGCTTCGGCTTCTCCGAGCCGAGCGTGGCCTTCGCCGGCTTCAAGATGCTCACCATCGAGAACAAGGGCAAGAAGGCCGTCACCTACAAGGTGACGACCTCGGCGGATCCGCTGTCACGGCCGGCGAAGGTGGTGCTCAGCACCAAGTCGGTCACGGTGAAGCCGGGCAAGACCGCCAAGGTGAAGGTCGCCCTGGTCGCCGACGCCCGCAAGCTCGGCTCCTCCTTCGGCGCCGACCAGTTCGCCTTCAACCAGGTTTCCGGTCACGTGGTGCTGACCGCCGGCAAGGAGGTGCTGCGGGTTCCCTACCTGCTCGTCCCCCGGGCCCGGGCGAAGGTGAGCGCCGACAGCAGCTTCCCGCTGACGGTGAAGGCCAACCAGACCAAGGCCCAGACCCAGGCCAAGGGCAAGGACAACGCGAAGCCGAAGACCGAGCCGGCCACCTCGGCCACCATCAAGCTGCTCAACTCCGGCGGTGCGCTTCAGGCCGGCGTGGACTTCTACACCTGGGGTCTGAAGGATGGCAAGGACGTTCCCAAGCGGTCCCCGGGCGGCGGGTTCGACCTTCGGGCGGCCGGCGTCCAGTCCTTCGCCGACGGGGACGACATGCTGATGGTGTTCGCGATCAACAACCATGACCGCTGGTCGAACGCGGCGGTCAACGAGTTCGACGTCGAGATCGACACCGATGGCGACGGCGCTCCTGACTGGATCGTGTTCAGCTTCGACTCCGGCGCGGTCCGGGCTGGGGACTTCAATGGGCTCGTCGAAGTCTGGGCTCTCGACCTCGGCAACGGCGACCTGTACGCCACCGGCTACCTGGCCAACGCGCCGACCGACTCCAGCACCATCCTGCTGCCGGTCAAGGCCGGCGATCTCGGGTTGACGGCGGAAGCCGGCGACTTCAGCTACACGGTCGCCAGCTACTCCCTGGAGGGCGATGGCAGCCTCGGCGACAGCTTCTCGTCGTCGGCGAGGTACAACCCGTGGGCGAAGGCGATCGAGGATGGCCAGTGGGCGGATGTCCCGGTGGCCGGCCGGAAGACCAAGGCCACGCAGGTCACCGCGGCGATCGACCCGGCCCAGTGGGCCGCTCAGAAGCCGTTGGGCCTGATGGCCGTGGCGCTGGACAACAAGGCCGGTGCCGGTGAGGCGCTGCTGATCGCCGGCAATTAGCTGGACGCGGGACGCCGCCGGAGGCTGCTGCCTCCGGCGGCGTCCCTGTCTCAGCTGTGGGCTTCGGCCCGTCGCCGGTGATTCAGCCGCAGCCTGGTGT
>JASGEM010000048.1:0-64021 GCA_049841235.1 Propionicimonas sp. | reverse complement strand
GGCCGCGAGCCGGCCGGCCGGTCCGCCCGCCCCGGTCGTGATTGACGAAACCCCAAGCCAGCCCGACCTTCCGCCGGAGCCCGCCGCTGCCGCGGAACCCGCCGCAGAGGCGGCCAACCCAGCCGAATCAGCCGTCGAGGCGAAGCCGGTCCGCGCCCGTCGCAGCCGCGCCAAGGCCGTCAAGGCCGAGCCCGAGGTACAGGAAACTGCCGAAACCCCGGCCGAGCCGGAGCTGCCGGCGACTCCATCGGAGCCGGCACCGAAGCGTAGCCGGCGCAAGCCGGCCGCCACGGACAAGTCGGCCGCCACGGACAAGCCGGCCGAGGACTCCGAGCCTGCGACCCCCGCGGCGTCGGACGATTCGTTGGCGGCCAGCCTCGCCCAGCTCGGGCAGCGGGCGCCACGCCGTCGTGGCCGGGTGCGGGCCGAGGCCTTCGGCCTGGCGGAGGACGCCGACCCGGAGGCAGTGCTGAACAGCTTGGCCGCGGCGATCGGTGGCGCGGCGCTGCCCGCGGCCGATGCCGAGGACGATGACGCCGAAGAGGCCGATGAGGAAGTCGCGCAGGCGGTTGAGGCCGAGGACGACGAGACCGAGGTCGTCGACTCCGACGAGGACGCCGACGATGACGAGGCCGGAAGCGGCAGTGCCCGCCGCCGGCGGCGCCGTCGCGGTGGCCGTCGCCGTCGCCGCTCTGGCGGTGAGGACGCCGACGAGATCGAGACCGAGGCTGACGCCGAGACCGGGGAAGCCACCGGCGATGACCCCGAGGAGGCGGAATCCGCCGACCCGGAAGGGGCTGCCGAGAGCGGCTCGCGACGGCGTCGCCGTCGCCGCCGCCGCGGTGAGGACACCGGTGAGGCCGAGGACGAGTCGATCGACGTCGTGGTGCGCGTCCGCGAGCCGCGTCGTCGCGGAGGCTCCGCCAACGACGAGGTGACCGGCATCGAGGGCTCCACCCGGATGGAGGCCAAGAAGCAGCGCCGCCGCGAGGGCCGCGCCGCCGGGCGCCGCCGCACCCCGATCCTGTCGGAGTCGGAGTTCCTGGCGCGCCGCGAGTCCGTCGATCGCGTCATGCTGATCCGTCAGGCCGAGGAGTACAGCCAGATCGCCGTGCTGGAGGACGGCATCCTGGTCGAGCACTACGTCGACCGCCCGTCCGCCACGTCCATGATCGGCAACATCTACCTGGGCCGCGTCCAGAACGTGCTGCCCAGCATGGAGGCCGCCTTCATCGACATCGGCCGCGGTCGCAACGCCGTGCTGTACGCCGGCGAGGTCGACTGGGCCTCCTTCGGCGTGACCGGACAGGACAAGAAGGTCGAGAAGGTCTTCAAGTCCGGCCAGTCGGTGCTGGTGCAGGTGACCAAGGATCCGGTCGGCGCCAAGGGTGCGCGGCTCACCTCCCATATCTCGATTCCGGGTCGCTACATCGTGTACTCGCCCGGCGGCCAGCTCTCCGGCATCTCGCGCAAACTGCCCGAACCGGAGCGGAAGCGGCTGAAGGGGATTCTCGACGACCTGATCGGCCCGGATGCGTCCGTGATCGTGCGGACCGCCGCCGAGGGTGCGTCCGAGGACGAGTTGGTGCGCGACGTCAACCGGCTGAAGGCGCAGTGGGAGGTCATCGAGAAGAAGACCGGCGGCTCCGCGCCGTCCCTGCTCTACGGCGAGCCCGACCTTACCGTCCGGATCGTCCGCGACCTGTTCACCGAGGACTTCCGCTCGCTCATCGTGGATGGCAACGGCGGCCCGGAGGACGCCTGGGACACTGTCCAGGCCTACGTCAGCCATGTCGCCCCGCACCTGGCGGAGCGGCTGCAGCGCTGGGACCGGGAGGCCTCCGGCGACATCTTCAACGCTCACCGGGTGCACGAGCAGGTGGCCAAGGCGCTGGAGCGCAAGGTGTTCCTGCCGTCCGGTGGCTCGCTGATCATCGACCGGACCGAGGCGATGACGGTGATCGACGTCAACACCGGACGCTTCACCGGCACCTCGGGCAATCTCGAGGCCACGGTCACCTCCAACAACCTGGAGGCCGCCGAGGAGATCGTCCGTCAGCTTCGCCTGCGGGATATCGGCGGGATCATCGTGATCGACTTCATCGACATGGTGCTGCCCAGCAACCGTGAGTTGCTGCTGCGCCGGCTGGTGGAGTGCCTGGGACGTGACCGCACCCGCCACCAGGTCGCCGAGGTGACCTCTCTCGGCCTGGTGCAGATGACCCGCAAGAAGATCGGCACCGGTCTGGCCGAGGCGTTCACCGTGGCCTGTGAGACCTGCAAGGGCCGCGGCTACCACACCCACGACGTGCCGGTGGCCACCCAGGCTCCCGCCGACGGTGGCGAACGGGAGGGAAACCGTCGCGGTCGCGGCGGGAGTTCGTCCAGTCGCGCGAACAACCGTGGCCGCAAGCCGGGCGTCGCCCCTGAACTGGCTGCCGTGGTCGCCGCCACCCTGGCCCACCCGGTCACTCCCAAGCTGGCCAAGTCCGCCGAAGAAGCCGAACCGGCGGTCGAGTCGGTCGAGGCCTCCGCCTCTGCCGAACCGGTGGCTGAGCCCGTCGAAGCCTCCGTAGCCAACCCCGAGCAGGTCGTCCAACTCGACGAGACCGAGGCGGATGCCGTGGCTACCGAGGAAGTCCCGGCACCGGAGGACCAGCCCGAACTGGTGACCGCCGAGCCCGCTGCCCAGGGATAGCCCTAGTCGGGGATGCGGGCGACGTCCTCCAGCCAGAGGGCGGCCGAGGTGTCGGAGGGCATCCGCCAGTCGCCGCGGGGGGAGAGTGAGCCACCGCGGACGACCTTGGGGCCGTTCGGCAGCGCCGATCGCTTGAACTGGGCGAAGCCGAAGAAGCGCCGGCAGAACACCTCCAGCCACTTCTTGATGGCGGCCAGGTCGTAGCCGACCCGTTCGTCCTCCGGGAAGCCGCCCGGCCACTCGCCGGCCTCCGCGTCCGCCCAGGTGTGCATGGCCAGGAAGGCGACCTTGGAGGGCTTGGCTCCGTGCCGCAGCACGTGGAAGAGCGTGAAGTCCTGTAGCGAGTACGGCCCGATCGTGGCCTGGGTTGACTGCGGGCTGTTGCCGTCCAGGGTCGGGATCAGCTCGGGGGTGATCTCGGTGTCGAGGACGGCCTGCAGCGTCCGTCCCACCTCGTCGGTGAACTGGCCTGAGGTGATCACCCAACGGATCAGGTGCTGCATCAGCGTCTTGGGCACGCCGCCGTTGACGTTGTAGTGCGACATCTGGTCGCCCACGCCGTAGGTGCACCAGCCGAGCGCCAATTCGGAGAGGTCGCCGGTGCCCAGCACGATCCCGCCGCGCTGATTGGCCAGGCGGAACAGGTAGTCGGTGCGCAGCCCGGCCTGGACGTTCTCGAAGGTGACGTCGAAGACGGGCTCGCCGTCGGCGAATGGATGGTCGAGATCGTCCAGCAACTGCCGGGCCGCCGGCTTGATGTCGAGTTCGGCGAAGGTCACGCCGAGGGCGTTGGCCAAGTCGGTGGCATTGCCCTTGGTGTGGTCGGAGGTGGCGAAGCCGGGCATGGTGAACGCCAGGATGTCGGTGCGCGGCCGGTTCATCCGGTCCATCGCCTTGGCGGCGACGATCAGCGCGTGGGTGGAGTCGAGGCCGCCGGAGACGCCGATCACGATCTTCGGCTGGCCGATCGCCTTGAGCCGCTGTTCCAAGGCACTGACCTGGATGTTGTAGGCCTCGTAGCAGTCCTGGGCGAGCCGGGCCGGATCCGCCGGTACGAACGGGAACCGGGGGAGCGGACGTCGCAGGCCCAGATCCCCCGACGGCACGCCCAGTTCGAACTCGACCCAGCGGTAGGCGTCCGTCCGTTCGGCGTGCACGCGACGGTTGTCGTCGAAGGTGCCCTGGCGCAGCCGGTCCATCGCCAGCGTTCCCAGGTCGAGATCGGCGAGCGAGGCCCGGGGCCCCATCGGGAAGCGTTCGGATTCGGCCAGGAGCGTGCCGGCCTCGTAGACGAAGGTCTGCCCGTCCCAGGCCAGATCGGTGGACGACTCACCCTCGCCCGCCGCCGCGTAGACGTAGCCGGCCATGTACCGGGACGAGCCGGAGGCCGACAGCAGCTTGCGCTCCTCGGCCTTGGCGACGGTGATGGGGGAGCCGGAGAGGTTCGCGATCACCGTCGCTCCGGCAAGGGCGGCCTCAGCGGCAGGCGGGATCGGCACCCACATGTCCTCGCAGATCTCGATGTTGAGCACGAAGTCGGGCAGGTCGAGCGCGGCGAACAGCAGGTCGGCGCCGAACGGCGCCAGCCGTCCGGCCACCACGATCTCGCCGGTCACGTCGGTTCCGGCCGCAACCTGGCGGGCCTCGTAGAACTCCCGGTAGGTCGGCAGGTACGCCTTCGGCACCACGCCCAGGATCTCACCGCGGTGCAGTACCACCGCGCAGTTGTAGATCCGGTTCAGGCCCCGTAGCGGGGCTCCGACCACGATCACCGCGCCCACGTCGGAGGAGTTGTCAGCCAGCCAGCCGAGTGCGTCGTCGGTGGCGTCCAGCACCATGTCCTGCATCAGCAGGTCGTCGATGGAATAGCCGGTCAGGCATAGCTCGGGAAAGACCGCCAGCACCGCGCCCTCGGCTGCGACCTCGCGCGCCTGGGCGAGCACCGCCTCGGCGTTGCGCTGCGGCTGGACCATGGTGATCGGCAGCGTGCATGCTGCTACCCGCGCGAACCCGTGGGCGTACAGGTTGAAGAAGTCCATCGACCCTCCTCGAAAGCTCAGGGAACAGCATCCCATGTCGCAGGAGCCCCGAGCTTGTCGAAGGATCGTCCCGCTGCCAAGGTGTCGAAGCGGTCCGACCGCCGCTCCGTCGGCCAGAACCTGGTGAGCAGCCAGCGGGAGGTCGCAAGCTCAGATGTCCTGGCGGGCGTGGAGCCGGATCGAGACCGCCGTCGACCCGGCGAGGGCGGCAACTCCCACGACGATGCCACCGGCGATGACCGCCCCGCTCCAGGCGGGGTGAACCGATCGTCCGGGTCAGTTCCATCCACCCTCCCTGAGCGGCCATCGCAGCCGCGCCGCCGAGCAACGCTGCGATCACGCCGATCGAATCACGGTCACCGGCCGGGCCCGGTTGTACCCGAGCTTGAAGAAGAAGGGGTACTGGATTCCCAGCACCACCGAGCCCAGGGCGAAGCAGACCGCGCCGCGGGATGAGGTGGCATGCGCCGCGTTTCCAGCGCCCACAGCTCCGTGGTAGGGCTAAGCCCGTCACGGCCGGTTTGACCCTGTTGCTGCCCGGAACGTATTCTTGATCCTCGGTGCTCGCTGTGCTGCTTTCACGGCGCCGACACCTTCGGTGGTCTGTTGAACACCGACCATGACGTATCAGGTTCGTTGAGAGTGGGTCAGTCGTGTACGCGATCGTGCGCAGTGGCGGACGCCAGCACAAGGTTGCTGTCGGGGACGTGCTGGAGGTCGACAAGGTCGAGGCCGAGGTTGGCTCCTCGATCGATCTCGTTCCCCTGATGGTGGTCGACGGTGACGAGGTCACCGCGGACGCGAAGAAGCTGGCGAAGGTCAAGGTGAGCGCCGAGGTGCTGGCCGAGACCAAGGGCCCGAAGATCCGCATCATCAAGTACAAGAACAAGACCGGCTACAAGAAGCGCCAGGGGCACCGTCAGCGGTACACCCAGGTCAAGGTCACCGGGATCAAGTGAGGGGCTGACAGATGGCACACAAGAAGGGCGCATCGTCCTCCCGCAACGGTCGGGATTCCAACTCCCAGCGGCTCGGCGTGAAGCGGTTCGGCGGCCAGCAGGTCAACGCCGGCGAGATCATCGTCCGCCAGCGCGGCACCCATTTCCACCCCGGTGAGGGCGTCGGGCGCGGTGGCGACGACACCTTGTTCGCGCTGCGCGCCGGCAAGGTCGAGTTCGGCACCCGCCGGGGCCGCCGCGTGGTGAACATCGCGGTCGCCGAATAACTCCAGAACCAGCGCGAGGGCCGTCCCATCCGGGGCGGCCCTCGTCGCCTACCCTGCCCGGGGGGTCGGGCCGGGCTCGGTGTTCACCGGTGCCCGCCGTGGTCCGATCGCGAGCAGCACCTGATAGGACCTGCGCGGGGTGTCGTCGGAAGCGCCGCGCGAGGTGAAGGCCTTCTCGTACCACTGGTCGAGGACGGCGGCCAGATCGGCGGAGAGTTGTTCGGCCTCCTCCTTGGTGAGCAGGGCGCCACCAGCGGCGAGCCGGCGGTGGGCATCCCCGTCCTCCGCCGGCGCCATGAGTTCGGTGCGCAGCCAATCGACAAGCGGGTCGATCACGGCCGTCGAACCCGGCAGCTTCCGGTCGATCTCGTACGTCTCGGCGACCGGCTTCCAGACCCGATCCCGCCGGTCTCGGGCGTGCTCGGGGGATTCCACGATCAGCCCGGCCTTCGCCAACGACCGCAGATGGAAGCTGATCGCATTGGCGGGCTGACCCAACTCCTTCGCGAGATCGGCGGCCCGGCCGTGGTCGCGCAGCACCAGTTCTTCCAGGATCTGCTGGCGCACTGGATGCGCGATCGCCCGTAGCGTCGCGGGGTCGCTGACCCGGAAGGTCTCAGGCCTGTGTCCATGCGATTCGGTGCTGGGCGAGGGGAGATCCGCCATGTCTGGAAGCCTACCAGACCCGCAACAGACAATGCGCAAATTATCTTGCGCAATAAGGGCTGCGTAATCTACCGTGAGCGCATGGCCACAGAAGAGACCCAGACCGTGGGTAGGGAAGCTGCCTCGCCGCCGGTGCCGCTGTGGCGCAACCGGCCCTACACACTGCTGCAGTCGGGCAAGACCGCTCACGTCGTCGGCGTGGGGATCGGAGCCTTCGCGATTCCGCTGCTGGCCTTTCAGGTGACTGGATCGGTGGCGCAGGCCGGCCTGATCGCCGGGATCGGCGAGGTTGGCGCGTTGCTGGGCACTCTCCCCGGCGGCGTCGTGGCGGACCGCTTCGATCGCCGGCGGATCATCCTGATCGCCTCCGTTCTCGGCGGGCTGCTATGGCTCGGCCTGGCCGCCGTGTGGTGGGCGGGCCACCTCGCGGGATGGCACTTGGCGATGGCGCTGTTCGGTTCCTCGGTGGCGGCGGTGTTCGCCAACCCGGCCGAATCCGGAGCGATCCGGGCAGTGGTTCCCAGCGAGCAATTGGGGACCGCGATGGCCGTGGTGCAGGGGCGTCACGCGGTCGCCTCCCTGTTGGCCGGGCCGTTGGGTGGGTTCCTGTACGGGGTCGGGCATGCGGTGCCGCTGCTGGTCAGCGCGGTCGGGCACCTGTCGATGAGCGTTGCGGCCAGCCTGGTCCGGGAGCCGTTGAACGGCGACCTGGATTCGGCTCGGGCCGTCCATCCGCTGGTCGCCTTGAGGCAGGGGCTGCGGTTCATCTGGAATGTCAGGTTCTTCCGGATGGCGATGGGGTTGTTCATCGCCGTCAATATCGCTTTCACCGGGCTGATCGCCGTCGTCAACCTCGAACTCGTCCAGACCGGCACCGACCCGATCCTGATCGGGATGCTCGACCTGGTGGCGGGAGGGGTGATGGTGCTGGGCGCGCTACTGGCGCCGCGACTCCTGAAACGGCTTCGGCTCGGCACGATCATCGTCGCCGGACTCGGCCTCGCCGCCGCCGGGACGATCGGGATGGCGCTGTGGCACAGCTACCTGGGCTACCTGGTGATGCTTGCCCTGGCGGTCGCGCTGGTGCCCGCGATCAATGCCGGTCTGGGTGGCTACACGCTGGCCATAACTCCGCCGGAACTGCAGGGCCGGGTGAGTTCGGTCCTCGGATTGACCGGTTTCGTCGCGGCGCCGATCGCGCCGGTGCTCGGCGCCGCTCTGCTGGCCGGCGCCGGTGTGGTGCCGGCGCTGTGGGTGTTCGCAGCGGCGGTCGCGATGGTCACGGTGGCGTTGGCCGCGCTGCCGGCGCTGTGGCGGATCGGGCTGCCCGAGAGCTGGAGCCGGGACGCGGTGGCGTGGCCACAGGATGACCCGACGGCGTGACGCGGTGCAGCAGGAAGAGCCCGCGCCGAACAGGGTGTCCGGCGTCGGCGCGATCGCGGTCGGTGGCGACGTAGCTGTCGATCACCTCGACCAGGCGGGCGTCCAACTCGTCAACCTCGGCGTCGGTGAGATGCAAGGCGAAGGTGGCGAAGGTCGACACCTGATCGGGGCCTGCGGTCAGCGCGTCCTGCATGGCCAGCGCGACGGGGGAGAAGCGGATCCCGGGATCGGCGCCGGCCAGCGGATCGGAGAGCCACCAGGTGCGTCGCGTCGAACGGTACGGCTTCTCGCGGGCGCCGCGCGTCCCGCGCCGGGCGGGGAGCGGCTCCAGGAAGCCCGCGTCCACCAGGATCCTGACGTGATAGAGGGAGGTGGCCGGGTCGACGCCGAGCTGGTCGGCGAGCTGCCGGTTGGTCAGCTCCTCGGTGCTGGTGAGGCGGACGATGCGCTGGCGCAGGACGTTGGCCAGGGCCTTCGCCTCGGCATCGGTCGCTGCCCGCCGCAGCGGGAGGCCGGCGGCAGGGGGCGCAGTCATGCGGCTATCCTACGAGTGATTGGAAGAATTCCAATCTAGTGCCTAGGATCGGTGCGTGACCGAACCAGATCGCGATTCGCTCGATTCCGAGCCGCCGCCGCTCGCCGGGCGACCCATCGCCGGCGGACCGACCGGAGGGGCGCCCGCTTCCGAGGGATCCGCGAAGCCGCGGCTGGGAGCCGGCTTCGCGAAGGTGTGGTCGGCGTCGATCCTCTCGAACCTGGCTGACGGCGTGCTCAAGCTGGCGGTTCCGGTGGTCGCGGTACGTTTCACCGACTCGCCACTGCTGATCGCCGGCATCGGCGTGGCGATGAGCCTGCCGTGGTTGTTGTTGGCGCTGCCGGCAGGGGCGATCGCCGACCGGGTCGATCGACGGCGCGCGATGCTGGTCGCCAACGGTTCCCGAGTCGCCGTCGCGGTACTCCTCGCGCTCGCCCTGCTGGCCGGGCAGGGGTCGATCTGGTTGCTCTACCTGGCAGGCATCGCCGTGGGTGTGGCCGAGGTGTTCTACGACACGGCAAGCCAGTCGATTCTGCCGCAGGTGGTCGATCGCTCCGCGCTGCCCGTGGCGAACTCCCGGCTGTACGCCGGTGAGCTGGCTGCCAACAACTTCATCGGTCCGCCCCTGGGTGGCTTCCTCGTGGCCGGGGTGGCGGCCCTGGCCTTCGGGGTTCCGGCGGTGCTGTGGGCACTGGCGGTGGCCATGCTGGCCTGGGTGCCCGGCTCGTTCCGGGTGCAGCGGGAGGGGCCGCCCACCAGCCTGCGGGCGGACATCGCCGAGGGCTTCCGGTTCCTGTTCGGCCATCGCGTGCTGCGCACCCTGGCGATGATGACCGGGGTCTCCAACTTCGCCTCCAGCGCGGGGTTCGCGATCTTCGTGCTGTTCGCGATCGGTCCGGAGTCGCCGATGGGGCTGACCGAACCCCAGTACGGGTTGCTCAGTACGGCGATGGCGATCGGAGCCGTCCTGGGATCCCTGTCGGCCACCCGGATCACCGCCTGGCTGGGCCGGTCGCGGTCGATCGCACTGGGCATCGCGACCTTCGCACTCAGTGTGGGGACGCCGGCGTTCACCGCGAACCCCTGGTTGATCGGTGCGATGTGGGTGCTGAGCGGCATCGGCGTGGCGCTGTGGAACGTCATCGTGGTCTCGCTGCGGCAGCAGTTGACACCGGACGCCTTGCTGGGCCGGATGAACTCCTGCTACCGGCTGCTGGCCTGGGGGACCATCCCGCTCGGAAATCTCGCCGGCGGGCTGCTGGCCGAGGCCTTCGGGCTGCAACCGACCTTCGCGATCGCGGCCGGGCTGTCACTGGTGACCGCGCTGGGTCTGTTCATCGTGCGGGACTCCGCGATCGCCCAGGCGGAGGCCGACGCCAACTGACCCTCGTCCGGGAACGGTAGGATCGGGGGGTTCCCCTGCAAGGAGTTGCGATGGCCATCCCTTCCTTCGTCGACCGGGCGACCCTGCGGGTCGCAGCCGGTAACGGCGGGCACGGTTGCGCCTCGGTGCACCGCGAGAAGTTCAAGCCGCTGGGCGGCCCCGACGGCGGTAACGGCGGGGACGGCGGTTCGGTGATCCTGCGGGTCGACCCGAACCTCACCACGCTGGTGGAATACCACCGGCAATCCCAGCGCCGCGCTCCCAACGGCCAGCCCGGCAAGGGGGACTTCAACAACGGCGCGGACGGGACGGACGTCGTGCTGACGGTGCCGGACGGCACGGTCGTCAGCGACGCCGACACCGGCGAGGTGCTGGCCGACCTGCTCGGTCCCGGTGCCGAAGTGATCGTCGCGGCCGGCGGACGAGGTGGGCTGGGCAATGCCGCGCTGGCGTCGGCGGCTCGCAAGGCACCCGGGTTCGCCCTGCTGGGCGAGGACGGCGAGGCCCGCACCATCGTCCTGGAGCTCAAGGTGGTCGCCGACGTCGGCCTGGTGGGCTTTCCCAGCGCCGGCAAGTCCTCGCTGATCGCGGCCATCTCGCGGGCCCGTCCCAAGATCGCCGACTATCCGTTCACCACCCTGGTGCCCAACCTCGGTGTCGTGGTGCGCGGCGAGACCACCTACACCGTGGCGGACGTGCCCGGCCTGATCGAGGGCGCCAGCCTGGGACGCGGGCTGGGCCACGACTTCCTGCGGCACATCGAACGCTGCTGGGCACTCGTCCACGTCATCGACTGCGCCACCTACGAACCTGGCCGTGACCCGGTCTCCGACCTGGACGTGATCGAAGCCGAACTGGCTGCCCACGGTGGCCTGGAGGATCGCCCCCGGCTGGTCGCTCTCAACAAGATCGACGTGCCAGACGGCGCTGAGCTCGCCGAACTCGTCACCCCCGACCTCATCGCACGCGGGTTGCAGGTCTTTCAGGTATCGGCCAAGACGGGTGAGGGCCTGAATGCCCTCACCTACGCGCTGGCCGAGTTGGTCGCCGCCCGACGGGCTGCCGCTCCGCCGCCGAAGCCGGCGCCGATCGTGATCCGTCCGGCGCCGGTGGCCGGCGGACCGGAGTTCACCATCGCCAGACAGGGCGACGGCGAGGGTGGTTTCGTGTGGCGTGTCCGTGGCGCCAAGCCGGAACGCTGGGTGCGGCAGACCGACTTCAACAATCCCGAGGCCGTCGGCTACCTGGCCGACCGGTTCGCCAGGCTCGGCATCGAAGAGGAACTCCTGGCAATGGGAGCGCTGGCCGGCGACGCCGTCGCGATCGGCGCCGAGAACCCGGTGGTCTTCGATTTCGCCCCGCAGATCGAGATCGGCGCCGAGATCCTCGCCCGCCGGGGCGAGGATCAGCGGCTCAACGCGCCGCGTCCGGCCGTTGCCCGCCGCCGTGAGCGGGACGCGGCGTACCACGCCGAGCGGGAGGCGGAGAAGCTGACCCGGCTGGCCGCCGAAGGGATTGACGACGACGATGAGTGAAGCCGGGCAGGTGCTGCGCCCCGAGCTCACCGGTGCCCAACGCGTGGTGGTGAAGGTCGGCTCGTCCTCGCTGACCGACCGCAACGGCGCACTGGATCCGGTTCGGCTGGAGGCGCTGGTGGACGCCCTGGTCGGGCTGCGCAACCGGGGGGTGGACGCGGTGCTGGTCTCCTCGGGCGCGATGGCCTCGGGGATGCGTCCGCTGCGGATGAAGCATCGCCCGCGTGATCTGGCGAGCAAGCAGGCAGCGTCCGCGGTGGGCCAGAGCCTGCTGGTCGGCCACTACGGCACCCTGTTCGCCCGGCACGGCCTGACCGTGGGCCAGGTGCTGCTCACCGTCGAGGATGTCGCGCGACGTGACCACTACCGCAATGCGTTGCGAACCTTCACCAGGCTGATCGAACTCGGCGTGGTGCCGATCGTGAACGAGAACGACACCGTCGCCACTCACGAGATCCGGTTCGGCGACAACGATCGGCTGGCCGCGCTGGTCGCCCACCTGGTCGGTGCCGACGCGCTGGTGCTGCTCTCCGACGTGGACGCGCTGTACACCGCGCATCCGTCCGATCCGGCGGCGCAGCGGATCGCCGAGGTGGCCGATGTCGACGAGTTGGCGGTCGACACCTCGGGCAAGGGGGCCGAAGTCGGCACCGGCGGGATGGAGACCAAACTGCAGGCCGCCCGGATCGCGACCTCTTCGGGGATTCCGGTGGTGCTCGCCGCGGCCTCCGATGTCGCCGCCGCGCTGGCTGGCGAGCCGGTGGGCACGCTGTTCCACCCGACCGGCAAGCGTCGGGCCCGGCGCCTGATGTGGCTGGCCTACGCGTCGAAGTCACAGGGGGAACTGGTGCTGGACGCAGGCGCCGTGCGCGCCGTGGCCGAGCGCAAGGCCTCGCTGCTGCCCGCCGGGATCGTCGAGATCCGCGGAACCTTCACCGCCGGTGACCCCGTCCGGCTGGTGGGGGAGGACGGGGTGGTGATCGCCCGGGGCCTGGTCAACTACGATGCCGCCGAACTCCCGGCGATGATCGGACGCAGCACTCACGACCTGGCCGCGGAACTCGGCCCGCAGTTCGACCGCGAGGTCGTCCACCGCGACGACCTTGTGCTCAAGCGTAGAAAGGCGCGCTAGCCGCCACCCCGGACTCGATCCGTGGCCGCTTCGCGACTGGGTATCCTGCGGTGGTGACCGACCTTGACACGGAGACCTTCCTCGCCCAGGCCGGGCGAGCCAAGGAAGCGGCGCGGGTACTGGCGACCCTCAACCGGGCAGCCAAGGATTCCGCTCTGCACGCCATGGCAGACGCACTGCTCGCCGCCACCGACGACGTGCTGGCGGCCAACGCCCTGGACGTCGCAGCCGCGCGGGAAGCCGGTACCTCGGACGCCATGATCGACCGGCTCTCGCTCAGCGCCGGCCGGGTGGAAGGGATGGCGGAGGGGCTGCGGGCGCTCGCCGCGCTGGCTGATCCGGTCGGTGACGTGGTGCGGGGCTGGACCAATCCCAACGGGGTGCGGGTCCGTCAGATCCGGGTGCCACTGGGCGTGGTCGGGATCATCTACGAGGCGCGGCCGAATGTGACCGCCGACGCTGCGGGTATCTGCCTGAAGTCGGGCAACGCGGCACTGCTGCGGGGCTCCTCCTCGACGCTGAACTCCAATCGGGCGGTGACCGCGGCCCTGCACGCCGGCCTGGTGGCCGCCGGGCTCCCGGCCGACGCCGTCCAGCTCGTCGAGGGCGGCCGCGAGATCACCGACCGGATGATGACCGCCCGCGGCTACCTCGATGTCCTCATCCCGCGGGGCGGAGCGGGCCTGATCAACGCCGTGGTGAACGGCTCCAAGGTGCCGGTGATCGAGACCGGCACCGGCAACTGCCACCTGTTCGTCGACGCGACCGGCGACTTCGACATGGCGGTCGAGATCCTGCGCAACGCCAAGACCCAGCGGCCCAGCGTCTGCAATGCCGTCGAGACGCTGCTGGTGCACTCCGAGATCGCCGACCGGTTCCTGCCCCTCGCGCTGGCTGCGATGAAGGAGGCCGGGGTCACCGTGCACGGCACCCCGGAGGTCACCGCCCACGATCCGGCGGTGGTGCCGGCCCGCCCGGAGGAGTTCGACGGCGAGTACCTCTCGCTGGATCTGGCCGCGAAGGTGGTCGGATCGCTCGACGAGGCGATCGATCACATCCGCCAGCACACCACCGGGCATTCGGAGACGATCGTCACCGAGGACCGCCGGGCTGCGGAGCGGTTCACCGCCGAGGTGGATGCGGCGGCCGTGCTGGTGAACGCCTCCAGCCGGTTCGTGGACGGCGGCGAGTTCGGCTTCGGGGCCGAGATCGGCATCTCCACCCAGAAGCTGCACGCCCGCGGCCCGATGGGGCTGGCGGAGATGACCTCGACCAAGTATGTGGTGGAGGGCGACGGCCAGACCCGCGCCTGACCTGCCTCGTCCGCCCCACCAAGGTGCGCACTTGCGGGGCGAGTTCGCCGCTTCGCGTCCACCCTGTCGTGGGCCGGCCGCACCGTGGGCAGTTCGTGGCGTGGCCGAGCGAAGGTGCCCACCGTGGTGGGGCCCGCGGGCGGGCCATCTGGTGGCGGGTCGGTCGCGGTGCGTCGCTGTCGTCCCCTATCATCGCGGGCATGCAGATCGACGTGACGGGTCCGGTGGTGGTCGGAGTCATCTTCTTCCTGATGCTGCTCGCCGGGCTCTTGTTCATCCGGCAGGTCGGGCACTTCCGGCCGCACAGCAAGTCGGATGACTGAAACCCCGCTCGCGCTGCCGGATCATGGCACCCGGCGGCTGCGGCTGGGAGTGATGGGCGGCACCTTCGACCCGATCCACCATGGGCACCTGGTGGCGGCCAGCGAGGTGCAGTCACGTTTCCATCTCGACGAGGTGGTGTTCGTCCCCACCGGTGAGCCCTGGCAGAAGGCGGGACGCAGGGTCTCCCAGCCGGAGGACCGCTACCTGATGACCACGATCGCCACCGCGTCGAACCCGCGGTTCTCCGTGAGCCGGGTCGACATCCTGCGGCCAGGCCCCACCTACACCGTCGACACGCTGAGCGACATCCGGAAGCAGCGTGGTGAGGACTGGGACCTGTACTTCATCACCGGCGCGGACGCCCTCAGCCAGATCCTCACCTGGCGCGGCGCCGATCAACTCTTCGACCTCGCGCACTTCGTCGGGGTCTCACGTCCCGGCGTGCCGCTGGGTCAGAACGACATCGGCCACCTCCCGGTGGACAAGGTGAGCCTGCTGGAGATTCCGGCGCTGGCGATCTCGTCCACCGCCTGTCGTGAGCGGGTCGCTGCCGGGCTGCCGATCTGGTACCTGGTGCCGGACGGTATCGTGCAGTACATCGCGAAACGCGGCCTCTACATCGATCAAGGAGCTTCATGACCGCAACCGATCACGCCATCGAGATCGCCCGGCTGGCCGCACTGGCCGCACTGGATAAGAAGGCGTTGGATCCGGTCGCGTTCGATGTCTCCGAGCGCCTGGCGATCACCGACATCTTCCTGATCGTCACCGCGAGCAACGAACGCCAGGTCGGCGCCGTGGTGGACGGCATCGAAGAGGCATTGCTGAAGCACGACATCAAGACCGTCCGCCGCGAAGGCGACCGGGAGAACCGCTGGGTGCTGATGGACTACCTCGACACGGTCGTCCACGTGCAGCACGCCGAGGAACGGGCGCTGTACGCCCTTGAACGGCTGTGGAAGGACTGCCCGGCGATCGACCTCGGCCTGCCGGACGAGGGATGACGGCCGCTCGCGTCCTGCTGCTGCGGCACGGCACCACCGACTGGAACAACGGCGGCCGCTTCCAGGGCCAGACCGACGTGCCGTTGAACGCCGAGGGCGTCGCGTTGGCCGAACGGACGGCGGTGGCGCTGGCCCACTACCGTCCGGCCCGGGTGATCAGTTCGGATCTCTCTCGCGCTCGCGACACCGCCCGCCTGGCTGCTGCGGCGCTGGGCATGGAGGTGGAGATCGATCCGCGACTGCGGGAGGTCGATGTCGGCACCTGGTCGGGGCTCGACGTGGAGACGGTGGGACGACTCGAGCCCGACTTCTGGCCGGCGCTGCACGAGGGGCGTGACTTCCGTCGTTCGCCGGAGGGTGAGACCGCGACTGAGTCGGGGGAGCGGGTCGCTGCCGCGTTGCGCGAGTACGTCGCGACCGCGGCTGACGGCGACACGGTGCTGGCGGTCGGCCATGGCCTGTCCCTGCGGGTCGGGACGATGCTGCTGATGGGCCTGGGCTACTCCCACGCCCGGCTGTTCAGCGGTCTGGCGAACTGCGGGTGGATCGAGCTCGAGCCCGGGAAGGTCCACTGGCGGATGCGCAGCTACAACAAGGTGGCGAACTGAGTCGTCGGCTCAGCTGAAGCTCAGATTCGTGTAGGCCACGGCCCTGACGGTCAAGGTGGCCTTGCGTGAGGTGTAGACGCGGATCTTGCCGCCATCGCCGACCGGAACCTTCACGGTCACCGTCTTGGTGCCTCTGGGTAGCTTCACCTTCACCGAGGACGACAGCGGCGAGTTGGCCGCACCGACGTAGAGGTAGCCCTTGCCCGGGCCCTTGGTGACGGTGATCCGGAGTTGCACGCTCTCGAGCATGGCGAGCTTCTCCGCCGGCACCGCCGCCCCCAGCACCTTGGGGTACTTGCGCTTCTTCGCCTTGTAGGTCTGCTTCTTCGCGACGGTGACCGGCTTGGCCAGCTTGGTAACGATCGACTTCGCCCTGGGGTCGATGTTGATCTGGCCGCTCACCAGATCCGCGCGGGTGGCTGTCGGCAGATCGGAACTGATGTGCAACTGCCGCCCCGCGAAGTGGATCCAGTAGCTGAGCAGTTCGCTTCCCCTGACCTCCCATGGAACGGGATCCATGCCCAGGGCCTTGGTATAGGTCAGCAGGGACACTGGGCTGTCGGCGGCCTTGATGCCGAAGCCGTTCGCGCCGAGCTTCTTCGCCAGCCGCACCCGGCCGAGATTCATCGGCTTGTTGTCCAGCCCGATCACCCGGATCTTCGGCGCCAGCTTGCGGATGGCGGGTAGGGCGGTGGCCCATCGGAAGCTCAGGATCGTCGTCCGCTCGAGCAGGCCGTGCTTCTTCAGCAGCTTCACGGCGCGGGCGGCGTAATCGGCCTCGCCGGAGCCCGGCTGGCCGGACCAGGTCTTGATATCAAGGAAGATGCCGGTGTCAGCGCCCTTGACGATCGTGGCGAACTCCTCGAAGGTCGGGATCGGGACGGTCTTCTCCCCGGTCCGGAAATCCTCGCAGCGAACCTCCTGGACCTCCGCCAGCGTCATCAGGTGGATCTGCTGGCCGGCGTGGGTGCAACGTGAGGGAAGCGCGTCGTAGTGGCTCATCACGCCATGGCGATCGCTGGTGAACAGCAGGTCGGTCTCGATCACGTCGAAGCCCTGCTCAACGCTGTACTGGTAGGCCTCGATCGAGTTCTCCGGGTGTTCGGCGGCGCCGCCACGGTGCGAGACGATCCCGAACCGGACGCCCTTGGCGTTGGTGATCGGCTTGCCGTCGCTGCCGAGGGTCTCGGCGGCGGACGGAGGAGCGCTGCCGAGGGCGATCAGTCCGAGCGTCACGGCCAGCACCGCCAGCCGGGTCGCACATTCGCGGAGATCTCGATGCGCCATGACGTCCCTTCGCGCGGGAGTGGGAGAGACCAGTCAACCACGTCCGGCCGTTGGGTCGTGATCCCTCCCGATTTCCCTCCGGGGCCGGGGATGACTACAATCAGAACCCGTCGCAGAGACGCGGGGCTATGGCGCAGTTGGTAGCGCGCTTCCATGGCATGGAAGAGGCCACGGGTTCGAATCCCGTTAGCTCCACCGCGACAGAAGCCGCTCTCACTAGGTGAAACACCTGGGGAGAGCGGCTCTTTTCGTCGGGTTCGGGCGCGAGCATTCGTCCATGGGGTGTTGCCGGACTGGCAGCTTCCGACGCCCAGCGGGAGGACCTGCCCGGGCGAACCGTTCCGCTGAGGCGCACGCGCCGCGACGGGGCACAGGTTCCCGGTTCACCACCGCCGCGATCTTCCTCGCAGGGATCCGGACGGCGGCGGCTACCCGCGGGCGGCAGCCGCCGCCTCGACCTCTTCCCGGGTCAGGCCGAGCAGGAAGAGCACGGCGTCCAGGTAAGGGACGTTCAGCGAGGTGTCCGCCGAAGCCTGGACGGCGGGCTTGGCGTTGAAGGCGATGCCGAGGCCGGCGGCGGCGAGCATGTCGAGGTCGTTGGCGCCGTCGCCGATCGCGATGGTGCGGTTCAGCGGCAATCCCTCGGCGGCGGCCCACTCCCGCAGGGTGGCCGCCTTCGCCGCGCGGTCGACGATCGGGCCAGCGATCCGGCCGGTGAGCCGGCCGCTGGCGACCTCCAACCGGTTGGCGCGGGCGTAGGTGATGCCGAGTCCGGCGGCCAGCGGGCCGACCACCTCGATGAATCCGCCGGAGACGACGCCGATCGACAGTCCCAGATCGCGCAGCGTGGCGACCAGCGTCCGGGCCCCGGGGGTCAGCCGGACGGCGGCCCGCACGTCGTCCAGAACGCCGATCGGGAGCCCGGCCAGCGCGGCGGCCCGGTGCCGCAGGCTCTCCGCGAAGTCGAGTTCGCCGCGCATCGCGCGCTCGGTGATCGCGGCCACCTCGGGCTGACGGCCGGCGTGGGCCGCGATCAGGTCGATCACCTCGTCGCGGATCAGGGTGGAGTCGACGTCCATCACGACCAGCCGGCGCCCTTGCCGGGCCAGGCCGGCGTCGGACACCGACACGTCGAAGCCGGCACTGGCCGCGGCCCGGGCGAGTGCCGGACGCAGGCCGGCCGCGTCCACGTTGGAGACCCACAGTTCAACGGTGGTGAGCGGGGTGCGGGAGAGCCGCCGGCTGCGGTCGATGTTGCCGCCGAGCCCGGCGATGACCTGCGTCGTGGCGGCCAGGTGCGCGGTCAGCAGCGGGCGTCCCAGGATCGTCACGATGCTGCGATTGCGCCGCGGCGGGTTGTCGCCGACTCCCTCGGCCATCGAGACGTTCAGTCCCAGCCGGGCGCAGGTGCCGGCCAGACGATCGGCCACCGAGTCTGCGGCCTCAGGCGGGATGGCGAGCAGCAGGCCGATGCTGAGCTGGCCGCGTACGACGGTCTGCTCCAGGTCGAGGATCTCGACCTCGCCGGTGGTGATCGCGGCCATCAGGCGGTCGAGCAGCCCAGGGGCGTCGGTGCCGGTGATGGTCGCCGCCAACGAGTAGGTGGAGTCGGTCACGGCAGGATTCTTCCACGGAGGCCGGAGAGCGAGCCGGACGCTCTATCAGGTGGCCGGCCGACGTGATGCCCGGTCGCTAGGCCTGGTTCATCGATCGGGCATGAACGCCGCTGATGTGGCGACGCATGGCCTCGGTGGCGCGCTCGGCATCGTGATCGGCGATCGCGTCCAGGATCTCCTGGTGTTCCGCGACGGCGACATCCCGGTCATTGACACCCTCTTCGCCGAACAGGCGGAACCGCTGGATGTGGATCGGCAGCGAATCGACCGCCTGGTGCAGGAAGCGATTGCCGGAAGCGACACCGATGAGGTCATGGAATTCGGCCGAGAAGTCCAGGTAGGCGCGGTAGTCGTCGAACCTCGGCCCGAGTTCGACCGCCGCGCTCCGGCTGAGCACTTCCTGGAGTTCTGCGATCTGGGACGGGAGCGCTCGGGCAGCAGCCCGTCCGGCTATCGCCGGCTCCAGGACGAACCTGGCCTCCATCAGCCTGTCGAGATCCTCGGCCGAGAGCGGCTCGGCGACGCTGAAGCCACGCATCGGGAGCCTGATCACCAGGCCCTGACCTTCGAGTCGCGCCAGCGACTCACGCAGGGGAGTCTGGCTGATGCCGAGGGAGGTCGCGAGGCTCGCCAGCCGCAAGGGCATTCCCGGCTCCAGGGTCCCGTCCATGATCCACGCCAGCATGCGTTCGTACGCCACATCGGCCAGTGAGCCGTGACGTGGAATGACGCCGACCGGGGGAGAGCCGGGAACGTCGGACTCAGCCGCTGGCGGGGAGAGGGCCGTCCGGGTGCTGCGTGGACGAGCCTCTCGGATCCGGGAGGTGGTGTCGGCATGCGAGGCCAGATACACGGGGCCCTGCTCCCTTCTGTCGAGGCGACTCTGACGCCGGGCCGCCCAGGCGGGCGATGTCTATATTGTCCACGATTTCGACCTGTGGTGCGTCCGAAAGCCCGTCACCGCTCTTGACATCTACTATGTAGAATATATTATCCTCAATCGCGGGTCGATTAGTGATCCTCAGAGATCTGAAGGAGTGCATCGTGGCACCACGTGAGGCCGTTGCCGCACCGTTTCCCGCGGCTTGCACGGCTGTGGTCACCGGAGCGGGATCGGAGCGGGGGATCGGCAGGGGGGTTGCCCTTCGGCTGGCCCGGGCCGGCTGGTCGGTGGCGATCTTCGATCTGAACGAGGACGGCGTGAAGCGGGTGGCCGACGAGGTGCGCGCCACCTACGATGTCCAGACCTGCGGCCTGGCGGTGGACATCTGTGACGAGGACGCGGTGCGGAACGCGATCGGTCTCGTCGCCGATCGGATGCCTCAGATCGTGGGCCTGGTCAACAACGCCGGGGTCAGTTCGCCGGTGCCGTTCCTGGAGGTCACCACCCGGGAGTGGCGGCGGGTGATCGAGGTGAACCTCCACGGCACCTTCAACGTCACCAAGGCTGTGGCCACGATCATGGCCGCAAACCGGGTCGGCCGCATCGTCAACGTGTCCTCCACCTCAGCCGAGCGCGGCGGCGGCGTCTACGGGCGGGCGGCCTACTCCGGTTCCAAGGCGGCCCTGCTCGGAATCGCGCGCACCCTTGCGCGTGAGTTGGGTCCGTACGGAATCACGGTGAACTCCGTGGCGCCGGGCTCCATCGATACCGACATCATGGGCGGACGGCTCAGCGACGATCGCAAGGCGGTGCTGCTCCAGGAACTCGTGGTGGGCCGGATCGGCACCGTCGAGGATGTCGCAGCGGTGATCAACTTCCTGCTCAGCGAAGAGGCCGGTTACGTCACCGGGGCCACCTACGACGTCAACGGCGGATCGCACATTGCCTGACCACGTCCGCGACAAAACAGATGGGAGTAGCTCCGGTGGAGATACGGGACAAGATCATGGGCTGCTGGCTCGGCAAGGCCGTCGGCGGCACGCTCGGTCAGACCTTCGAGGGGCTGGAGGGTCCGTTCGAGGCGGACTACTACCTTCCGGTGCCCACCGAGATGGTGCCCAACGACGACCTCGACCTGCAGGTGCTGTACGCCTGCGTCCTGCGGGAGATGGCGAACCCCGTTGTGGACCGGCACGTGCTGGCCGACGCGTGGCGGGATCATGTCGCCTTTCCGTGGAACGAGTACGGCGTCGGCCAGCGCAATCACGCCGAGGGGATCGAGCCGCCGCACACCGGATCCTTCGACAACTGGTACACCTGCGGCGAGGGCGCCGCCATCCGGAGCGAGTTGTGGGCCTGCCTGGCCCCCGGCGATCCCGACCTGGCGGCCGCCTACGCCTATGAGGACGCCTGCTTCGACCATGCCGGCGACGGCATCTGGGCCGCTGTGTTCCTGGCCCGGCTGGAGTCGCTGGCTTTCGTCGAGGACGACCCGGACACCCTGCTCGGCCGGGCGCTGGAGGGCATTCCCTCCGAAAGCGGGATCACCCGCGTGGTGACCGACACCCGCGCCTGGGTTGCCGAAGGCCTCGACTGGAAGAGCGTCCGTGCCCGGATCATGGACCGGTACGGATGCTCCGACTTCACCGATGTCCGCCCGAACACCGGCTTCGTCGTGCTGGGCTGGCTGGCCGGAACCGACTTCTCCGAGCGCATCCTGATCTGTAACAACTCGGGGCAGGACACCGACAGTTCCACCGCCTCACTCGGCGCTCTGCTGGGAATCCTGGATCCGGATTGCATCGAGCACCGATGGCTGGCCCCGATCGGTCGCGACCTGGTCCTGAACAAGGAGATCACCGGCATCACCCCGCCGCCGACCATCGACGGCTTCACCGACCTGGTTCTCGAACTCACCGATCGCCTCGGCGGTGCCATGCCCGTTGCCACCAGCGGCCCGTTCGATCCCGCCGAGTTCGCCCTGCCGGTCGAACTGGCCCACACCAACACCGCCTATGGAAAGTGGGCCGTGCGGGATCAGACCGAACTTCCGCCGATCGGCGGAGAACCGCCGCTGTTGCGGGCCAGTTTCTCGCCGGGGACACTGCCGGGAACCTGGGTCCGCTGGGGCCGGGACGACTTCGCCGACAACATCCTGCTGGTGAAGTACGCCATCAACCCGCGCGGTCGAGATCACGTCCGGCTGATGTTCAACTGCACCGAGCACTTCCGGATCTGGCTGGATCGGAAGTTCCTCTTCGGGGCGCAGGGCACGCAGTACATGTTCCCCGCTCCCCACATGGCCCCGGTCGGGCAGTCCTTCGACTTCGACATCTCCGATGGCGACCACGAACTGCTGGTGGCGATCCGCAAGCCACCGCCCGTCCGGGATCAGGCCGAATGGGTGATCGCGCTGGTTGAGCGGCCGAGCAACCTGTGGATCCCGAACGCATTCCGTCCGACCGCCTCCTGACTCCGCCCAGAACCCACGGCTGAGCCACCACGTTCACCGACTGTCCACCTACACGAAAGGGGTCGCCACCATGGCTGGTCCAATCTCTCGCAGGTCACTCATCAAGGCCTCGGTCGCCATCGGCGGTGCCGCCGCTCTGGCCGCCTGCACCAACACCGGCACTGCTCCCACCGGGGGCACCGGCGGGGGCGGCCCCGCCCGCCTGCGGTTCATGACGAATCACTCCACCGCCGAGGAGGCACTCTTCCGCCAGGCGATCGAGGGCTTCAAGTCCGTCTCTCCAGATGTCACGATCGACTACCTGAACATCGGCGACCTGGCCTCCTATCAGACCAAGATGAAGACCCTGGCGGCTGCCAACGATCTGCCCGATGTGTTCTACACCCGGACGGCGGAGGTCCCCTCGCAGGCGAAACTGGGATGGAACCTCGACCTCACCGAGTACGCGAACGCCAACGCCGACGTCAACGACATCTGGCCCGCGCAGGTAGGTCAGATGAGCTACGAGGGGAAGCTGTACGGCCTGCCCTATGACTTCTCCAACCAGGGCATCTACTACAACAAGACGATGTTCGAGGCCGAGGGGATCCCGCTGCCCACCGACGAACTGACCTGGGAGGAACTGTTCGCGATCGCCGCGGCATTCAAGAAGCTCGAAGGGGGATCGCAGACCCGCTGGGGGATTGCCCTGCGCTGGGACGACTGGCTCTGGCGAGGCATCTTCAAGGCGTTCGGTGGCGGCCTGCTGACCGAGGACCAGACCGCCAGCACCGCGAACAGCGCCGAGAACATCGAGGCGATGCGCCTGTTCATGAAGCAGATCGACGACGGCGTCGCGCCTCTGCTCTCCGCGCTCCCGACGGGGGTCGATCCCTTCGCCGCCGGCCTGGTGGCGCTCCAGGTGAACGGCTCGTGGGCGACCCAGAGCCGGCGGGACAACATCGGCGACGCCTTCGAATGGGACGTCGTGAAGCTCCCCAAGGGACCGGCCGGGACGCGGTCGATCTCGCCCAACGGCGGATCCTGGGGGGTCGCGGCCGCAACGGCGGCACCCGACGCGGCGCAGGCGTTCTGTGCGTATCTCGCCGCGCCCGAGCAGCAGATGATGTTCATCGCCGAACCCATGCGCGGTCTTCCGGGCCGCCCCTCGGTGGCGGCCAAGTGGGAGGAGATCGTGAAGAGCGCCAAAGTGCCGCCTGCCAACATCGGGGTCTTCCCGGCTCAGATGCAGGACGATGCGATCGCCGACACTTACCCGACGTTCTGGCAGGACGTCATCGCGAGCTGGACCAGCCGCGTCGGTTCCAGCACCGGTACGGTACTCACCGGCAGCGCGGACGTGGAGGCTGCGCTGCAGGGCCTGCACGACGACATCGCCCGAGCGATCTTCTGAGGGCTTGAGGACAGGCACGATGGCTGCGGTGAGACGGATGTCACCCCTGGCCCGCCGGGAGGAGCGCACCGGCTGGCTCTGGGTCCAGTCGTGGTTGGTGGGATTCCTGCTGTTCACGATCATCCCCATCTCCGTAGCCATCTACCTGTCCTTCACCAGGTGGTCGGGCACCGGTGCCCCGCGCTGGGTCGGGCTGGAGAACTACGCCCGCATGGTCTCCGACGACCTCTTCTGGCAGGGGTTGAAGGTCACCTTCAGCTACGCGCTCATCTTCATCCCGCTCAACCTCGTGGTCGGCTTCTGCACCGCGTTGCTGATGAACCAGAAGCTGCGGGGAGTCAATCTGTTCCGCGCCATCTACTTCCTGCCCTCGGTGCTGGCGGGAGTGGCCGTTGCCGTGCTGTGGCAGTTCGTCTTCTCGACGGACTTCGGCATGCTCAACGCATTCCTCTCCGCCATCGGGCTGCCCAAGGTGCCCTGGCTCACCGATCCCAGCTGGGTGCTGCCCGCCATCGTTCTGATGCAGCTCTGGGGAGTGGGCTCCACCATGATCATCTATCTCGGCGGGCTCCAGGCCGTGCCCACCGAGCTCTACGAGCAGGCACGGGTGGACGGGGCGGGCGCCTGGAGTTCCATGCGGCACATCACGATTCCGATGCTCACCCCGGTGATCTTCTTCCAACTGATCATGGGGGTGATCGCGAGTTTCCAGATCTTCACCCAGCCCTACATCATGACCCAGGGCGGCCCGACCTTCGCGTCCTACTTCTATTCGATCCACATCTACGTGACGGCGTTCCAGCGGCTGGACTTCGGATACGCCTCGGCCCTCTCGGTGTTCCTGTTCCTCGTCGTGATGGTGATCACGCTCGCCCTGTTCAGGTCGTCGCGGTCCTGGGTCCACTACACCGGAGAAAAGGGAGGAGCCTGATGGTGAGCCCGGACGTCACGCGGACGACACCAGAACCCGGCCGCCGGCGACACGGCAGACCACGCACGGTGCAGGTCTGGCGAGCGCAGCGGCTGGCCACCAGGGCGGGGCTCTACGCGATCATGCTCGTGGGCGCCGTCGCGATGCTCGTGCCGTTGTTGTGGCTGGTCTCGACAAGCCTCAAGAGCCCGCACGAGGTCTTCCGGATTCCGATCCAGTGGTTCCCCGAGGTGCTGCGCTGGGACAACTACACCCGCCTGTTCGAGGTGACACCCTTCGGCCGGTACATCGCCAACACGGTGCTGATCACGGTGATCGGTGTGATCGGGAACCTCGTCGGCAGTTCGATCGCCGCCTACGCCTTCGCGCGGATGCGCTTCCGGGGCCGTGACACGATGTTCTTCATCATGATCGCGACGATGATGGTCCCGATCTGGGCGACCATCATCCCGTCCTTCATCATCTTCTCCAGGATCGGATGGGTCGACACCTATCTGCCGATCCTCGTCCCGGCATTCTTCGCGGTCCCCTTCAGCACCTTCCTGCTTCGGCAGTTCTTCCTAGGGATCCCGGTCGAGATCGAGGAAGCTGCCCGGATCGACGGCGCGAGCACCCTGCGGATCTTCCTGACGATCGTGTTGCCGATGTCCAAGCCGGCCCTGCTGACCGTCGTGATCTTCTCCTTCCTGGCGCACTGGGAGGATTTCCTGCGTCCGCTGATCTATCTCAACTCGCAGGAGCTGTACCCGGTCTCGCTCGGGATCGCGAACTTCATCGGCACCCAGCAGTCCGAGCTGTGGCTCACCATGGCGGCTGCCACACTGGCACTGCTGCCACCCATCGCCGTGTTCGTGATCGCGCAGAAGTGGTTCATTCAGGGAATCGTGGTCAGCGGAGTGAAGGGATAGCACCATGCCGTCACGCCGGATCGCCGTGCTTGGCACGGGAAAGGTCGCTGCCGCCAACTACCTGCCGTACCTGTGTCAGCTGCCTGACGTGGAACTCCTGCTCTGGAACCGCACTGCCGATCAGGCGGGGCGACTCGGCGACCGGTTCGACGCTGCCGTCGCGACCACGATCGGCGAGGTGATCGAATGGGATCCGGAGATCGCGTTCGTCCTGACCTCGGAGCGCGCCCGCCTGCCGATCGCCACGCAGTTGGTCGAGGCGGAACTGCCACGGGTGTTCATGGAGAAGCCGCTCACCGCGCGAGCCGGCCAGGCCAACGTCACCGAGCAGGATTTCCGCGACGCACGAGATCTGCTGCGTCTGGCCGACGAACGAGGCTGCCAGACCGCGATCAACTTCAACTATCGCTTCTTCAGCAGTGTGATCCAGGCCCGGCAGGAGATCGACGGTGGCCGCTGGGGGAGCCTGACCGGCATCACGGCGCGTGCCCACTACGCCTGCTGGTCGCACACCCTGGATCTCCTGCGGTTCTTCGCCGGCGACGTCCTCCGGCTTTCGGCGGTCAGCGGGCGCGAGGTGCGCGAGGGCCGAGGGATGAGCGCGCCCGATCTGGCAGTGGCCTTCGAGACAGTCTCCGGTGCCGTCGGCACGGTGAACGGTACCGCGGCCGGACCCTGGGAGGGCCCGCTGCTCGATATCTCGCTCGAGCTGGAGTCGGCCCGCCTCAGGATCTGGGACCTGGACGGCGGTCTCACTGTGACGCCGGCGGGTTCGGACTACGTTCAGACGCGCGGGCTTGGTGCCGGGATCTCGCGCTGGGACCGCTATGCCCAGTCCTTCCGTTCGGCTCTGGATGCCTATCTGGCGTCGGTGGCTGCTCACGAACCGCCACCGGTCGGGGCCTTCGAGGGCCTGCGCGAGCTGCAGCTTGAGGCGGCGATCCGCCGATCTGCGAACCAGGGGACGGTCATCGGCCTCGACCAGGAGTTCCCGCTATGAGTGTTCCGGCCGAGATGAACATCCTTCAGACCCCGGGCGACAAGGTGGTCAGGATCGGGCGCGCCCCGGTGGCGCCTCCCGGTGCGGGGCAGGTGGTGGTGAGGACGGTGGTGTCCGCGATCTGCGGAAGCGAGATGCGCGCCTACCGTGGAACGGGGCACCCGCTGAACAACGGTCACGAGGCGGCGGGGGAGGTCGTCGGACTGGGCGCGGGCGTGACCAGTCTCAGCATGGGTGACCGGGTCGGACTCAGCGCCATCGTCGGATGTGGCGACTGCTCCGAGTGCGTGGCAGGGCGCTACACCTGGTGTGCCGTGCGGAGCTTCGTCTCGGGAATGCACGCGGAGTACATCACCATCGCCGCCCGTGCCTGTCACCTGCTGCCCGAGGATGTCGACTGGGCCACCGGCGTCCTGATCTCCGGGGACGGGTTGGGGGTGCCCTACCACTCCCTCACCAAGTTCGCGGACCTGGCGCGCGAGATCGTGGTGGTCGGCCTCGGGCCGGTGGGCCTGGGCAGTGTTCTCCTCCACGCTCACCTGGGCCGGCGGGTGATCGGCGTCGACCTCTCGGCGCATCGCCGCGGCCTGGCCATGGAGCTCGGCGCCGCGGCGGTCGTCGAGGCTGGGACGGACCCGAGGGAGACCGCCGCGCGAATCCGGAACATCACCGGCGAACCGGATCTCTGCGTCGAGGCAGCCGGCACCAGCGCGACGCTGCGAACCTGCCTGGAAGCGGTGCGCAACGGCGACACGATCATCCTGAACGGAGAGCAACCCGCCCTGGAGCTCTCGCCCAGCGAGGATTTCATCCGCCGCGACATCACGGTCGCGGGAGCGTGGTTCTACCACTTCCATGAGTTCGCCGCCATGCTCGCGCTGGTCCGCGAGGGCCTGGCGGTCTCCCGATTGGTGACCCATCGAATCCCCTTCGAGCAGGCGCAGGCCGGCTATGCGGAGATGGCCGCGGGCACGACCGGCAAGGTCCTGCTGGACTACCGATCATCGGCGCCCTGACCCGCCTGAAGGGGTGATGTGTGAATGAGCAGGAACAGCGAGCCTGGGCCGGCCCCAGGCAGAGGCGAGCCCCCAGCCGGGGGACCGGCGGTCAGCGTGCTCGGGCTGGGCCCGATGGGCCTGCCGATCGCCCGTGTGCTGGTCGCCAAGGGCGCACGGGTGACCGGCTGGAACCGATCCGCCGGACCGGCTGAAGCGCTGCGTGCCGCCGGCGGTGTCCCGGTCGCGCGTCCGAGCGAGCTGGACGGGGGAGTCGTCCTCGCCGTGCTCCCCGACGTCCCTCAGCTGCGGCTGGTGCTGGGCCTCGACAGCGACTCCGCGGATCTCGCCTGGCTGCGCGGTCGCCAGCTGGTGGTGATGAGCACGACCAGCCCGCGGCGGATGAGGGAGCTCGCAGCCGAGTTGGAGCCGCACGGCGTCCATGTCCTCGACAGTCCGATGTCGGGCGGTGACGCCGGTGCCGCCGCCGGAACGCTGAGCCTGATGGTCGGCGGCAGCCCGGAGCAGTATGCCGCCGTGCGGCCGGTGCTGGAGATGATCGGCACGACCGTGAGGCATCTGGGCCCGGTCGGATCGGGTTCGGTCGCCAAGCTCTGCAACCAGATCGTCGTGGCCAGCGCGGTCACCTCCCTGGGTGAGGCCCTCGTGATAGCGGAGCGTGCCGGCCTGAGCATTGCCGCGATGCTGGAGCTCCTCTCGGGCGGATTCGGCGACAGCGCTGTGCTGCGGGCCAAGTACGCCCGGCTGCTCGCGGAGGACTACGACGGCGGAGGCTCGGCTCGCAACCAGCTGAAGGATCTGCGGTACGCGGTCGAGTTGGCCGCCGAACTCGGGGTTCCCGTCGCACCGATCGAGCCGTTGGTGGACCTCTTCGAGCGCATCGTCGCCGAGGGGCGCGGGCACCTCGACCACACGGTTGTCAGGCGGCAACTCCGCGGCGGCGCCCTCCGCGGGTGACGGGCCGGCCCCGGCGGTCAGGGGGTTCGCAGAGCGGTGTGCTGCCTGGCATGCTGACAGCCAATGACCCCGTTCGAACAGGAGCGTCGATGAACGACATCCAGCCCAGATTCCCTCGTGAGTTCCTGTGGGGCGGTGCGGTGGCCGCCAATCAGGTCGAGGGTGGCTATCTCGCCGACGGGAAGGGGCTTTCGATCCAGGATGTCCTGCCTCGTGGTGGGGTGGGCCAGGCGCCCACCGAGGAGCCGACGCCGGACAATCTGAAGTTGGAGGCGATCGATTTCTACCATCGCTATGCCGCTGACATCGCGCTCTTCGCGGAGATGGGTTTCGGTGTCTTCCGGTTTTCGATCGCGTGGTCGCGGATCTTTCCCGAGGGGGATGAGGAGACGCCCAATGAGGCGGGTCTGGCGTTCTACGACCGGGTGCTGGACGAACTTGAGCGTCACGGTATCGAGCCTTTGATCACGATCAGCCACTACGAGACGCCGTTGCATCTGGCCAGGGCCTATGACGGCTGGAGCGACCGGCGGATGATCGGCTTCTACGAGCGCTATGTCCGCACCCTGTTCACTCGCTACGGGCATCGGGTGAAGTACTGGCTGACCTTCAACGAGATCAATGCCGTGCTGCACGCCCCGCTGATGTCCGGCGGTATCTGGACGCCGAAGGAGCAGCTCAGCCCTTCCCAGTTGTGGCAGGCCTGTCACCACGAACTGGTGGCCTCCGCGTCCGCCACCCGGATCGCGCGTGAACTGGCGCCGGAGGCGAAGATCGGCTGCATGGTCATCGCGATGCCGACCTACCCCCTGACCCCCGATCCGGACGATCAGATCGCGGTGATGAACGCGGACCATTTCAATGACTTCTTCACCGACATTCACGCGCGGGGGGTCTACCCGAAGTATCTGGACCGTTACTTCGCCGAGCGGGGTATCGAGATCGACATCACCCAGGAGGATCGCGAGATCCTGCGCAACACGGTCGACTTCATCTCGTTCAGCTACTACATGAGCGTCTGTGAGACCGCCGATCCGGAGAAGCGGGAACTGGGCCAGGGCAACATCATGGGTGGGGTGCCGAATCCGACCTTGCCGGCTTCGGAGTGGGGTTGGCAGATCGATCCGCAGGGTTTGCGGTGGGTGCTGAACCGGCTGTGGGACCGCTATCAGCTGCCGCTGTTCATCGTGGAGAACGGTCTGGGCGCCAAGGACCAGCTGGTGGAGGTGGACGGGGTTCCGACGGTCGTGGACGACTATCGGATCGCCTACCTGAACGACCACCTGCTGCAGGTGGCCGAGGCGTTGCGCGACGGGGTCGAGGTGCTGGGCTACACCAGCTGGGGGCCGATCGATCTGGTGTCGGCTTCGACGGCGCAGTTGAGCAAGCGGTACGGCTTCATCTATGTCGACCGCAATGACGACGGCAGCGGGACGCTGGAGCGGTACCGCAAGAAGTCCTTCGGCTGGTATCGCGACGTGATCGCCAGCCAGGGTGGAACACTGACGGAGAGCTGATCGACGCCGCTCCGCGGCATTCAGCCGCGAAGGCCGGCCAGATAGTCCCGCAGCACGGCGGCCTGGTTGAGGACCGGGTCGCGGGCACCGTACAGCAGGGTCACCACAGGGTGGGCCTCCAGTACGGCGGTGAGTTCGGCGACCGCCGGGTTCTGGTCGAGCTCCGCTCGGTAGCGGGTGGTGAACTCGTCCAACCGGGCGGGATCGTGATCCCACCAGGTGCGCAGGTCTGTGCTCGGGGCGATCTCCTTCAGCCACAGCCCCAGATCCGCCTTCTGCTTGCTGATGCCGCGTGGCCAGAGCCGATCCACCAGCACCCGGAAGCCGTCGGACGCAGCGGCAGGTTCGTAGATCCGCTTGACCTTCGGCTGGGTTCGCGTCATGGCTCTCGCTTCTCTGTGCGGTCTGCCGCGGTCGGCTCAGGCAGGCGTGGCGGCGGTGCCGTGCGGAGCATGGTACTCGGCCGTTCCCCGCTTCCAGTAGCCCTTGACGACGGCCCGCTCCAGGTCGATGCCACGCTCCACCAGGTAGGCGCGGGCCGGTGCCACGACGGCCTGCTCGGCGGCGACGAAGGCGAATCCGTCACCGGGACGCACCGGAAGCTCCGCCAGCGCGGTCACCAACGCGGCGACATCGCCGGGACGGGAAGCGGGCTCGGGGTGGACCCAGCGCAGGCTCAGGTCGCCCGGACTGGTCAGTTCCTGCGCATCGGCGGGATCGTCGGCAAGCAGTACCACATCCACCGGAGTGCCGGGGGCGACCGCGGCCAGGTGACGGCGGATGGCCGGCAGCGCGGTGAGGTCGCCGGCCAGCAGCCACCAGGCAGGGGCGCCTTCCATCACCAGCGAGCCGCGCGGACCGCCGAGGTACACCTCGTCCCCGGGCTGGACGGTCTCGGCCCAGCGCGAGGCGATGCCGTCGCCGTGCAGGACGAAGTCGATGGCGAGCCAGTGGGCGCCGTCCCAGGCGAAGGGGGTGTACTCCCGGCTCTCCAGCCCGGCCGGCATGCCGTCGCCGTCCGGCTCGGGGAGGGGTTCGCCGGGCGGCGGGAAGAAGATCCGGAGGTGGTCGTCGGCCGCCGGCGAGGTGAAGCCGGCCAGATCCGTCCCTTCGAAGACCACCCGGCGGTAGGCCGCGGTGATCTGATGGACGCTCCGCACGCGCACCCGGCGGCGACGGAGTTCCAGCGGCCGGCGAGTGAGCGTGAAGGCGGCCGTGTTCTCAACTGCTGACATCGTTTTGACATCTCCCCACTGGTTAGGTGAGCCTTACCTTAACGGATTTTCCCTACGCCGAGCTGGCGAAAATCAATCCTAGGGCAAACCGCAACGCACGTAGTCACTTGACCGAACCAGGAGAATTCCCGTGTCCGCTATCCGACGTCGCACCGCTGGTGCCGCCCTGTTGCTGAGCGCTGTGATCGCGCTCAGCGCCTGCGCCGGCCAGAGCCCGACGGGACAGTCCACCCCGACCGAGACCTCGCCCGCAGTGCCCGCCACCATCACCGTCGAGGACAACCACGGCACACAGACCGTGACGGTGCCGCCGACCAGCGTGGTGGCCACCGACAACCGGCTCTTCCAGACCCTGGAGGAGTGGGGGGTCAAGCTGGCCGCCGCGCCGGTGCCCCTGATCCCCGCCAACCTCGGCTACAAGACCGACGCCTCCATCGCCGATCTCGGCTCGCACGGCGAGCCCAACCTGGAGGCCGTGGTGGCGGTCGAGCCCGACCTGATCGTGAACGGCCAGCGGTTCGCCCAGTTCTACAACGACCTCAAGGCCCTGGTGCCCGACGCCGCCATCATCGAGCTCGATCCCCGCGAGGGCCAGCCCTTCGATGCCGAACTGAAGCGTCAGACCACGGTCCTCGGCGAGGTCTTCGCCCAGCAGGAGAAGGCTGCCGCTCTGGTCGCGGACTTCGACGCCTCGATCGCCCGCGTGAAGGCCGCCTACGATCCGGCCCAGAAGGTGATGGCGGTGATCACCTCCGGCGGTGAGATCAATTACGCCGCCCCCGGCAACGGGCGCACCCTCGGCCCGGTCTTCGACATCCTGGGCCTCACCCCTGCGCTCTCGGTGGACGGCTCCACCGATCACCAGGGCGACGACATCTCGGTCGAGGCGATCGCGGATTCCAACCCGGACTGGATCCTGGTGATGGACCGGGACGCGGGGATCGGCGGCAGCGAAGCGGACAGCAACTACAAGCCGGCCGACGAACTGCTGGCCAACTCCGCCGCCCTGCAGAATGTGACGGCGGTGAAGCAGCAGCAGATCGTCTACATGCCCCAGTACACCTACGTGAACGAGGGCATTCAGACCTACACCACCTTCTTCAACGCCCTGGCCGACGCCCTGGAGAAGGGCTGATCGTCCGCGCTTCGTAGAGGTGTCATGACCGCACTGACCACCGAGCCCACCCCCGTTCAGCCGCCGGAGGATCCTCCGGCGGCTGAGCCGCGTCCCAAGCTCGCCAAGGGACGGCTGTTCACCTGGCCGTTGCTGGCCGGCCTGGTGATCACCGCAGCGCTGGTGGTGCTCTCACTCTTCGTGGGGGTGTACGACATCTTCGGGGCCGAGGACGGGGCCGAGATGTTCGCGATCACCCGCATCCCCCGCACCATCGCGCTGGTCCTCTCCGGGGCGGCGATGGCGATGTCGGGCCTGGTGATGCAGCAGCTGACCCAGAATCGGTTCGTCGAACCGACCACAACCGGGACGACCGAGTGGGCGGGGCTCGGCCTGCTGCTCACCATGGTGCTGGTACCCGAGGCTCCGCTGCTGGTCAAGATGACCGTGGCGGTCTGCACGGCCTTCCTCGGCACCATGGTCTTCTTCGCCTTCCTGCGGCGGGTGACCCTGCGCTCCTCGGTCATCGTCCCGATCGTCGGCATGATGCTGGGCGCCGTCGTGGGCGCCGTCTCCACCTACATCGCGCTTTCCACCAACATGCTGCAGAGCATGGGCATCTGGTTCGCCGGCTCGTTCACCTCGGTGCTGCGCGGCCAGTACGAGCCGTTGTGGGTGGTGGTCGCCGTGGTGATCGCAGTCTTCATCATCGCCGACCGATTCACCATCGCCGGCCTGGGGGAGGAGATCGCCACCAACGTGGGGCTGAACTACAACCGGGTGGTGCTGCTCGGCACCGGGCTGATCGCGGTCGCCACCGGCGTGGTCACCGTTGTGGTCGGCAACCTGCCCTTCCTCGGACTGGTGGTGCCCAACGTGGTCTCGCTGTTCCGGGGCGACGACCTGCGCTCGAACCTGCCCTGGGTGTGTCTGGTCGGTATCTCGGTGGTCACGGTCTGCGACATCATCGGGCGCGTCATCATCATGCCGTTCGAGGTACCCGCCTCCACCATCCTCGCGGTGATCGGTGCGGCGGTCTTCCTCGGCCTGCTGCTGCGGAAGCGGAACCATGGCTGATCTGGCGACCCTGGCCCCGGGGCGCCATTCCGGAGCGCTGCCCTCGGCGGCCGAGCGGCGGCGCTACCGCACCATCGTCACGGCGCTGGCGGTGGCCGCCGTGCTGCTCGCGGTCGGCCATCTGGCCTGGGACAATCCGATGCCCGTCGGCAGCGACGGGTTCTGGACGATCGCCCGGATGCGGGCCACCAGCCTGGCGGTGATCGTCGTGGTGGCCTTCTGCCAGGGGATCGCCACGGTCAGCTTCCAGACCGTCACCAACAACCGGATCATCACGCCTTCGATCATGGGCTTCGAGGCACTGTACGTGCTGGTGCAGACCAGTGCGGTCTTCTTCCTCGGTGCGGCCGGCATCCTCGCCGTCCAGGGAGTGGGGCAGTACCTGCTGCAGGTGGGCCTGATGGTCGGCTTCGCCGCCGTGCTGTACGGCTGGCTTCTCTCGGGGAGCCGCGGGAACATGCAGATCATGCTGCTGGTCGGGATCATCCTCGGCGCCGGCATGGGAGCCATCTCCACCTTCATGCAACGGCTGCTCACCCCCAGTGAGTTCGACCTGCTGATCGCCCGGCTGATCGGCAGCATCGCCAATGCCGATGCCACCTACCTGGGCGTCGCCGTGCCGCTCGCTGCGCTGGCCGGTGGCATCCTCTGGCTGCGCAGCAGCCGGCTGAACGTGATGGCGCTGGGGCGGGAGACCGCGATCAACCTCGGCCTCGACCATCAACGCCAGACCAGGATCGTGCTGCTGCTGGTATCGGTGCTGATGGCGGTGTCGACCTCCATGGTCGGGCCGATGACCTTCCTCGGGTTCCTGGTCGCCATGCTCGCGTACCAGTTCGCCGACACCCACGATCACCGCCATGTCTTCCCGGTCGCCTGGCTGACCGGGTTCGTGGTGCTGTCCGGCGCGTACTTCGTGCTGAAGAACGTCTTCTACGCCGCCGGCGCGGTGGGCGTGGTCATCGAGGTCGTCGGTGGTGGCTTCTTCCTGATCCACATCCTGCGAAAGGGGCGCCTGTGATCACGTTGGATTCGGTGCTGAAGCGGTACAGCTCCGAGGTGGCCATCGGGCCGGTCGATCTCAGCATCCCCGCGGGAGGCGTCACCGCGCTGGTGGGGCCCAACGGTGCGGGCAAGTCCACCCTGCTGGTGATGATCGGGCGCCTGCTCGGCATGGATGCCGGCACGATCGAGGTGGCCGGCTACGACATCGCCAGGACGCAGTCGGCCGATCTGGCCAAGATCCTGTCGATCCTGCGCCAGGAGAACCACTTCGTCACCCGGTTGACCGTCCGTCAGCTGGTCGGCTTCGGTCGGTTTCCGCACTCCAAGGGGCGCCTCACCGTGGAGGACGAGGCGATCATCAGCCGCTCGATCGACTTCCTCGACCTGGCCCACCTGGAGAGCCGCTACCTTGACGAGCTCTCCGGCGGACAGCGCCAGCGCGCCTACGTGGCGATGGTGCTCGCCCAGGACACCGAGTACCTGCTGCTGGACGAGCCGCTGAACAACCTCGACATGCAGCACTCGGTCCAGATGATGCAGCTGCTGCGCCGTGCCGCCGCCGAGTTGGGGCGCACCGTGGTCATCGTGCTGCACGACATCAACTTCGCCAGCCACTACGCCGACCACATCTGCGCGGTGAAGGACGGTGGGGTGGTCAGCTTCGGAACCCCTGACGACCTGATGCGGGACGAGGTGCTGACCTCGATCTTCGACACCGAGGTGCACGTGGTGGAGGGTCCCCGCGGCCGGATCGCGGTCTACTACTGATCAGCCCAGCAGCAGGGCGATCCCGAACAGGATCGGCAAGGAGCCGATCGTGGTGACGAAGACGACATCGCGCGCCACCGTCTCTCCCAGGCCGTATCGCTGGGCGTACAGGAAGACGTTCTGCGCGCTCGGCAGGGCGCCCAGCACGGTGACGGCGTACAGCGCGTGTGCGTCGAGACCGAACCCGAACCGTCCGACCAGGTAGGCGACCGCCGGCATCGCCAGTAGCTTCAAGGCGCTGGCCAGCACCACGTCGCGCCTGCCGGTACCCGGCTCGAGCACCCGCTGACCGGAAAGCGACATGCCGAAGGCGATCAGGATCACCGGCACGGCGGCGTGCCCGATCGACTCGATCGGGGCAAGCACGAGTGGCGGCAGCTCGATGCCCAGCACGGCGACCAGCAGTCCGGCCAGCGAGCCGACGATGATCGGATTGGTCACCACCGAGCGGACCAGGCTGCCGGCGGAGAACCTGCCGGTCACCTGGGCGTCCAGGGTGGCCAGTGCGATCGGCGCGAAGACCAGCAGCTGCAGCAGCACGATCGGGCCTGCGTAGGCGGCATTGCCCAGCATGTAGACCGCGATCGGGATGCCGATGTTGTTCGCGTTGACGTAGCCGGAGCCCAGCGCGCCGATCACGGTGGTGCCCAGCTCCCGGCGCCAGACCAGCCGTGCCACGGCAGCGAAGACCGCCATCGTCGCCAGTGCAGCGATCGCCGAGACCGGCAGCAGGGAGGAGAACAGCGCCCGGACATCCGCCGTCGCCAGCACCGAGAACAGCAGGAAGGGGGCGAGCACGAAGAAGCTGAGCCGCGACAGCATCGGTCCGGCGCCCTCGCCGAGAAAGCCGAGCCGGGCGGTGGCATAGCCGACCAGCACCGCGAGGGTGATGACAGCGAATCCGGTGAAGATCTCGACCATGGCGACTCGACCCTATCGACCCGGGCCTGCCGGGCCGGAGCGGATGCCATTCCTTGCATGGACGTGGGTTCAGCAGGAGGAGCCGGAACGATACGATCAGCCCGTGAGAATTCGCGGGTCGGCTGGCCCCGGGGACTGATGACGCCGTAAGGCGACAGCCCCCTCGGCTGCCTACCCAAAGGTGAAGTGGACGTGACTGGGGAGGTTGCCGGGTGCTGATCGGATTGGTGGTGGCCCACCTGCTGATCGCGCTCACCGCTCCGTTGCTGACCCGGTGGATCGGCCAGCGGGCCTTCCTGGTGGCCGCCGCCGTCCCCGCGGTCGCCTTCGGATGGCTGGTGAGCATCGCACCGGTGGTACTGGGTGGTGGTGCGGTCGTCCAGCACTACGAGTGGATCGCCGGGCTGGGAGTCGCGATCTCCTTCCATGTCAGCCTGCTGCAATGGGTGCTCGGGCTGATCGTCACCGGGATCGGCGTGCTCGTCCTGATCTACTGCCGGTGGTACTTCGCCCACGATCCGCCGCAGACCCGTCCGGTCGGCCTGCTGACCGCCTTCGCAGGTGTGATGCTCGGCCTGGTCACCGCGGACGACCTGATCATCCTGTACGTCTTCTGGGAGCTGACCACCGTCTTCTCCTACCTGTTGATCGCCCATGATCCGACCCGCCGGGCCAACCGTGCCGCCGCACTGACCGCGCTGATCGTCACCACCACCGGCGGGCTGGCGATGCTGGTCGGCCTGCTCACCCTGGGCTTCGCCGCCGGCACCTTCAGCCTGCAGGCCATTCTGGCCGCACCCCCCACCGGCTGGGCGCTGACCCTCTCGGCGCTGCTGATCCTGGTCGGGGCGCTCAGCAAGTCGGCCCTGGTGCCGTTCCACTTCTGGCTGCCCGGAGCGATGGCCGCGCCCACCCCGGTGTCGGCCTACCTGCACGCCGCCGCGATGGTGAAGGCCGGCGTCTACCTGGTCGCCGTGCTCGCGCCGCTGCTCGCCGGAGTGCCGGGCTGGCGTCCGGCGGTGTGGACGCTCGGGGCCCTCACCCTCTTCCTGGGCGGCTGGCGGGCGCTGCGGCAGGACGACCTCAAGCTGTTGCTGGCCTACGGCACGGTCAGCCAACTGGGCTTCCTGGTGTTGCTGCTGGGTACTGGGACGCGGGCCGCCGCGCTCGGCGGGCTGGCGATGGTGGTCGCCCACGCCCTGTTCAAGGCCACCCTGTTCCTGGTGGTGGGCATCGTCGACCACTCAACGGGGACCCGCCAGCTCAGCGAGCTGAGCGGCCTGTACCGCAGACTGCCGGTCACGGCGACGATCGCCGCGATCGCCGCCGCCGCCATGGCGGGGCTGCCGCCCACCCTCGGCTTCATCGCCAAGGAGGCCGCCCTGGAGGGTGTGACCAACCTTGCGCTGACCGGTGACGGTACCGCCATCGCGCCGTTCCCGGCCTGGGTGCTGGTGGCGACGGTCGTCTTCGGCTCGGCGCTCACCGTGGCCTACACGCTGCGGTTCTGGTGGGGGGCCTTCGCCACCAAGCCGGGCGTGGAGCCCACCGAACTGCGGCATCCGCCGTCGGTCGGGTTCGTCGCCTCGCCGGTCGTGCTGGGGGTGACCGTGCTGGTCGCCGGATTCCTCGGCGGTCCGCTGACCGCGGTCTTCGAGGCCTACGCCGGCACGCTGCCCACCGGCGAACACGGGCACGGCCTCACCCTGCTGCCCAGCTGGGGAGCCCCGCTGATCGCCTCGCTGCTGGCCATCGCCGGTGGTGCGGTGCTGTTCTGGCGCCGCGAATGGATCGCCTCGGTCCAGCGGACCTTCCCGACGGTGCCTGAAGCCGCGGACTTCTACCGTCAGACCATGGCCCGGCTCGACCGGCTCGCGGTGGAGGTGACCGACCGCACTCAGCGCGGCTCGCTGGCCTCCTACACCGGCACCATCCTGGCGGTGGTGACCGGCTCGATCTTCGTCGGGATGGCGATGGTGCGCGAATGGCCGGCGTTCTACCTGGCCGATCACGCCGGCCAGATCGCCATCGGTGCGTTGATGATCGTGGCCGCACTGCTGGTCGCCACCTCCCGGGGACGGCTGCGCGCCGTCCTGCTGCTGGGGGTGACCGGCTACGGCACCGCCCTGCTCTTCCTGATCCATGGCGCCCCCGATCTGGCGCTCACCCAGGTGCTGGTCGAGACCATCACCCTGCTGGTCTTCCTGCTGGTGCTGCGCAAGCTGCCCAAGTACTTCACCGAGCGCCCGCTGCAGTCGGCCCGCTGGTGGCGTGTGGTGATCTCCGCCGCGACCGGCCTGGCGGTCACCCTGCTGGCCGTTCTCGCGCTCGGCTCCCGGGTGTCCACCCCGGTGTCGGAGGCCTTCTACGAGGCCGCCTACAGCTACGGCTACGGCAACAACATTGTGAACGTGGTGCTGGTCGACACCCGTGCCTGGGACACCTTCGGCGAGATCGCGGTGCTCTCCATCGCCGCCACCGGAGTGGCCAGCCTGATCTTCCTGCGGGGCCGAACCGGCCGGATCTCCCGCCCGCTGACGATTCCCGAGGGCAAGCTGGAAGGGTGGTTGCGAGCCAGCCAGACGCTGCCACGCCATGCCCGGTCGCTGATCTTCGAGGTGGTCACCCGGCTGCTCTTCGGCGTGATGATCATGGTGTCGATCTACCTGCTGCTGGCCGGGCACAACCTGCCCGGCGGCGGCTTCGCCGGCGGGCTCGTCGCCGGGACGGCGCTGCTGATCAGGTACCTCGCCGCGGGCGGCCTCGAACTCGACGAGGCGATGCCGCTGCCGGCCGGCGCGATCCTGGGCAGTGGGCTGGCGATCTCGGTGCTGACCGCCATCACGCCGGTCTTCTTCGGCGGCACGGTGTTCCAGAGCTTCGACGTCCATCTCACGGTGCCCGGCTGGGAGTCCTTCGCGACGCCCTGGGGAGCCTGGACGCTGCTGGGCGACATCCACCTGGTCTCGTCCACCGCCTTCGACCTGGGGGTCTACCTGGTGGTGGTCGGGATGATCCTCGATCTGGGCCGCAGCCTCGGCGCCGGGATCGACACCCACGAGCGCGAGGAGAACGCCCCCGCGCCGGAGCCGGATTCATCGCGTGCCGCGCCCGGAATGAGGTGGTCGTGATGCCGGCGAACCTGACCCTGGCGATCGTTGCGGGCGTCCTGGTGGCGGCCGGGGTGTACCTGATCACCGAACGCTCGCTGAGCCGCATCCTGGTGGGCGTGGTGCTGGCCAGCAACGGCATCAACCTGCTGTTCCTGATCGCCTCAGGTCCGGCCGGCGGGCCGCCGATCATCGGCCTGACCGAGAAGTCGGCGATGAGCGATCCGCTACCCCAGGCGATGGTGCTCACCGCCATCGTGATCACCATGTCGGTCGCGGCGTTCGTGCTCACCATGGCCTACCGCAGCTTCCAGATCAACGGCCACGACGAGGTGCAGGACGACGTGGAGGACGCCCGGATCCGCGCTCTGGCGAAGGCCGACAGCACCTCGGAGAGCTACGAGGAGATCGCCTTCAGCGACACCGGTGAGGATGTGGTGAGCGAATGAACAACCTGCTCGCCGTGCCGGTCCTGCTGTCGCTCTTCGGCGCCGCGTCCACCTTCCTGGCCGGCGGCCGCCATCCCGGGCTGCAGCGCGTCATCTCGGTCACCGCCGTCGCGGCGGTTTCGCTGGTCGCCGCCGTCCTGGTCTGGCTCACCGACGGCCAGACCCTGGTGCTCTGGATCGGTGGCTGGCCGGCTCCGCTCGGCATCGTGCTGGTGGCCGACCGGCTGGCCGCGCTGATGCTGCTGGTCGCCTCGCTGGTCTCGTTGGGCGTGCTGATCTATTCCACCGGCCAGGACGAGGACGAGATCCGCCGCGAGACCCCGGTGTCGATCTTCCATCCCACCTTCCTGTTGCTGGTCGCCGGCGTCTCCAACGCCTTCCTGGCCGGCGACCTGTTCAACCTCTTCGTCAGCTTCGAACTGCTGCTCTTCGCCTCCTACGTGCTGCTCACCATGGGCGGCACCCGGGACCGGATCCGCGCCGGGTCGGTCTACGTGGTGGTGAACCTGGTCTCCTCCTCGCTCTTCCTGATCGCGCTGGCCACGATCTACGCGGCCACCGGGACGGTCAACTTCGCGCAGCTGGCCGAGCGTCTGGCGATGCTGCCGGGCGAGGTGCAGGGCGTCCTGCAGGCCCTGCTGCTGGGGGTGTTCTCGATCAAGGCAGCGATCTATCCGCTGTCGGCCTGGCTGCCGCACTCCTATCCGACCGCGCCTGCCCCGGTGACGGCGGTGTTCGCCGGCCTGCTCACCAAGGTGGGCGTCTACGCGATCATTCGCACCCAGACCCTGTTGTTCCCGGAATCGTCGCTGAACGTGCTGTTCGGCATCGCCGGGCTGGCCACCATGGTGGTGGGCATCCTGGGCGCGATCGCCCAGGTCGAGATCAAACGTCTGCTCTCGTTCACCCTGGTCAGCCACATCGGCTTCATGGTGTTCGGCATCTCGCTGGCCTCACCGGACGGCTACGCCGGGGCGATCTACTACGCCGCCCACCACATCACCATCCAGTGCACGCTGTTCCTGGTGGCGGGACTGATCGAGCGGGTCAGCGGTTCGACCTCGCTGGATCGGCTCGGTGGCCTGGCGAAGGTGGTGCCGCTGCTGGCGGTGCTGTTCTTCGTCCCGGCGATCAACCTGGCCGGTATCCCGCCGTTCTCCGGTTTCATCGCGAAGCTGGCGCTGCTGCAGGCCGGCATCGCCACCGGGACGCCGATGGCCTGGATGCTGGTCGCCGCTGCCGTGGTCACCTCGCTGCTGACCCTCTACGCCATGGCGAAGATCTGGGCCCGGGCGTTCTGGGGTGAGGCGCCGCAACGCACGCTGCGCAACCTGCGGCGCTTCGCCGACCCCGCGATCGGCTCGGCGATGCCGGGGTTGATGGTCGGCTCGACGGTCGGCCTGCTGGTGCTGGCCACCGGGTTCACGGTGGCGGCCGGTCCGATGTACGGCTACGTCAACCGCTCGGCGGCCGCGCTGATGGACGGCAGCTACGTGCTCGCCGTCCTGGGAGGAGGTGGTTGATGAGCGAGTCGACCCGCAAACTGCGCTGGCGCCTGCAGGGGCGCGCCATTGCCCTGCTGGCCCTGGTGTGGGTGCTGCTCTGGGGCGAGTTCTCGCTGCTGAACGTCCTCTACGGCCTGGTACTGGGCTGGCTGGTCAGCGTGGTGTTCTGGCTGGCCCCGATCCGCTACTACGGCAGCGTGCATCTCGGTGGGCTGCTCAAGCTGGCGGTGCTGCAGCTGTGGGATCTGGCGACCGCCTCCTTCCAGCTCGCGGCGATGGCGTTCCGGCCCTCGCTGCATCTGCGGCCCGGCGTGATCCGGGTGCGGTTGCGGAGCAACAGCGATCTCTATCAGGTGGCCGTGGCGGAACTGATCTCGATCGTGCCCGGCACCCTGGTGGTCGACACGGTGCGCCACCCACGGCTGCTCTACCTCCATGTCTTCCACCTGCCGGATTCCAAGGCGGTCCGCAAACAGCGTGAACACGCCCTGGCCATCGAGGATCGCGTGGTGCGCGCCTTCGGCAGCGACGACGAACTCCGTGCGGCCGACCTGCGCCGGGAGGGGAAGCCATGATCTGGGTGATCGGCGTCGCCGGCGCGATGCTCTTCGTCGCCGCCTGCCTGGTGGTGTGGCGCATGATGGTCGGGCCCAGCCCGCTGGACCGGATCGTGGCCTCGGACGTCTTGGTCGGGATCGTGATCGCCGCGGTGGGGATCTATTCGGTGATCGCCCGCAACACCACCGGCCTGCCCATCCTGCTCGGGCTTTCGCTGGTCGGCTTCAGCGGCGCGGTCGGGGTGGCGCGGCTGATCGCCTCCCCGACCACCATCCGGCGGCGGTTCGACCGGCGCCAGGCCCGCCAGGAGGAGGACGCCGATGACAGTTGAGCAGGTGCTGGACATGGCCGGCGCGGTGGTGATCGCGATCGGCGCCTTCTTCTGTCTCGCCGCCGCGATCGGCCTGGTGCGCTTCCCCGACGTGATGACCCGGATGCACGCGGCGACCAAACCGATCGTCTTCGGACTGATCCTGGTGCTGGTCGGGGTGACCCTGAGCCTGCGGGATCCCAAGGCATTCTCGCTGCTCGGCCTGGCGGTGCTGCTTCAGATGCTCACCGCCCCGGCATCGGGGCATCTGGTCTCCCGCACGGCCTACCGGGACGGCGAGTGGGACGCGGAGAACGCGGTGGCCGACGACCTGGCCGCCGACACCCCGCAGGACGACCAGGCCGGCAACTGACACCGGATCGGTGCTGCCCGGATTCGCCCGGCGCAGGTTCATCCCGGCCCCGATCACGAGTCGGCTGTCGTGGTTCCTGATGCTTCGGTACCGAAAACTCCGGCGCGCACCTAAACTGGACCTAGACTTCGTCCACCACACGATGCAGGAGGCGATCATGGCCCTCTCTGAGGACGAACAGCGACTGCTGGAACAGATGGAAGCCGCGCTTGAGGCAGAGGATCCCAAGCTGGCCAGCACGCTTCGCGGTACCACCGCGCGTCGCCTGCACCGGCGCCGCGCCGCCTTCGCCGGCCTCGGCTTCCTGATCGGTATCGGGATGCTGATCGGCGGTATGGAGTTCCACTGGGCACTCAGCATCGGGGGCTTCCTGATCATGCTGGTCTCCACCGTGGTCGCGGTCAGTGCCTGGCAGCACGTCGGCTACGAAGGTGGCGAGAGCGAGGCCGGTGGCAAGGGAAAATCCCCCGAGCGTGACATCATCGAGAAATTCGAGGAACGCTGGCGTCACCGCAACGACGAAGGCAACTAGCAGCCAAGCGACCCGCGCCTGAGGCGACAGGGTCTGAGACCCCAGCCCGGGACACAGTCCCGGGCTGCACCATGTCGCCACCCGGGCCGAGCGAACTGGAACGGGCGATACTGCTGCGACCGCTCACCGACGGGGCTCCCCGGATCAGGATGATCGCAGACGATGGGTGTCTGGAGACCATGGCCGGCAGGCTGTTTCCCGATCGGCCGGAACCGTGCGTCTGGTGAGGCCGAGGTGTGGACCGTAGGGTGCCGCCTATGGAAACAAGCCTGCGAACGGGATGGGCGATCCCGCGGCGGGTCCTGCTGTTCGGCACAGCGGTGGGCCTGGTGCTGATCGCCGCGTTCGTCGCAGTGTCGTGGTGGGTGGGAGCTGCTGCAGCGGTAGCGCTGGGGATGGGCTTCCTTGCCGGAACCCGTCCGGTCATCACGCTCGCCCCACGCCATGCGATGGCGCTGGCGCTCCCGGTCGCACTGGCCGGTGCGGTGGCCGTCGGCCTGCGTGGCCAGCCGTTCGCTGCGGCGTGCTTCGTCGCGTTGTGCTGTGTCATGGCCGCACCCGCCGAGATCCGTCAGTCGGGATTGCTCGCCGGACTGCCGACGGTTGCCGCGGTGCTGGTCTCCGTCCCCGGAAGCTACGATCCGGTGCTCACCGCGGTGTGGATGATCGCCGGCAACCTGCTGCTGGTTGCGATCTCCGTGGTGGCCAGGCTTCCGCGTTCGGCGTCCGGCGGCATCCCACCACAGCGGGCGTGGCTGCATGCCGCGGTGATGGCGATCTCGGTCGGCCTCGTGGTCTATCTCGTTCAGGTCCACGAGTTGTCCTATGGCTACTGGGTGGCGGTGACGTTGACGGTGGTGCTGCAGCCACGGCACGACCTCACCCGCACGAAGGCCCGCCAGCGCATTCTGGGCACCGTGGTCGGCGTCGTGCTCGCGCTGCTGTTGGCGGGCGTGCTACCGACTTGGGGGGTGACGATCGCGCTTGCGGCCTGTCTGGTGCTGATGAACTGCTATGCGATGGTGCACGACTACGTCCGGCAGGTGGTGTTCCTGACTTCTGCGATCGTCCTGCTGGCTCCTGCCGGCGGTGCCGGGCTGATCGCCGCCGAACGCGCCGTCGCGACTGTGATCGGCGCCCTGCTGGCAGGCGCGCTGGCGATGCTGGTGGAGCGCGCGGATCCCGGCGAGCCGCCGGCTCCTGCCTCAGCGGTACCAGCGGAAGACTGACCGGGGGAAGACCTGGCCGAGCGCCTGACGATGCGGCGCCGTCGCCTCCAGCGTGGCGGCGAGCTGACGCACCAGGCGGGGATCCACCGTGCGGTCGACTGCCTCGGCGGGCGCGAAGCGGGCCCGCTCGACCTGCAGGCCGAGCCTGGTGATCGCCGCGGCCGACTCGGCGTCGAGCCCGGCTGCCAGCTCGGCGGCGACCTGCCGCGGAGTGCCCTGCGGCCAGGTGTGACCGAGGTCGAGCACGCTGTCGCGAAGCTCGTCCCAGGAGTCCTCGGCAGCCCGGACCGGATCGGTGCCGGGACGCAGCCGGCGCCAGGTTCGATACCGGCGCAGGGCGGCCGGCAGCAGCGCCAAGGCCAACCCGACCGGAAGCCAGCCCGTCCAGCCCGGCAGCCGGAAGCCGCCGCCGCCCAGCCCATCCTCGGTGGGCTCGGTCGGCGTGGCGGAGGCGGACGGCAGACCGTCGTCGGTCGGCTCCTCCGACGGAGTCGGTGTCGTGGCCGTCGGGCTGGGGGAGGGCACCGGCGAGGCACCCGGTGCGCCGCTGGGGGTCGGGTCGATGGCCACCCAGCCGAGTCCGTCCAGGAAGATCTCGGTCCAGGCGTGCATGTCCTTGGTGGAGACCTCGTAGCCCTCCGCGGTGGCCGTCCCCGGCAGGAAACCGACCACCACCCGGGAGGGGACCCCCACGGCGCGGGCCAGGACGGCCAGCGAGCCGGCGAACTGCTCGCAGTAGCCGGTTCGCGAGACCAGCAGGAAGTCGCTGACCGTGTCCAGGGTCGAGCCTTCGACGATCGCGGTCGAGTAGGTGAACTCGTCCGAACGCAACCAGTACGCCAGGGTGAGGATCCGCTCGCCCGCGGTGAGCCCGTCCCCGGCCAGCTGCTGGGCCAGCGCGAGCACCTCCGGGTCGAGTTCCTCGGGCAGGGCGAGGGTGAGGCCGCCGTCCCCGGGGTCGCCGGCCTCGGCACCGGCGATCTCGGGCTGGCCGGGCTGCATCAACCGCGCATCGACCAGGTAGTCGAGGAACCGGGTGGCGACATTGCGGTTCGGCCCGACGGCGACGATCGCGCCGGTCGCCGGGTCGTGGCGCCAGTCGCCGGCCGCCTCGACGGCCTGTGGCATCCACGGCACCGGAAGCCACTCGCTGCCGAAGTCGTCCACCTCGACCGCCAGCCGCACCGGCTCGGCATCCACGCCGGCAGGCAGGTTGGGCAGGCCCGGCATCAGATCGGTCGGGACCAGGTGGAAGCCGGTCCGGTCGAAGGCGGACAGCGCTGCCAGCCGTAGGTAGTGGCCCTGGCCGTCCGAGGAGGTGTAGTTGATGATCGGGCGTCCGGACGGCGCGCGCAGGTTGCGGATCAGATCCAGCGTGGGATCGCCGAGCTGGACGGAGGTGTCGATCCGGCTGGGATCGAGCAGCGCGGTGCCGCGCTCGGGGATCACCGCGGCCGTGAACCCGCTCAGGGTCCAGGCGACCACTGCCACGACAGCGCCGGTGAGACCGATGCTGCGGGCGAGCCGGCGGCGTCCACCGGTGAGCTCGGGGGCCGCGCGATTGTAGACGGCGGTGGCCAACACCAGCAGGTAGCCCGCGCAGGGCAGCGCCAGGTAGACCGCAGAGGTCTCCTCGTTCAGCACCAGCGCCGGGATCAGGTAGGGCAGCACCAGCACCGGGAACGTCCAGCCCGGACGGTCCAGACCTCCGGCCACCGTCTCGGTGACCACGAAGAGCAGCCAGAGCACCGCCACGGTCAGGATCCGGAATCCCTCGTGGGGCGGCATCGGCGCGTAGGCGGTCGCGACATAGCCGGCGGTCTCGACGATCAGCTCCGGCCACTGCTCCCACTTCCACCAGACCGCCGCCACCCCGGGCAGAAGCTGCAGCAGGCGGGCCAGCCAGTCCGGGGAGCGCAGGGCGCGGGCAGCCGCGCCGATCCCGACGCTCGCCAGCAGCATCACGGCCAGCTGGACGAGGAACGCCCGATCCTGCGTCAACGGCAGTAGCGAGCCGCCGGCGAGCAGGATCGCGACCGCCAGAGCCAGGTTGAGCCGGCTCATCGCGCGACCTCGCCGAGGGACTGCCAGGCGTCGGCGACCGAGGTTCCCTTGGTCACCTGCAGTACTCGCCAGCCGGTCGACTCCAGCAGCCGGACGGCGTCCGGATCCAGCGTGACCGGCTCGAGCACCATCGCCCAGCAGGCCTGGTGGTCGCGTCGGGCCGCCGCCAGCGCGGTGCCGTCCGCGGCATCGAGCCTGCCGAGCAGCGCGACGAGCAGCTGGCCTCGGGCGCCGGAGGGGGCGGTGGCGACGGCCTGCTCCAGGCTGTCGAGATCGGAGCGGTCGACCTCGGCCAGGTGGCGCAGCACCGCCCGTGCGCCGGTCGGTGGCGGCTCGGACGGGTCGGTGCCCTGGGCGTCGATGAGCGCCACGGTGAAGCCGTGGTCGATCAGGTGCGTCGCGATGGAGGCTGCCGCCTCCACCAGCCACTCCAGGCGCGGAATGGGGCCGGTGAGGGAATCCCGCGGCAGGCTGATCACACGGTTGTCGAGCAGCACGACGGCGCTGGGATCCCGGGCCTGTTCCTCCCTCCGCACCATCAACTCCCCGGTGCGGGCGGTCGAGCGCCAGTGGATCCTCCGGACGTCGTCGCCGGGCAGGTACTCCCGCACCAGCACGTCGTCGGTGCCGATCAGGCTGGTCTTCAGCACGGTGGCATCCGAGGCCGAACCCAGGCCGGAGGCTGCCCGCTGAGGTTCCAGCGGATGGACCCGGGGCAACGCCAGCACCTCCGCCGTGCCGGGCAGGATCCGGCGCGCGCGGGCCAGGCCGAGGGCGTCGGTGACGCTCCGCTGCAGCGGACCGAGCCGATGGCGTCCCCGCCAGGCCACGGTGAACTGGTGCTCGATCCGGTGCTGGGAGAGACCAACCGGCAGGCTGGCCTCGGCCGACCCCTGCACCGCGTCCGGACAGGTGTCGTGGTAGCGAGCGGCGCCACCCAGGGTGGGCCCGATCGAGTCGACCACCAGCCGGCTGGTGATCTCCCCGCCCGCGGTCACCTCGCTCGGGCTCAGCCGGCGCTGCACCCGAGGCGAGCGGGAGCCGACGGCCAGCACCAGCCAGCTGGCCAGCGGCAGGGCGATCAGGAACAGCCCCGGCAGGATCAGATCGCGCTGTCCGGTCAACCAGGCGATCACGCCCCAGACCAGCCCGCCCAGCGCCGTCACCCAGCCCTGCAGGGTCAGCCCCGGCGGTTGCCAGGACAGGATCTGGGCCGGCGGCATGTCCATCAGCGGCGCTGGGGCAAGGGGACGGCGGTGACGATCTGGGACACCACCTCGGCCACGCTGCGCCGGCCCATCCGGGCCTCATGGCTGAGCATCACGCGGTGGGCCAGGGTCGGCAGTGCCAGTGCCTGGACGTCGTCGGGGGTGACGTAGTTGCGCCCGTCCACCGCCGCCCGGGCCTTCGCCGCGCGCATCAGTTGCAGGCTCGCGCGCGGGGAGGCGCCCAACCGGACGTCGGCCGATTCGCGGGTGCCGGCCACGATCGCGACCAGGTAGTCCTTCACCGCCCGATGGACGAAGACCCGGCGCACCGCCTGGATGCAGCGGTTCACCGACGCGGCATCGGTGACCGGGCTGAGCAGTTCCAGCGGCTCGGCGTCGCCGTGGTGGTCGAGCATCGCCACCTCCGCCTCGGTGCTGGGGTAGCCCATGTCGAGTCGCAGTCCGAACCGGTCCCGCTGCGCCTCGGGCAGGGGATAGGTGCCTTCCATCTCGATCGGGTTCTGGGTGGCGACCACGACGAACGGGCGAGGCAGCAGGTGGGTGGTTCCGTCCACCGTCACCCGGCGTTCCTCCATCGCCTCCAGCAGCGCGGACTGAGTCTTCGGTGAGGCGCGGTTGATCTCGTCGGCGATCACCACGTGGGCGAACACCCCGCCGGCCTTGAACTCGAAGTCGGTGGTGTGCTGGTTGAACACCGAGACACCGGTGATGTCGCTGGGCAGCAGGTCGGGGGTGAACTGGATCCGGCTCGCCCGGGCATCGATGGACCGGGCCAGCGAGCGCGCGAGCATGGTCTTGCCGACCCCCGGCACATCCTCGATCAGCAGGTGCGCCTCGGCGAGCAGGGCCGTGATGGCGAGCCGGATCGCGGCGTCCTTCCCGTCGATCACCTGCCCGACCGCCCGCTGGATGGCCGTGGCGGTGGCCGCGACGTCCTGTACCTCGGTTGTGGACGCGACGCGGCCCTCCATGCGCAACTCCTCCCAGACGTGGCTCGTCACCACCTTATGTGCTGATCCAACGACTCGACCCCTCCGCCCGTCCCGCGCACGTTCCCTCGTCCTGGCAGGCGGTGGCCGAGATGTCGATGCGGACGTCCGCCACAGCCCGAACCGGCGGATCCGGGGAGGGCCGGACGGGAAGTGTCGCGAATCTCTTGCCTTCAGTGGAGCGATGTGGGGTAAGGTGGGGGAAAGTGGAGCGATGCGGAGGAGGGCACCCATGTACCTGGGCACCTTCACGCAGAAGCTCGACGACAAGGGGAGGCTCTTCCTGCCCGCCAAGTTCCGCGAACAGCTGCGCAAAGGTCTGGTGATCACCCGGCAGCAGGAGCGGTGTCTGGCGATCTGGCCGGCCGATGTCTTCGCCGCGGAAGTCGAGCGGGCCGCAACCGGACCCTCCACTTCCCAGCGGATCCGGGAGTACCAGCGGATGGTCGCCTCCGGAGCCTCGGACGAATCTCCGGACGCTCAGGGCCGGGTGACGGTGCCGCCGGCGCTGCGCACCTACGCGGGCCTGGTGAAGGACATCGTCGTGATCGGGGCGATCAATCGCCTCGAGATCTGGGATCAGGAGAAATGGGCGGAGTACTCCGCCGCGCAGGAGGAGGCGTTCGCGGACCTGGACGAAGCGGGCGAGTAGTGGAGAAGGCGCGTGCGACGCGGCTTCAACCCGAGGGGGCATCACCTGGCGCACCTTCCCCGGTGCCAGGCGGGGCTCTCGGGTTGAAACCACGGCGCACGAGTCATGAGGCGAGGGTGAGGATGGCAAAGGTGGTGAACCCCACTCACGTACCGGTGATGCGCACCCGGATCGTGGAACTGCTGGCGCCCGCCCTCGCGCATCCCGGCGCCGTCTACCTGGACGGAACCCTCGGCCTGGCCGGCCATGCCTCAGCGATCCTCACCCACTGCCCGGACGCCCGGCTGATCGGGATCGACCGGGACGCCGCGGCCCTCGACCTGGCAGCCGGCCGGCTGGCCGGCTTCGGCGACCGCGTCCGGCTCTACCACGCCGCCTACCACGAACTGCGCCAGGTGCTGGACGAGGACGGGACGCCCGCCGTCGACGCGGTCTGCCTGGATCTGGGTCTCTCCTCGCTGCAGATCGACACCGCCGAGCGAGGCTTCGCCTACGCCGCCGACGCGCCACTGGACATGCGGATGGACACCGACCAGGAACTGACCGCCGCCGATCTGGTGAACACCGCCTCCGCCGGCGAACTGACCCGCTGGCTGCGGGAGTACGGCGACGAGCAGTTCGCCGACCGGATCGCCCGCCGGATCGTCGCCGCCCGGGCCGAACACCCGATCGGGACCTCTCCCGAGTTGGTGACGATAGTGGCCGACGCGATCCCCGCCGCCGCTCGTCACTCCCGTTCGGGACATCCGGCCAAGCGGACCTTCCAGGCGCTGCGGATTGCGGTCAATGCCGAACTCGACTCGCTGGCCGCGGTGCTGCCGGCCGCGCTCGACGCGCTCACCCCCGGCGGCCGGATCGCCGTGCTCGCCTACCACTCCGGGGAGGACCGGCTGGTCAAGCGGGCGTTCGCGCAGGCCTGCGCGGATCGGGTACCGCCCGGCCTGCCGGCCGTCCCCGAGGCGCTGAAGGCGCCGTTCCGTCCACTCACCCGCGGCGCGGAACGTCCCGGTCCGGACGAGATCACCGACAACCCGCGGGCGGCGTCGGCCCGGCTGCGGGCCGTGGCACGTATTCAGGAGGTGGCCCGATGACGGCTCTGCTCGCCCCGAAGCCGGAAGGTCGCGCTCCCGCCGGACCCCAGCTGCGCCCGGTGCCGCCGCCGCGGCGCCAGATGCGGACGGTGGGATTCGTGGTGGTGGTCGCCGTCGTGCTCGGCCTGGGCATGGTCGGCGTCCTGCTGCTCACCACCGTCCTGCAGGATCAGGCCTTCCGGGTGCAGGCGCGACAGCAGGAGGCAACCGCGCTGGCGAACGAACTCTCCGATCTGGAGAGCCAAGTGACCGAGGCCCGCTCGGTCCACCATCTGGGGGTGTCGGCCCGCAAGCTGGGAATGCGCCCCAACCCCTACCCGGCCCAGCTGCGGCTGCCGGACGGCAAGGTCACCGGTGAGCCCACCCGGGTAACCGGCGGCGAGGTGCCCAGCGTCCGCTACATCGACGAGGAGCAGGCCGCCAAGGAACTCCAGGCACGGCATGACGCCGAGGCCAAGCGGAAGGCCGAGGCCGAGGCCAAGAAGAAGGCGGCGGCCGAGAAGAAGGCCGCGGCCGAGAAGAAGAAGGCCGAGGCCAAGAAGAAGGAAGCGGCCCAGGCGAAGAAGAAGGCGGCGGCCGAGGCGAAGCCGAAGAAGAAGGGAGCCGACCAGTGACCCGGCCGCTGGATCGCTTCTTCTACGGCAAGCCGGCCAAGGGCTCCCAGAAGGCTGCCGGGCCGGCCGGCAGCGCGAAGAAGAAGACCAGGACCGCCCAGGCGCCCAGGACTCAGGCCTCCTCCGCGAAGCCCTCCGGCAGGCCGGCAGCCCGGCCGGTACGCCCGAAGCGTCCCGGTCCGCGGCGCTGGAACCGACTGCCGCTGGCATCCTCCATGGGCCGGCTGCGGGTGATGCTGATCGCGATCGCGGTGATCTTCTCGGTGGCGGCCGGCCGCGCCGTCCAGGTACAGGCCGTGGACGCCGACGCGGTCGCGGCCGAAGCCGCCAAGGAGATCACGGTCACCCGCAAGCTGCCGGCCTTCCGGGGCGAGATCACCGACCGCAACGGCGAGGTACTGGCCTACACCGAGGCCACCGTCACGGTGATCGCCGATCCCGACATGATCCGCACCAACGGCAAGTTCGACGAGCCGATGACCAGCCGGGATCAGGAGATCGCCGCGACCGCGGCGTCACGGATCGCCGACCTGATGGTCACCCACCTGGGCGGCGTCGTTGACGACTACCTGCCGCGCCTGACCGCCCCCGACAAGCGGTACTCGATCGTCGCCCGCAACGTCTCGGCGGCTTCCTACAGCAGGCTGGCCGCCGCGATGCGGGAGGCGGGGCTGATCGGCCTGCACCGGGAGAGCGCCCCGACCCGCCGCTACCCCAACGGCGAGGTGGCCGCCGGCGTGGTGGGCTACGTCAACAAGGAGGGCGTGGCCTCCGGCGGACTGGAGATGGTGCTGGATTCGGTGCTCTCGGGCAAGGACGGACTTGAGGTCTACGAGCTCTCGCCCAACGGAAAGATCCCGCTGGGTGAGAGCGAGTTGGTCCCGGCCCAGAACGGGCGCAACGTCAAGCTCACCCTCGATCTGGGTCTGCAGTGGCAGGCCCAGCAGATCATCGCCGACCGGGTGCGGGTCGCCGAAGCGGATTCCGGGATCATGATCCAGATGAACGTCAAGACCGGCGAGATCCTGTCGATGGCCCAGTTCCCCTCCTTCGACCCCGCGGACTACGGCTCCTACGACATCGAGAATCTGGGGAACCGGGCAGTCTCCGATGTCTACGAACCGGGCAGCGTGCAGAAGGTGCTCACCTTCGCCGCTCTGCTCGACTCGGGCACCATCCGTCCCACCGACGTGGTGGAGATCCCCGGCAAGATCAAGTCGGGCAGCAGCTGGATCGCCGACGCCTGGCAGCACGGCGACGAGACCTACTACGCCCGCGGCATCCTGGCCAAGTCGTCCAACATCGGGACGATCATGCTGGCCCGCAAGATGAAGAAGGCGGATCTCCAGGCGTACATGAGCTCCTTCGGGCTCGGCGCCAAGACCGGGATCGGCCTGCCGGGCGAATCCGCCGGGATCCTGCCCGGGCCGGACATGCCCGACTACTCCCGCGACGGCCTTGCCTTCGGCGGCAGCGCGCTGGCGGTGACCGCCGTCCAGAATGCCGCGGCCGTGGCCAGCGTGGTCAACGGGGGCATCTACAACCCGCCCCGGCTGATCGCCTCCACGGTGAACGCCGACGGCGTCGAGGACGAGTACCCGGTTGGCGAGCCCCGGCGGGTGATCTCGCCCGAGGCGTCGGCGGAGGTGGTGTCGATGATGGAGGCGATGGTGACCAACAACACCGCCGGCACCTTCACGGTGCCCGGCTACCGCACCGGCGCCAAGACCGGCACCTCGCAGAAGATCGACCCGAAGACCGGACGTCGTGGGGCGGGGATCATCGGATCGACCATCGGCGTCGGACCGGTGGAGGATCCGCAGATCCTCACCTATGTGGTGATCGACAAGCCGAAACGCGGCAACTTCGGTGGCAGCGTGGCCGGCCCGGCCTACCAGGACGGCATGCAGATCGCGCTGGCCCGCTATGGTGTGGCACCGTCGACCTCGAAGCCGCCCAAGCTCCCGGTGGCCCCCTGACCGAAGGTGCCCGCCATGTCCGAAGCACCCAGCCAGCCCCGTCCCGCCCGGACGGGGTCGCTGGCGTTGGGCGACCTGCTGGACGCGCTCCCCGACGACGGGACGCGGCGGACCCCGATCAGCGGGGTGGCGCTGGATTCGCGGCGGATCCTGCCCGGCGACCTGTACGTGGCGCTGCCGGGCCAGGTCACCCACGGCGCCCGGTTCGCCCAGGCCGCTGTCGACGCGGGAGCGGCTGCCGTGCTCACCGATCCCGCCGGTGCGGCGCTGCTCGCTGGCGGCCTGAGCGTCCCGGTCGTGGTGGCGGAGGACCCCCGCGGCGAACTCGCCCGGCTCGCCGCGGAGATCTACGAACGACCGGGTGACGCGCTGCTGATGCTCGGCATCACCGGCACCGCCGGCAAGACCAGCACGGCCTTCCTGATCGAGGCCGGGCTGACCGCCGCCGGGTTCGCCGCCGGGACGATCGGCACCATCGGATTCCGGCTGCGGGGGACGCCACTCCCGGCGCTGCGCTCGACCATCACCACCCCCGAGTCACCCGACCTGCAGGCCCTGCTGGCGGTGATGCGCGAGGCCGGTGCCCAGGCTGTGGCGATGGAGGTCTCCTCCCACGCGCTGGCCCTGCACCGGGTGGACGCGCTCACCTTCGACGTCGCCGGCTTCACCAACCTCGGCCACGATCACCTCGACTTCCATCACGATCAGGAGAGCTACTTCCAGGCCAAGGCGGCACTCTTCCGGGACGGGCGCAGCCGCCGCGCGGTGATCAACGTCGACGATCCGTGGGGCCGGCGGCTGGCCGACGAGCTGCGGGCCGAGGGCCGAGCACAGGTCGTCACCACCGGCGCGGGAGCGGACTACCGCATCCTCGCCTGGCAACCGGTGGAGGACGGCAGCCGTCGGGTGCGGCTCGCCACACCGGCCGGCGAGCTGGAGTTCACGCTCGGGCTGGTGGGCGACTTCAACCTGCTCAACGCGCTCACCGCTGTCGCCATGCTCGATCAGGCCGGGATCGACCTCGGCGCGGCGCTGCCCGGTCTCGCGACCGCGTCCATCCCGGGCAGGATGCAGCGGGTGCCGTTGCCAGGCGCCGCACCGAACCTGGTGGTGGACTTCGCCCACACCCCCGAGGCGGTCGAGGCGGCGCTGGCGGCACTGCCGGCGGCGCGCACCACGGTGGTGCTGGGCTGCGGCGGCGATCGCGACCCCGCCAAGCGCGAGCCGATGGGTGCCGCCGCGGCCGGCGGCGCCGATGTGGTCGTGGTGACCGATGACAATCCGCGCAGTGAGGATCCGGCGGTGATCCGCGAGGCGGTCCTGGCGGGTGCCCGGCGGCAGGCCGGCACCACCGGTGCGCTGGTGCTGGACGGTGGCGATCGGCGTTCGGCGATCCGCCTGGCCCTGGCCCAGTCAGGGCCGGGGGAGTGGGTGGCCGTCCTCGGCAAGGGCCACGAACGCGGCCAGGAGATCGCCGGCGTCATCACCCCCTTCGACGACGTGGCTGTCGTGGCCGAGGAATGGCAGTCCCTGCAGGAGGCGTGGCATGGATAGGCTCACCGCGGCCCAACTCGCCGGACTGGCCGGTGCCCGGCTGCTGGGCGATCCGGCGGTTCTGGTCGGGCCCCGGGTGGTGATCGACTCGCGCCAGGCGGAGCCCGGCGCCCTGTTCGTCGCGCTGCCCGGTGAGCGAGTGGACGGCCACGACTTCGCAGCGACCGCGGTCGGCGGTGGCGCCGCGGCCGTGCTGGTGACCCGCGAACTCGGCGTCGATGTGCCGCAGCTGGTGGTCCCGGACGCGCTGGCCGGCCTGACCGCGCTGGCCACCGGGCTGGTGGCTCGCGCCAAGGCGGATCTCCTCACCGTGGTGGGAATCACCGGCTCCTCCGGCAAGACCAGCACCAAGGATCTGATCGCCGCGGTGCTGAGTGCGGCCGGGCCCACCGTCGCCCCGGTCGGCTCGTTCAACAACGAAGTCGGCGTACCGCTCACCGCCACCGGGGTGGACGCCGGCACCCGCTATCTGGTCTCGGAGATGGGCGCCCGGGCGCACGGCGACATCGCGATGTTGTGCCGCATCACGCCGCCCGACATCGGGGTGGTGATCAACGTCGGTCACGCCCATCTCGGCGAGTTCGGGTCGGTGGCCGGGATCGCCCGGGCCAAGGGCGAACTGGTCGAGGCCCTGGCCACGGAAGGCTGGGCGGTGCTCAACGCCGAGGATCCCCGCGTCGCTGCCATGGCCGGCCGGACGACGGCGCGGATCGCGAGTTTCGGTGCCACCGCACGCCCACTCAGCGGTGATCTCAGGGTCTGGGCGGAACAGATCGGCGCCGATCCGCTGCAGCACCACAGCTTCCTGCTCTGCACCGACGCCGGCCGCGCACGGGTCAGCCTGCGGGTCGCCGGCGTGCACCAGGTCGGCAACGCGCTGGCCGCCGCCGCGGTGGCGCTGACGCTCGGCCTGGATGTCGCCGAGATCGCCGCCGCGCTCAGCGCGGCCGAACCGGCTTCCCGCTGGCGGATGGAACTCGCCGAACGTGCCGACGGGCTGTTGGTGGTCAACGACGCCTACAACGCCAATCCCGACTCGATGGCGGCCGCCTTGCGTTCGCTGGCCGGAATGCGGCGACCGCAGGGAAGGCTGATCGCCGTCCTGGGCGACATGCTCGAACTCGGTGGGACGGCGTACACCGAACACCGGCAGATCGGTGAACTGGCCGGCAGCCTCGGGGTCGATCACCTACTGGCGGTGGGGGAGTTCGCCGCCGCGATCGCCGAGGGCGCGCGGCGACAGGGGACGGCCGCCACGGTGGTGGCCGATCGTACCGCCGCGGTGGCGGCGCTGAACACCCTCGTTTCACCGTCCGATGTCGTCCTGGTCAAGGCATCCCGGGGGCTAGCGTTGGAATCCGTGGCACAGCAGTTGCTAGGGGAAGGCCAGTGGGCATGAGAACGGTCCTGTTCGCCGGTGGCGTCGCCCTGCTGGTGACCCTGCTCGGCACCCGGTACATGATCCGGTTCCTGATCCGCCAGAACTACGGCCAGTTCATCCGGGACGACGGCCCCACCACCCACCACACCAAGCGGGGCACCCCCACCATGGGTGGGATCGTGATCATCGGCGCCGCCCTGATCGGCTACGCGGTCGCGCACCTGATCACCTGGTCGCCGCCCACCGCAAGCGCCCTGCTCGTCCTGGGTCTGGTCACCGCGCTGGGCGTGGTCGGCTTCCTCGACGACTGGATCAAGATCTCCCGCGCCCGCTCGCTGGGACTTCATTCCACCGCCAAGCTGGCCCTGCAGACCACGATCGCGGTCGGCTTCGGCGTGCTGTCGTTCATGTTCCCCAACGAGCGGGGGCTCACCCCCGCCAGCCCGGCGATCTCCTTCCTGAGGGACTTCAACTGGAGCTGGCTGCACCTCCCGATCCCGCTGGCGGTGATCTGGATCGTGCTGCTCATCTCCTCCTGGTCGAACGCGGCCAACCTGACCGACGGGCTGGACGGGCTGGCGTCCGGGGCGGCCACCATGGTGTTCGCCGCCTACACCATCATCAACGTCTGGCAGTACAACCAGTCCTGCGCCTACCTGAACAACGCCGGCCCGACCTGCTACGAGGTGCGCGACCCGCTTGACCTGGCGGCGGTCTCGATCGCCCTGGCGGCGGCCTGCTTCGGCTTCCTGTGGTGGAACGCCGCCCCCGCCAAGATCTTCATGGGCGACACCGGCTCGCTGGCGATCGGCGGTGGTCTGGCCGCGCTGTCGATCTTCACCCGCACCGAGCTGCTGATGCTGATCGTCGGCGGGCTGTTCTTCGTCATCACCATGTCGGTGGTGCTGCAGGTCGGCTGGTTCAAGCTCAGCAAGGGCAAACGGCTGTTCAAGATGGCGCCGCTGCACCACCACTTCGAACTGCTGGGCTGGAGTCAGATCACCGTGACCGTCCGGTTCTGGATCATCTGCGGCGTCTTCGTGGCCCTCGGGATCGGCCTGTTCTACGCCGAATGGGTGGTGGGTACCTGATGCAGTCGTGGCTCGCCACCGCCGACCGGCTCTCGCTCTGGCACCAGGCCCGGGTGGTGGTGGCCGGGCTGGGCGCCTCCGGCTTCGCCGCCGCGGACGGACTGCTCGACCTGGGCGCACAGGTGACGGTGCTGGACGACTCCGAGACCCCGCAGAACCTGGAGAAGGCCACCCTGCTGGAGTTCCTGGAGGCGAAGGTGCGGCTCGGCCCGGGCTCCACCGCCACCCTGCCCGACGACACCGACCTGGTCGTGACCTCGCCGGGCTGGCGGCCGTCCGCCCCGCTGCTGCGGCAGGCGGCGCTGCGCGGCATCCCGATCTGGGGTGAGGTGGAGCTCGCCTGGCGGATGAGCCAGCCGGATCGCGTCGTGCCCTGGCTGGCGGTCACCGGCACCAACGGAAAGACCACCACCGTCTCGATGCTGGAATCGATGCTCATCGCCGCCGGCCTCACCACCAGCGCGGTCGGCAACATCGGCCGCCCGATCGTCGAGGCCGTGCTCGACGACGTCCAGTACGACGCGCTCGCGGTCGAGCTTTCCAGCTTCCAGCTGCACTGGACGAACTCGCTCTCCCTGCACTCGGCCGCCGTCCTCAACCTCGCCCCCGATCACCTGGAGTGGTGGGAGGGCGAGACGGGCGACCCGATGGCGGCCTACGCCGCCGACAAGGCGCTGATCTACCAGCGCGTCCAGCGCTCCTGCGTCTACAACGTCGCCGACCCGGCCACCGAGCGGATGGTCGAGGAGGCGGACGTGCTCGAGGGAGCCCGGGCCATCGGCTTCACCCTCGGCACCCCGTCGCCCTCCATGCTGGGGGTGGTGGACGACCTGCTGGTCGACCGCGCCTTCATCGCGCAGCGGCGGGATTCGGCGATCGAGCTGGCCAAGGTCGCCGACGTGGTGCCGGCCGCACCCCACAATGTCGCCAACGCCCTGGCCGCCGCGGCCCTGGCCCGTTCCTTCGGAGTTCCGCCGCGGGCAGTGGCCGAAGGCCTGAAGCGGCTCCGGTTCGGCGATCACCGCATCCAGCAGGTGGCCGAGCGGGCGGGCGTACGCTACATCGACGACTCCAAGGCGACCAACCCGCATGCCGCGGCGGCGTCCCTGGCCGCCTTCGACAATGTGGTGTGGATAGCGGGTGGCCAGGCCAAGGGCACCAGCTTCGACGACCTGGTCGAACGCTTCGCCGGCAGGCTGCGGGCGGTCGCCCTGCTGGGGGTCGACCGCCAGGTGATCGCCGACGCGCTGGCCCGACACGCCCCGGATGTCCCGGTATTCCTCACCGATGCCGTCGATGATGGGGCGATGCAACAGCTGGTGACATGGGCGGCGAGCCGGGCGAACCCCGGCGACGTGGTGCTGCTCGCTCCCGGCTGTGCCAGCAAGGACATGTACCCCGACTATGCGGCCCGCGGCGACGCCTTCGCCGCCGCGGTCGCCGCCCTTCAGACCTGAGAGGAGGCCCGAGCCAGTGGCGATCCTCACTTCCCCGCTTACGGATCGCCGCGGGAAGTCGCAGACCGGTGCCAGCACCGAACGTCGGCGTAGTCTCGTGGTCGAATGGCTGGGACATCCACAGGCCAGTTTCTATCTGGTGCTCGCCCCCACCGTGCTGTTGCTACTGCTCGGCAGCCTGATGGTGCTGTCCGCCTCCAGCGTGTACGCGCAGGTGCAGTTCGGCGACACCTACTACTTCGTCAAGCGGCATCTGGTGTTCCTGGTGCTCGGCGGCGCCGCGGCCTGGTTCCTGGCCACCAGTTCGGCACAGCGGTTGAAGATTCTCGGCTGGCTGGCGGTGATCGGCGCGGCCGGGCTGCAGATTCTCACCTTCACCTCGCTGGGCTGGGCCAAGAACGGCAACAAGAACTGGGTGGAGCTCGGCGCCCTGGGACGCATCCAGCCCTCGGAGTTCGCCAAGCTGGCGATCGTGCTGTGGGGCGCTGACCTGCTGTCGCGCAAGTACGACCTGTTGCATCAGCCCAAGCACCTGCTTTTCCCCTTTCTGCCGGTCTCCGGAGTGCTGATGGGCCTGGTGGTGCTGCAGCGCGACCTGGGCACCGGCATGGTGCTGGGAGCGATCGTGCTGGCCGTCCTGTGGTTCGTCGGAGCCTCCTGGAAGGTGCTCGGCTCGATGCTGGCCGTGGTGGCGGCGGGCGTGGGTGCGCTGGTGCTCGCCTCCAGGCACCGGATGGGCCGCATCCTGGGCTTCCTGAACCCCGAGCTCGACCCGCTGGGCGTCAACCACCAGCCGATCAAGGGCATGTTCGCGCTCGCCTCCGGCGGCTGGTGGGGGCTCGGCCTGGGCGCCAGCCGGCAGAAGTGGGGCGGCCTGGCCGAATCCCACACCGACTACGTGCTCGCCGTGATCGGTGAGGAACTCGGTCTGGTGGGCACCCTGTCGGTGCTGGCGCTGTTCCTGGTGCTGGGCTACGCCGGTTTCCGGATAGCGATGCGCTCCGACATCCTGTTCTGCCGGTTCGCCGCTGGTGGGGTGGCCTCCTGGCTGATGATCCAGTCGCTGCTCAACATCGCCGTGGTGCTGCGGATGGTGCCGGTGATCGGCGTCCCGCTTCCCCTGCTCTCCTATGGCGGCTCGGCGCTGATCGCCAACCTCTGCGGCGTCGGCATCCTGCTGGCCTGTGCCCGGCTGGAGCCCGAAGCCCGTGCCCTGACCGGACGTCGCAAGCGCCGCCGCGCCACCCGGGTGACGGCCGTCGTGGGCACCGCCCGGTAGGGTTCCGGGGGTGAATATCGTCCTCGCGGGCGGCGGGACGGCCGGGCACACCTCGCCGCTGATCGCCACCGCCCAGCAGCTCTCCCGGCTGGCGCCGGAATCCCGGCTGCTCTGCGTCGGCACCCCGCGCGGGCTGGAGACCCGGGTGATTCCGGAGGCCGGCCTGGAGCTGGCGCTGATCCCCCCGGTGCCCCTACCGCGCCGGCTCACCGTCGATCTGCTGAAGGTGCCCGGCCGGTTGTGGGACGCGGTCCGCCAGGCCACCGGCATCCTGCGCCGCCATCGGGCGCAGGTGGTGGTGGGCTTCGGCGGCTACGTGTCGCTGCCGGTCTACCTGGCCGCCCGGAAGGCGAAGCTGCCGATCGTGATCCACGAGCAGAACGCCGTCCCCGGGCTGGCCAACCGGATCGCCGCCCGGTTCGCCGAGCACGTCGCGGTCTCCTTCCCGCAGACCGCGCTGCCGCACGCGCGGTACCTCGGGCTGCCGGTGCGGGAGGCGATCGCCGGGCTGGACCGGGCATCCGCCGCCGTCCGGGCCCGGGCGGCCTTCGGGCTGCCGGAAGGCCCGCCGGTGCTGCTGGTCAGCGGCGGCTCGCAGGGCGCCCGGTCGATCAACACCGCTCTCGCCGGCGCGCTGGACGAACTGCTCGCGGCCGGCGTGAGCGTGCTGCACGTGCTGGGGCAGGCCAACTTCACCGACGACCTGGTGGCCCGCGATCATCCCGGCGGCGCCGGCTATCGCCCGCTCGCCTATGTGGCGGCGATGGAACGGGCCTACGCTGCGGCCGACCTGATGGTCGGCCGATCCGGGGCCGGCACGGTGATGGAGACCGCGATGGTCGGGCTGCCGACCGTCTTCGTCCCGCTGCCGCACGGAAACGGCGAACAGGCCCGCAACGCCGGCTTCCTGGTCGAGGCGGAGGCGGCGGTCCTGGTGGCCGACGCCGACCTGACCCCCGGGACGCTGGCCGAGACCGTGCTCGGCCTGGTGCAGGATCCGGGCCGGCTGGCGGCGATGTCCGGCCGCTGCCGCGAACTGGTGCCCGCCGGGGCCGCCGAAGCGCTGGCCCGGCTGGTGCTCAGCGCCGGGAAGGCGGCCTGAGGTGCCCCTGGTGGAGCCGGTCCCGCTGCTTCCCGCGACGCAGGTCGGCGGGGTGCACTTCATTGCCATCGGTGGTACCGGGATGAGTGCGATCGCCGCGCTGTACGCCGAGCTCGGGGTGAAGGTGAGCGGCAGCGATCAGGCCGACTCCGCCGCCCTGCGGCAACTGCGCAGCCAGGGAGTGACCGCCCAGGTCGGCCACGACGCGGCGCACCTGGGCGATGCCGAGACGGTCGTGGTCTCCTCGGCGGTGCGGGAGTCGAATGTCGAACTGGCCGAGGCCCGCAGGCGAGGGCTGCGGATCTGGCACCGCAGCGCGGCGCTGGGAGCGCTGATGCTGGGGCGGAGCGGGGTAGCGGTCACCGGAACCCACGGCAAGACCACCACCAGCGCGATGATCGCGGTGCTGCTGGCCGAGTGCGGTGCCGACCCCTCCTACGTGATCGGGTCGCCGTTGACCAGCTCGGGCCGCGGCTCGCGGATCGGCGGCGGCGATGCCTTCGTGATCGAGGCCGACGAGTCCGACGGCTCCTTCCTGCAGTACCCGGCCGGGGTCGTCGTGGTGACCAATATCGAGGCGGACCACCTCGACAACTGGGGCACACCGCAGGCCTACGCCGATGGGTTCCTCAGGCTGGCGCTGCAGCCAGGAGTCCACACCGTGGTGCTGGACGCCGACGACCCCGGGACGCAGTCGCTGGCCGCCGCGCTGGCCGGCTCGGACAAGCAGGTGGTGCGGGTGGGGGAGGCCGCCGACGCCGACATCCGGATCAGCGATCTCGGCTTCGCCGGAGCCACCGCGCACGCGGTGCTGCAGGCGGACGGCGATGTCGGGCCGCTCGAACTGTCGGTACCGGGCCGTCACAATCTGCACAATGCCGCGATCGCCTATGCCGTCGGCCGGGCGCTCGGCGTTGAAGGAGCGCGGCTTCGCGCCGCGGCCGCCGCCTTCAACGGCACCCACCGGCGCTTCCAGCGGGTGGCCGAGGTGGACGGGATCACGATCGTTGACGACTACGCCCACCATCCCACCGAAGTGGTCGCCACCCTCACCGCCGCCCGGGTGTACGCCGGCGACCAGCGGGTGGTGGCCTGCTTCCAGCCCCACCTGTTCACCCGGACCCGGGATTTCGCCGCGGAGTTCGCCCAGGCGCTGGCGCTGGCCGACCAGGTCGTCGTGCTGGGCATCTATCCGGCCCGGGAGGATCCGATCCCCGGGGTCACCGGTGAACTCGTCGCCGATGCGCTGCGGGAGTCGATCGGCGCCTCGCGGGTGCACTATGTCGAACCGGTGGCCGGAGCAGCCGAGGCGCTGGCCGGCCTGGTCGTCCCGGGTGATCTGGTGGTCACGCTGGGCGCCGGGGACGTGACGGGGGTGGGTCCGGCGCTGGCGGATCGGCTGCGGGAGCGCCGATGATCACCCCACGAAGTTCTTCTCCTCCGCTTCGCTCCCCCGAACAACTCCGCGGGGACCCCGAATGACCCTTGACGCCACCACCCGGCTGGCGGTGCGTCGCCGGAGCCAGCGTCGACGACGCTGGCTGCAGTGGCTGTGGCTGGCGCTGGCGCTCGCCGGTGTGGCCGGCGTGGTGTACCTGGTGGGCTTCTCGCCGGTGCTGGCGGTCTCCCGGGTGGAGATCTCCGGGGCCGAGGTGCTTTCCGAGCAGGAGGTCTCGCGGGCCGCGGCCGTGGAGCTAGGCACCCCGTTGGTGCGCGTCGACGTCGCCGGCATCGCCGAACGGGTGGCCGGCCTGCCGCCGGTTGACGAGGTGAGCGTCACCCGGGAATGGCCCGACCAGGTCACGATCGCGATCGCCGAGCGCGAGGCGCGGCTCGCGCTCGCGTCCGGCACCGGCTATCTGATCGCCGACGCCTCGGGGGTGGTCTTCGACACCGCCCGGTCGCGTCCGAAGGGGTTGGTGCTGGTCGAGGCCAACCCGCGCGACCAGCGGGCACTGGCCGACGCCGGCGTGGTGTTCTCGTCCCTCAGCGAGAAGACCGCCGGGAAGGTCACCGTGGTGCAGGCGAGAGGGCGCGACGCCATCACCCTGCGGCTGGAGAAGGGCATCCGGGTGTTCTGGGGAAGCGTCGAGCAGTCTGAGCTGAAGTCCGAGGTGCTCGACGTGCTGCTGGAGCAGGAGGGCACCGTCTTCGACGTCTCGGCGCCGGCCCATCCGACCCGCCGCTAGCTCCCGGGCGCTCGTGCCCGGCCCCGTCAAGCCTGGATGACCGACCTCGTCAACCCGACGAAGCGGGAATCCGCCGGTCATCCGCCAGTAGAGTTGCGGGATCGCCGAACAGGACGCGAATCGCGACCAGAACCTCTCAACCCTGAACCACTACTTGAGGTACACGCCGAGGGATGCCGGGGTGCTTGGTGAACCTGCTGGCGGTCTCATAGCCTTTCGAGCGCCGAGCTGGATGGTTGTACCTTCCCCGCTGCTATTCCGCCGCGGCACCAGATCTGGAACAGAAGGTGGGTTAATCCGGTGGCGACTGCATCACAGAACTACCTGGCGGTCATCAAGGTGGTCGGGGTCGGCGGGGGCGGTGTCAACGCCGTCAACCGGATGATCGAATCCGGCTTGCGCGGGGTCGAGTTCATCGCGGTCAACACCGACGCGCAGGCTCTGCTGATGAGTGACGCCGACGTCAAGCTCGACATCGGCCGCGATCTGACCCGCGGACTCGGTGCGGGCGCCGACCCGGCCAAGGGACGCCAGGCCGCCGACGACCACGCCGACGAGATCGAAGAGGTGCTGAAGGGCGCCGACATGGTCTTCGTCACCGCAGGCGAGGGCGGCGGCACTGGCACCGGTGGCGCGCCCGTCGTGGCCCGGGTGGCCCGCTCGCTGGGTGCGCTGACCATCGGCGTAGTGACCCGGCCGTTCTCCTTCGAGGGCAAGCGGCGCTCGACCCAGGCCGAGGACGGCATCGCCGCGCTGCGCGAAGAGGTCGACACCCTGATCGTCATCCCCAACGACAAGCTGCTGGAGATGACCGACCACCATGTCGCGATCCTGGACGCCTTCCGGCAGGCCGACCAGGTGCTGATGCAGGGCGTCTCCGGCATCACCGACCTGATCACCACCCCGGGCCTGATCAACCTCGACTTCGCCGACGTGAAGGCGATCATGCAGAACGCCGGCTCGGCGCTGATGGGCATCGGTTCGGCCCGTGGTGAGGACCGCGCCCGTGCCGCTGCCGAGATGGCGGTCTCCTCCCCGCTGCTGGAGGCCAGCATCGAGGGCGCCCACGGCGTCCTGCTCTCGATCGCCGGCGGTTCCGACCTGGGCCTGTTCGAGGTCTCGGCCGCTGCCCAGCTGATCGAGCAGTCGGCCCATGAGGACGCCAACATCATCTTCGGCACGGTGATCGACGACTCGCTCGGCGACGAGGTGCGGATCACGGTGATCGCCGCTGGCTTCGACGGCGGCGTGCTGCCCAAGCAGCGTCCCCGTCCGGCGGTGCCCCGCGAACCGGCCGCGCCGCCCGCCAAGCCGGAGGTCGCGACCCCGGCCGCGGT
>JASGEM010000047.1:0-52341 GCA_049841235.1 Propionicimonas sp. | reverse complement strand
GTCTCGGCCACCGCCGCCGCGCGCGGGAACGAAGCCGCCCGGGGTGCCGGGCTGGCCGATCGCGCGCGCTTCCTCGCTGCCGATGCCGCCACCTTCGACGCCGCCGAGACCTACGACCTGGTGACGGCGAGCTTCCTGCACTCCTCGGCCACCGCGACCCGGACGGAGATCCTGCGCCGGGCAGCCGAATGGGTCGCGCCGGGCGGACACCTGCTGATCATCACCCACGCCGCAGCGCCTCCCTGGGCGGACGAGCACGCTCACCACCATCACTTCCTGTCGGCAGCCGAGGAGGTCGTGGCCCTCGATCTGGACCCCGACGCCTGGAGCGTGCAGGTCGCCGAGGAGCGGACACGGCAGGCCACCTCGCCAGACGGCGAGCCGGCGACCCTCGCGGACGGCGTCGTCCTGCTACGCCGCACCGGAACACCCAAGGCCGGCTGACCCCGCCCCCTTCCATGTCGCCCCACCAGCGCAGAAACCGGGTGATTCAGCCCTTCTGCCTGCCATATCCACGCAACCGGCCGGGTTCGCCCGGTTTCTGCGGGTCCAGGGGAAAGGGGAGGGGTGGGCGGGGCACCGACCGGACAACTCGGTCGATCCGCTTCGACCGGGCAATCCAGGCCCGCCGCGTGCACATTTCCACTCAGATGCCGGCAACCACCCGGATCGTGCGTGACGGGTGGGACCGAAGCTGCTCGACATAGACATATTGCAATCTGTTTATATATCTGATTGGCTGTGGCAATGGACACCGAAGCCGGACTGGTCGAAGCCGCGCAGCTCTTTCGCGTGCTCGGCAGCGAATCCCGGCTCCGGATCCTGCTTCTGCTCAGCGCCGGATCCCGTACGGTCGGCGCTCTGGCGGACGCCACCGAGATGTCTCAACCGTTGGTTTCCCAGCACCTGCGAACGCTGCGGCAGGGCGGGCTGGTCACCGCCGTGCGCAATGGCAAGGAGATGACATACCGGCTGGCCGACCAGCATGTCAGCCACGTCATCTCCGACGCACTCATCCACGTCCAAGAACCCGCGGGGCCTGACCAAGGCATCGCATCCCCGGAAAGGGAGAACCCATGACCGACCTCCACGCCGAGCACACCCCGGCAGAGCATGCCCACGGCGACGGCTGTGGCCACTTGGCCATTCAGCACGACGATCACGTCGACTACCTGCACGACGATCACCGGCACGCCCTCCACGGCGACCACTACGACGAGCATGATGCGGTTGCCGAGCACACCGCGGACGAGCATTCACACGGTGATGACTGCGGTCACGAAGCCGTCCAGCACGGCGACCATGTGGACTACGTGCACGACGGCCACCGGCACGCCGTGCACGCTGGTCACTACGACGAGCACTGACGCCACGGGGTCATGATCCACGCCGTCGGAAGCGCGGGTGGATCATGACGAAGGCGGAGACGCCGGCCATGACGACGGTGCCGGCGATGACCGGCAGCGGCGGCCAGAGGCCGTAGAGGGCGGTGCCGGCGGTGGGTGCGATGACGAAGGTGAGTCCGTTGGTCGCACCGATCAGCCCAGCCAGGCCACCCTGCTCCTCACGTCCGACCAGCAGGGTGGGCCCGGCGGTGTAGCCGGGCATCGCGATTCCCAGGCCCAGGCCGATCAGTAGAATCCCCGCGAGCAGCGGCACGGCTCCGGCATCGAAGACCAGCGCCCCGAAGCCCAGGAAGGCGACTCCGCCGCCGACGCGGAGCAGCGTCGGGGGAGTCCATCCGCTGCGGGGGACGATCACGGTCTGCGCGAGAATCATCCCCACGCCCGCAGCCAGCAGAGCCCCACCGGTGACCATCCCGGTGGTCGCCGCGTCGAGGCTGAGTCGATCCTGGACGATGAAGCCGGTGATGACCTGGATGAACCCGAGCGCGGTGAACATCCCGAACCCGGCGAGCAGGAACGGCCACACGCGCGGGTCGAGCGGGCTGACCCTGACCGGAGTCTCGATGAGCTCGTGGCGAGGCTCGCGCCGGAGCCGGAAGATGAGCAGCGCAAGCCCCGCCACCAGGAGCACGGGCACGGCGATCAGGGGGGTGATCAGGCCGAACGCCGAGAGGACTCCCCCGATCACGGAGCCGCCGATCATGGCGATGCCCTGCACCGCACCGATGCCGGCCATACCCTTCACGCGGGCCTTCTCATCGGCGGTGACATCAGCGATGTACGCCTGCGCGGTCGGTGGCACGGCGGCGATCGCCGTGCCGAAGCCGACCCCGCGCAGCAGCACGAACAGCAGGAACAGGGATACGCCGGTGATGGCACCGGTCATGCCGAGCCAGGCCAGCAGCGCGAACAGGACCATCGCGGCCGTTGCCAGGACGAAGGCGGCGACCAGCACCGGTTTGCGACCCCAGGATTGGGAGCGGCGGCCCCAGAACTGGCTGGTGAGCACGACCATGACGGCCGCCGTGCTGATGGTGACCCCGATCTGCCATTCGGCCAGTCCGACCTCGCGGGACAGCGGGGCGATGATCGGGTTGAGCGTCATCTGGCCCAGATAGATGAGCAGCACCGCCCCGAGCAGCAGCGGGATCTGCGGACGCGCGGCGGCTCCCGCCGTGGTGGCTGGCGTGGGTGAGGTCATTCCGCCTCCTCCATTCGATCCCGACCAGCCCGGACGGGCGTGCGTAGCCGCTCTGCACTGGCCGGCGTGAGAGTGACCTGCCGGTCGGCGGCGATGGTGAGCAGGTCGTCGTCGTGGCTGATCAGGATCACGATCGCGCCGTCGGCGGCCACCTGGCGGATCTGGTCGGAGATGGATTGGAGGTGCCGGCGGTCGACGCCCGAGCTGGGTTCGTCGAAGATCACGATGCGGCGGCCCGTGACCCGAACGGCCGCGACGACGAGGCGCTGCTGCTGTCCGCCGGACAGCGAGAGCGGATGCCTCTCGGACAGGTGGGCCAGGTCGAGTACGTCGAGCACCGCAGACGCGTCGCTGCCGCCGGTATTGGCCAGTCCGATCTCTGCCTCGACGCTGTCGGTGAACAGTTGGCGTTGGACGTCCTGCATGACGATGGAACTCGCGCGCTGCCGCTCCTTCGGTTTCAACGTCTTGCCGTCGAGCCGCACGGTTCCGTCGCATCGCTGTAGCCCGGTGATGATGCGCGCGAGCGTGGACTTGCCTGCGCCGTTGACGCCACGGATGGCCGTGACCTCCCCGGCGGCAAAGCCGATCCGATCAAGGTCGACGATGGTACGCCCACCCAACCTGCAGCGGATCGCCTCCAGCTCGAGTTCGGAGGCCGGCACGTCGGTGGGATCGATGCTGTCGATCACGCTGGGACCGGCGGCAGGCAAGGTCGGCAGCACCACTGTGCTGACGATGCCTCGCAACCCCTCGCGGGCCAGTTCCTCGTCGGACACAGAGCGGAACTGCCCAGCGGTCCATTCGACGTCGATGGTGCCGTCGCGCATGACGACGACCCTGTCGATGAGGTCCTGCAGGTAGCGCAGCCGGTGTTCGGCCACCACGATCGTGACGCCTCCTGCTTTGAGTTCGGCGAGGGTCGAGGTGAGCCGATGCACGGCATCGGCGGAGAGGTTGGAACTGGGCTCGTCCAACAGCAGGATGCGCGGGTCGTGGGCGGTCGCGGCCGCGATGGCGACTTGCTGCTGCTGCCCACCGGACAGATCCCGCAGCCGCTGACCGACCGGAACCCGCTCTGCGAGTTCCGCGACGGTCGGCTCGACGCGCGCCCGGATCTGCTCGCGGGGGAAGCCGAAGTTCTCCATCGCGAAGGCTGTCTCCTCTCGTACGGAGTCGGTGAAGAACTGCCGTCGTGGATGCTGGAGCACGGTGCCGGTCAGCAATCCAATCTCGTCGAGCTCCACACCGGTCGTGATCATCCCCGCCACCGCGACGCTCCCGGTGAGCAGACCGTCGTCGTGGAAGTGCGGGATGAGCCCGTTCATCAGCCGCAGCGCCGTGGACTTGCCGGAGCCGCTGGCCCCGCACAGCACGATGAACTCGCCAGCGGTGATCTGCAGGCTGAGGTCGCGCAGTGCCGGGGCCTCGGCATGCGGATAGGTCCAGCTGACCCTGGATATGTCGATCACGCGATCACCATCGTCAAGGGGTTGGGGAGCAGCAGGCTCACCGCCGCGAGGACGGCCAGGGCGATGACGAGCACGAAGTCGGACCGGCCGAAGCGGGGCGGATCGAGAGCGACGGGTGAGCGGCGTGAGCCGAGTCCACGCAGGATCGCTGATGCCGAGAGGTCCTCGCTGGCGCGCAGGCTCGCGGCGATCATCGGGACGGTGAAGCGCTCCATGCTGAGGATCGGATGCCGCGCCAGGCCGGTCGCGCTGGCCAGACCGCGCAGGCGCATCGCGTCCAGCACCGCGGCCGACTCGGCCGCGACGACCGGGAAGAAGCACAGCATCACGGCGAGGGTGACCGAGAGCACGCGCGGCAGGCGCCAGACGCGAAGCGCCGCGCTCAGCTGCGTGGGTGAGGTGGTCGCGATGAGGTGGGCGCCGACTCCGAACGCGGCCACGAACCGGATGAAATACCCGCAGCCGATCGCGACGACCGTGACCACCGGGTTCGCCCAGACCAGTGGGAGCACCCAGCCGAGCAGGTACATGACTACCGCGGACAGCGGGATCGTCACCACGCGCGACCAGGCGCGCTCCGACGCGGCGAGCGCGGTCGCCAGCACGATCCCGGCCGGCACGAAGACCAGCCCGCCGGGGCTCATCACGGCGAGGCTGACCAGCAGCAGGAGCAGGATCTTGCTGCGCGGGTCCAGTCCCCGCCGGGTCACAGCGCCTACCGAGGTCGCCATCTCAGGCGAGGCCGGCGCGCATGAAGCGTTTGCGCAGCACGGCGGAGCCGAGCAGGCCATCGAGGGAGCCAGCGATGGCGATCGTGTCGGCCACGGGAGCGGTCACGCGAGTCCTGCCTTGCGGAAGTGCTTGCGCAGCACCGACGAGCCGAGCAGCCCGCCGAGGAAGCCGAAGACGATCCCCGCGGCCCATACGCCGAGCACGACCGGCACAGCCATGACTGCCTCCATCTGCGTGGCGTAGTCGCTGCCCATCGACTGCGTGGCCTGCTGCGCGATGTACCCCGCGGGGTCGAGGAAGAACGGGATCCACGGCCCGATCATCCACGCCGAGAAGATCGTGTAGGCCCAGATCGCCGCCCACTTCGACCGGTACCGGCCGGCGAAGAGCACGACCTCGGCGAGCAGGGAGACGCCGATGATGACCAGAGCGCTCTGCCAGGGATGCCCCCAGCCCATCGAAGCGAGCCCGAAGACGATCCCGAACAGGGTGACCATGCCGCCGTGGCGGACGCGGCTGAGGAACAGCAGGTACGGGATGCCCGCGATCAGCGGTGCGAGCGGCAAGGTGAGCACCATCACGAGCGGGCTGATGATGCCGAGCATCGCGACCGCAAAGATCACCACGATGTAGATGACGGCGAAGATCGCGACGGTCAGGAAGTCGCGTGCGCGGAAGGTGAGCGAGAAGCGCGGCCGTTCCGCGGCGGCGGTGGGTGCGGCCAGGGTCTCGTTGGTCATGTCGATTCCTTTCGAGGGTGCGGGTCTGGTCACTGATGTGCGAGTTGCCAGCCCGCGGCGTCGACGCGCTCAGCCCAGTAGTGGGCGTAGGCGCCGCCCGTGGCGAGCAGCTCGGCGTGGGTCCCGCTCTCGCGGATACCGCCTTCGTCGTCGAGCATGATGATCTGGTCGGCGGTCATGATGGTCTGCAGCCGGTGGGCGACGACGATGAGGGTGCGGTCGGCGCGGATGGAGTCGATCGCTTCGCCGATGGCGATCTCGTTGCCGATGTCGAGGGCCGAGGTGGCTTCGTCGAGCAGGACGATCGGCGCGTCCTTGAGCAGGGCGCGGGCGATCGAGATCCGCTGTCGTTCGCCGCCGGAGAGGTTCGATCCGCCCTCCCCCACCCGTGCTTCCCAACCGCCGGGCAGTCGCTCAACGATCTCGTCGACGCGGGCGCGGGTGGCGGCCGCGATCACCTCGTCGCGGCTGAGATCGGGGTTGCCGATCCAGATGTTGTTCACGATGGTGTCGTCGAAGAGATAGACGTCCTGGAAGACGGGGGCCACTGCCCGTTCGATGGCGTCGGTGCCGAGTTCGGGTACGGGAACGCCGCCGATGAGCACCATCCCCGATTCGGGATCGTAGAAGCGCGCGATGAGCCTGGTGATCGTCGTCTTGCCGGAGCCCGATGGGCCGACGATCGCGGTCATCTCGCCCGGCCGCACCGTGAACGAGAGGTCGCGTAGCACCGGGTTCCCGCCATAGCCGAAGGTGACATTGCGGAACTCGATGCCGAAGTCGGCGGGCTCGGCCGGAGAGGCGGGCTCGGAGAGCCGTGAGACCGCGGCGAACTCGTCGAGGCGGTCGATGGTCGTGCGCGCGATCGCGATCCCGCCGCCGAGATCCCCAGCGGCGACGATCGGCTCGTTGAACCGGACGCCGAGCACCAGCAGCGCGAGCAGCGTGGCGATGTCGACGGTTCCGCCGACGGCGAGGAAGGCGCCGACGACCAGAAGCACGGTGATCGAAAGCTGTACGAGGCCCGCGAAGAGAGCGATCGCGGCGCCTCCGGTGACCAGCAGGCCACGGTACTCCCGGTACTGGTTCTCCAGTGCCTGGTCGACGAGGCGGCCGGCGATCGAACCTTCTCCGGCGGTGCGGAGGGCGGGCTGGGTGCGGGCGAACTCGACGACCCGGTTCGATGCCTCGGCGACCGCCAGCGAGTGCGTCTTGTCCCCGCGTCCGATCCCTCGGCTCAGCCAGCGGTAGCCGGCGGCGATGATCGGCACCATCACCGTCATCGCGAGCGCCAGCCGCCAGTCGAAGACGTACATGCCGGCCAGGACGGTCGCGGGAGCGACGAAGCCGGCGATGATCTGCCGCAGAATGGCGTAAGGCATGGTCGAGACGAACATCGCCCCCTGGGTGGCCAGCCCCGTGACGAGTCCAGTGCGGTCGGTGGAGTACCAGGCGATCGGCAGCGACACCACACTGTCGCCGAGGCGTTCGAGCAGCGAGTCGAGCACGGCGGTGGAGGCCTTCATCCCGATCTGGCTCGCGAACCACGAGGCGACGACATAGCCGGCGGCGGCTCCCAGGACTGCGGCCAGCCACGCCCAGGCGTCGTCGAAGTCGCCAACGAACAGCGATCGCAGCAGGGGGACGAGCAGAAGAAACGCGATGCCCTGCAGCAGCGCGGCGATCACGATGAAACTCAGCTCAGCGATCACCAGGCGCCGGGCGCGGGGCGAGCAGTAGTGCAGCAGGCGGGCGATCATACGCCGGCTCCTTCCGGGAGTGCACGGGCGTGGTTGGCCTGGTAGTCGGCCCACATCTCGGCGAAGCCTCCTGCGGCGGCGACGAGTTCGGCATGGGTGCCCCGCTCGACGATGCGGCCGCCGTCGAGCACGAGGATCTGGTCGGCCCCGACGATGGTGTGCAGCCGGTGGGCGATCACGAGCACCGTGCGGTCGGCGGCCAGCGTGCTCAGCGCACGCTGGATCGCCGCCTCCGAATCCGGGTCCGCGAACGCCGTCGCCTCGTCGAGCACGAGGATCGGGGCGTCAGCGAGCAGCGCGCGGGCGATCGTGACCCGTTGCGCTTCGCCCCCGGAGAGGTTCGCGTCCTCGCCGATCACGGCGTCGTAACCCCGCTCGAAGCGCAGGATGCGGCCGTGGATCTGAGCCGCCCGGGCAGCGGCCTCGACCTCGGCGTCCGTCGCGTCGGGGCGGGTGAGACGAATGTTGTCGCGCAGGCTCGCGCGCAGTAGCTGCACATCCTGGAAGACGAAACCGACCTGACGGTACAGCTCGCCAGCTGCGACCTGGCGCACGTCCGCTCCGCCGATCTCGACCACACCCGCGTCGACGTCGTAGAACCGGGGGACGAGCTTGGCCAGCGTGGATTTCCCCGACCCGGACGCGCCGACGAGGGCGGTGACGGTGCCTGGAGCGCATGCCGCGGAGATCTCCTCGAGCACACGGTGCTCGCCGTCGTAGCTGAACGATGCGTCAGCCACCGCGAGGTGGCGGCCCCGCGGCGTCTCCGGCCGCGCCGGTGACGGCACCGGCGGCAGCGCGAAGAACGCGGCGAGCGACTGCTGTGCCTTCGTCGCGTTGCGCAGGAACTGCCCGGACGCCCCCAGCTTCATCAGCGGAGCGGTGAGCCCGAGCCCCAGAAGCAGACCGGGAAGCACATCGATCGGGGAGGCGCCGCCGTTGGCGACGAGCCAGACCGCGGCGGTGAGCAGCCAGGCGAGCACGACGATCGGCGAGGCGATGAGTTCCACGATCGTGAACACGATCGCGGTCTCACGCGTCCACTCGCCGACGAACCTCACATACTCCTTGGTCGCCTCGCGATAGCGGCGATGGCTGCGCCCCACCTGCCCGAACCGCTTGACCACGGCGATGCCCTGCACGAACTCGACCGTCGCGCCGGACAGCGCCTGGGTCGCTGCGTCGTACTGACGGTATTTCTCGCCGGCCCCCCGCATCATGAAGGGGTAGGCGAGCAGGACGAGGACCAGCGGCACGAGCGCCGCCAGCGCCATCCGCCACTCCACGACGAACAGGTAGACCAGGCAGATCACCGGCACCGTGATCGCGGTCAGCACGTCCTGAATCGAGTGCGCCACGAGTTGATGCAGCGCCACGACGTCGTTCTCCACCAACTTGCGAACCGACCCTGAGCTGCGTCGGTCGAACCAGCCCAATGGCAGCCGCTGCAGATGCCGGACGATCCGGTGCCGCAGGGACCGCTGCAACTCCGCATCCGCGAAATGACCGACCGCGCCGGACGCGAACGCGGCCCCGAAGCTCACGAACAGTGCGACCGTGGCCACTGCGACGATCCCCCAGACCCGGCCCGCGTCGACCGGGGCTCCCTCGATCGCCGGCAGCAGCGTGCGGGCCAGCTCAACGATCGCGATGAACGGCACCACGCCGCTCGCCGCGCCGAGGACGGCCAACCCGACGATCCCCGCGAGACTGCCGCGCACCGGCGCGAAGAACGACTCCTCCGTCGCGGCGCCTCCCGTGCTGTCCTGCCTGTCGTCCATGTGCGTACCACCACCAAAGCTATTGAGATTGATTATCATATACCCTGAGTGAACGGTGTTCTAATCGTGAGCGTACCCTATAAGTAAGGTAAGCCTTACCTAATTACATTCAGTGGCTCGGACAACGACGCGGGCCATGGATCCCCGTGCTGCGGAGGCAGTCCCACCGGCTTCGATGGGGGGCCGCCGGCGAACAAGGTGAGTCCCGGCACGACGCAACCCAGGCGTACTGAGACCATGAACGCATGGGTAGCAGCGAAGGAGGCATCGTGACGGACCCGCCACCCGCCCCGTTCCATGTCGGACTGACTCCTACGGCGGTCGTCGATGCTGCAGCGGCGCTCACTCGCGAGGCGCACCTGATGAGCTGGTCGATTCGAGACCTCGCCGGCCGGCTCGGCGTCGCACCATCGGTGATCTACCACCACGTCGGGGGCAAGGACCTGCTCTGCCGAAGGGTCGTAGAGCGTGCTTTGACCCGGATCGAGCTACCCGACACGGAACTGCCCTGGCAAAAGTGGTTCCGCACGCTGCTCCGTTCCGCCGGGCCGTGCGTCGCGGAGTATCCGGGGGTGGCGAAGTGGACACTCATGCACGGCCCCACCCTTCCCGCGATGCTCCCGATACTCGAGGCCGGCGTGAGCAAACTCCACCGATCGGGCTTCGGAGACCGGGTCGGCATCGCCTACTCGCTGCTGCTCAACAACGCCATGCTCACGATCTCCATGAGCGACGACCGGCTCCAGCACGAAGGCGACGGACCCCGCGACCACGCCACCATGATGGCGGAGTTCCTCCAGCTGCCCACAACCTCAGCCGAACTCGAAGCCATGGGCCATGCGTTCATCCGTCCTTTCGCCGAGGGCGGCGAGACCGCCTCCCTCATGCGCTGGCAGTACTACGACTTCGTCATCGACAACACCATCGCCGGCCTGGCAGCAGGCGATCGATTTTGACACCCTGTCGGGGTGAGTATGAGAATGATTACCATGACAATCTCTGCTCGCCCGACTACCTTCCTGGTGGGCGCAGCGTTCGCCCTGGCTTCCCTGGCGGCCTGCTCCACCCCGGCCGATACCCCCACCACACCTGGGGCTGACACTCCCCCGCCGAGTGCCGGCCAGGCAGACCCACTCACGGTCGCGGTCGCCTTCTACCCCTTCGAGTTCGTCGCGGAGCGAGTGGGCGGAGACCTGGTCATGGTCGAGAACCTGACCGCCCCCGGTGCCGAGCCCCACGATCTCGAGCTGGCGCCGCAGCAGGTCGCGCTGCTCTCCTCGGCTGATCTGGTGGTCGTCCAGGCCGGCTTCCAGCCCGCCGTCGATGCCGCTCTGGCCCAGGCCACCCCCCAGCGGACGGTGGACACCGCCTCCTTCCTGGAACTCATCCCGGCCACCGGTGACGACGGCCACGGCCACGGGGACGAGGACGGCGACCACGACGAGGAAGCCGACCACGATGAGGAGGCAGATCATGCCGAGGAGGGCGACGACCATGGCGACGAGGGCGCCCTCGACCCGCACACCTGGCTCGATCCGACCAACCTGGCGACCGTCGCCGAGCATGTCCGCGACGCCCTGATCGATGCCCGTCCCGAGGCCGCCGAGACCCTGCAGGCCAACACCCTGGCGCTGCTCGCCGAACTCACCCTGCTCGACCAGGAGTTCAGCACCGGCCTGGCCAGCTGCCAGATCGACGCCTTCATCACCTCGCACGCCGCCTTCGGCTACCTCGCCCACCGCTACCAGCTCGAGCAGGTCGGCATCCGCGGCATCGAGCCGGACGTGGAGCCGACCGCCGCCCGGATCGCCGAGGTGCACGAGATCGCCAAGGCCGAGGGGGTCACCACGATCTTCTTCGAGACCCTGGTCTCCCCGGTGGTGTCCGAGTCGATCGCTGGGGACCTCGGCCTGAAGACCGACGTTCTCGATCCGCTGGAGGGACTGACCGCAGAATCCCGCGGAAGCGACTACCTTGAGGTGATGCGCTCCAACCTGGCCTCCCTGCGCACTGCCAACCAGTGCGCCTGACCTCAGAGCAGGCACCGGGGCCGGCGGCCATCTCTGCCGCCGGCCTCGGCGTGCTGCTGGGCGGCGTCCCGATCGTCCGCGACGTCGACCTGGAGATCGCCCAGGGCGAGGCCGTCGCCATCCTGGGCAACAACGGCTCCGGCAAGACCACCCTGATGCGCGCCCTGCTGGGGCTCGTCCCCCACCGCGGCGCGATCGAGCTCTTCGGCACCCGGCTGGAAGACTTCCGGGATTGGAACAAGGTCGGCTACGTGCCGCAGCGCAGCGGCATCCTGGTGCAGCAGGCGACCGCCCGCGAGGTCGTCGCCAGCGGACGGCTCGGCCACCGTCGCCCCTTCTGGCCGGAGTCGGCCACCGATAGAAAGGCGATCGCGGATGCCCTCGCAGCGGTCGACCTGAGCGACCGGGCCCGGCACCGTTTCGTCCGGCTCTCCGGCGGGCAGCAGCAGCGCGTCCTGATCGCCCGGGCGCTGGCTTCGGGTGCGCAGCTGATGCTCTGGGACGAGCCGCTGGCCGGCGTCGACCATGTCACCCAGAATCTGCTGGCCGATGTCGCCCGGCGCCTGATCGCCGAGGGAGTCACCGTGGTGATGGTGCTGCACGAGCTCGGCCCCTTCGCCGAGGTCATCGACCGCACCATCTTCATCCAGGACGGACGGGTGGTGCCGCACACCCCTGATCCCTCCCACCATCACGGCGGGCACGAGATCAGCGAACTGGCCGCCGCCCGTCCCCGTCCCCACCAGACCGGGCTGGAGGCGCTGTGATGGAGTGGCTCTCCCTGGAATTCATGCAACGGGCGTTGCTCGCCGCCGTCATCACCGGCGTCACCGCCCCGGCGATCGGCACCTACATCGTGCAGCGCCGGCTCAGCCTGCTGGGCGATGGCCTCGGTCACCTGGCGGTCGCCGGCGTGGGCCTGGCGATGCTCACCGGCACCGCCCCGCTGCCGCTGGCCATCGCGGTCTGCGTGATCGGCGCGGTGGCCATCGAACTGCTTCGCGAATCCGGCCGCGCCCAGGGCGACGTCGGGCTGGCGATCATCTTCTACGGCGGCCTGGCCGGCGGCCTGCTGCTGGCCGCCTTCGCGGGCCAGGGGGCCGGAGCGCTGGCCGGCTACCTGTTCGGCTCCCTGCTCACCGTGGGCGCCGCCGATCTCTGGGCGATCGCCGTGCTGGGAGCGGTGGTGCTGCTGGTCAGCATCGGGCTGATGCCGCAGCTGTTCGCGGTCTCGGCCGACGAGCCGTTCGCCCGCACCATCGGGTTGCCGACCCGGTGGCTGAACATCCTGGTGGTGGCGCTGGCCGCCATCACCGTCACGGTCTCGATGCGAACGGTCGGACTGCTGCTGGTCAGCGCACTGATGGTGGTTCCGGTCGCCACCGGCACGCAGCTCGCGACCGGCTTCCGGGTCGGCCTGTTCGCCTCGATGGGCCTGGGCGCCACGGCCGCTGTCTCGGGGACGATCGGCTCCTACTACCTGAACACCGCGCCGGGAGCGCTGATCGTGGTGATCGCGATCGTCCTGTTCGCGGCCAGCTGGCCGTTCTCCCGCCTGTTGCAGGGACGCCCCGACCGTCCGATCGAGGTCGGCTCACCTCACGACGCACCGCTGCCCGAGCAGGTCGCCGAACACCACCCGCACGTCCACGGCCCGGATTGCGAGCATCCCGCGGTCGAGCACGCCGGTCACCTCGACTACGTCCACGACGGTCACCGGCACGCGGCCCACGGCGACCACTACGACGAGCACTGAACCATGGGGACGGTTCCTGTGGTCCGGGTGGAGGTGTCCCGGCTACCGGCACGCGATTGCTGGACGGACCGCAGGAACCGTCCCCGTGGTCGAGGCACGGGACGCCCACAATCGGAGGACTTCGGCGGTGAGACTAGCTACTAGGCTTCCAGGAAGCTCCACCGACCCGAGACGAGGACCATGCAGACCACCGCTCCGCGACCGATCAGGCCCTCCGGCCCCTCGGTCGCCCCGCGGCGTCCCCTGCTCATCCGGGCCGGGCTGATCCTGGGGATCGCCGCCGCGCTGCTCGTCCTGCGTCTCATCTCCTACCCGGAGTGGACCGACTGGCTACCGGACGCCGGACGTGACTTCGTCACCCTGTCGGCCAGCGTCTTCATCGAGTCGCTGCCCTTCGTGTTCCTCGGCATCGGGGTCTCGGTGCTGGTCCAGGTCTGGATCCCCGACCGGGTGTGGCAGCGCTACCTGCCCCGCAACCCCTTCCTTCGCCGCATGGCGCTCTCCGTGCTGGGCGTGTTCTTCCCGGTCTGCGAATGCGGCAACGTGCCACTGGCCCGCGGCCTGATGATGCGTGGCCTGGGGGTCGGGGACGCGCTGACCTTCCTGCTCGCGGCACCGATCCTGAACCCGGTCACGATCATCACCACCTACCAGGCCTTCGGCTGGCAGGACGGCATCCTGATCGCCCGGATCGCCGGAGCCTTCGTGATCGCCAACCTGCTCGGCTGGCTGTTCAGCCGCCACCCCGACCCCACCTCGCTCCTCACCGCTGGCTTCGAGGCCCGCTGCCACGCCGAACCGGGTGTGGCGCAGACCCGGGCCACCCGGTCCGCCCGGCTGTTCACCGAGGAAACCACCACCATGCTCCCGGCGCTGGTCGCCGGCTCGGTGATCGCCGGCGCGATCCAGGTGGGCGTCCCCCGCGATCTGCTGGTGGAGCTCGGCAGCAATCCGGTGCTCTCGGTGCTGGTACTGATGGCGCTGGCCTTCGTGGTCTCGGTCTGCTCCAACGTCGACGCCTTCTTCATCCTGTCCTTCTCCGCCACCTTCATGCCGGGTGGCATCGTCGCCTTCCTGGTCTTCGGCGCGATGATCGACATCAAGATGCTCGCCCTGCTGCGCACCACCTTCACCAGCCGCGCGCTGGCCTTGATCTCCGTCCTGGTCGCACTCTGCGCCCTCGTCCTCGGAATGGGGTTGAACCTTGTCCTCTGAACATCACCACGAGCAGCAGGGACCTCCCCCAGCCCCGCCGACCGGGCCGTCCATCGGCCTGGTGCTGGCGCTGATCGGCAGCGTGGCCACGCTCTGGCTGGCAGCCACCGGACAGCTCGGGCTGTACATCCACCCCCGCTACTTCACCTTCACCACCATCGTGGTCGGGCTCGGCCTGATCGCCACCGTCGCCGCCTACGCGATCGCCGGACGCCAGGCCGCGGACGATCACGATGACCACGGGCACCGGGACGTCACCGGCTGGCGGCGCCGGCTGCAGGGCGGCGGAGGCCTGGTGGCCGCCTTGGCCCTCGTCATCGGACTGCTGGTGATGCCACCGGCGACGCTCACCACCTCGACCGTCGAGCAGCGCAGCCTGAACGCCTCTGCCGAGGCCGACATCCAGCTGCTCGGCGGCGATCCGGCGAACTTCCAGCTGCGCGACTGGGCGGCCGTGCTCTCCCGGCACTCCACAGCGGTCACCTACGCCGGCCAGGAGCTGACCCTCTCAGGCTTCGTGACCCAGGCCCGCAGCCGGAACCCGGATGTCTTCTACCTGGCCAGGTTCGTCGTGGTCTGCTGCACGGTGGACGCCCGTCCGGTCGGCGTTCCGGTGGCCGTGGCGGACTGGGAGAACGCCTATGAGGTGGACAGCTGGGTGCAGGTGACCGGAACCCTGGTGATCACCGACGCCACCACTCCCGGCGGCGTGGTGCTGAAGCCGACCTCGATCGAGGCCATCGAGCGCCCCGACCAGCCCTATGACTTCTAGGAAGCCGACGCAGCCACGCCGGTCGAGCTCGGTTCAGCCCGAGTTCGACGAGGGGTCGAGACCCGTTGCCGAGCGGGTCTCGACAGGCTCGGCCACCGGTGGCCCACATCCCTCCAGGAGCGCACGCAGCTTCTGGGTACTCGGGCTCAGCCTGGCCGGGGCGCTCGCCCTGGTCGCCGCCGTGCTCGGCGTCATCGGCGCCCGCCGCGGGCCCGACCTGATCAGCGCGACGATCCAGGTCGAGCGGGCGGTCGCAGCCGGCGGACAGCCGCTCGTGCTGCAGGGGCGGCAGCCGCTCGAGGACGTCACACCCCCGCAGGTGACCGTCTCCCCCGCCGCCGACTTCACGGTCGAAACCCAGGAGGCGCAGATCGTCCTGCGGTTCGCCCGCCCTCTCGCCTACTCCACCGACTACACCGTGACGATCGCCGACGTCCGCAGCCGCCACACCCACGTCCCGAGCCAGTGGAGCTATTCCTTCGCCACCCCGGGCTATGCGGTGTACTCACTGGTCAGCCGCGGACCGGGCGGCTTCGGCACGGACGATCAGGTGCTGCGCACCGCGCCGGGCGGCGATCCCGTCCCCGTGATGACCACGCCCGGCATCGAGAGCTACACGGTCGTGGCCGGCATGGTGGTGGCGGTCGTCCGGGAGAGCGATCTGGAGACCAGGCTGGTCGCCGCGGCCGGAGCCGACGCCGACCTGATGACGCTGGAGACCCCGGCGGGAACCGCCATCGGCCTGCTGGCAGGCTCTGCCGAACAGGGGATGGTCGGCTACACAGTGGTGGGAGCCGAGACGGGGAGCGACCGGTTCTATGACAACGCCCTGTTCCTGCAGGATCTCAACGACGTCTCCAAGCCGCCTCAGGAGATCACCCAGGCCGACGGCAGCGAACTGCGGGTGATCGACTGGGGCTTCGTCCCGGGCACCCGCTCGCTGGTCCTGCAGGATGAGGAGGGCCAGTTCTTCCTCACCGGGCTCTCCCCGGGCTCGGCGCTGTCGCCGCTGGGCATCCACGACCAGTTGATCGGCTTCCTGCCGGGCACCGCCACCCTGGTCGTCCTGAAGGGGACGGACGAGGTGATGCTCGATCTCGCGCTGGGCAAGACCACCGCGCTGCCACCCCTGAGCGATGCCGGCGACACCAACATCCTTGCCGGGCAGCGCACGGTGATCGGTCCCACCGAGTGGATTCAACAGTTCGACGACATCGCCTACCCCGACGATGTCGCCAGCATCACCTCGCGCCTGGAACACGTTCACGACGGCGGCGCGGCGACGGTCGCCACCGTCCCGCCCGAACTCGGACGACTGCTGGACAGCGGGGTCTCCGGCAACGGCCAGTACGCCTGGGCGCAGATCCTGGACGTCTCCGCGCCGGCGGACGACCTCACCTCCGGCGCCACCGACAACTCGGTGACCGTGGTGATCGACCTCACCACCGGTGAGTCCCTGTTCGCCGTCCCGGGGGCGCATCCGCTGTGGGTCACCGAGTAGCCGTCCGACCCGCTCCACCCGGCCCGGCTCCGCTCCGCCCCGTCTCCCTCACCGACCGCCATCCCTGGCGTCGAGCGCCATGCCCCCGGCACAAGCGCTCGACGCGAAGGGAAGCGCTCGATGACGGGACTCGGTCGCCGCGCACCCGGGCTCCAGGCCCGATCGCCGGCGGGCCGCTACAGCTCCCCGGCCAACCAGCTGGCGGCACGCTGCCAGAGGGCGACGAATCCCGGCCAGTCGGTGAACTCGGTGGGTGCCCAGTGCGGGCCGACGTCGCTGGCGTAGGCCAGCGAGCGCCCGGCTCCCGCGTCGCCCACCACGAGCAACGGATCCCCGCCGACCGTCATCAGGGTCTGGCTGCCCTGCTTGGGGATCAGCCGCTGGTAGCCGAGCAGGTCCGGCACCTCGCCGTCGCGGCCCGGCAGTCCGTCCACTAGGACGTGGTCTGCGACGAACTCCGGACGCACACCTTCCGGGCGTTCCTCGCGGTCGTCCCCGAGCTCCATCTCGATCGGAAGCACCTCGGCCACCGCGGTCGCCCGGTAGTTCGCCTTGGCCTCGATGCCCTGGAAGGTCAGGTAGCCGCCGACCATCGCAAACCCGCCACCGGCCAGCGTCCAGTCCCGGATAGCGGCGAGCCGGTTGCCGTGCTTCTCCCCGCGGGAGAACGTCGACGGCGGCAGCAGCAGGGTGTTGGCGCCGATGTCGGAGAGCACCACCACGTCGTACCGGGAGAGCTCCTCGACGGTGGCGGGAAAGGATCGCGCCGCGACGTGGGCCGGCTGGTAGGTGACCTCGTGGCCGCCCGCGCGCCAGGCCGCGATGATGGCGTCACCGCCCTCGGCGTACTCCGTGGTCGTGAAGGTGTCGAATCCCTTGGCATGAATCGAGGTCACCGACCAGGACTCACCTGCGAACAGGATCTTTGCCATCTGCTTGTTCTCCTTGGTTGTGTGGATGATCCCTGGACGGCGCTTTCGTCAATGCCACCCAGGGGCCGGCCATGGTCGAGCCATCGCCGAGGTCTGGGGCCGGGCTAGAAGGGCATCGACATGGCCCGAGGCGGGACGCGGTCGGCTCGTCCCAGCGCCGAGACCAGGTGCTCCACCAGGGGCACCGTCCAGGCGATGTTGCGCGCGATCCCCTCGTTCGGCAGGTCGTCGGGTTGGTGCAGCCGGTGCAGGTCGTTGAAGGTCATGTGCACCGCCGGAATGCCCGCGGCGTAGAAGGACGCCTGATCGGTCCCGCAGGTGGGCGGGAACCTCGACTGGATGCGCAGTCCGGGACGAACCTTGCTGGCGTAGCTACGCAGTTCGGCCAGGAAATCCCGTTCGAAGGTCTCCGGGCCGGCGAACACCTCCAGGAAGTCGCCCCTGCCCAGTCCGTCGAGGTTGATCACGAAGTCGAGTTCTTCGCGCGCGGCCGGGGTGAGGTGGTCGACCAGCGCCCGCGATCCTGCCAGGTGCCATTCCTCGGCCGTCATGAAGGCGACGGTCACCGGACGGGCGGGGGGCGCGGCGAGCAGTCGGCGGACCAGATGCACCAGGGCGATCGTCCCGCTGCCGTTGTCGTAGGCGCCCGGAGTGTTCCAGAAGGTGTCGTAGTGACCGCACACGATCACCCGCTGACCTTCGGTGCCGCCGGGCAGGTCGACCAGCAACGACTCGCTGACCGCCTCGGCCAGGTGGGCGGCCCGGGCCTCCAGTTCGACCTCCACCTCGTGGCCGTCGGCGAGCCATTCGGTGATCGCCAGGCCGTCCATCCGTCCGATCGCCAGGTGGGCGACCGTGGTGTCGGAGCCGACCGGCAATGGCTGAGGCGCGGCCGGGCCACCGTCGCGGGCGTGCACGTACGCCACGACCTCGCCGTCCACCAGCGCGGCGAACTTCGTCCAGACCATCGAGTCGCCCCACAGCCCCTGGACGCCGACCGCCTGGAGCCGCGCGCGGAGCACACCGGACGAGGAGCCGCTCCACAGCATCGGCCAGGCCACCAGATCCCGGGTCACCGGCGCGGTGACGGCCACCCGGGCATGCCCGCCCGGCTCCCAGCCGGGGGTGCGCACCTCATGGGTACGTACCTGCGCCCCGGCCGCCTCGAGCCAGGAGGTCAGCAGCGCCTGGGCCCGCCGGATGGTGGGGCCACCGTGGAATCGCGGCCCGAACCCGGTCAGTTCGGTCAGCTCCTTCAGTGCGAGCGCCTCCGTCTCGATCCGCATCGTCGTCTCGGCCGTCATTGGTCCGTTCCTCCGTTCCTTGCCATGATGAAAAGCTGCATCGGGTTGGTGGTCAGCAGCGCCTCGGCCGCCGCCGGCGCCACGCCGTGTCGGCGCACCAGCCGAGGCAGGAAGAGCCGGGGCAGGTAGCCGTAGCCGTTGCCACCGTTCCGGGTCCACATGCTCTTGACGAAGACGTCGTGACTGACCAGCAGCCGATCCCCGTGCCCGGAATGCAGCAACCTCGCCAGGTGGGTGGCGTCGTCCTCCGGCGAGGGGCACTGCCCACCGTGATCGGCGTAGTAGAAGCCCATCCCGGTCATGTCGTAGCCCAGCCAGGCGCCCCGCGCGGCCAGCTCGGACTGGTAGCCGAAGTCGGCGCCCGAAGGGTTCATGTGGCCCAGCACCACCGCTGCGGGGTGGACCCCCTCGGCCTCCACCACATCGAGCAACTGGTGCCCGGTGCGCGCCCAGCCGTCCAGGTGCACCACCAGCGGCAGGCCGGTGCGCACCTGCGCCCGTGCAGCTGCCCGCAGGCAGCGCAGTTCCGACTCGTCCGGCACCCCGGACATGCCGATCTCGCCGATCACACCGGGACGGATCCCGCTGCCGGCCACTCCGTCCACCAGTTCGGCCATCAACGACCGCTCGAGCTGCTCCACCGTGGCGTCGCGGATGTCTGGTCCGTGGGTCGGTCCGATGTACCAGCCGCTCCCCATCACCACGTGGAGCCCGCTCAGCCGGGCGATGTCGGCCAGCCGCTCGGCGTTCCGGCCCATCCCCGGGTTCGTCACCTCCACCACGGTGCGCCCGCCGGCGGCGGCGAACAGGCCTAGCTCCTGCGTCGCGGCCGCGACATCGTCAAGCCGGCAGTTGTCGGGGTGGAAGAAGGGATCCTCCCGCAACGCCCAGGCGAAGGAGGCGTCGACCGCCTGGGGCCGCAGCGCCGCCTTCCACGGCTCGGGCGGCTCCCACAGGTAGCCGGAGAAGTCCGCCCACAGATGCTCGTGAACCAGGGTGAGCCCCAGCTCGGTCACCGGGACCGGGCCGGAGACGGTCTGAACGCTGACCGGCTCGGCCATCTCAGGCTCCCAGCTCAGCCAGGCTCACCCCGAGCAGGTGACCCGCCACGTCGTCGATCTGTTCGCGCGTCCCGAAGAACCACCAGGAGGTGAACTCGTCCACACTGGTGGTGCGCCCGGTGCCGTAGCCGGTGGTCCTGCCTCGCGCCTCGACCTCGCCGAATCCACCCAGGCCACCATCGTCGTTGTAGATGTGGATCGAGTCGCCGAGTACCCCTGGCGCGAAGTCGGGCTCCTCCGAATAGGGCGCGGCGGGATCGTTGGCGAACTGACGCACCAGCAGAACGTACTCTTGCTCGCCGGTCCGACGCAGGTGCCCCGCCCTGCCGTGGACGTGGGAAGCCTTGAACCCGATCTTGTATCGATGGGCACCGGTCATCTCGGCAGTGACCGCGGTGGGGTGCCGGCGCAGGAAATCCCCGACCGGCTCGTAGTAGTCGGTGACCTCGACCCGCGGCACCGCTGGGATGATCGCCCTGCCACCACCGCGGACCTGCACCAGATTCCACGACTCCACCGGGGCGTCGAGCAGGCCGTCCTGGGTCAGCGCGACCCGTTCGGTGTAGCCCGCGCAGCGGGCCGCACGGGCAGGGGCCGCATCGCTGAGGTGGCGCAGCGGCGACGGCGCCGGCAGCACCTCGATGTCGACGTCGACCCGTACCTCGCCCGAAGCCAGGTGACGCGCCAGCACCGTCCCGGAGCGGCTCATCCGGGCCCGAGCGCCGGTGAACTCGTGGACGGCCGGGTCGATCGCCACCGGCATGGTGTAGCTGCCCCAGTAGTCGGCCCGGTCGACGATCATGTACGCGATCTCCGGGCCGATCCAGAGCCGCTCGCCGCCCACGTTCCAGAAGCCCGAGGCGACCAGAGCGGCGAACGCCTCGCGGTCGGCGAAGGCCTCGGGCAGCCAGGCCTCGGACTCGGCGTCAGCGGAACGGAACGGCCCGTAGATGCGACCGCCGTAGGCGCTGACGACAACGATCGAGCCGTCGGCCAGCTGAACCTCCCGATGGGCGATGTCCTGCTCGTTCAGGCGCTCCACCACATCGCGGTAGGTGGTCGTCATCTGTACTGCCTTTCTCGTTCTGACTTCCGTGAGCCCGGTCCCGCTGGTCCGGATCGGCGGGGGTGAGTGTGCAGCGCCGGGGAGGAACGTGGTTCCTCCCCGGCGCCTGGGGATTCAGCTTGCCTTGACGACCTTCACCGGGACGACGGTGGTCTTCTCCAGAGTGGTGCCGTTGAGGAAGGCGACGGCCTGGTCCACACCGGCCTTGCCCAGTTCCACGGCCTGCTGGGCCACCGATGCGTACATCGTGCCGGCCTCGATCGCGGCCAGAGCGTCCGCGGTGCCGTCGATGCCGACCACGAAGGTGTCGGTGCCGGCGCGCGGGCCGAGCGCCTGGATGCCGCCCAGCGCCATCTCGTCGTTCTCTGCGAAGACACCCACGATGTCGGGGTTCGCCTGCAGGATGTTGGAGAGCACATCGAGCCCGCGGGCCCGGTCGTAGTCAGCCACCTGAGCCGCGACGACCTCGACCTCCGGGGCCTTCTCGACGGCCTCGTTGAAGCCCTGGAAGCGCTCATTCGACGAGGGCAGACCCGAGATGCCACGCAGCACCGCGACCTTTCCCTTGCCGCCGATCGCCTCGATCAGCGCCTCGCCGCCCAGCCGGCCGAGCTCCACGTTGTCCGAGGCCACGAAGGTCTCGTAGGGCGCGTTGTTGACCGGCCGGTCGACCAGGATCACTGGGATGTTCGCGTCGGCCAGCTGCTGGACGGCCGGAGAGAGCGCGTCGGAGTCGGTCGAGTTGAGCACGACGATGTCGAACTTCTGGCTGATCGCGTCGCCCAGCTGGTTGGTCTGGGTCGTCGGGTCGTCCTGGGCGTCCACGATCACCAGCTCGACACCGGCGGCGTCGGCCGCGGCCTGAGCGCCGTCCCGCAGGTCGATGAAGAACGGGTTGGCCAGGGTGGACACGGCCAGCAGCACACGCTTCTGACCTTCAGCACCTCCGGTCGAGGCGTCGGACGAAGGCGCAGTGGTGGGCGCGGTGGAGGGCGCGGCCGGCGAGCCGCAGGCGGCCAGCGACAGTCCCAGTGCGGTGACCGTGGCCACCGCCAGAGGGCGGATGAATCGGGTGAACTTCATGTGGTGAACCTCCTGGTTCGGGTTAGGTGGGTTCCCGACCGTCGCTACGACGAGCGGGGCCGGAGGGAATCTGTGAGGACGGCGAGCGCGATCACGACGCCGATGGCGACCTGCTGCCAGAACGGGTTGACGTTGAGCAGGTTGAGTCCGTTGCGGATGACAGCCAGGACGAGGGCGCCCACGAAGGTGCCGGAGATCTTGCCGACACCGCCGGAGAGGCTCGAGCCCCCGATGACGACCGCTGCGATCGCGTCGAGTTCGTAGCCGGCTGCCGCCTGCGGCTGGGCGGACGAGAGCCGCCCCGACAAGACGATGCCGGCGGTCGCCGCGAAGAGCCCGGCGAGCATGTAGACGTACATCAGGGTCCGCCGGACCGGAAGGCCGGAGAGCCGGGCGACCTCCTCGTTGCCGCCGATGGCGTACATCGCGCGGCCGGCGATCGTCCGGTTCAGGATCACGGCTGCGAGCACGCCCATCACGACCATCACCACGATCGGAACCGGCAGCCAGCCGCCCAGCCGGGAGCCGAAGAAGGTGACCAGCTCAGAGGTCGCGATCGGCGAGCCGTCCGAGATCACCAGGGTCAGGCCGCGGCCGACGCTGAGCATCGCCAGGGTCGCGATGAAGGACGGGATCCTGCCGAAGGAGATCATCAGGGCGTTGACCCCGCCCGCGAGCGCACCGGCCAGCAGGCCGACGATCAGCGCAAGCAGGTCGGGCAGGCCGGCCTGTGCGCCCGACCAGGCAGCGATGATCGCCGCGAACGCGGCCACCGAGCCGACGCTGAGGTCGATCCCACCGGTGATGATCACGAAGGTCATGCCGAACGCCAGGATCGCGACCACGGAGGCCTGGATGCCGACATTGATCATGTTGGCGCCGGTGAGGAAGTTGGGGCTGGCGAAGGCGAGGACGACGACCAGGCCGATCAGGCCCAGCAGGGCGCCGTTCCCGGTCAGGCTGGACGTGACCGCTCGCCAGGAGGCCTGCCCTTTCGAGATTTCAGTGGACACGGGACGACTCGACCTCCTTGACAGCAAGTTGCATGACCGATTCCTGGGTTGCCTCAGCGGCTGCGAGCTCGCCGACCAGGCGGCCCTCCGCCATCACCAGGACGCGATCCGACATTCCGAGCACCTCGGGGAGGTCGCTCGACACCATCAGAACCGCGCCGCCGGAAGCGACCAGTTCGTTGATCAGCTCATAGATCTCGACCCGCGCGCCGACATCGACACCGCGGGTGGGCTCGTCCAGCAGGAGGACGCGGGACTCGGCGAGAATCCACTTGCCGAACACCACCTTCTGCTGGTTGCCACCGGAGAGGGTGCGGGTGGCCTGGCGCAGGCTGCGCCGGCGGACCCGGAGCCGCTCAGAGATCCGCTCGGCGTCCACGTCGAGTGGCCGGCCCGAGATGAAGCCGGCTTTCGCGTAACGCGGCAGTGAGGCGAGGGTGACGTTCCGGGTGATGTCGGCACCGAGCACCAGGCCCTGCGTCTTCCGGTTCTCCGGCACATGTCCGACACCGGACCTGATCGAGTCGCGGACGCCCCTGGCCGCCAGCGGCTGGCCGTCCACCAGCACCTCACCGGCGTCGTACCGGTCCGCACCGGCGATCGCCCGGACCACCTCGGTGCGTCCGGCGCCGACCAGGCCGGCGAGCCCGACCACCTCACCGGCCCGGACCTGGAAGCTGACGTCGTCGAAGGCGCCCTTGCGGGAAAGCCCGGTCACCTGCAGCAGCACCGGTCCCGGGTCGGCCGCCGGGCGGGCCGGGAACTGCGCCTCGATCGAGCGCCCGACCATCAGCCGGACGAGTTCGTCGCCGTCGGTGGAGGCGGGAACCTCGGCGACGTTCCGCCCGTCGCGCAGGATGGTCACCCGATCGCCGATCATCGGCACCTCGTTGAGGTGATGGGAGATGAAGACCTGGCCGACACCGGCCGCGCGCAGCGAGTTCATCACCTCGAAGAGACGCTCGACCTCCTGATCGGTCAGGGCGGCGGTCGGCTCGTCCAGTATCAGGACCCGAGCGTCCAGGCTGAGCGCCTTGGCGATCTCGACCAACTGCTGGCGGGCCACGCCCAGGCTCGACACCAGGGCCGCCGGGTCGACGTCCAGCCCGACACGTTCCAGCAGTGGGCGGACCAGCTCGCGGGTCCGTCGCGGTGACGTGAAGCCGAAGTGCTGCGGCTGGCGTCCGAGCAGGATGTTCTCGGCCACGCTCAACTGGGGCACCAGGTTGAACTCCTGGAAGATGGTGGCGATGCCGAGTTGATGGGCGTGGTGAGCCCCCTCGATCCGGAGTGGCTGTCCGTCGATCAGGACGCGGCCCTCGTCGGGGTGATGCACTCCCGCGAGCATCTTGATCAGAGTGCTCTTGCCCGCGCCGTTCTCGCCGAGCAGCACGTGGACCTCGCCGGCCCGCACCGTGAGATCGACATCCTGGACGGCCGGCACTCCGCCGAAGGTCTTCGTGACCCGCTCCAGGCGAATCACCTCGACATGCTCACTCATGGCCTGCCTCCTGACTTGCGCGGTCTCCTCGGCCGTGGCGCCGGCCCGGTCGATTCCCGGACGACAAGGGAGACCGGAAGCGTCACCTCGCGGGTTTCCGAAGCGGTGCCGCTGAGCAGGTCGAGCATGATCTGCCCGGCCCGTTCGCCCATCGCGGCGACGTCCTGACGGACCGTGGAGAGCGCCGGGACGGTGTCGCGTGCGACCGCGACGTCGTCGAAGCCGATCACCGACACATCGGCCGGGACGGACAACCCCAGGGCCCGGCACTGGCGCAGCGCGCCGAATGCCATCTCGTCGTTGGCGGCGAAGACCGCGGTGAACTCGCCGTTCAGCAGCTGGTCGGCAGCGGTGCGTACCGCCTTCTGACCGCCGTCGGAGGTGAACCCGCCGTCGACGAGCCTGGCGTCGCCGCCGCCCCCGGCCCGCCACGCGTCGAGGAAGCCCTCGACGCGGCGGTCGCTGCTGCCCAGACCGGAGGTGGCGTGGAGCACCAGGACTCTACGGTGGCCGTGGTCGAGCAGGTGCTCGGCGACCGCCCGGCCGCCGTCGATGTTGTCGGAGGTGACCCACGGGGCGTTCGAGCCGGCGACCTCCTCGTCCACCAGGACCAGCGGGAGGCTGCCAATAGCGTTGATGATCTCGTCATCGGTGAAGGGGGAGCCGGCGGCATAGACCACGCCGTCCACCGCCCGCGACCGGATCATCTCCAGGTGGGTGAGCCCGCGCATCCGGTCGAAGCCGGTGTTGCCCAGGACGATGTTGTAGCCCGAGCCGCTCGCCACTCGCTCGGCCCCCTTGGCCAGCTCTGCGAAGAAGGTGTTGCCGATGTCGGGGACGAGCAGTCCGATCAGCTGCGTCTTGCCGAGTGCGAGGTTCCGGGCGGAGCGCATCGGGGAGTAGTCGAGCTCGGCCATCACCTGCCGCACCCGGTCCTGCAGGTGCTGGCTGACGGAGCGATGGCCGCTGATCACGTGCGAGACGGTGGTGGGGCTGACCCCGGCCGCCCGGGCCACGTCGTTGATCGAGACTCTCACCTGCACCTCCTTGCAAAGCGCTTTGCGTTCTTGATGGACAACGCTGGCACAGGGTCTGAACCCACCGCAACAAAGCGCTTTGCTTCGTAACCAGATCGTGACATCGGATACCCCTCCGGAGGCGGAGGGGTATCCGATCAGGACATGGGTTGGCGCTGCACCAGGGGCGGCACCAGGACGCCGCCGGCGGTCGGATCGCCCACTCCGAAGGCTGCGAGCAGGACGGCGACCACCTGCTCGGTGCTGCCGCGGTGCGGCGACCAGGGGTCGACGAAGTCGTGCCACCAGCCCAGTTCGCCGTCCACCGTCGCTTCGCCGTAGTAGTCGGCGCGCGGAGCGAAGACCGTGGTGGCGAAGCTGCGGGCGGCGTCCCGCCGGATCGCGAAGTCGCCGGGGTTGGAGACCAGCACCACCCGGGTCAGCGAGCACTCGGCGGGGTGATCGAACAGGGCCTCCGAAAGATGCAGGTAGGGCATCAGCCCCGGCACCGGGAACCCGGGATAGGCGTGCGGGCTGTGACCGAGGTTCTCCTTCACCCGCGGATCCCACCAGTAGTAGATCCGCGGCACCAGGCGCGGGAACTTCACCAGCATCCGCACCGCCGGCATCGGCACACCCTTGGGCGCCACCAGCGGCGCGAGCAGGACGGCCCGCTGCACCTCACTCCGGGTGGCGGCCGCCCAGGCGGCAAGCACTCCGCCGGCCGACAGCCCCGCCACCCAGACCGGGTCGCCGAACCCTACGGCGATGTCGATGCAGGTGTCCACATGCGCGATCAGATCGGGCACGGTGAGGCCCGCCAGCGAGCGGTTGAGGACGTCGGTGAACCCCTGCTCGGGTTGACGGGGCACCAGCACCCGATAACCCTGCTCGGCCAGCGCGGTCGCCACGGCGACGAACTGACTGGGGGCGTTGGTGAAGCCGTGCCAGGCCACGATGGTGGCGAGCGCCGGACCCTCGGGTTCGAAGAGCTGGGTGCGGGTGGATTCGCCGACCCGTTCGTCGTCCAAGGCGCAGAACGCCTCGAACCGCCGCCTGGCCTCGGCGGCATCTGCCGCCGGCTGCGGCTTCCCCGACGGAGGAGCAGCGATCAACAGCCAGCGACGGAAACCACGAGCAGACGACATGGGCTTCTCCCAATCCCTCCGCCCTCATGGGCGCAGCCGCAGTCTAGTGGACGGGCTTCCCGCCTCAAGGGCGGAGCAACGCTCCGGGAACACCCCGCCAACTCGACCAGAACACGGCCGGACCTCGGGACATCTTCCCGGCAGACCGTCGTCCGGCACCCGGAACTCTCCGCCGCTCGGCTCCGAGATCGGATCTCGGGGGTTGACCGTGCTGGCGGGCGTCGGCACCTACCGAACACAAACCGGGCAGTTCGGCCCCACCGCGTGTCATATCCATGCAGCCCGCCGAATTCGCCCGGTTTCTGCGGATGCCGGAAGGAGGGCCTTTCTGCAGACATCGGGAGGAGAACAGGATGAGCGAGTGGGAGACAGGCGAACAACTCGGCCTGCCTGCTCGGCCGGTGTGCTCCGCCGGCCACAGCTGCCGCGGTCCGCTCGAAGGCGGGACCAGGCAGGCCGCCAGCCGGCTTTTTACGCGCTTTCAACGTTGCATAAATTGCCTTGTCAAACGCTCCTTGCGAGTTCCGTAAACCGCCTGCGCCGCCGCTTTTCCAGCACTAGATTGGCAAGGAAATCTGCCGCCAAGTAGGGGTTCACCATGGCTCGTGACATCACCCAGCTGCCCGATCTCGCCGTCGAGGGCGGCCGGGTCGCCCCCGTGCGTTCCCGGATGCCGGTCTACGTCGATCTGCTGCCGCCGTGCAACAACGCCTGCCCGGCCGGCGAGAACATCCAGGAATGGCTGCGGCTGGTCAAGGCCGGCCAGGACGAGGCCGCCTGGCGCGAACTGGTGAAGAACAACCCCTTCCCGGCCATCCACGGCCGGGTCTGCTACCACCCCTGTGAGACCGCCTGCAACCGCATCGAACTGGACGGCTCGGTCTCCATCCACTCCGTCGAGCGCTACCTTGGCGACCTGGCGATCGAGCGCGGCTGGAGCTTCGCCAAGCCGCGGTTCTCCTCCGGGCGCCGGGTGCTGGTGGTCGGCGCCGGACCCTCCGGACTGTCGGCCGCCTACCATCTGGCGATGGCCGGGCATGAGGTCGAGATCCGCGACGCCTCCGGCCTGCCCGGCGGCATGATGCGTTACGGCATCCCCGAGTACCGGCTCCCCCGCGACGTGCTGGACGCCGAGGTGCAGCGGCTGGTCGACCTGGGCGTGCGGATCGTCACCGACTACCGGGTCAAGGACCTGATGGCCGATCAGGCCGAGGGCGGCTTCGACGCCTGCTTCGTGGCGATCGGCGCCCATCTCTCCCGCCGGGTCGACATCCCCGGCCAGGACGCCGGCCGGATCGTGGACGCGGTCAGCTTCCTCCGCGGCGTGGCCAGCGGCGAGCGTCCGATCATCGGACGCAAGGTCGCGGTCTACGGCGGCGGCAACACCGCGATGGACGCCGCCCGCGTAGCCCGCCGGCTCGGCGCCGAGGAATCGATCGTGATCTACCGGCGCACCGAGGAGCAGATGCCCGCCCACTCCGAGGAGAAGGAGGGCGCGGTCCGCGAGGGCGTCACGATGAACTGGCTGCGCACCATCTCCAGTGTCGACCAGGAGGATCTGACCGTCGAGATCATGGAGCTCGACGAGAACGGACGCGCGGTCGGCACCGGCCGGTTCGAGAAGCTGCAGGCCGACACCGTCATCCTGGCGCTCGGCCAGGAGACCGACTCCGACTTCCTGCGCCGGATCCCGGGCATGAGCTTCGACCACGACGTGCTCAAGGTCGATCCCCGCACCCTGATGACCGGAGTGGCCGGCATCTTCGCCGGTGGTGACGCCGTCCCCAGCGAACGGACGGTCACCGTCGGCGTCGGCCACGGCAAGCGGGCCGCCCGGCAGATCGACGCCTGGCTGGCCGGGCGGGAGGCGCCGGCCCGGCCCAAGCACGACCTGGCCGACTTCGACAAGCTGCACCTGTGGTACTTCGGCGACGCCCGCCGCTCGTCCCAGCCCGAGCTCGAGCCGGAGCAGCGGATCACCGACTTCGACGAGATCGTCGGCGGCCTGAGCGACGACCAGGCCCATGTCGAGGCAGCCCGCTGCCTCTCCTGCGGCAACTGTTTCGAGTGCGACGGCTGCCTGGGCGCCTGCCCCGAGGACGCGGTGATCAAGCTCGGCAAGGGCTTCCGGTACCGCTTCGACTACGACAAGTGCACCGGCTGCGCGACCTGTTACGAGCAGTGCCCGGTCCACGCCATCGAGATGATCGGAGAGAAGTGACCATGCGGACGATCATCGACGGGAACGAGGCCGCCGCCTCCGCCGCCTACCGGCTCAACGAGCTGTGCAGCATCTACCCGATCACGCCGAGTTCCACGATGGCCGAACTGGCCGACGAGTGGTCCGCACAGGGCAAGCCGAATGTCTACGGCCGGGTCCCTACGGTCGTCGAGATGCAGTCCGAGGGCGGTGCGGCCGGCGCCCTGCACGGCGCCCTGCAGGGTGGCGCGATGTCGACCACCTTCACCGCCAGCCAGGGCCTGCTGCTGATGATCCCCAACATGTACAAGATCGCCGGGGAGCTCACCTCGACGGTCTTCCATGTCGCGGCCCGCTCGCTGGCCGCCCAGGGCCTGTCGATCTACGGCGACCACCAGGACGTGATGGCCACCCGGCAGACCGGCTTCGCGATGCTCTGCTCGAACTCGCCGCAGGAGGCGCACGACCTGGCGGCGATCGCCCAGCTGGCGACGCTGACCAGCCGGATCCCCTTCCTCCATTTCTTCGACGGCTTCCGCACCTCGCACGAGGTGAACGTGGTCGACCTGCTCAGCGACGATCAGCTGCGCGAGTTGGTGCCGGACGATCTGATCCGCGCCCACCGCCGCCGGGCGCTCTCCCCCGAACACCCCTACATCCGCGGCACCGCGCAGAACCCCGACACCTACTTCCAGTCCCGCGAGACGGTGAACCCGTTCTACGCCGCGGTACCGGGGCTGGTCACCGAGGCGATGGACACGTTCGCCGCCATGACCGGACGGCAGTACTCGCTGGTCGAGTACTACGGCGACCCCGAGGCCGAGCGGGTGGCCGTGGTGATGGGCTCCGGCGCTCAGACGGTGGTGAAGACGGTCGAGTACCTCAACGCCCAGGGCGCGAAGGCCGGCGTGGTGGTGCTGCGGCTCTATCGTCCCTTCCCGGTCGAGCAACTGCTGGCGGCCATCCCCACCACGGCGCGAGTGGTCGCCGTCCTTGACCGGACGAAGGAACCCGGCTCCGGCGGCGAGCCGCTCTTCCTTGATGTCACCGCCGCCTTCGGCGAGGCCGTGGCGACCGGTCGCCGGGAGTCGCTGCCGGTGATCATCGGCGGACGCTACGGGCTGTCGTCCAAGGACTTCACCCCGGGCATGGTGGCCGGCATCTTCGACGAGCTGGCGCTGCCGCGGCCCCGCCCCCGGTTCACCATCGGGATCAACGACGACGTCACCCACACCTCGCTGCCCTACGACCCGACCCTCGACATCCAGGATCCGGCGACGGTCTCCGCGGTGTTCTACGGGCTGGGTTCGGACGGCACGGTCGGCGCCAACAAGAACACCATCAAGATCATCGGCGAGGTGCCCGGCACCTACGCTCAGGGCTACTTCGTCTACGACTCCAAGAAGTCGGGTTCCCGGACGGTCTCGCACCTGCGGTTCGGTCCCAAGCCGATCGAGGCGCCCTACCTGATCAACCAGGCGGGCTTCGTCGGTTGCCATGCCTGGTCGGTGCTGGAGCGGGTGGACGTCCTGGAGTTCGCCCGGCCGGGCACCGTGCTGCTGATCAACACCCCCTATCCGATCGAGGAGGTGTTCGGCAGGCTGCCCGAGCCGATGCAGGCCAAGATCATCGACCTCGGCATCGAACTGTGGGCGATCGACGCCAACCTGGTGGCCCGCAAGGCAGGGATGGGGCGCCGCACCAACACCGTGCTGCAGACCTGCTTCTTCGCGATCAGCAAGGTGATGCCCGCCGAGAAGGCGATCGCCCAGGTGAAGAAGGCGATCCGCAAGACCTACGCCCGCAAGGGTGCCGACGTGGTGGCCAAGAACGAGGCCGCGGTCGATGCCTCGCTGGCCGACCTGCACCGGATCGAGGTTCCGGCGGCTCCGGTCAGCGATCTGCCGATGATCCCGCCGGTGATCGGCGCCACGTCGGAGTTCGTGAAGACGGTCACCGCGTCCATGCTGGCCGGTACTGGCGACCAGCTGCCGGTGTCGGCGCTGCCGGTGGATGGCACCTACCCGTCCGGCACCACGAAGTACGAGAAGCGGAATGTCTCCGACATCATCGCCGAGTGGGATCCGGAGGCCTGCATCCAGTGCGGCAACTGTGCCTTCGTCTGCCCGCACGCCGTGCTGCGCGCCAAGTACTACACCGAATCGGCCCTGGACGGAGCTCCTGCCTGCTTCCAGTCGGCACCGCTGAACGCCGCCGGCTTCCCGGGTTCGCGCTACACCCTGCAGGTGTACGCCGAGGACTGCACCGGTTGCGGACTGTGCGTCGAGGCCTGCCCGGTGAAGCCGATCCCGGGCGGCAACCGGAAGGCGATCAACCTCGCCCCGGTGCTGGAGCGCACCAAGGAGAAGGAGAACGTCGCCTTCTTCGAGACGATCCCGGTCAACCGGCGATCCCGGGTGGACTTCGCCAACGTCCGCGGCACCCAGTTCCTGGAACCGCTGTTCGAGTTCTCCGGCGCCTGCTCCGGCTGCGGGGAGACCCCCTACCTGAAGCTGCTCACCCAGCTCTTCGGCGGACGGGCGACGGTGGCCAACGCCACCGGGTGCTCGTCCATCTACGGCGGCAACCTGCCCACGACGCCCTGGTCGTCCAACAAGTACGGACGCGGGCCGGCCTGGTCGAACTCGCTGTTCGAGGACAATGCCGAGTTCGGTCTGGGCCTGCGCCTGGCGGCCGACCTGCTCACCGACACGGCCCGCCACCGGCTGGAGGAACTGCGGCCTGAGCTGGGCGATGCCACGGTGGACGCGATCCTGGGCGCCGAGCAGCTCTACGAGTCGGAGCTGTCGCAGCAGCGCGCCCGGGTGGACGCGCTGAAGGCGCTGCTGGACACCATGCACGGCCCGAAGGTGGAGGATCTGCGCTCGGTCGCCGACCACCTGTTGCGTCGCTCGGTGTGGATCGTCGGCGGTGACGGCTGGGCCTACGACATCGGCTCGGCCGGCGTCGACCACGTGCTGGCCTCGGGTCGCGATGTGAACATCCTGGTGATGGACACCGAGGTGTACTCCAACACCGGCGGCCAGGCGTCCAAGTCGACGCCGCTCGGCGCGGTGGCGAAGTTCGCCTCCGGCGGCAAGATGACCGGCAAGAAGGACGTCGCCATGCAGGCGGTCTCCTACGGCAACGTCTACGTCGCCCGGGTGGCGATGGGCGCCGATCCGCAGCAGACCCTGATGGCCTTCCGCGAGGCGGAGGCCTACGACGGGCCGTCGCTGATCCTGGCCTACAGCCACTGCATCGCGCACGGCATCGACATGCGCAAGGGCCTCGACCAGCAGTACCGCGCGGTGGCGTCGGGCCACTGGCCGCTGATGCGCTACAACCCGGTGCTGCGGATGGCCGGACGGAACCCCTTCCTGCTCGACTCCCCCCGTCCGCGGATCCCGCTGAAGGACTACCACGACAAGGAACTGCGGTTCCGGATGCTGTCGAACACCGACCCCGAGGCCGCCGAGCGCTTCCTGGAGTTCGGCCAGGAGGCGGTCAACCGCCGCTGGGCCGAGTACGAGGAGATGGCGACCCGCGGTGCCGAACGCTTCGCCGCCGATGCCAGGAGTGACCGATGAACCTGCACACCACCTATCTCGGTCTGCCGCTACGCAACCCGCTGGTGGCCTCGGCCGGACCGCTCTCGCAGACCGTGGACGGCGTGAAGGGCCTGGCCGACGGCGGCGTCGGAGCGGTCGTGCTCTATTCGCTGTTCGAGGAGCAGGTGCGCGCCCAGCTGGAGCAGGCCGAACGCGACGCCCTGCTGGAAGAGGAGCACGCCGATCAGTTCGCCGAGGCGAGCTCGTACTTCCCGTCCGTCTCCGCCGAACCGGTCGAGACGGTCGCGGTGAAGTACCTGTCGCTGGTCGAGAAGGCCTCCCGGGCGATCGACGTCCCGCTGATCGCCTCGCTGAACGGCTCGTCGCTGGGTTCCTGGGTGCAGTTCGCCCGGCAGCTGGAAGAGGCGGGCGCCGCCGCGCTGGAGCTCAACATCTACTTCGTGCCCGGTGACATCAGCCTCGCCGGGCCGGATGTCGAGCAGCGCCACCTCGACATCGTGGCCGCGGTCAAGCAGAACGTCTCGATCCCGGTCGCGGTGAAGCTGGCGCCCTACTTCTCCTCCTTCGGCAGTTTCGCGCTGCGCCTGGTCGAGGCCGGCGCGGACGGACTGGTGCTGTTCAACCGCTTCCTGCAGCCGGATGTGGACGTGGAGCGGGTCGAGGTGGTGCCGGGCGTCGAGTTGTCGAACCCGTCGGAAGCCCGGCTGCCGCGCACCTGGATCGCCGCGCTGCGGCATCGGCTGCCGGTCTCGATCGCCGCGACCTCCGGGGTGGAGACCGCGGACGACGTCGTGGCCTACCTGCTGGCCGGCGCGGACGTGGTAATGACCACCTCGGCGCTGGTGAGGCACGGACGGGACTACTCCCGTGTCCTGCTGGACGGACTGGACACCTGGCTGACCCGCAAGGGCTTCACCTCCGTGAATGCCGCCCGTGGCCGGCTCGCCGTCCCCGCCGAGGCCGACGCTGCCGGCTACCAGCGCGCCGGCTATGTCACCGCCCTGGAGAAGGCCAAGTCCCGCTACGGCTCCCTGGTCGGCTGAGGCGACCGCTCAAGGCCGGGCGAACCTCACCAGTTCGTCCAGTCTCGCATCCAGGTCGGCGTCGACCTTCTGCAGCTCGGGGTGCGCGTCGTAGGCAGCGATGATCTGCCGCGCGCCGACCGAGAAGGGGATCTTCTGGACGAAGCCCGGTCGCAGCGCCCGTACCTTGGTGTTGTCGAAGACCACGCTGTGGGCCTTGTCGCCGACCAGCCCCGGGCCGGCCTCCGGAATGACCCGCGCGATCGTCTCGCTGGCGACATGGACGAGATCGGGGGCGTCGACTCCCGCGGCCTCGGCCAGCCCGGTGTAGATCGCATCCCAGGTCAAGACCTCGTCACCGGTGATGTGATAAGCCTCGCCGATCGCGGCCGGGCGGGCGAGCAGGCCGGCGTAGCAGTAGGCGAAGTCGGAGGCATGGGTGAGCGTCCATAGGCTGGTCCCGTCCCCGTGGACGACGGCGGGCTTGCCGGCTCGCAGCCGGGCGATCTGCGTCCAGCGTCCCTCGATCGGGTTGAGGTACTGGTCGTAGGTGTGGGACGGGCGCACGATCGTCGCCGGGAAACCGTCGGCACGATATTTCGCCACCAGGAGGTCCTCGCAGGCGATCTTGTCCCGGGAGTACTGCCAGTAGGGATTGCGCAGGGGTGTCGACTCCCGGATCGGCAGCGACGCCACCGGCTTGGCGTAAACCGAGGCCGACGAAGTGAAGACGTACTGGCCGATCCGGCCATGAAGCAGCGCGACATTCCGCTGCAGCCGACCGGGAGTGAACGACATGAAGTCGGCCACGACATCGAAGCTGCGCCGCCCGATCGCGGCCGCCATCGACTCGTCGTCCTGCAGGTCGGCATGCACCACCTCGACCCCGTCCGGCACCGGGCGCAGAGTGTTCTGCCCGCGGTTCAGCACCGTCACGCCGAATCCCTGCCCCAGCGCCTCCCGCACGCAGGCCGCGCTGATGGTGCCGGTTCCGCCGATGAACAGGATGGTCGGTTCCACGAGGGCCTCCACGGTCGAGTAGCTGCGTGCGTACACGGAGTCGCCATGGCCCCCGTCTGCTCCCATGAGACTGCCGCACCGGGCGCGACAGGTCATCCTCCCGGGTGATGCAACGGCGTGGCCCTCACACTAGTGTGTGTCGCATACCTGCGCAGGAGGACAGCCATCAACAGCGACGATCTCGAGCACAGTTCGACACTTCCGACTGAGGCGGGCGTTCCCGCAGCGTCGCACGACGTCGAACCGGTGTTCAAGCCGCTCACCATCGCCGAGTTCACCGACAACTACGGGCCTGGGCATTCCGGACTCCTGTACGCCGTCCAGTTCTTGGAGAAGCAGGTGCTGGAGGCCGGGCACCGCCTGCTGGTGGTGGCACCGGTGGCGGACGGGCCGAACCCCTATGCGGGGCACGATCGCCGGCGCGAGATCCGGTTGCCGTCCGTGCCCCTGCCGGGCAATCCGGTGCGGATCTCCATGGGCAAGGACTTCGACTACCGGCTGGCGCAACTGGTGGCCAATCCCCCGGACGTGATCCACGTCCACGGCCTGGGCGGTATCGGGCTGCTGGGGATGTGGGTGGCGCAGCGGACCAACCGTCCGCTGATCATCACCTGGCACACCGACTTCGAGGCCTACGCCGATCACTACTGGCATCTGGTGCCGCTGCTGAACGCCGCCTACAAGGTCTACACCCTGCACATGGAGGGCATGACCTGGAAGAAGCTGCGCAAGACGATCCGCTTCCAGCGGCCGCGCCGGGGGCGCGCCCAGATCGAGTTGCTGCAGGTGGCCGCGGGCATGCTGACCGACGCCGACCTGGTGACCACCCCCTCGGACAAGACCGCCAAGCGGGTGCTGGAGATCGCTCCGGCCGCGCAGGTCCGGGTGGTGCCGAACGGGACGGACGCCCTACCGGAGCTGCCGCCGGTCACGAAGGGACCGGGCCCGCGGCTGCTCTACGTCGGGCGGATCGCCGTCGAGAAGGGCATCGACCTGATGCTCGATGCCTTCGAACTGGTGCGCGACCACATCCCCCATGCCGAGTTGATGCTGGTCGGCGACTGGAAGACCACTCAGCCGAGCCTGCGCCGGCAGTTGAAGCAGGCGGCCCGGCGTGGCGGGGTGAAGCTGATCGGCCAGGTGCCGCGGGACCGGCTGGGCGCCTACTACTCCTCGGCGGATCTGTTCCTGTTCGCCTCGACCACCGACACCCAGGCGCTGGTGCTGCACGAGGCCGCCCATGCCGGGCTGCCATTCGTCTCGATCGACCATGAGTTGCGGATGGTGATGGATCCGGGGGTGAACGCGATGTTCTCCCGGCCGAACGCGGTCTCCCTGGCGGGGACGATCATCGACATGCTGCGGGCGCTGGAGGATCCGGAATTCAAGGCCCGGGCCGCGGCCCGCAGCCGGGAGATGGCGGCCCGGTACACCATCGCCAACCAGTCCCGGGAGTTCGTGGAGATCTATGAGCAGATCGCGGCCGGTGAGAAGGTGCGCGTCACCGACGGGATCGAACCCGACTTCGCCCGTCCCTTCTTCGGCAACCGCAAGGTGACCGCCACCTTCGAGCACCCGCCGGCGCCCGAAGAGTCCTGAAGAAGCGCTGACTATAGGTCGTCGAGCTTATCGAGACCTCCGTTGCCCCGCGCTTCTCTTGCATCGAGCGCTTCCCTTGACGTCGAGCGCTTGCACCTGGGCCGTGGCGGTCGACGGGAAGGGAGGCGGTCAACGACGAGGGTGGGTCGCTGGGGCCAAGGACGGCGGTTGGTGACCAGGGACGGGATGTCGGGGATTTGGGCGGACGGTCAGGCGCTGGGCTGGAAGCCGCGCAGGCGCAGGCTGTTCAGCACCACGAAGACGGACGAGAAGGCCATCGCGGCACCGGCGATCATCGGGTTGAGGTAGCCCATCGCGGCGAGCGGAATGGCGGCGACGTTGTAGGCGAAGGCCCAGAACAGGTTGCCCTTGATGGTGCCCAGCGTGGCGCGCGAGAGGCGCACCGCGTCGGCGGCCACCCGCAGGTCACCGCGCATCAGGGTGAGGTCGGCGGCCTCGATGGCCGCGTCGGTGCCGGTGCCGAGCGCGACCCCCAGTTCCGCCTGGGCGAGCGCGGCGGCGTCGTTCACGCCGTCGCCGACCATGGCGACGGTGCGGCCCTCACCCTGCAGCCTCCGGATCGTGGCGACCTTGTCGGCCGGCAGCACCTCGGCGATGACCTGATCGATGCCGACCGTCGCCGCCACCGAGTCGGCCGCCGCGCGGTTGTCGCCGGTGAGCAGGACGGGGGTCAGCCCCAGCGCCCGGAAGCGCCTGACCGCCTCGGCCGAGCCCTCCTTCACGGTGTCGGCGACCTCGATGAACCCGCGCAGCCGTCCCTCCCAGCCCACGGCGACGGTCGACACGCCGGTCGGCTGGGCCGGATCTACCTCGCTGACGCCCTCGGCGCCCGAAATCGGGCTGGAAGCCGCGAATCCAGGTAGATACGGTCCACCGGTAACCCAGGCGGGCTTGCCCACCCGCACCTCGCGGCCGTTCACCACCGCGACCACGCCCTGGCCCGGCTCGTTGGTGAGCGACTCCAGGGCTGCGGTGGAAGCGGCATGCTCGGCGATGGCGCGGGCGATCGGATGCTCGGAGCCGGATTCGGCGGCGCCCGCGTAGCGCAGGAGCTCGGCCTGTGTGGTGCCGGGTTCCGGACGGACGCCGACCACGGACATCGCCCCGCTGGTCACCGTCCCGGTCTTGTCCAGCACGATGGTGTCGACGGCGCGAGCCCGTTCCAGCGCCTCGGCGCCCTTGATCACGATGCCCAGCTGCGCACCGCGTCCGGTCCCGGCCAGCAGCGCGGTAGGAGTGGCGAGTCCCAGCGCACAGGGGCAGGCGATGATCAGCACCGCGACCGCGGCCGAGGCGGCGAAGGCCAGTCCGGCGCCGGCCAGCAGCCAGCCGACGAACACAACGCAGGCCAGCACCATCACCACGGGGACGAACACACCGGTGATCCGGTCGGCCAGCCACTGCACCCGGGTCTTGGAGGTCTGCGCCTCCTCGACCAGCCGCGCGATGTGGGCCAGTTGCGTGTCGGCGCCGACCCTGGTGGCGCGCACCACCAGGCGTCCGTTCGTGTTGAGCGTGGCGCCGGTCACCTGAGCGCCGGGAGACACATCCACCGGCACCGACTCACCGGTGACCAAGGACGCGTCCACCGCGGAATAGCCGCTGACCACCTCGCCGTCGGTGGCGATCTTCTCCCCCGGCCGGACGACGAACTCGTCGTCCACGCGCAACTGCTCGACCGGGATCCGGATCTCGGCGCCGTCGACCACGATGGTGGCCTCGGTGGCGGCCAGGTTCAGCAGCGAGCGGATCGCCTCGCCGGCGGTCTGCTTGGCGCGGGCCTCGAACCAACGGCCGAGCAGCAGGAAGAAGATGATGCCGACGACGGCTTCGAGGTAGATGCTGGCTTCGCCGTGGCCCCGTTCCAGCCGGAACTCGAAGGGGTGGGTGTAGCCGATCATGCCGGCGTGGCCGAAGAAGAGGGCGTACAGGCTCCAGCCGAAGGCCGCGGTGGTGCCGAGGCTGATCAGGGTGTCCATCGTGGTGGCACGGTGCCTGGCGTTCACCCAGGCCGAACGGTGGAAGGGCCAGCCGGCCCAGAAGTACACCGGGACGGTCAACGCCAGCGAGACCCACTGCCAGCCGGGGAACTGCCACGGCGTCACCATCGACAACAGGATCACCGGGACGGCGAGCACCCCGGCCAGGATCACCCGGTTCCGGAGTTCGGCGGCGTGGTCGACCGGTTCGGCGTCGGGTTGCGGAAGAGAGGCCCCGTACCCGGTGTTCTCGACGACGTCGATCAGGTGATCGACGGTGATCCCCACCGGGTGCAGCACCCGGGCCTTCTCGGTGGCGTAGTTCACGCTGGCCTGCACCCCGTCCAGCTTGTTGAGCTTCTTCTCGATCCGGGCCGCGCACGAGGCACAGGTCATCCCCGAGATGTCGAACTCGACGGACTCTCGTTGCGGGGTGCTCACGGTGATCTCTTTCTCTTCCTAGATCAGTCTCAGGGCGCGTCGAGCCCCGCCCCCGCACGAACCGGGAGATCAAGGGCTGCTGCGTGCGATATCCACGCACCGGACGCGATGTGCCCGGTTTGTGCGGACACGCCGACGACGGCTCCCCGACGTCGGCGGAGCTTCGGGCGCGCCTCAGGCGACGCTGTACTGGTCGCCGGCCTCGTACAGGGCTTCGACGATCCGGTCGAAGTCGACGGCCGCTTCGCTGTGGACGGTCATCGCGCCGGTCGTGTCGAGGTCGACCCCGGTGACACCCGGGATGGCGCCGACCTCTTCCTTGATCGCGGCCACGCAGTGGCCACAGGTGATGCCGGTGATGGTGTAGTTGGTGTCGGTCATGGTTTCTCCTTCGGGTTGAGTCAGGAACGGACGAGACGCGCGATCGCGGCGGATGCCTCGGTGAGCTTCTCCTGGGCGATGTCACCGCCTTCGGCCACGGCCTCGGCGACGCAGTGATTCAGGTGCTCTTCGAGCAGCACGAGGGCGAAGGATTCCAGCGCCTTCGTCATCGCGGAGACCTGGGTGAGAATGTCGATGCAGTAGACATCCTCCGAGATCATCCGCTGCAGGCCACGGGCCTGGCCCTCGATCCGCTTCAACCGTCGCAGGTGGTCGTCCTTGTGATGGGTGTAGCCGTGAGGGGCTTCGGGCTGAGCCTGGTGTTCCGTGTGTGACATGTGATGCTCGCTGTTCTCCGTCGTCGCTCGAACTATACCCCCGTGGGGTATTGAATTCAAGTCGGGGATGTGTGGACAGTATGTGGATAACTCTCACCACGCCGCGCCATAAACCCCGTACGGCACCCTTGTCAAGCCGAGAGATTCACCTGTTCTTCACCAGCAATTCAATCTTTCTCCACAGGCTGCGACCTGTGTCACCCCTTGTCAATCGAGATTGGCTCGCCCGCCCTCGAGGCCATCCACAGGATCCACCCGGAGTTGTGCACACCCCTCCCGGCGTGTTCGCGAGGTTATCCCCAGATCATCCACAAAGCCTGTGGATGCAGACATTGAGCTGAACCCCCGCAGGGTCTAGCGTGGCGTCCTCGGATCCCTCCGGTCATCCCCATCAGGAACTGTCAGAGGGGCAGCCTACGGTGGTGAGCCAGGGCCCAGAACCAGGAGGTTGACCGTGTCGCTTGCGGAGGTGATGCCGTACGGAAGCGACGTTCCCGAGTATGGCGGCACCGACCGCACCCCGCCGCAGGACGTCCAGGCCGAGCAGAGCGTGCTCGGCGCGATGCTGCTCAGCAAGGATGCGATCGGCGACGTTGCCGAGATCGTCCGTGGACACGATTTCTACCGCCCGGCCCACGAACAGATCTACTCCGCGATCGTCGACCTCTACGGACGCGGGGAGCCGGCCGATGCGATCACCGTCGCCGACGAACTGGCCAAGCGCGGTGAGCTGGGCCGGATCGGCGGGCATATCTACCTGCACGATCTGCTCTCCACGGTGTCGATCGCGTCCAATGCCGCCTATTACGCCGAGATCGTTCGTGAGAAGGCGATCCTGCGTCGGCTGGTCGAGGCCTCGATGCGGATCGCTCAGCTGGGCTACTCGGGCCAGGGCGACGTCTCCGGCATCGTCGACGCCGCGCAGCAGGCGATCTACGCGGTGGCAGAAGGCAAGACCGGTGAGGACTACCAACCCCTCTCAGCGCTCATGGAGGCCGCCCTCGACGAGATCGAGGCCCTCTCGGCGCACGGCATCATGGCCGGCGTCCCGACCGGGTTCATCGAACTGGACGAGCTGACGAACGGACTGCACCCCGGGCAGATGGTGATCATCGCGGCCCGCCCGGGTGTCGGCAAGTCGACCCTCGGGCTCGACATCGCGCGGGCGGCGTCCATTCAGCACGGGCTGTGCTCGGCCTTCTTCAGCCTGGAGATGACCAAGACAGAGATCGTCATGCGCCTGCTCTCCGCCGAGGCCCAGGTGCCGCTGAACGACATCCGCAAGGGCCGGATGAGCGACGAGAACTGGAGCCGGATCGCGCGCAAGACCGCCGAGGTCGCCGAAGCGCCGCTGTTCATCGACGATTCGCCCAACCTGACCATGATGGAGATCCGGGCCAAGGCCCGCCGGCTTAAACAGCGGCATGACCTCAAGCTGGTGATCGTCGACTACCTGCAACTGATGACCTCGGGAAAGCGGGTGGAGAGCCGCCAGTTGGAGGTCTCGGAGTTCTCCCGCCAGATGAAGCTGCTTGCCAAGGAACTGGACGTCCCGGTGGTGGCGCTCTCCCAGCTCAACCGTGGCCCCGAGCAGCGCACCGACAAGAAGCCGATGCTCTCCGACCTGCGCGAGTCGGGCTCACTGGAACAGGACGCCGACGTTGTCGTCCTGCTGCACCGCGAGGACATGTACAACAACGCCTCCGAGCGTGCCGGCGAGGCCGACCTGATCATCGCCAAGCACCGCAACGGCCAGACCCGGCCGGTCACCGTCGCCTTCCAGGGCCACTACTCCCGCTTCGTGGACATGCAGCACTGACCTCGTAGGGTCGTCGCCATGAGCGCTTTCACTCTCGATGAGCTTCTCATCCTCGAACACGCGGGCTGGCAGTCTCTTTGCGAATCCAGGGGAGGCGCCTTCTACGGCGAGCTGATGACGCCGGATGCGGTGTTCGTCCTGGCCAACGGAGCCGTGCTGACGCGCGAAGAAGTCGCTGCCTCACTCGACGGCCCCCCGGGATGGGAGTCCTACAAGATCACCGACTCCCGTCTGGTGGGGATCGGCGACGACGCTGCCGCACTGATCTACCGTGCGTCGTCAACTCGGTCCGATCTGCCCGAGCCCTTCACCGCGCTCATGTCGAGCGTTTACTACCGCCTCGATGGACAGCCCCGGCTCGCCGTCTATCAGCAGACCACGCTCCCTTCACGGCGCTGAGCAGGGCAACCTGCCGGATGGGTGGCCAGCGTCCAGTTCAGCTACCGGTGGCACCTCGACAGCGCGCGGCTCAGACCAGGAACTGCAGCTGCGAGCCACCCAAGGTGAGATCGGCCAGCTTGGCGTTCAGCACGGCGTTCTCCGGGTCGGCGAGATGGGCGGCGAAGGCAGCATCGTCGCGGTAGCGCTCGATCACCACCACCTGATCGCTGTCCTCCCGATCGAGGTACACCTCGAAACGATCGCAGCCCGGATCGGCATTGACGTGCACGGCATACTCCTGCAGCAGCGTGAGCACCTCCGCACCCCTGCCCGGGTGCGAGGGGATCGTCGCAATCAGGTCGACCGCGTTGTGGCTCATCTCGTTCTCCTTCCGGGCTCGCAGGCCGGACGGGGAGCCGCTGCGCGCCAACGGCAACACTAGGGGACGCGCGCGGCCAACCCGCCCGGTTTCCTGCTCCTCTTTGTTCAGGAGCCGGAACCCACCATCGGACGCCCGGTCTCGACCAGGGTCTTCAGGCTCGCCAGCGTCCACGGCCAGCCGCCGGCACCCTGAGCAGGCTCGCCGCCGCCGGCGACCTCGTCGGCCAGCGCCGGGAAGGCGGTCAGGTCGTGGGTCAGCACCACGCGGGTGAGCGGCCCGTCGAACTCGGTCAGCTCCCAGGTGAGCAGGGTCGGCGGGGCGTCCGGGTACCAGGCGGGCAGCCAGGTCAGCTCCAGGCGCCGGCCCACCTCCACCGAAACCACCGTTCCACTGATAGCCACGTCACCCATGCCCATGGCCTTCATCGCGTCGGTGGTCAGGTTGCGGTACTCGCCGCCCGGTGTGAAGTCGTACTCGGTATCCCCGCCGTAGCCCCATCTGTTGGTGTACTCGGACGTGGTGATGGCGTCCCACACCTCGCTGGCAGGCGCCTGGATGTAGACGGTGTAGACCTGGATCAGGGTGTCGCTCATGGGTTGTTCTCCTCGAGTTGGGCTTTCAGATCGAGCAGGGCATCGGCGATCGTCGATCGCGTGGCGTACTTGCCGATCCAGCGCCGATGGATCTGTTGGATCGGGACGGGGTTGAGGTAGTGAATCCTCTCCCGGCCCCGCTTGCGGCTGGTGACGAGATTGGCCGCCTCCAGCAGTCGCAGATGCTTCGCGACGCCGAACCGGGTCATCTCGACGTGGTGGTTGACCACTGCTTCGAGTTCTCCGAGCGAGCGGCCGTCCCGCTCGAAGAGGGTGTCCAGCAGCAGCCTCCGGATGGGATCGGCCAGCGCCTTGAACACCAGGTCACTGTCGTCCACCCCTCGACATTAAGTGACCATTTAGTCACATGTCAAGAGGTTTCATTCGCCGATCAACCGGGCATGATGAAGGGATGAGTGATGTGAAACTAACGCCCGAACAGGTGGCAAGTGCCGGTCTGGACGGCTGGCGGCAGGTCGACGACACTCTGCGCGCCCGCTTCGCCACCGGTGATTTCGCGACCGGACTGGAGTTCGTCAACCGGGTCGGTGCGGCGGCGGAGGCCCGGCAGCACCACCCCGACCTCACCTTGACCTACCCCGAAGTGGAGGTCTCGCTGAGCAGCCATGATGCCGGCGGCGTGACAGACCGCGACATCGAATTGGCCCGGGAGATCTCGGCCATCGCGACCGCGTCGCACCTCGACCACAGCGCCCTCACGGATGGAGACGGCGCGCACGGAGGGTGACATGCCCCTCGGCTACTTCGCCACCGTCCTCCTCGTCGCAGCGGCAACCGCATCCGCGCTCTGGCCCCGGCCCACGAACGGTCCGCACGCCACGCCGAGCTTCGCTCTCGGCACCCTCGCGAACGAGGTCCCGTTCATGCTGACCTGGTACCTGCTCTTCTCCACCTGGGTGGCCTGGGACGCCGGCGATCTGGAGAGCCCCGCGACCTGGGCCGCGGTGGGCGTAGCCGTCGGCAGCCTGGCCGGGCTCGCCTGGATCGCGGGGCAGTCGTTCCGCGCCTCGGGCACCCTGGACGACGCTCTCGACACCGCCCTGGGCAGCGATCGTCCCAGAACGAGCCGACTACGCCACCGGCTGCGCTCGGCCTGGGCGTTCGTCGCCCCGTTCCGGCTACCGAACCCGCGCATCCAGCGGACACGCAACCTGCGCTACGGCCCTTCGGAGCGCTGGAACCGGCTGGACGTCTACCGCCGGCGCGACGTGGCCTCCGGACCGGCGTTCGTCTACTTGCACCCGGGCGGCTTCCACAGCGGCTCCAAGCACCGGCAGTCCAAGCTGCTGCTGGAGACCCTGGCCAGCCGCGGCTGGGTGTGCGTCAGCGCCAATTACCACCTGCGCACCGAGTATCGGACCATCCTGGTCGATGCCAAGCGGGTGCTCGCCTGGGTGCGCACCGAGGGTGCCTCGTACGGAGCGGACCGCACCCTAGTGGTGGCCGGCGGCTCGGCCGGGGCACACCTCGCGGTCACGTGTGGACTGTCGGCCAGCCAGCCGGAACTCCAGCCAGGGTTCGAGGAGGTCGACACCACCGTCTCCGCCGCGATCGGGCTCTACGGCTACTACGGCCGGGTCTTCGGCCAGCATCCCTCCTCTCCAGAGGACTTCAGCGGCTCCGCACCACCCCCGCTGCTGGTGGTCCACGGCGAGAAGGATCCGATGGCCGCCGCGGGCAACGTCCGGGAGTTCGTGGCGATGATGCGCGCCCGCAGCGAGTCCCCGATCGCCTACGCCGAGCTCCCCGCCGCCGGGCACAACTTCGATCTCTTCGCCTCGCTGCGGAATGCCGCGACCACCACCGCCATCCTGGAGTTCACCGCCTGGCTGACCGGACGTCGGACGCGCTGACCCCGCTCGACAGACGGGCCGCGCCGCAGACATCCATTCGGGCCGAAGAATGGGTAAACCTACGCATGACCGCCGTAATGAATCACAACCGGCTAATAACGAAACGAGTTCTGCCTCTTATTGAAGCGATTACGCAATACAGCCCTCCACCCTCCGCTTCAACCCGAACCCACTAGCCACAGAGGCGCAGAGGTTCCTACAAGAGCATTTTTGATTGGTCTGAATAGCTTAAATGCGCGCTAATTAGGTAAGCCTAAGAATGCTTGCTGACTTCAAAAAGAGTGGCTATCGTGAAACGCGTTAAGAGTCTCCTGGAGGTTACGCATCATGAGCACCGCATCACTCGTCAAGTCCTGCACCACCACCGCCTGCTCGTTCAACGACGGCGGCTGCACCGCGCTGGCCATCAACGTTGGCGGTTCCGGGGCGAAGGCCTCGTGCACCACCTTCATCGTTCTGGACGCTCGTGCGGGGCTCTCCTCCCCCAGCGGCCAGGTGGGCGCCTGCAAGCGCCTGGAGTGCGTGCACAACACCGATCTGCTGTGCACCGCGGCCGGCATCGATGTCGCCGGCGATGCCGCGGAGTGCCTTACCTACGAAGCCCGCTGAGCCTTGGGAGTGTGCTGAACACTCCTAGCAGCTGACTCGAGGAGTTGGTGGAGCCCATCCGCCAGCTCCTCGATGCTGTCTGCGGGCTGATCGAAGCCGAGCACCACCACGGCGGTCCGCCCCGGCTCGACATCCATCAGGGTCAAACCGGTCCGATCGACGTCGACGCAGTAGACCTGCCGCTGCATATGCGAACAGCCGCCGGCGGAGCTACCCGCCAGGACCGTCGCCGCCGACCATCCGGAGGCGGCCGCCCCCAGCAGTTCATCCAGTTCCGCGGGCGACAGGCGCCCGACGACGTCGCGCGCCTCCCACTCGGCCTCGGCGCCGGGGAATGCCGGCACGTCCGCCAACTCCTCCAGGGCGAGCGGGGTGACACCGGCGCAGTCGTGCAGGAGCACCCGATCCGTCCGGACGACACCGAGCCGGCCACCGGGCGAGGAGGCGAGCTCGGTCAGCCAAGGCGAGACACCGTCGGCCAGGTGCCGATCGCGGGTCTCATCCGTCAGCCATTCCAGCGTGCCGAGCAGATGCAGCGCGCAGGCGGTGATCCGCGCCGACCATTCCGGCGCCTCCTTGACGATGTCGAATCGCACCCGCAACGGGGTGCGCTCCCAGGTGGTGGCCGGGATCTCGTCGTCGGCGATGCAGGCGACCAGCAGTTCGCCCGTCCGGCTCAGCCCGTGAGCCAGCGCCGAGGCTTCCGTGGTCGGGGCGAGGTCGTAGGCGAGCAACGAGGCACGGCCGGCGCCGGAGAGCAGCCGCTGCGCCAGCGACACGGCGCGAGCCTGCGGCAGAGCGTGGACCGTCGAAGCGTGAGTAGGTTCCACGCGTCCTCCGTTTCGAAATAGGCAAGGTGAGCCTAACCTAAATCTCCCGATGTCGGAACCCTCCGCGCAAAACCTGGACATCGCCCTCGACCCGCACCCAGGGAGGCCTCGGCGAGACGGCTCCCGGTGGGGACCTACACCGCCGAGAAGCGTCGGGTCATCACCGCGGTCCGGCCCGAAAGGGAGTCCGCCCTTCGCGGGATCGAAACACCCGCGTAATGCCGTCCTGGTTGAGTGGACGCCTCAACCAACCGGCTCAGAGCTTGCTCGTGACGAGAGGCACACCCCATGAGGCTGGCGCTGCTGCATCCGCGCAGGCAACGACCATGGAATCCCCCGTTCCAGGTGGCGCTCGACGAGCTCAACCGTGGGACGCGTCTGGCGGTGGATTCGCTGGGCTGGACGGGGACCTTCGTGCCCTGCGCCGAGGTCCCCGAGCACGTCACGCGCGAGATCGCAGCCAGCGCCGACGCGGTGGTCATCCTGGGCGGCGAGGACGTCGACCCCCAGTTCTACGGCGGGCCCACCGAGTACCGGGAGGCCGGACGGCATGAGCCTGCGGCGGATGCCGCGCAGATCGCGGTCGTCCGGGACGCGCTCTCCACCGGTCAGCCGGTGCTGGGCATCTGCCGGGGCCACCAGTTGCTCAACGTCGCCCTCGGCGGCAACCTGATCCAGCACCTCCCCACGGCCACGCGGCATCGCGGGGCCGGCAGTGGCGACGCCCGGTACGTCAGTCCCGAGGTGGTCGTCGATCGGTTCACCGGCCTGGAGCGGGACGTGGACCCCACCGAGCAGCCGCTCTGCACCCACCACCAGGCAATCGCGAAGCTCGGCCGCGGTCTCAAGGTTGCCGCCCGGGCCTCGGACGGCGTGATCGAAGCGGTGGTGCACGCCAGCGCCCCGATCACCGGCGTCCAGTGGCACCCGGAGCACCCCTCGGTGAGCCTGACCCAGCTCACCCGCCTGCTGCGCAGGCTGGAGCGTCAGCGCCTCGCCAGCCCGTTCTCGCGGCGGACTCCGCCACGGTCCGCGTGACCGGGAGTGGGACGCCAGGAACCGTCCCCGTGGTCCACCTCCGTGCCGCAGGAACCGTCCCCGTGGTCCACCTCCGTGCCGCAGGAACCGTCCCTGCGGTCACCTTCCCCATCCCACCCCGACCTGGCCTAAGGAGCTTCTGCCTGCCAGACTGGGCAAACCAAGTCGAGGGGTGTGGATGACAGGCGATCTTCCCCGCCGGGGGCTGCTGCTTCCCGGACTGCCCGCTGCCTCGACTCCTCCGCGACCGACCATCATCCCGCGCTCGGTCTGGGCCGAGGGGTTGCCGCCGAAGAAACGGCTGAAGGCGGAGACTCCTCGTTTCCTGCTGGTGCACCACTGCGCGGGCGCCAACGGCGTGACCGCGAAGGCGAAGGTCATCAAGATCCTGCGTGGCTACTACCGGATGCACACCACGACGAAGAAGTGGCCCGACATCGCCTACAACTTCCTGATCGACGCGAAGGGCCGGATCTGGGAAGGCCGGGAGGGCTCCATGGACGGACCGGTGCGCGGCGACGCCACCGGCGGCAACCAGGGCTTCGACCAGAAGATCTGCCTGCTGGGGAACTTCCAGAAGCGCCAGCCCACCAAGGCTGCGGTCGCGTCGCTGGTGAACCTGCTGGCCTGGTTGGCGGTCCGGTACGACATCGATGTCCACCAGGGAAAGGCGATCACCTTCACCTCGCGCGGCTCCAACCGCTGGAAGAAGGGCAGGAAGGTCACCACCCGTCCGATCGGTGGGCATCGGGACATGTCGCTGACCGCCTGTCCGGGAAGCGCGTTCTATCCACGGATCCGCAAGAAGGTGCTTCCGGCTGTGCGAGCACGGGTGAAGAAGTACGCTCCCCGCCAGCGGGCCGCGGCGTCTGACGGGACGAGCAGGCCCGTTCCGATCCAGCGGGCCGCGCTACCCGGCGGGTTTGCCGGGAGTGGCCTGCTGGGAGGCCTGGGCTGGGTGATCCACCGCCGGAATCTGCTTGCCGTCAAGCCTGTCGAGGAACCCGGCGAACGAACCACCTCGATGACCATCCCGTGGTTGCGCTCCTTGCCAGCCCCATGACCGGCCCGGCGACAGGCGAGCCGGAGGCGGACTTGACCTTGACGTTGCGTCAAGGTTTCACACTGGTTCGGTGAACTCGAAGACCACCCTGCCGCTGTACCTGACCGCGACCGCCACCTCGCTCTTCGGCAATGCCGCGATCGCGATCGTGCTGCCCTGGCTGGTGCTGGAGCGCACCGGCGATCCGGCGCTGGCCGGCGTTGTGGCGGCGGTCAGCGCGGTACCCGCCGCGTTCGCCGCGTTTGCCGGCGGACACCTCATCGACAAGGTCGGACGCCGCCGGATGTCCGTCCTGGCCGACATCGGATCGGCGGTGTCGGTGGCCGGCTTGGCGATCGTCGACGCCGCGACCGGGCTCGACGTGGTCTGGTTCATCGCCCTCGGCGTGCTTGGGGCGCTGTTCGACGTGCCTGGCATGACCGCGCGCGAGACCCTGCTGGCCAACGTCTCGGAGACCTCGGGGGTACCGCTGGACAAGATCGCCTCGCTGCGCGGCATGCTCTTCGGTCTCTCCTTCCTGGCCGGGCCGGCACTGGCCGGCTGGCTGCTCACCGTCCTTCCGTCGATCAGCGTGGTCTGGATCACCGCCGCCTGCTCGGCCCTCGCCGCGCTGACCATCGCCGTGATGCCGCTGGCGGCGTCCGCCCCGGCGCCGCATGAGGACAGCTCGCCGCTGGCCGGGCTGACGCTGATCCGGCGCAGCCGTCCGCTGCTCTCGCTGCTGGTCATCAGCCTCGCCTCGGTGGTGCTGGTCGGCCCCTTGCTGAGCGTCGTCCTGCCCGCCCACTTCACCGCGCTGGCCGCCCCCGGACTGCTCGGGCTGACCCTGTCGGCCTACGCGGTCGGCACCATGGTCGGCTCGGCGGTCTACGGCTGGCTCTTCGCGGGCCGACGGTGGGCGGCCTGGGTGACCGCCAACCTGCTCTACGCCGCCTCGGGGGTACTGATCGCGACCCTGGACGGCTTCTGGCTGATCGCCGCCGGCATGGTCGCGGCCGGTCTCGGCTCCGGCCTGCTGCAGCCGATCACCACCGTGGTGCTGACCGAGCAGGTACCGGACGCGCTGCGCGGCCGGGTGTTCGGCACCTACTCCGCGCTGCAGATGGTGGCCACGCCGCTCGGCTTGGGCCTGATGGCGGCCGTACTTGCCGGCGCTGACCTGCGGGCCGGCGCTTGGGTGCTGGCCGCGGGCTGGGTGCTGACCTCGGCCTATGCCCTGGTCGCACCCGGGCTGAGGGACTACATTCACGCCCAGCGAGAGGACGAACATGCTGAGCATCGGCCGGCTGGCTGACTACGTCGGCGTCACCCCACGGGCGATCCGGCACTACCACGCACTCGGCCTGCTGCCTGAGCCGGAGCGCACCGCGTCCGGCTACCGCAGTTACGGCGCGCAGGCCGTCGTCGACCTGCAACGGATCAAGGTGCTGACCGACGCCGGCGTCCCGCTCGCCCGGGTCCAGGAGTTGATGGACGCCGACCCGCCGGCCCTGCGCGCCTCCGTCGCCGAACTGGATGCCGAGCTGGCCGAGCGGATCCGGGCGCTGCGGCAGACCCGGCGGTCGCTCGCGGCGCTGGCCGCGGGTGGCGAGCGATTCCTGGCGCCGGAGTTGGCCGAGATCCACCAGGAGATGCGGGAACTCGGGGTCTCGGAGCGGACCCTGGCCGCCGACCGCGACGGCTGGATCCTGGTTCAGGTGCTCTACCCCGAGCTGATCTCGGTTTGGGTGAACTCGCAGCGCGCCATGCTGCACGACGAGGAGTACCGCGAGATCTACCTGCTCACCGACCAGGCCTTCGACTGGGCGCCGGACGATCCTCGCCTTGAGGCCCTCGCCGAGCGCACCGCCGCCTGGGTGATCCGGACCTACGCCGACCACCACCCGTCCGAGACCCAGGAATGGGATTCCGACGCCCTGGCCTACCGGCTGGTGATCGACTACCGCCACGGCGCCTCGCCCGGCTGGCGGCAGCTGATGACCCGCGCCGAGGAACTGGTGCTCGCCGCCGGCATCGACACCTCCGCCCACTACCCGGCGAACCACGGGGAACCACCCGTCCCCTGAGCTCAGCACCCGTAGTCAGCCAAGGGCACGGATCCCCCGCAGAAACCGGGCGATTCTGGCCGTCTGCGTGCACTATCCACGCGGGTCGCCCGAATTGCCCGGTTTCTGCGCCAGCTGCCGGGCGATCCCGCCAGCGGCCCTGCTTGGTGGCCCGGGCGGCGGCTCGACTCAGTCCTCGGTGAGCGAGGGTGGCTCAGGCGGCAGCAGGTGGACGGCGGTGGCCGGCTCGACCGAGAAGGCCAGCGCCCGCTCTTCGATGAGCTGGTCGTCAAGGGTGAGCCGGGTCTCGTGCTGGCGTCGGTGTTCGGCCCAGGAGGCGACGGTGAAGATCTCCACGAAGCTGCCCGGGTCCTCACCGATCCGGTAGAGCTCCCAGCGGTAGGCGCCGGTGCGCAGCCGGGAGCGGCGCAGCCCGTCCATCGCCTCCAGCCAGGCCGCCTCATCCTGCGGACGGATCCGGAAACGCACCATCACCTGGATCGGGCCGCTGTCGGGTTCGGCGGCAAGCCCGGTCACGGTCTCACCCCAGTAGTTGACCGGTTCGCGATCGGCGTTCTCGCTCTCGGGGATGCGGTAGCGCAGACCGATCAGTCCTCCGACCGCCACCAGCACCGCGGCGGTCAGCACCGCCACCGCAAGGCTGAGGTGCTGCGTCACCAGACCCCACGCCGGTGATGCCACCGCCTGGGTGCCGGTGAAGACCATCAGGTAGACCGCCAGCGCGCGGGCACGCACCCAGCTCGGCAGGAAGAGCTGCAACTCGGCGTTGAGGGTGGCGATGGTGACATTCCAGCCGAAGCCGGCCACGAGCATCAACGGCAGGGCTGCCGGCAGCCCGGGCACCATCATGATCAGCCCGAAGGCTGCCGCGAACCCGACCGCGACGATCGCCAGGATCGCGTTGGACGAGAACCGGGCTCGCAGCCGGCCCAGGGTGAGGGAACCTATCACCGCACCCACCCCGAGGATCGCGAAAAGCACGCCGTAACCCGTGGAGTCCAGCCCGAGTTGGCGATTGGCGATCAGCGGCAGCAGCGTCCACACCGCGCTCGCGGGCGCGACGAACATCGCTACGCGGATCAGGATCCGCCGCACGCCGGGCTCGTGCCGGACGTAACGTGCGCCCGAGCGCAACGCGGGCATGAACCGCTCTCGCGGCCCGGCATCGGCCACCGGACGACGCCACAGCAACAGCGCTCCGAGCAGCAGGACGGTGCACGCCGCACTGAACACGAAGACCTGCGCGACCCCCAGGAAGGTGATGATCACACCCGCGATCGCCGGCCCAATCGCCCGCGCCACATTGACGTTGAGCATGTCGAGCCGGGTCGCCGACACCAACTGCGAGCGCGGCACCAGCTCGGTGATCAGCGGCTGCCAGGTCGGCAACTGCGCTGCCAGCCCGAGCCCCGCGGCGAAGATGAACGCCAGCAGCAGGGTGGCCGGCATCATGTCGAGCGCGGTGAGCACTGCAAGCAGGACGGCGATCAGGAACGTGTAGGCCTGGATGCCGACCAACAGCCAACGACGGTCGAAGGCATCGGAGAGCACGCCGGCGGGCAGTCCGAAGAGCATCGCCGGCAGCGCGTTGGCGGTGGCGACCAACGAGACGATGGTGGCCGCGTTCGGATCGGCGATGAACAGCCACTGCGCGCCGACCATCTGTGCCCACAGCCCCATGGTGCTGACGAGCATGCCCAGCCACAGCCAGAAGAACGCCCGTCGGGCGAAGGGCGCGTACAGCCTGGACCGCGGGCTCGAATCCGTCACCCCCGTACCTCCACCAGCGGAGTCTAGGGAGAATGCGACGCCAGAGGCAGCAGCCCGGCGGAAATGGACGGCGCCCGCGCTGGCCTCCCTGGCGAGCCAGGCGAGATCACCCCTGACCAGGCCCGCCCCCGCACCCCTATGCTCATCAGAGACGACGCCGTCGCCACATCCACCCCTGGAGGCGAGAAATGACAACGCTGAGCGACTTCGAGGCGATCCGGATCACCGGCGAGCCACAACCGCTGGCCGACTACGCAGGCAAGGTGGTACTGGTGGTGAACACCGCCTCCAAGTGCGGATTCACGCCACAGTATGAAGGGCTGGAGAAGCTCTACCGCGAGTTGCGCGATCAGGGTCTGGTGGTGCTGGGCTTCCCCTGCGACCAGTTCGCCCATCAGGAGTTCGAGGACAACGCCGAGATCGCCAGTTTCTGTACCGAGAAGTACGACGTGACCTTCCCCATGTTCGCCAGGATCGACGTCAACGGCCGCGATGCCCATCCGCTCTTCACCTGGTTGCGTACCGAGCAGGGCGGCATCCTGGGCGACGCGATCAAGTGGAACTTCACCAAGTTCCTGGTCGACCGCAATGGCGAGGTGGTGCGCCGCTACGGGCCGACCGTGGCTCCGTCGGCCATCGAGGCGGACATCCGCGTCCTGTTGTAGCGGTCCTGGCTGCTCCTGCGCCCCGCTCCCCTCATCCCTGGCTCGCGGCGGCCCGCTCGATCGTCGCCAGGGTCAGCGCACCGGCGGCGGGCAGGTCGCCGAGGTGGTCATCGGAGACCCCTAGCTCGCGGTAGGCGCGCTGCAGCCCGTCGGCGACGGCTCCCGCCGCGCCGGCGAAGTCGCCCAGC
>JASGEM010000046.1:0-17931 GCA_049841235.1 Propionicimonas sp. | reverse complement strand
GTTCGGGGGAGCGTAGCGGAGGAGAAGAACGTCGTGGGGTGGTATCGGGGTCCCCGCGACGTTGTTCGGGGTAGCGTAGCGGAGGAGAAGAACGTCGCGGGGTGCTCATGCGTCGTCCTCCAGCCCGGCCCGGGCCTGGGTCAGGGCCGAGGCGCGCATGGTGCGGATCACCTCGTTGATCTGCTCGATGTCCACCACGCCGAGCAGTCGGCCGCGGCCGTCCACCACCAGGGTCACCACGTACCGGGCGGTGATGATCTCGTTGAGCGCGTCGCTGAGCGTGGCGTGCGGTTCCACCACCGCCCGCGGCTCCACCCCGAGTTGATCGAGCCGCCGGCCCGACGCCCGGCGCAGGTCGTCGGCACTGATCCAGCGCAGCGGACGATTCTGGCCGTCCACCACCAGCAACGCGCTCTGCTCGACGCTGCGGAGCTTGCCCATCGCCTCAGCCACCGGGGTGTCGGCGGTGACGGTCGGCCAGGAACCCAGCTCGATCTCCGAGACCCGGGTGAGGTTGAGCCTCTTCAGGGAGGCGCCCCGTCCGATGAACTCCGCGACGAAGTCGTCGGCGGGTGCGGTGAGGATCTGCTCGGGGGTGTCGTACTGCGCGATCCGGGAGCCTTCCTTCAGGATCGCGATCCGGTCGCCCATCTTGATCGCCTCGTCGATGTCGTGGGTGACGAAGACGATGGTCTTCTTCACTTCCGACTGCAGCCGGAGGAACTCGTTCTGCAGCCGGTCCCGGGTGATCGGGTCGATCGCGCCGAAGGGCTCGTCCATCAGTAGCACCTCGGGATCGGCGCCCAGCGCGCGGGCCACGCCGATCCGCTGTTGCTGTCCGCCGGAGAGCTCCTTGGGGTAGCGGTGCCGGTAGGTCGCCGGCGACATGTTGACCATCTCCAGCAGCTCGTCCACCCGGGCATCGATCCGCTTGGCGTCCCAGCCGAGCAGCTTGGGGACGGTCGCCACGTTCTCGCCGATGGTCAGGTGGGGGAACAGGCCGATCTGCTGGATGACATAGCCGATCCGCCGCCGCAGCGCGTCGGCATTGATCGCCGTGACGTCCTCACCGTCCAGGATGATCCGCCCGGAGGTCGGCTCGATGATCCGGTTGATCATCTTCATCGTGGTGGTCTTGCCGCACCCGGAAGGGCCGACGAAGACGACGATCTCGCCCTCATGGATGTCGAGATCCAGCTGCTCGACGGCATCCCGGCGCTGGTCGGCGTAGCGCTTGGTGAGCTTCTCCAGCCGGATCTTGACCTTGCGCTCAGGCTCTTCGGCCCGGATCGGCAGGTCGCTGCTGATGGTCGTCATCGGATCCCCCTGGAGGTCGTGAGCCGGCGGACGGCGTGGAAGAGCAGGTCGAACAGCACGGCGAGCACGACCACGCCCAGGGTTCCGGCCAGGACCAGATTGACCGCCACCGGGGTGCCCACCCGGGCCAGGCCGGTGAAGATGAGTTCCCCGTAACCCGGGCCGTTGACGATCGCGCCGATCGCGGCGATGCCCAGCAGGATCAAGGTGGTGACCCGGATGCCGGTGATGATCACCGGCCAGGCCAGCGGCAATTCGACTCGCAGCAGGCGTTGCGACCGGCTGAGTCCCATCCCCTTCGCGGCCTCGACGATCGCCGGATCCACACTGCGCAGCCCGGTGATCGTGTTCCGCAGGATCGGCAGCAGCCCGTAGAGGGTGAGCGCGACGACGACCGGCGGCCAGCCCAGCCCGAGCGGGCCGAGCAGCAGGATGAACAGGGCGAAGGACGGGATCGTGAGGAATGCGCCGGCCGCGGCGAGGACGGTCTCGCGCGGTCCGGACCGCCGGTAGGTGGCGATCCCCAGTGCGATCCCGATCAGGGAAGCCAGGCCGACCGAGACGGCCACGACCAGGGCATGCTCAATCCCCAACTCGAGCATGTCGTCACTGCGGTCAATCAGGAAGTCCAGGAAACTCAGCGGTGGTCACCCCAGTCATCAGCATCGTTCGTCGTTGTCGTTCGCTGGCAATTCCGGTTCGCTCGTCGGCTGAAATCCCCCTCTGTTTTGATGAATTTTCCGGCCATGCTAGCCCAGCAGCGCCGTCGGACCCGCCGGAGCGTGTTCGGCTTCGGATCGCCACGGCCAAGGAGGCGAGGCCTCCGTCGTCCCTCCGGCCCCCACCCAGGCATCACCGTCCGGGCGGCGGATCGGTTCGCCGACGGACGGCTCAGAACGGCTGTGGCAAGGGGAGACGGCCCGGTCCTGGTGGGGTTGGGGTCTTCAGCCGGCAGATGGGGTGGCGCGGGCTCTTCGAACCGGGCCGATCGCCGTACGAGAGCTCCCCTCAGCTCGTCCGGATAATGAGACAGGTTGGTATCCCGCGCCGCGGGGTTCTCGACCGGCTCAGCTCCCGGATCGGGTTGCCGGCGGTGTCTCCCAGGTCACATCCTCCGGATCCAGATCCGGACGCCAGCCGCGCCAGGTCGGCTCGCGCAGGCGACCCTGCGGAGTGACCTTCGCGTAACTCACCTCACCGATCAGCCTGGGGCTCACCCAGCGGGCATCGCGCTGTTCGGCGGCAGGTACGTCGGATACCGCTGGCGTCCTGCGCTCGATGCGTCGCAGGGTTCGTTCCAGTTCCGCCAGCGCGCTCGGGGCGATGCCGGAGCCGACCCGTCCGGCGTAGTGCAACTCGCCGTCCGCACCCGGCAACGCCACCAGCAGCGACTTCAGCCGGTCGTTGTCGTCGAGCCGCCAGCCGATCACCACCACGGCCTGGTGGATGCGGTGCTTGAACTTCAGCCACTGGCCGGAGCGACGGCCGGGCAGGTAGACCGACTCGGTCCGCTTGGCCACCACCCCTTCGAGGTGCCGGGCGCGACTCTGGGCCATCGCCGCAGCAAGGCCGCCCTCGATGTCCGGAGGTACCCGGACGTGATCGGTCTCATGGACGGCAGCGGCCAGGAGTTCGCGGCGGGAGCGGTAGGGGGTGCGCATCAGGCGCCGCTCGGTGCCGTCGACGGTCAGGGCGAGGACGTCGAAGAGCATCAGGGTGACGGGGACGGAGTTCCTCAGTTGCGGGACGCGACGGAGGTCGACGTTCATCCGCTGCTGCAGCAGCGCGAAGCTCGGCCGGCCCTGGCGGTCGAGCGCGACGATCTCGCCGTCCAGGAGGGCGGCCTCCGCCAGCACCGCGTCCGAGAGCTCAGCCAGCTCCGGATAGCGCTCGGTCACGTCGATCCCGTTACGGGAGACCAGACGGACGCGGTCTCCGACCACCTGGCAGATCGCGCGCACGCCGTCCCACTTGAGCTCCAGCGCCCAGTTCTCGCCGTCGTCGAGGTCGTTGGGGCGTCCCACGGTCGCCAGCATCGGGGCGGGGAGCTCCGCGGGCACCAGAACCGAGCCCGCGCCGTCCGGCGCCTGCACCCTCCCGGTGAGAGACGTGGCGGGGACGACAGCGGGGGGATGGGCCGGGATGGCGGGTGAGGGGCCGGGGATGGGCGGAGCCTTGGGCTGGTCCTTGGTGAAGATCAGCAGCCAGCTCGACTTCTCGCCTTCGCCGCCCGTCCGCACCAGGACATAGCGGCGGGGAACGCCACCCAGCCCTCCGGTGTGACGGCCGTGCAGGACGACGATGATCTCGTCCTCGCGCCACTTCTCGAGTTCGTAGCTGCCGCTGTCCCAGATCGTGACGGTGCCGCCGCCGTACTCGCCCCTGGGGATGACGCCCTCGAAGCTGCCGTATTCCAGCGGGTGATCCTCGGTCTGGACGGCGAGCCGGTGCGGCTCCGGCGCCAGTGACGGGCCCTTCGGGACCGCCCAGGAGACCAGCACGCCATCCCGCTCCAGCCGGAAATCCCAGTGCAGCCGGCGGGCGTGGTGCTCCTGGATGACGAAGCTGGGTGAGGAGTCCGATGACGCCGTCGAGTTCCTGGACGACGCGGCCGGAACCGGCTCAGGAGTACGGTCGGCGTCCCGCTTCTCGCGGTAGCGGGTCAGCTTGTCGTGGCCACCGGGAGCCTGGTCGAAGGCCCAGCCCTGACCGGCGATCGGATCGATGCCCTCGGCGACCCGCTCCAGCACCTCCTCGTACTCGAGGTGGGCCAGCTCAGGATCGTCCAGTTCCTCCCAGGTACGCGGCACGGCGACCGTCGGGCGACTCCGCCCGCGCAGCGAGTAGGGGCAGATCGTGGTCTTGGCGCCGTTGTTCTGCGACCAGTCGACCAGCACCTTGCCCTCGCGCAGCGTCTTCTTCTGGCTCGCCACGACGAGTTCCGGCAGGCTCTCCTCGAGCCCGAGCGCAAGCTGCCTGGCGAGCCCGGAGGCCTGCTCGGTCGTCATCCGCCCGTCCAGCGGGACGTACAGGTGGATGCCCTTGGAGCCGGAGGTGACCGGTACCGGATCCAGCTCCATGTCGGCGAAGATCGCCCGGACGGTGCGCGCCACCTGGGCGCATTCGGCCAGCCCGGCGCCGGGGCCTGGATCGAGGTCGATGACCAGCCGGTCGGGGTTCCGCGGTGCGCCGTTGACCCCGAACCGCCACTGTGGGACGTGCACCTCCAGCGCGGCCAGCTGCGCGAACCAGGCGAGCACCGCGGCATTGTTGGCCAGCGGGTAGGTGTTGGTGTGGCTGGAGTGGGTGATCCGTCCGGTCGGCACCCACTTGGGAGCTCCCGCCTCGATGTCCTTGCGGAAGAAGGCCGTGCCCGGATCGTCCGCGGTTCCGACACCGTCAACCCAGCGTTTGCGGGTCACCGGTCGCCAGGCCGCCTGCGGGATCAGCACCGGCGCGATCTCGAGGTAGTAGCGCAGCACGTCGGCCTTGGTGGTGCCGGTCTCGGGGTAGAGCACCTTGTCCAGGCTGGAGATCTGGAGGGTCAGCTCGCCGACCCGGACCTTCTGGCTCTTGCCCGCCGCCATCTCCCCTCCCTCGCTCCGGAAGCCCTGCGGAACCGGCAGATGCCCCGAACCGCAGGGACGGTTCCCTCGGTCACAGCTTGCCATTACCCGCTCGCAGAACACCGAACCGTCTGCGCCCTGACTGAACGCGATACCCGAGCCACAGGAACCGTCCCCGTGGTTTCCACGAGCTGGCACGGAGGCGGGTTCGGGTGGGCACTCCCACGGATACCGCTGTGCGGAACGGGCTGGTTCACTGGTGACATGAGAGCCATCTGGACGGGGACCATCGCCTTCGGGCTGGTGAATGTGCCGGTGAAGGCCTACACGGCGACCGAAGACCACGACGTGCGCCTGCACCAGGTGCACGACGCGGACGGCGGACGGATCCGGTACCAGCGCAAGTGTGAGGTCTGCGGGAAGATCGTCAAGTTCGAGAACATCGACAAGGCCTACGACGACGGCACGCACACCGTCGTGCTGACCGAGGACGACCTGAAGTCGGTACCCGCGGAACGCTCGCAGGAGATCGAGATCCTGCAGTTCGTGCCCTCGGAGCAGATCGAGCCGGTGATGTTCGAGCGCTCCTACTACCTGGAGCCGGACTCCAAATCAGCGAAGGCCTATCTTCTCCTGCACAAGACGCTGGAGAGCACCCAGCGCACCGCGATCGTGAAGTTCACCCTGCGGCAGAAGACTCGGCTGGGAGCGCTGCGGGTGCGCGATGCCGCACTGGTGGTGCAGTCGCTGCTCTGGGCGGACGAGGTCCGCGAGCCGGACTTCCCCGCACTCGAGTCCGACGTGCGAATCTCCGATGCCGAGTTCGAGATGGCCAAGACCTTGGTCGATCAGTTCTCCTCGGACTTCACGCCGGAGGCCTTCGAGGACGAGTACCAGCACCAACTCCGCCTGTTGATCGACAGGAAGATCGAATCCGGCGAGGTGACCAGCACGGAGGAGACCTTCGGCGCCAAGGACGAGGAGCAGGACGCCGATGCGGATGTCATCGACCTGATGGCGGCGCTGAAGCGGTCGATCGAGAAGAACCGGGAACGCCAGGACGCCGGAAAGAAGGGCAAGCCCAGCACGTCGAAGAAGTCGGACGATTCCGCGCCCAGGCGAAAGAAGGGGGCCTGAGCTCTCCCGCGGGACGGATTGCCTCTCCTCGGCACGGAAAGACAGGGATGGGCGCCAACGACAGAGGGATGCATGGCGGTCGCCCGGCTCCGTCAGATACCCCCGGGGGAATACCTGAGGCGTCGCCGCGTGTTCATCTCTTCGTCCGGCTCGCCAGCCTCGATAGGGTGAGCCCGAGTCATCAACCTTGAGGGAAGCCATGTCTGAAGTGCGCGACGTCATCATCATCGGCTCCGGCCCGTCCGGCTACACCGCCGCCATCTACACCGCCCGGGCCAGCCTGAAGCCGTTGCTCTTCGAGGGGGCGCTCACCGCCGGCGGCGCGTTGATGAACACCACCGAGGTGGAGAACTTCCCGGGCTTCGCCGAAGGCATCATGGGTCCGGATCTGATGATCGCGATGCGCGCCCAGGCCGAGCGCTTCGGCACCGAGATCATCACCGACGACATCACCGCGGTCGACCTCACCGGCCCGATCAAGACCGTCACCGACTCCGACGGCACCACCTACTCCGCCCGGACGGTCATCCTCGCCATGGGCTCGGGCTACCGCCGGCTCGGCCTGGCCGACGAGGATCGGCTCTCCGGACGCGGTGTCTCGTGGTGCGCGACCTGCGACGGCTTCTTCTTCCGCGACAAGGACATCGCCGTGGTGGGCGGCGGGGATTCGGCGCTGGAGGAGGCCACCTTCCTCACCCGCTTCGCCCGCTCGGTCACCCTCGTCCATCGCCGGGACGAACTGCGTGCCTCCAAGATCATGATCGCCCGCGCCGAAGCCGACCCCAAGATCAGCTTCGCCTGGAACTCGGTGGTCACCGGGATCAAGGGCGACAATTCGGTCTCCGCACTCGTGCTTGCCGACACGATGACTGGCGAGACCCGCGAACTTCCCATCCAGGGATTGTTCGTGGCGATCGGCCACGACCCGCGCTCGGAATTGCTCCGTGGCCAGGTCGATCTCGACGCCGCCGGCTACGTCCTGGTGGACGCGCCCAGCACCCGTACCAATCTGCCGGGCGTCTTCGCGGCCGGCGATCTGGTCGACCACATCTACCGCCAGGCGATCACCGCCGCCGGCACCGGTTGCGCCGCCGCCCTGGACGCCGAGCGTTACCTCGCCGCCCTCGATTCCGATACGGGCGGTGCCGCCATCCTCGCTGAGGTCGGTCAGGTCTGAACTTCGCCGGCGCTCGACGCGCTGCGGGCGCGGCGCCGTTCGGTGTCGGATCGACGTCGTAAGCTGGGCCTCCCCGAGCCCGCAGCACGAGCCCAGGACGATCCCTGAGCCTGTCGAAGGGTCGAGAGTCGGGGTCGAAGAGTCATCCGCGCAGACAAATCAGGAGAATTCATGGCCGCCGTTGCCGAGGTCACCGACGCCACCTTCGCCGAGCAGGTGCTGAAGTCGTCCAAGCCGGTGCTGGTCGACTACTGGGCCGAGTGGTGCGCGCCCTGCAAGCAGCTCTCACCGATCATCGAGGAGCTCGCCGCCGAGTACGGCGACAAGGTCGGCTTCGTCAAGCTCAACGCCGACGAGAACACCCAGACCACCATCTCCTACGGCATCCTCGGGTTGCCGACCATCCAGATCTTCGTGGGTGGCGAGGTGGTCAAGCAGTTCCAGGGCGGCAAGACCAAGGCGATGCTGATCCGCGCGCTGGAGGAGTACCTCTGAACCGCAAGCTGCGCCGGCTGAGCGGACGGCGGGTCGCCCGGACGGCCACCCGTCCCACGGTCAGCCGCCCGGCGATCGAGTTGCGCAGTTCCACCGAACTGGAGGAGATGAGGCCCGCCGGCCGCTTCGTCGCCGAGACGCTCGCGACCTTGCGACAGGAAGTGGGGGTCGGGACGAACCTGCTGGAGATCGACGCCCGCGCACACGAACTGATCCGCGCGGCCGGAGCGGAATCCTGCTACATCGACTACCACCCCTCCTTCGGTGGCAGCCCCTTCGGCAAGGTGATCTGCACCTCCGTGAACGATGCGGTGCTGCACGGCCTGCCCCACAACTACTCCCTGCAGGACGGCGACCTGGTCTCCCTCGACTTCGCCGTATCGGTGGACGGCTGGGTGGCCGATTCGGCGATCTCGTTCGTCGTCGGCACTCCCCGTCCGGCCGATCTGGCGCTGATCGAGACCACCGAGCGAGCCCTGGCGGCGGCGATCGCGGTGGCGAAGCCGGGCAACTCGATCGGCGATATCTCCGCGGCGATCGGCGGGGTCTGCCGCGAGGGCGGCTACCGGATCAACACCCAGTTCGGCGGCCACGGCGTCGGACGGACGATGCACGGCGACCCGCATATCGCCAATGACGGCCTGCCCGGCTCCGGCATGAAGCTGGCCGAGGGCCTGGTGATCGCCATCGAACCCTGGCTGCTGGCCACCACCAATCAGCTCCGCTATGACCCGGACGGCTGGACGCTGCGCTCCTCCGACGGCTCCCGCGGTGCCCACAGCGAGCACACCATCGCGATCACCGCCGACGGCCCGCTCGTCCTCACGGCTCGCGCGGCCTGACAGCTCCGCCCGCGGGCCGGGCTCCCATCCGGGAGACGGCGGTCCGGGCCAGCGCCGCTCCCGCCTCCACGGCCGCCACCTCGCCGACCCCGCGCAGCCAGGCATCCAGGAAGCCGGCGCAGAACGAATCGCCGGCGCCGGTGGAATCGACGGCCGCGATCCGGTCGGTGGCGATCCGCAACGGACGGCTCCCCGCCCGTCCCAGCACCGCTCCGTCCCCGTCGAGGGTGACGACAGCCGTCCCGTAGTGCTCCACGAGCCGATCGGCCGCCACGTCCGGATCGTCGGTGCCGGCCAGGAACAGCGCCTCGTCCCGGTTCGGGAAGGCGAAGGCGGCACCCCTGGTCCACTCCAGGAACCGATCCGCACCGACCTCGCGCAGCCAGGCGACGGAACTGGGGTCGACCGAGATCGGCAATCGCTGAGCCCGGGCCCGCTCGAGGAGATGCAGGAAGCTCTGCCTCACCCCGGGTTCGAACAGCGAATAGCCGCCAATGTGCAGCAGGCCCGCCTCGGCCAGCAGTTCATCCGGGATGTCGTCGGCGGTCAGGTTGAGGTTGGCCGCCCGGTCGGTGAGCATGGTGCGCCGGCCGGCCGGATCCAGGACGATCACGATGGTGCCGGTCTCGGCCTCCGGGTCGACCGCCAGCCGCGGCCTCACGCCGGAGTCGGTCAGGTGGCGGGTGTGCAAGGCGTGGTCGTCGCGTCCCACCCGCCCGACGAAGGTGACATCGGCACCCAGGCTGCCCAGCCAGCAGGCCAGGTTGGCCGCTGAGCCGCCGGGCCGGCGGACGATCTGCGCGCGGGTGTCGGAATCGGGCGTGATCTGGGCCAGCGGCCGAACCAGGACGTCGTTGATGACGTCCCCGACCACCAGCACCCCACCGGGGCGCCGCCCCGCCGCGTTCGGATCCACGTCCTCAGGACTCCCGCGAGACTCGGCCGGCGGGCTCGGGCCGGATCGGGCGCAGCGCACGCAGCCAGTCCGCCACCAGGCCGCGCAGGCCGGTGGGGGCCGTCACCGTGGCGTCGAGATCGAGCCGCCACAACCGCTCGGGCCGCGCGCCTTCGGCGTCAGTCGCATGACCCAGGAGGTGAGCGTCCATCACCCGGGTGAAGCCGACCGCCCGCAGGAAGTCGGCCGGCGGCGCGGTGCAGTCCAGCCTGCTGCGGGATCCCCGCGCCACGATCGCCTCCACCTCGCTCGAGAGCAGTCCGGCGGCGGTCGCCTGGATCAGCCGCTTGCCACGTCCCCGTCCGGCGTGGCCAGGTGCCACCCACAGGCAGTTGAGCATGGCCGTCCGGGTCTTCGGTAGCGGGGTGATCAGCAGCGCCGCGGTCCGGCCACCGTGCAGGGTGAGCGAGGCACCCACGAATCCCCAGGCCTGCTCGGCCGCCAGCATCGTCTCGGCGTTGGGGTCGGCCGTCCGGCCGCAGTACGGGCAGACGAGCGTGGCCAGGTCGGCGCGACCGAGCCAGGTCAGACTGCCCATCGTCCCTCCTCGACGTCCATGGGACACGTGGTATTCCGACCCTACCCCGCCGCGCGGTGGTCGAGAGCGGCTCTGTTGGGGTGAGTGCGGCAGACTGGTGCGGTGAGCCTTCCTGAACCGTCCCGCCGCGACACGCGGCTGGACCCCTATGTCGACGCCTATGCCGAGCGAACCCATGGTCTGCAGGTGTCGGCCGTGCGAGCTCTGTTCGCCGTCGCCAACCGTCCCGAGGTGGTCTCACTGGCCGGGGGCATGCCCAACATCGCCGACCTGCCGCGCGAGGCTCTCGGCCGCGCGGTCGACCGGCTGATCACCGAACGCGGCACCCAGGCCATGCAGTACGGCTCCGGACAGGGCGAGCCGTTCATGCGCGAGAAGATCGTCGAGGTGATGGCCGAGGAGCAGATCCAGGCCCATGCCGACGACATCGTGGTGACCTGCGGCTCCCAGCAGGCGCTCGACCTGATCACCCGGGTGTTCTGTGATCCCGGCGATGTGGTGCTTGCTGAGGCGCCCAGCTACGTCGGCGCGCTCGGCACCTTCCACGCCTACCAGTGCCAGGTGGTGCACGTGGCGATGGACGACCACGGGCTCGATCCGGTCGCGCTGCGCGCCGCGCTGATCAGCCTGAAGGCGGCCGGCAAGCGGGTGAAGTTCCTCTACACGATCCCGAACTTCCAGAATCCCAGCGGCGTCACCCAGACCGTCGAGCGCCGCCGTGAGATCATCGCGGTCGCCAAGCAGCACGACCTGCTGATCCTGGAGGACAATCCCTACGGCCTGCTCACCCTGGAGGGCGAGCCGCTGCCCGCGCTGCGGTCGATGGACGCCGACAACGTGGTCTACCTCGGCTCCTTCTCCAAGATATTCGCGCCGGGCTTCCGGGTGGGCTGGGCACTGGCGCCGCACGCCGTCCGCGAGAAGCTGGTGCTCACGCAGGAGGCAGCCACCCTCTGCCCCCCGGTCTTCAGCCAGTTCGCGATCGCCACCTATCTGGACGAGTTCGACTGGCGCAGCCAAATCACCGTCTACCGCGACATGTACCGGGAACGCCGGGACGCGATGATGGCGGGGCTGCGCGATCACATGCTCGAGGGCACCACCTGGACGCATCCGACCGGCGGCTTCTTCGTCTGGGTGACCCTGCCCGAGGGTCTCGATTCCCAGGCCATGCTGCCCCGGGCCGTCACTGCCCGGGTGGCCTTCACGCCAGGCACCGCGTTCTACGCCGACGGACTGGGCAGCCGCAACCTGCGGCTCTCCTTCTGCTTCCCGACTCCGGAGCGGATCTACGAGGGCACCCGCCGCCTCGGTGAGGTGATCCAGTCCGAGCAGGATATGCACCTCACCTTCGGCATCGACCTCGACACCGCTCGTCATCACGAAATTCCCACCGGCCCGGCCCCCGACATCAGTTAGGCATTGACCATGAACGACTCCCCCAGCCACGGCCCGATCGTTGTGCTCGCCGGCGGGCTCTCCCACGAACGCGATGTCTCGCTGCGTTCCGGACGCCGGGTCGCCCAGGCGCTGCGCGATCGAGGCCACGAGGTCGTCGAGTCCGACGTCACCCCCGGGCTGATCGACCTGTTCGAGGCCCTGGAGCGGCCGGTCGCCTTCCCGCTGCTGCACGGCGGCGTGGGCGAGGACGGTGGGCTGCAGCAGGTGCTGAGCCTGCTGGAGATCCCCTACGTCGGCTCGCGGTCGGCCGCCTGCCGCCGGTCGTTCAACAAGGCGATCGCGGGGCCCCTGGTCGGCCAGGCGGGGCTGCGGACGCCGGACACCGTCGCGCTGCCGCACGACATGTTCCGGGAACTGGGGGCTGCCCACCTGGTGCGCGCGCTCGGCGAGCGGATCGGCTTCCCGATGATGGTCAAACCCGCACGGAGTGGCTCGGCACTGGGTTGCACCCGGGTCACCAAGCCTGCCGACCTGCCCGCGGCGATGGTCGCCGCCTACTCCTACGGGGACGTGGCCGTCGTCCAGCAGTACATCGAGGGAACCGAGGTGGCCGTCACGGTCGTCGAGCTGGACGGCGCACCGGTGGCGCTGCCGGCGGTCGAGATCCGTCCCGAATCGGGCTTCTACGACTACACCGCCCGCTACACCGCCGGCCACACCCGGTTCATCGCCCCTGCCGAGGTGAGCGAGGAGGTGGCGAGCGCCTGCGCCGAGATGGCGATCTCCGCGCACCGCGTCCTGGGGCTGCGGGATCTCTCCCGCGCGGACATCATCGTGACCGCCGCGGGCGAGCCTGTGTTCATCGAGGCCAACTCCGCCCCGGGCATGACCGAGACCTCGCTGGTGCCGCTGGCGGTGGAGGCGGCGGGATACGACTTCGGGCTGCTCTGCGCGCAATTGGTCGACAACGCCTGGGCGCGGCACAGTTGACCCATGCCCCCTCGGCTCAAGCAGATACTGGTCGGTGTCGTCGGGTGCGCGATCGCGGTGACCATGCTGTGGCTGGGGCTGTGGCAGATGCAGGTCTACGAGTCGAAGGAACAGGCCTCCGCCGAGCAGCGAGCCAGCCTGCCGCCGATCGCGCTACTGGAGAACGTCGCCGCTGACGGCACCGTCGGGGATGTCTACGGACGCCAGGTGAGCACCTCGGGCACCTTCATCGCCTCGCAGCAGCTGATCCTGACCGACGGGCGGGTGCTGACCGCCCTCGAGGTCGCGGACGGCCGCGTCCTGCCGGTCGTCCGCGGACGGGTCCCCGGATCCGGGACGATCCCCGCGCCCGGCGAAGGGTCGTTCCCACCACCCGCGGGGGAGCAGCAGCTCGTCGGGGTCTTCATGCCGACCGAGCCGCGAAACGACGATCCGGACGCGGTCGTCCGCCTCGCGGCGCTCGCGCAGCAGTGGCCGCAGCAGTTGCTCCCCGGCTTTCTCACCCTCGACGCCGCAGGCGCTCACGCCCAGGGGCTGGAGACGGCCCCTGTGACGCTCACGACTGGCGAGGGCTCCTGGCAGAACTACGGCTACGCGCTTCAGTGGTGGGTGTTCGCCGGCTTCGCGATCTTCATGACGCTCCGCTTCGTCCGCGCCCTGGGCCGTCAGGGTACGGTGACCATGAGTACCGATCAGGAGACACCGTGAGCCAGCCCGACCTCACCCCCACTTTCGATCCCGCGCAGATTCCGGCGATCCGGGGAGCGCTGCTGCGCTACCGGGTGATGGCCTATCTGGTGGGCGTGCTGTTGGTGGTGCTGGTGCTGATCGGGATGCCACTGAAGTACTTCGCCGACAACGGCATCGTGGTCACCCTGACCGGCGTCCCCCACGGCTGGCTGTACATGGTGCTGATCATCACCGCCTACGACTTGGGACGCCGCGTCCACTGGCCCTGGGGCCGGCTGATCCTGATCGCCCTGGCAGGCACGGTCCCCTTCCTCTCCTTCGTCGCCGAGCACTACGCCACCAAGGACGTCCGTGCCCGGATCGCCGCCGTCGAAACCGCCGCGGACCTGCGCTGAGTCATCTCAGGGCTGACCGGCACCCGTCGGCAGCCCACCGACGTCGGCGAGCCTGTCGAGACCCGTGGCGCGCCGTCGCAGAGGTCCCGCCCGTCGACAGGCTCTGGCGCCGGCCAGCTCACCGATCGTGGCGGCGCCTCACCGGATGATCGAGGATCACCCGTTGGCGCTTCTCAAGCTGGGGTTGAGCTGTTTCCTGCGGAGGTTGGCTTCCCGGTGACATCTCGGGTTACCGTCCCAGACATGCTTCGACGTCGCCTGATCGGAATCCTGCTTGCGCTGGGGCTGGCGTTCACGGGCCTGCTCGCACCCCCGGTTGTGGCAGCTCCCCTGTCCGCTCCGCTCGCTGCACCCTCTGCTCCCAGGGCGGCCCCCCAGCTCGACATCGAGTTGGTGGCCACTCGGCTGGCCAAACTCTCGCAGAAGAACCTGCAGTCGACCGCCTCGGCGGTCTACACGGCCGACGGCGAGCCGGTACTGGCCAACGATCGGCCGATGGTGCCGGCGTCCACCACCAAGGTCCTTACCGCGCTCGCCGCGATCGACGTACTGGGCGCAGACAAGACCTTCACCACCAAGGTGGTGAGCGCGAAGAAGGGACGAATCGTCCTGGTCGCCGGCGGAGATCCGTACCTGACCAGCGGCAGGTCGACCGTTCCGGCAAAGCGGGCCAACCTCACCGACCTGGCGGCCGCCACCGCGAAGGCCCTGAAGAAGGCCAAGGTCAAGAAGGTCACCCTCACCTACTCAGCGCCGCTGTTCAGCGGACCGAGCTACTCCCCCAGTTGGAAGAAGTCGTGGGCGTCCTACACCCCGCGGATCGCATCCCTGACCGTGAACGGCGGCAAGGCCGGGTGGTCGGCCTACCGGGATCCCGGCCTCTCGACGGCGAAGCTCTTCGCCAAGAAGCTGAAGGCCAAGGGCATCAAGGTCACCTTCGCCAAGGCCGGATCGGTGCCCAAGGGGGCCAAGACCGTCGCGTCGGTCACCTCCGCGCGATTGGGGACGATGGTCCGGCGGATGCTTCGCTACAGCGACAACGTGGCCGCGGAGACCTTCGCCCGGCACATCGCGATCAAGGTAGGCAAGAAGCCGAGCTTCGACGGCGGCTCGGCGGCGATCACGGCATGGCTGAAGAGCAAGAAGCTGTGGGGCAAGGGCATGAAGGTCGACGGCGGCTCGGGTCTGTCGTCCAAGGCCAAGGTGCTGCCCTCGGTGCTCGCCCGATCGGTCGGCTTCGCCCTGGCCGATCCGCGGTACGTGGACGTGGTGAAGGGGCTGCCGGTCGCCGGGGTTGACGGCACTCTGAAGGACCGCTTCAATGACCCCTCCGAGAAGGCCGGACGCACGGTCGTCCACGCCAAGACCGGCTCGCTCAAGAAGGTGAATGCCCTGGCTGGCTACCTGACCACGAAGGACGGCCACGTGCTCACCTTCGCCCTGATGGCCACCCAGAACGGCAAGCACTCCACCGCCGCGGGTAACTGGCTGGATCGCTCGGCCACCGCCCTGGTCACCTGCGGCTGTTCACTCATCCCGGGGTGAGAAGGACTGGATCCCTGAGCCCCTGAAGGGCCGCCAATGAGGTCACGCGGCGGACCGCGCACGGTCTATTTATCGACAAAGTAACTTACTTACTAAGTAATAAGTCTCTAAGTCTATTTAGGTCCTCCGCTCCGGCGAACTCGATCACGATCTTGCCTCGCCTGCCTGTGGAGGTGACGGTGACCCGGGTGTCCAGGGCGTCGGTGAGCTCCTCCTGCAGTTCGAGAGCCTCGGGTGAGTTCTGCTTGGGACGGTGGGTGCGCGGGCTGCGCGGGGTTCCGAGCTCCCCCACCGACACCAATTCCTCGACGGCGCGGACGGAGAGGTTCTCCGCGACGATGCGGCCAGCGACACGCTCCATGGCCTCGGCTGAATCGAGCGCGAGCAACGCCCGCGCGTGGCCAGCGCTGATCACGCCCGCCGCCACCCGGCGCTGCACCGCGGTGGGCAACTGCAACAACCGGATGGTGTTGGAAATCTGGGGACGCGAGCGCTTGATCCGGCGGGAGAGTTCCTCCTGGGTGCAACCGAAGTCCTCCAGGAGTTGCTGGTAGGCGGCGGCCTCCTCCAGGGGGTTGAGTTGAGCACGGTGCAGGTTCTCCAGCAAGGCATCCCGCAGCAGGTCGTGATCCTCGGTGCGCCGGACGATCGCTGGAATTGTCGATAAACCTGCTTGTTGACTCGCCCGGAGTCGCCGCTCCCCCATCACGAGTTCGTACTGGCCCTCAGGCAGCGGGCGCACCACGATCGGCTGCAGCAGTCCGAACTCCCCGATCGAAGCCGCGAGCTCGTCCAGGGCGTCGGAATCGAACACCGTGCGGGGCTGCCTGGGGTTCGGCTGGATGGCCGACACCGGGATCTCCTCGAACCTCGAGCCCTCGGGAACCTGGGCACGCGGCTCGCTGCTGCGCGTGGCCAGTTCCGGATCGGTGCGCTGCAGAAGATCGCCGAGTCCCCGGCCGAGTCCTGAGCGTGGCTTGGCTGTGGTCATGGACGGTCTCCTTCTGCCTGTACCGCATCCGCGCGGTGAGCAATCTCTTCTGCTGCGGACAGATATGCCTGAGCGCCGGCCGAGGCGCGATGGTAGGTGACGACGCTCTGACCATAACTCGGCGCCTCGGAGACCCGCACCGAGCGTGGAATCACGGTGCTGAGAGTCTCCGAAGGGAAGTACTCCCGCACCTGATCCGCGACCTGCGCCGAGAGCCGGGTCCGCCCGTCGAACATGGTGAGGACGACGGTGGTCAGTCGCAGCCCGTCATTCATGGCGCCCTTCACCAGGTCGATCGTGCGCAGCAGCTGGGTAACGCCCTCCAGCGCGTAGTACTCGCACTGGATCGGAATCAGGATCTCGTCCGCGGCGACCAGCGCATTCAGAGTCAGCAGGCCCAACGAGGGCGGACAATCGATGAACACGTAGTCGAAGGCATGCGCGCGAGTGAACTCTTGCAGCTGATGCAGCAGCCGACTCTCCCGTGCCATCACGGCTGCCAGACCGATTTCCGCACCGGCCAGATCGATCGTGGCTGGCAACACCCACAGGCCACGGGCTTCCGGGGACGCCTGCACCAGATCGGCGACGGGAACCTGGTCGGTCAGCACCTCGTAGGTCCCCGGAACTCCCTCGTGATGCTCCACCCCGAGCGCAGTCGACGCATTCCCCTGCGGATCGAGGTCGATCACCAGCACCTTGAGCCCCCCGAGCGCCAGCGCGGTAGCCAGGTTCACGGTGGTGGTGGTCTTCCCCACGCCACCTTTCTGGTTAGCGACCACCAGTGTCCGCGTCCGACGTGGACGAGGCAATGCTGCCGGCGTTTCACGTGAAACATCCGCGTCGAGATCGTCCGGCTCCAGGTCCTCAGGATCAGCGAACTCAGGAACGTCGAATGCGACCCGGCGAGGTGCACTGGAAGTGGACGACACGGAGCAGGCTCCTCGGTAGGCGTGGTTTCACGTGAAACAAAAGGATATCTCTATTCCGTAGAGGTGGTGGCGGGCGAGCAGACCGTTGGCGGGTGGGCACACCGCTGTGGTTGCGTCTGCGCCAACTCCGGGGTGACCGGTCGGGCGGCGGTCCGTGGCCTTGTTCTGCTGCGTCCTTGCGCTAGTAGGTGGTGCAGGGATCCTCTACGTCACCCGACCAGTCACCCGCTCCGCCTCGACGTTGCGTTCTTGGGTTTCGCACGAGTTACGCCTGTAGGTATGTACCGTCGTTCGCAATCAGGTATCTAGTCGCGCAGTGGCGCAGTTCGCGCCCACCTCGCGGGGAGTGGGGAGCGGCCAGGTGCCGTCATCGGCCCCCAAGGCCGAACGCGACACTCCCGGCCTCGGCAGCACCTGCATTCCCTCCGCCGTCGCGCGGGGGTCCGCACCCCGCTATGCAGTTCCGTCGCCGGTCTCCTCGACCGCAGCTTGCTGTCGCCTCCCGAGCAACATGTCGTTGGTGCCTGAGACTGTCAGGGCCTCCTGCGGAAGGCATCGGCGGCAGCAGATCTTGACAAACTCAATCGTCGACGCGCCCACTGCAGCCCGGGATCGCCTGCCGTCCCACCGCGGGGTGCGGATCCCCGCGTACCGGCAGTTGAACGATTCCTCGCCCGACAAGGGAAAACAGTTCGTGGCGCCGCCACGCTCACCTCCAGGCAACTTCCCCTACGAGATGGGCGCTGTCCCCATCGCCTACTCACCCGAATCCGCATGTCACAAACTGGAACCGCCACAGCTCACCGTCGAATCCACAGACCTCCGCACCTCGTCTCGTCCGCACTCGACCGCTCTCAGCCCTCGGCAAATCGCACCCGAAAGGGCTCGGGGTGAGCAGTCGGGCGACGTAAAGGAAGATCGGCCCCACGACCAACGCATGGACACCGACCATCACACCAC
>JASGEM010000045.1:0-99635 GCA_049841235.1 Propionicimonas sp. | reverse complement strand
GTGGAATGTGTGGATCTCCCGCAACTCCCCCCTGGTCGAGGTCGATGATCCGTGGGGTTGGGGCCGGACGCTGGAGTGGGCGACGTCCTCGCCGCCGCCGCGGTTCAACTTCACCAGGCTGCCCCGGATCCGCTCCGAATCCCCCACCTTCGACCTCAACCATCCCGGCATCGACGATCCGGACTACCCGGGCAAGGAGTATCTGGAGCCGGCCGAACGAGGGGAGCTCGGCAAGTGAGGCAGGAAGGCTGGACCCTGGGGTTCATCGCCATCTTCATGGCGATCGTGGCACCCGTCTACTGGTTGATGTCCCGCGAGGTCATCGGCACGGTCGTGCTGATCCTCACCTTCGGTTTCGCGGCGATGCTGGCGGTCTACCTGTTCATCCAGGCGCGGAAGATGGATCCTCGCCCGGAGGACCGCAAGGACGGCGAGATCATCGAGGGCGCGGGTGAACTCGGGTTCTTCCCGCCTGCGAGCATGTGGCCGTTCTGGTGCGCGCTTGTGGTGACGGTGATGGCCCTCGGCCCGGTCTTCGGCTGGTGGCTGAGCATCCTCGGCGGCGCCGTGGGCATCTGGGCCGTCGCCGGCTGGTGCTACGAGTACTACCGCGGTGACTACCAGCACTGATCCTGCTCTGCGCCAGTTCTGAGCGGTGGCCCCAGCTGGGGGCCACCGTTTTTTCTTGCGTCCCCTCACGAGCCCACGGCGGGTCATCCCGATTGCCGTGCACGACTTTGCACCTGCGTACGGGCCATAACGGGCAAGCGCCTCTGCGGGCCCGCCAAAGTCTGCGTTCAGCTGCATGGTGTCGATGTCCTACATTTTCGTCACGCCATCTGGCGCCACCCATCGATGACGAGGGGGTTTTGTCCATTGCTCAAGCTGTTCATCGGCTCTCACGGCGCGTTCGCGTCCGGGATCCTGAGCGCCGTCGAGGTCCTGCTGGGCAAGCAGGGTTCGATCACCACCTACGACGCCTTCCTGGACGACTCGACGGTGCGCGACGCCGCCGACGCCTTCTTCTCATCGTTGACACCGGAGGACCAGGCCATCCTGGTCTCCGATCTCTACGGCGGCAGCGTGAACACCACGCTGTGCGGCTACCTCGATCGGCCGAACACCACGCTGATCTCCGGGGCGAACCTGGCATTGATCCTCGCCTTGGCCCTGGAGCCTGCACCGGTGACGGCCGACCGTATCCGGGAACTGGTCGGTCAGGCACGCGACCAGCTGCGGGTCGTCGTCCTCGAGGAGGCCGCACCGGCCACCGCCGACCCCGACTTCTTCGACTGAAACGAATGGGAGGAACCAGATGATCAAGCTGATCAGGCTCGACGAGCGGCTGATCCATGGCCAGGTTGCCATCAAGTGGTCGCGCCACCTCGGCGTGGATCGCATCGTGGTGGCGAATGGCGATGCCGCCGACAGCGAACTCATCCAGCAGTCGCTGATGATGGCGGCTCCGCCGACCGCCAAGGTGGCGATCAAGACCGTCGAGGGGGCGATCACGCTGGTCAATGATCCTCGGGCGGAGCGGCTCAGCATCCTGGTGATCGTCGCCACGCCGGCCGACCTGCTGGCTGTGGTCACCCAGGTGCCCGGCATCCCCGCCATCAACATCGGAAACTACGGCCGCACCGCCGCGCGCCACAACAACCTCCCGCGTCCCACCTACGACCCGAATCTGTACCTCTATCCCGAGGAGGCCGCGATCCTGCAGCAGGTGGTCGATACCGGCATCCCCGCGGTGATCCAGACCACCCCGGAAGACAGCCCAACCAATCTCGCCGGCGTGCTGGCGAACAAGCGATGACGAGAAAGGAGTTCCGGCCGTGATGATTCAGGCGGCAATCGCGATCTCGATTGCCTATTTCGTGCTGAGCGCACTCGATCCGTACTTCCTCAGCTGGCAGTGTCTCACCCGTCCCATCGTCATCGCCCCGGTGACCGGCCTGCTGATCGGCGATCCGGTGCAGGGCATCATCATGGGCGCCGCGCTGGAGTCGATCTTCATGGGGATCTCGGCCATCGGCGGCCAGATCCCGGCAGATGCCACCACGGCGTCGGTGATCGCGGTGGCCTACACCATCCTCACCGGCTCCGACATGGAAGCCGGGCTGGCGCTCGCGCTGCCGATCGGCACCGCGATGGCGGCGATCGTCTACGGCCTGATGACGCCGGTCTGGGCGGCGCTGGCGCCGCACTGGGAACGGCTGGCCACCTCGGGCAACACCCGGCGCTTCAACACGCAGGTGATGGCGGTCTCGGTGCTGATGGCCCTGGTGCCCACGGTCATCCTGTTCTTCGCGGTTGCTTTCGGAGTCACCGGGCTGAACAACCTGCTCGCCGCCTTGCCGGCGTGGGTGATGACCGGTCTGTCGTCGGCCGGCGCCATGATGGTCGGCATCGGTTTCGCGATCCTGATCTCGATGATCTGGTCGCGGGTCGCCGGCGCCTTCTTCTTCCTCGGCTACGTGCTGGTCGCCTACCTGCAGCTCGACACGCTGCCCGTCGCCATTCTCGGCACGGTCGCCGCCCTCACCCTCTTCTTCATCGACAAGGACATCATCGACGCCAAGTCGACGATGCAGACCGCCAAACTGGCCACCACTGACGAGGAGTTCTTCTGATGGAAAAGAAGGTCCTGAGCGCCGAGGAGCGCACCGTCCTGCGGAAGATGTTCCTCCGCTCCCACCTGGTGTTCCAGAGCTTCAACATGGTGAAGATGGAGGCCAACGGCTTCACCATGACCATGCAGCCCGCGATCGAGTCGTTGTACGCGGACGACCCCGAGGGACGCGCCGAGGCCTACTTGCGGCACCAGTCGTTCTTCAACACCCACGCGGTGCCGTTCTCCTTCATCGCCGGCGTCTCCTACGCGATGGAACGCGACATGAAGGAGAACAAGTCGGTCGATGGCGCCACGATCAACTCGATCAAGGCCGCCCTGATGGGCCCGACCGCCGGCATGTTCGACTCGCTGTTCTTCAACGCGCTGCGGATCATCGCCGCCGGCATCGCGATCGGCCTGGCCTCCCAGGGCAACATTCTCGGACCGATCATCTTCGTCCTGCTCTACGGGGTGAGCCAGTCGGTCGTGAAGTACTACTTCACGAACTGGGGGTACACCCTGGGCACGTCGATGATCGACACCGTCTTCCGGTCGGGCCTGATGGGTGCGCTCACCAAGGCGGCCGGCGTGCTCGGCCTGACCATGATGGGCGCGATGACGGCTTCCATGGTGAACGTCCCGCTCAACTGGACGATCAACATCGCCGGAGCCGAGCTGATCGTCCAGGACGTGCTGAACTCGATCATTCCGGGCATCCTCTCGATCGCGCTGGTCTTCGGTTTGGTGGCGCTGATTCGCCGTGGGTTCCGTCCCACGATCCTGGTCGTGATGATCCTGGCGATCGGCCTGCTCGGTGCACTGCTGGGCATCTTCGGGACGGCGGGCTGAGATGGCGCGGGTTCTCTGCCAAGCCGACGACTACGGCATCACCGATGCGGTCTCGGCCGGCATTCGCAAGGGGGTCCGGGAGGGGCTGGTCCGCAATACCGGGCTGTTCGTGAACATGCCCGCCAGCGTCGCCGCGGTGCGGGATCTCGATGTCGAGGTCTGCCTCGGGCAGGACTTCAACTTCGTCACCGGGCGCCCGGTGAGCGACCCCGCGGACATCCCCGCGCTGGTCGACGAGCACGGCAACTTCCGCACCTCCGGAGCAGTGGTGGCCGCGGGGACGGTGATCGGCGCCCGGGGTGGGGTCATGCTCGAGTTCGAGGAGGATCCCTATCCGATCGATCAGGTGATGCGGGAGGCAAGCGCTCAGTACGAGCGGTTCCTGGAACTGGTCGGGCGCAAGCCGGAGTACCTCCACCCGCATTCCCTGGTGACGCCGAACACCCATGAGGTGATCCGGGAACTCGGCGAGCGGCACGGCGTGGTGTACGGGATGGAGCATGCCCGGCGGCTGGGGATGGAGTTCCTGACCAACACCTGGAACCCCAAGCCCTTCCCGGTCGAGCAGCAACTCGCCACCGACGTGGAGCACGAGGTGCTGCAGGTGATCGACGAGGTGCTGGATCGCGATCTCACCCTGATGATCGGCCACCCCGGCTTCGTCGACGCCGAACTCTTCGACATCACCACCTACACCATCATCCGGATCAAGGATCTGGCGATGTTCTGCTCACCCCGGGTGCGGCAGTGGATGGACGACCACGATGTCGAGCTGGTCACCTGGCGCGATCTGACCTAGCCCCGGGGGTTTGATCGTCGGACAGCCGAACCGGAATCACTGACAGAATCACGCCATGACGGGCGAGAATCCCAGGACGGTCGCGATCCTGCACCTGCTCGCCCACGCCGAGCGGCCGATGACCGCCGCCCGGCTGGGCAGCGCGGTGTCCGTCTCCGTGCGGACCGTCAAGGCGGAGATGGCGGCCGTGCGGCTGCTGGCGGGCGAGATCGGCGCCACGGTCCGTGCCCGCAAGGGTCAGGGCTACTGGCTGGAGGTGATCGACGGCGAACGCTACGAGACCGCTGTCGAGCAACTCGACATCCAGGCGGCCTTCCGTGGCTTCGACGGGGATGCCGCCCGGACCAGGGCACGCCTGATCCTGGGCTGGCTGCTACTCGCGGAGGACTATCTGAAGCTGGACCAGTTCGCCGACGAGATGTTCCTCTCGCGCAGCGCGCTGCGCCCGGATCTGCGCTCGGTGCGGACCCTGCTGGAGGGTTTCGGTCTCGCCCTGGACTCCCGTCCCGGCGCCGGCGTCCGGGTGACCGGCAGCGAGTTCGACCGCCGGCTCTGCCTCACCCACCTGCTGGAGTCGGCCTTTCACCGCACGGTCCCCACCTTCGCCGACGGCGTCGCGCTGCTGGACGCGGAGGAGTTCGCCGGGCTGCGGCAGGACCTGCTCCGGATCCTGAGAGGCTCGCCGGTGCGGGTGCCGGACATCCGGACGCAGCGGATGGCCCAGTACCTCGCGCTGGCCGCGCTGCGGCTGAGGCATGGCCACCGGGTGACTCCCGACCCACGATGGGTCGCGTTGGTGCAGGGACGCCCGCAACTGGACGCGGCCCGGCAGGTGATGGCCGCGCTGGCCGAGCGCGCCGGGGTGGAGGTGGATGCCGCGGAGGAGTCGGCGCTCGCCGTCCTGCTGTTGATGTGGACCGACATCGAGGCGAACCAGGATCATCTGGACCGGTACGGCGCGCTCGGCACGGCGGCGCGAAGCCTCGCCCGGGCTGCGCATCGCGATCTGCTCGCCTCCTTCGGGGTCAGCCTGTTCGAGGACGAGCCTGCGCAGGTGGCGCTCGCCGCCGGGGTGATACCGCTGCTCGCCCGGCTGAAGGTCGGTCTGGGAGCGGCCCAGATGCAGTTCGGCGCCTATACCTACACTGACGCCGCCACCTCGCCGGTGGCGCTGGCGATCGCCCGGCAGGTGGCCGACACGCTCTCCCACGATCCGCCGCTGGCCACCGACGCGGTGGTCGACCTGGCCAGCCGGGTGACGGTCGTCATCGATGCGATCCGGCACGACTTCGAGCCCCGCCGGATCGCGCTGTGCAGCGCCCGAGGCCTCGGCGGCGCCGCCTATCTGCGCAGCGCGCTGCTGGATCACTACCCCGCGGAGCGGTACTTCGCGACGGCGGACACCTACGAGCTCTACGAGTTGCGGGGCGTCCCCCTCGATGTCTACGACGCGGTGGTCTTCGACGGTGCCGCTGTCACCTATCGCTACGACTGGCCGGTGGTCTACCTGGAGCGTCCCCTCGACCCGGCGGACCTGCGCCGCTTCCACGAGGTGGTGATCCAGCCCGGCTTCGGCTTCGACCGGGTGCTGGCGTCCCTGGGTATCGACCGGCTGGCGACCTTCCGCAACGTCCCGGCCCCGTCGGCCGGCGCACTGGCCGCCGCGATCGCCTTCCGGTTGTGCGACGGCCGCGAGGCCGCCATGTCCGCCGAGGCCGCCTTGATGCGCGCCTTCGAAAGCAGCCTGTTCGGGCGGGTGTGTGCGATCGTCCTGCCGAAGGTGGGAGGGGACGGCAACCGGCTGGAACTGTACGAGCTCGCTTCTCCGCTGGCCAGCAAGGGCCGGGAGGTCACGCACGTGGTGCTGTGCTCGATCGACTTCCGGCGCAACAACAAGGCGCTCCGTCTGCTGGACGAACTCACCGTCCAGCTGGTCCGCGATCCGCGAGCGATCGAGGAGTCGATGCGTTCGGAGAGCATCGGCTCCCTGACCGCAGCGGTCGCCGCGCGGGCGCGGTGAGGCGACCGGTGGGATGTCCGCCGGAGTCGGCGCGGTTCACCAGCTGGTGGGAAGCGGGCGACCCTCGTCGTAGCCGGAGCGGGACTGGACGCCGACAACGGCCAGGTTGGCGAACTCGGTGAGGTTGCGGGCGCCGGCGTAGGTGAACGAGCTGCGCACCCCCGAGGTGATGAAGTCGAGCAGATCCTCCACGCCCGGACGCTCCGGGTCGAGATACATCCGCGAGGAGGAGATGCCTTCCTCGAAGAGCGCCGCGCGGGCCCGGTCGAAGGCGGACTGGCTGCGGGTGCGGGCCTTCACGGCGCGCGCCGACGCCATCCCGAAGCTCTCCTTGTACGGACGGCCGTCCGCGCCGAACAGCAGCTGGCCGGTGGATTCGTGGGTGCCGGCGAACCAGGAGCCGATCATCACCGCTCCCGAGCCTGCCGCGAGCGCCAGGGCGACATCGCGGGGATGTCGCACGCCGCCGTCCGCCCAGATCGACTTGCCCGCCTGCCTGGCCTCGGTGGCGCAATCCAGCACCGCGGAGAACTGGGGGCGTCCGACCCCGGTCTGCATCCGGGTGGTGCACATCGCACCCGGGCCGACACCGACCTTGATCACGTCCGCGCCGGCTTCGATCAGGTCGTTGGTGCCGTCAGCGGTCACCACATTGCCGGCCACGATCGGGACGCTGGAGCCGACCGCGTCCACCACGGCGCGGCAGCGCTCCACGGCGGCGATCATCCGCTCCTGATGGCCGTGGGCGGTGTCCATCACCAGGACGTCCGCACCGGCCGCCAGCAGCGCCTCGGCGCGCGCCTCGACATCGCCGGAGATGCCGACCGCGGCACCGATCCGCAACTGGCCGCCGGCATCGACCGCCGGACGGTACAAGGTGGCCCGCAGGGCGCCCTTGACGGTCATCAGTCCGACCAGCCGGCCATCGGAATCCACGGCGAGGGCGGCCTTGTGGCGGCGGGCGGTGAGCTGGTCGAAGACCGTGGTCGGATCGGTGTCGGAGGAGACCAGGGTGAGTTCGGTGCTCATCGCGTCCTGCACCTGGGCGAAGCGATCCAGGCCTTCGGCGTCCGCGGCGGACATGGTGCCGACCGGCGTGCCGTTCTCGGTCACCGCCACGACCAGACCGTGGGCGCGCTTGGGCATCAGGGCCAGCGCCTCGCCGACCGTCGCGCCGGGGCTCATCGTCACCGGGCCGTCGAACACGGTGTGGGCAGCCTTCACCCGGGCGATCGTGGTGGCGACGATCTGCACCGGCAGATCCTGCGGGATGATCGCGATCCCGCCGCGGCGGGCGACGGTCTCGGCCATCCGGCGGCCCGAGATGGCGGTCATGTTGGCCACCACGATCGGCAGCGGAAGCGCCAGGCCGTCGGTGGAGGTGAGATCGACATCCAGCCGAGAGGTGACCGACGAGCGGCGCGGCGCCATGAAGACGTCGTCGTAGGTCATGTCGTAGCTGGGTTCAGGTGTCAGGAAACGCACCAAGCAAGGTTACCCAAGCCGTCTCGGAGTGCCGAATCGCCCAGCGGGCCGATCTAGCGGGTCGATTCCTCTTCCTCGGCGGGAAGCTCGTGGGCGGAATCCCCCTCGATCTCGGCGTGGTCACCGTGATGGGCGGCCTCGGCGATCTCTTCGGCGGTGGGCTTGGCGATCGTGCCGTGGGCATACCAGCGCGAGAGCAGCGCTCGCAGCCGTCCGACCTTCTTGCCGCCCGACAGCCGGACGCCGCGGTCGTCGGTTTCCGGTGCCGTCTCCAGCGCGGCCGGCTGATGGTGCTGGGTGAGCGTGAACGCCTCTTCCGCGGTGATCGGGGCGTGGGCCTCGCTGTAGCCGCCGTCCGGCTGACGGACGATGACGCCGGAGGAACTACCGTGCAGCACCCGCTCGCGGTCGCGCCGCTGCAGGGACAGACAGATCCGCTTGGTGACGATGAAGGCGATCACCGGGCCGACGAACACCGCCACCCGCATGACCTCGGTCACGGTGTTCAGCGACCATCCGAAGATGTTCGCCAGGATGTCGTTGCCGCCCGCGGCCCAGAACAGCCCGTAGGCGGTCATCCCGGCCACGCCGAGGGCGGTCCGGTTGGGAACGTTACGCGGCCGGTCCAGTACGTGATGCTCGGCGGAGTCGCCGGTGATCCAGGCCTCGATGAACGGGTAGAGGGCAAGGCCGGTGAAGAGCAGCCCCATCAACCCCACTCCGGGCAGGAAGATGTTCCACGACCAGGTGGTCCCCAGCAGGTGGGATTCCCAGTTCGGAATGATCCGGATCGCGCCTTCGACGAAGCCCATGTACCAGTCCGGCTGGGAGCCGGCGGTGACCTGGGCCGGGTTGTAGGGGCCGTAGAGCCAGACCGGGTTGATCTGCATCAGGGCGCCCATCAGGATCGTGACCCCGAAGACGATGAAGAAGAAGCCGCCGGCCTTCGCCGCGTACACCGGGAACAGCGCCTGGCCGACCACATTGGTCTGCTTGCGTCCCGGGCCGGGGAAGTGGGTGTGCTTGTGGTAGACCAGCAGCGCCATATGCGCGCTGACCAGCGCGAGTAGCAGACCGGGCACCAGCAGGATGTGCACCATGTAGAGCCGGGCGATCACCAGCTCGCCCGGGAACTCGCCACCGAAGACGAAGAACTCCGCCCAGGTGCCGATGATCGGGATCGAACGGATCAGGCCGTCCACGAACCGTAGGCCGGTACCCGACAGCAGGTCGTCCGGCAGCGAGTAGCCCGCGAAGCCCTCGATCAGGCCGATCGACAACAGGCCGACGCCGATCAGCCAGTTCGCCTCGCGCGGCTTGCGGAAGGCCCCTGTGAAGAAGACCCGCAGCATGTGCGCGGTCATCGCAGCCACGAACAGGATCGCCGCCCAGTGGTGGATCTGCCGGATCAGCAGGCCGCCACGGATGTCGAAGCTGATCGCCAGGGTTGATGCAAAGGCCTCCGACATCGGAATGCCGCGCATCAGCTCGTACGATCCCTCGTACTCGATCTCGGCCATCGACGGCTTGAACCAGATGGTCAGGAAGACACCGGTCAGCAGCAGGATGATGAAGGTGTAGAGCGCCACCTCGCCCAACAGGAAGGACCAGTGATCGGGGAAGGCCTTGCGCAGTGCCTTGCGGCCGATGGACGAGACCGGGACGCGCTCGTCCACCCAACCCACGGCACCGCCGGCGGCATTCGCCGCGGCGGAGGTCGTGGTCTTCTCCGGTGAGATTCCGGCGGGAACCTCGGGATCGACGGTCGTGGGCTTCGCCATCAGTCGTCACCCTCCTTGAAGTCCTTCGAGGAGTCGCGCTCGAAGTAGCTCGGCCCGACCGGGACGGTGAAGTCGCTGCGGGCGATCAGGTAGCCCTGGGCGTCGGTCGTGATCGGCAGCTGGGGCAGCGCGCGGGCCGCTGGGCCGAAGACCACCACACCGGAGTTGCCCAGGTCGAAGGTCGACTGGTGGCAGGGGCACAGCAGGTGGTGGGTCTGCTGCTCCCACAGGCTGATCGGGCAGCCGACGTGGGTGCAGATCTTGGAGTAGGCCAGGATGCCGTCGACGTGCCAGTCCTGCCGCGAGGTCGGGATCCGGATCGCCGCCGGATCCATCCGCACCACGATCAGCGACGACTTGGCCTTCTCGGTCTGGAACTCCGCACCGTGCAGATCGAACAGATTGGCGGGCTGGGCATTGATCAGCTGGCCGACGACCATGTCGCTCGCCTTCACGGGCAGCTGGTTGACGTCGTTCACGATCGGGATGCCGGGAGCCCAGATCGTCTTCTCAATGGTGCGTCTGCGGACGTCGGCGGTCGGCCAGGGGCCCATATCGGCCAGCAGCACGACCGCCGGGACGACCATGATGCCGATCCCGCCGGCCAGACCGAAACCGATCAGCTTGCGCCGACCCAGGCCGGACTGCGCAGCACCCTCGGCCCACTTCTCAGCCGCTTCGACCTTCGCGGCGGCGGGGGAGGCTGCCGAGTGCCGCTCCTCGATCACTTCCTCGTCGCCCATGATGGTGCGCGCCCAGTGGATCAGCGCGACGCCGATCGCCAGCACGCCCAGCCCCAGGGTCAGCCCCAGCAGGACGTGGTTGGCCTTCATGGTGGCGCCGAAGATATGCAGCGTGGCGTCCAGCGGGATGACGAAGTAGAGCACCACGAAGGCGATCGCCAGCACCGGGACGACCGCGAGAACGCCGACCACCTGGCGGTACGCGCGCGCACCGGCCTGCTCGTCGGTATCGGTGAACCGTTCCTCCTCGTGCAATCCCGGATCCGGAATCGGATGGTCGGGAGTCACGACGTGGGAGTGGTCGTGGCTGGTGTCGAGGCTCATTTGCGGGCCGCCTTCTTGGTGATCCACATCGCGAACAGCATCAGGCCGCCGAGTCCGGCGATCCAGCCCCAGAAGCCTTCCGAGACCGGTCCGAGGCCGCCCAGGGTCAGGCCGGCCGAGGGCTGCGCGTGCACCTGCTCGAGGTAGGCGATCATGCCCTTGATGTCCTTGTCGGGGATGGCGCCGTCTGCGAACACCGGCATCTCGCCGGGGCCGGTGCGCATCGCCTCGTAGATGTCGATCGGCTCCGAATCCAGCAGCGGCGGGGCGACCCTGCCGTTGGGCAGCGCGCCGCCCGAGCCCTGGAAGTTGTGGCAGGCCGAGCAGTTGGTCCGGAAGAGGTCGCCGCCGACCGCGATGTCCTCGGGGCTCAGGCCGCTGGGGTCGTACTGGTCGGGTCGGGGGATGGCGGGGCCGTCGCCCAACGAGGCCACGTAGAGCGCGATCGAGCCGATCTCCTCAGGGGTGAAGGTGTTGGGTTTGTTGGGCGCCTGGGCAAGTGGGTTGGCCATCGGCATCCGGCCGGTCCGCATCTGGAAGTCGACCGAGGCAGCCCCCACGCCCACCAGGGACGGTGCGCCCTCGGCCGCCAGCCCTTCGCCGTTCAGGCCGTGGCAGGAGGCGCAGGAGACCGCGAACAGGGCCTCACCCCGGGCGACCGTCTCCTCCGTGTTCGGGGCGGCGACCGAGGCGCTGGGTGCGACCAGGGCGTACAGGCCTCCGGTCAGCAGCAGAGCCGCCGCCACCAGCGCCAGGCGGGCCGCCTTGTGGTGCCGCTTCGAGGTGAGCGATCGCATCGGTACGGATTCCTCCCCAGTCTCGGACGCGTCAGCGCAGGATGTACAGCACGAAGAACAGCACCACCCAGATCGCATCCACGAAGTGCCAGTAGTAGGACGTCACGATGGCATGGACCGCCTGCTCATGGGTGAACCGGCGAGCCAGATAGGTACGGCCGAGCATAAGCAGAAATGCCACCAGGCCACCGATCACGTGGAGGCCGTGGAAGCCGGTGGCGAGGAAGAAGGCGGAGGCGTAGGCGTTCGTGCTCGGGGCGAAACCCTCCGACAGCAGGGTGGCGTACTCGTAGGCCTGGCCGCCGATGAACACCGCGCCCATCACGAAGGTGAGGGTGTACCACTCCCGCAGCCCCCAGCTTCCCAGGTTGAGCAGCGAGCCGGTGCGGGAGACCTTGCCCTCCTCAGCCTGGTGGACGCCGAGCTGGCAGGTCACCGAACTGAGCACCAGGATCAGCGTGTTGATCGTGGCGAACCACGGGAAGGAGATGCCGAACCAGTTGTTGTCTAGGTGCGCAGCCCCCCATTCCCACATCGAGGTGGTCCCGGTCGAGGCCGCTGCGGCGTTGGTGATCTCGCGCAAGGAGAAGTAGGCCGCGAACAGCGCGGCGAAGAACATCAGCTCGCTGGCCAGCCACACGATGACACCGACCGACAGCGTGTCCGGACGCCCCTTGACGCCTCCCACGCGGGAGGACGCGACAGGATGGACCGCGCCCGGGGCCGTCAGGGCGCCGGCGCCGTTGGAAGGTGCGTGTGCCATTGGGCCAGTATGGCGCGTCCGGCAGGCTTCCTGCACCACCCCGCCGCGTCCTGACCGCCTGGAATGGGGGCAATAGTGAGCAGCCCTCTCCGGCGGGACCGGGGGCCGACGGGTTCCTGCGTCTCAGGCGCCTGGCTGGGTGGGGAACGGTTACGATGACGACGAGCCACGCTAACGCCAGATGAGGAAGACCGATGAGCGACGAGCAGTCCAGCCCCGCAACCGTCCTGCTGTACTCCGACGACCGGACCGTGCGCGAACAGGTGCGGCTTGCGCTGGGCACCCGGCTGGCCGCGGATCTGCCGGAGATCGAGGTCCGCGAGGTCGCCACCCAGCCGGCGGTGCTGTGGGCGATGGACGCCGGCGGCATCGACCTGGCGATCCTGGACGCGGAGGCCGTCCCGGCCGGTGGGATGGGCCTGGCCCATCAACTGAAGGACGAGATCGCGAACTGCCCGCCGGTGCTGCTGCTGGTGGCCCGGACGGCGGATGCCTGGCTGGCGACCTGGTCGAAGGCCGAGGCCATCTCCTCCTACCCGGTCGACCCGGTGCGCCTGCCGGCCGCTGCCGCCGAACTGCTGCGCGCCCGGCTGGCGGCGAAGGCCGGCAGCTAGTGCCGAATACCTGGCCCGAGGTCCTGACCGGGTTGATCGGCCGGAACGATCTCAGCTCGGATACCGCTCGCTGGGCGATGGACCAGATCCTGGCGGGGGACGCGACCCCGGTGCAGATCGCCGGATTCGCCGTGGCGCTGCGCGCCAAGGGCGAGACGGCGGAGGAACTCGCCGGGTTGGCGCAGGCCATGCTCAACCACGCGACGCCGCTGGAACTGCCACGTGAGGCGGTGGACGTGGTCGGCTCCGGGGGTGACCGGGCCAATACGGTCAACGTCTCGACGATGGCGGCGATCGTCGCCGCCGCCTGCGGCATTGCGGTGGTGAAGCACGGTAACCGGGCGGCCTCCTCCGCCTGTGGCACCGCCGACTGCCTCGAAGCGCTGGGCGTCGCGCTGAATGTCGCTCCGGCCGCCCAGGCGCAGGTGCTGGCGCAGGCTGGCATCGTCTTCCTGTTCGCACCGCTCTACCACCAGTCGCTGCGGCACGCCGGAGCCGCCCGCCGTGAGCTGGGCGTCCAGACCGCGTTCAACTTCCTCGGCCCACTGGCCAACCCTGCCCGGCCGGTGGCCCAGGCGATCGGGTGTGCCAACCGGATGCTCGCCCCGCGGGTGGCCGAGGTGGTCGCCGGACGCGGGCAGCGCGGGCTGGTGTTCCACGGCGAGGACGGCCTGGACGAACTCACCACCACGACGCGTTCGCTGGTGTGGCTGATCGCCGACGGCGAGGCGCAACAGACCGAACTCGATCCGCGGGAACTGGGACTCGCCCCGGCGAATCCCGGCGACCTGGTGGGAGCCGACCCCGCCCACAACGCTGCCGTGGTGCGACGGGTACTGGCGGGCGAACCCGGGCCGATCCGCGACATCGTGCTGCTCAACGCGGCCGCCGGGCTGCTGGCCCACGCCGGGCCGTCGGATGCCCCGGTCGCCGAGCAGTTGGCGCCACACCTCGCGCGCGCTGCCGAGGCGGTCGATTCCGGCGCCGGTGCCGCCCTGCTGGAGCGGTGGGTGGCGGCCACCATCGCGGCCGACAAGTTGTAGCCAGCGCGGCCCGGGGAGCTCAGTCGAGACCGGCCAGCGAGAAGCCCAAGCCGACCAGTAGCGCCAGGTAGGGCCCCATCACCAGCGAAGGGCCGTAGGGGAAGGGTCCGTCCGCCCCCCGGCGGAGTCGGGTGACTACACCCCACACCACACCGGCCACCCCGCCCAGCAGAAGGGACCACACCGCCAGTTCCACCGACGTCGCCCCCGCGGCCGTCCCCACCACGGTGACGAGCCGGACGTCGCCGAAACCAAGCCCTCCGCCGATCTGCCACAGTAACCGGAACAGCAACCCGGATCCGGCGCCGCAGAGCACCGCGACCAGCACCACCAGCGGATTGCCCGCCAGCGTCGCGACGGCGATCACCGCCGCCAGCACCAGTCCGCCGAACCACCAGGTCAGCCTGCGCGGCAGGAAGCCGGTGCGCGCGTCCACCACCGCCAGCAGCACCCCCACGGTGCCCATCACCACCCAGACCGGCCACCGGACGGGCTCGGAGAGCAGCACCGAGAGCAGCAGCGCGACGAGCGAACTGGCCAGCACGGTCACGAACAGCCGTGGTGAGATCAGTTCGGCGTAGGGACGGGCGTCGGGTTCGTCGGCCGGCAGCGGCAGGCGCCGCAGGATCGCCGCGGTGCAGGCGGCGATAGCCAGCGCCGCCACGAGCGCGATTCCCACGCCGATCCAGGCCATGTCCGCAGCCTAGGGCCGTCCCTGCGCCGTCTCCGTTCGCACCGCCGTCCATGCGGCCAGCTTGGGGAGCCTGGCCGGCGTCAGTCCGGCCAGCCGACGGGCGGTCAGCGGGCTGATCCGGCGCGCGAACCGTCCGTTGTTGCCCAGGACGAGGTGGCGGACCAGGGTGGGGGAGACACCGGCCGCCCGGGCCAGCACCTCCCACGGCAGGCCGGTGGTCGTCCGAAGTTGGTTCAGGTGGGCCCGGAACGGGGCGGCCAGCACCCAGTCGTGCCGGCCGGATGGTGCGGTCATGGTTGCCTCCTGAGGTGGTTATGCCTCAGAAAGCCATCGTGGCCGCCGGATTGTGACATCCGGCGACCACGAGTTTGAGTTTTCGGCTCCTATCGCTGGGCCTGAGTGAACCCCGCGGCTTCGGCTGCCTCAGCGCTGGCGAACCAGAGATCGGCATTGGCCTTGTCGTACCCGGCGCTGCCCGGCACGCGGTACTTGCGGCTGCGGCTGTTGGCCTTCACCGCGTACCCCTCCGGCGGTTCGGAGCCCTGGAAGGACCCCTCTCCGAAGGGGCTAGCCGCGAAAGGGGAGGCATCGTCTCCTTCGTCGAGGGCTTCCTTGACATCCTCCACGGCATCCTCGGCCTTGTCGGCGACCTTCTCTGCGGCGTCCGCCACGGCTTCCTTGGCGTCGTCGGCGAGATCCTTGGCGCCATCGAGGGCATCCTGTGCGGCGTCCTTGGCATCGTCCACCAGGTCGGCGGCGGCGCCCTTGGCGTCCTCGATCTTGTCGGCGGCGGCGTCGGCGACGTCCTCCGCCACGTCCGCGACCTTCTCGGCGGTCTGCTTGGCACCCTCGGCGACCTTGTGGACGGCCTCGGTCGGATCGGCGACGTAGGCGTCCGACGGCGAATGGGCATGCCAGCCGTCGCTGGGCGGGGCGAGCAGCTTGCGGATCGCCACCACGACGCCGCCCAACAGGGCGCCGGCCAGGGCGATCTTGCCGAAGGTCTTCCAGAAGCTGGGCTTGCGGGCCTTCTCGGCCTTGCGCAGCTCCTTGGAGACCACGGCGGTGGCCATTGCCAGCTGGGCGGCGGCCTCAGCTGCCAGCGGCTGCTTGGCGATCTCCTTCAGAGCGCTGGCCATCTTGGGCAGCACATCGTCCTGCACCAGGGAACGGGCGTCCTCGACCAGCGGCGGGATGCGTCCCAGCACATCATCGACCGCGGGACGCACGAACCCGACGGCGGAGTCGACCACCGGCGGCACCGAATGCAGCGCGGTGTCGATCGTCGGCTGGACGCGGTCGTAGGCATCCGAGGCCAACCGGGCGCCCCTCACCTGGGCGTCGTGCAGTACCGGCTTCACCCGGGAGAAGGTGTCCGAGGCCACCTTGGCGGTGACCCGGCCTGCCTCTTCGGCGACCGGACCGAGGTACTCGGCGGCCTGGTCGATCAGGGGGGCGAGCCGCTCGGCAGCCTCCACGAAAGCCTCCGACGCCTTCTTGGCGGCCACCTGGGCGGTGTCCTCGACGGTGTCGATCAATTTCTTGCGGGCCATGGTTCCTCCGTGCTCCACTCGCGGTGTTGCTCGCTTGATCCCCCCACCGTACTCGGACGATGGAGAGCCCGGTAGCGAATCTGGAAGGATGTGGGCGGACTGTTCGACGAAAGGAACCCCGTGGCTGCAACCGCAACCCTGCACACCAATCATGGCGATATCGTCATCACGCTCTTCCCCGATCACGCGCCGAAGACCGTCGCGAACTTCGTCGGGCTGGCGACCGGCACCAAGGAATACCTCGATCCGGAATCGGGCCAGCCCACCACCGGCAACTTCTACGACGGCGTCACCTTCCACCGGATCATCGACGGCTTCATGATCCAGGGCGGCGATCCGCTCGGCAACGGGACCGGCGGCCCGGGCTACAAGTTCGACGACGAGATCCACCCCGAACTGGTGTTCAACCGGCCGTATCTGCTGGCCATGGCGAATGCCGGAATCCAGATGGGCCGTGGCACCAACGGTTCGCAGTTCTTCATCACCGTCGTGCCGACGCCGCACCTGAACCGCAAGCACACCATCTTCGGCGAGGTGCTGGACGAGGCCTCGCAGGGCGTCGTGGACGCGATCGCGTCAGTGCCGACCGGGCGCATGGATCGTCCGATCGAACCGGTCGTGATCAACTCGGTGACCGTCACCGACTGACCTTCGTACCCCACCCACGCAAGGTGGACGTCTTCCCGGCGTAGTCGAGCGGCGCTGCCCGCCTTGTGGTGGGCAGCGCTCAGTCGGCGCCGAGGGAGAAGGCAGCCTCCAGGTCGTGGGTGGAGTAGGTCTGGAAGGCGACGTGGGTCTCGGTGTCGACCACGCCGGGCACCTTGTTGAGCTGGTCGGCCACGGTCGTGGCGACGTCGTCCATCGAGCGCACCCGAACCAGTGCGATCAGGTCGATCGTGCCGGTGACCGAGTAGACCTCGGAGACGCCGTCCAGGTCGGCGATCTGCTGGGCGACCTGAGGAATGCGGGCGGTGTCGGCCTTGACGAACACAATCGCGGTGATCATGGCTGCATCCTATGCCTGGATGCTCGCTCAGCCGGCCCTTCGCTCGCCCAACGTCAGAGCGCTGAGCTGGCCTTCGGCGACGCCGATGTGCAACGGCCAGACCCAGTCGCCCTCGATCTCGATCAGCCGGACGCCGGGCTGCTCCAGCCAGGCGGCGATCCGTTCGGTCTCCTCCACCAGGGCGGGGGCCGCCGGGCCGAGGCCGGGCAGCACGGTCTCGGCGGATCTCACTGCGTCCCGCGCCACCTGCTGCGGTACGTCCCCGGGGTGCGCGATCGCGGCACAGGCCAGCCGGCCGTGGCGGATCACGTGGATCTGCCAGGCGGCGCCGGATGTCCGTCCGCCCGGACGGTGCTGGTCGACCCGGCGGGCGGCGACGATCTGGGCGCAGCCGGCCAGGCTGGCCAGGCGATGGTGCTTGATCGCGGCGGCGAGATAGCCACGCAATCGCTCCACCAGCATGCGCGCCTCCTCATAGCGAAGCTGGCCGACCAGGGCACGGAGCCGTGGCTGGACCGCGGCCAGCGCCGGCCGGACGTCCAGGGTCAGGGCGTGGCGCACCTGGTCGACCAACCCCGCGTAGCTCTGCCGGCTGATCTTCAGCTCACAGGGCGCGACGCACTTGCCGAGCTCACCCAGCATGCAGGCCGAGCCAGGTGTCCGTACGGAGAGCCGCTTGGTGCACTGTCGGATCGGGAAGGCGTCGTGCAGCGCGGCCACGGTGTCCTCGGCGGCCCGCCGCCGGGAGAACGGGCCGAAGTAGGTGGCGCCGTCCGCCCCCACCGCCTTGACGATCGACAGCCGGGGGAAGGGTTCGACGGTGATCTTCAGCCAGTGCTGCCGTTCGGGGAACTTCGAGCGCCGGTTGTACCGCGGCGAGTGTGCGGCGATCAGCCGCAACTCCAGCACCTCGGCCTCGAGCTCGGTGCGGCAGACGGTGGCCTCCACCGCGGTCGCGATCCGCACCATCTCGTCGATCCGGGGCCGGGTCTCGGCGGCCGTGAAGTAGCTGCGCACCCGGTTGCGCAGGTTGCGGCTCTTGCCGACGTAGAGCACCTGCCGGCGCACCACCCCTTCGGCATCCGGCAGATCGGCGACGAACTGGTAGACACCCGGCGCGGAGGGGATGTCGGCGGCCAGCGTCCGCTTGGCCCGGCGTTCGGGCGACACCCGGCGGGTGCATTCCATCAGGTCTGCCAGGGTGGAGATGCCGAGGTTGCCGACCCGCTCCAGTAGATAGTGCAGGACGTCGACGGTCACCCGGGCGTCCGACAGCGCCCGGTGGTTGGCCTGGTGACTCGACCGGACGTGACGGGCCAGCGTCGACAGCTTGACGTTGGGGACTTCGTCCCGCAGCAGGACGCTCCGGGCCAGGGCGACCGTGTCCACCACCTCGGGGGAGGGCCAGTCGTAACCATGCAGAGCGCAGGCCCGTTTCAGGAAGCCGATGTCGAAGCGGGCGTTGTGGGCGACCAGGACGGCGTCGCCGGCGAACTCCAGCCAGCCGGGCAGCACCTCGGCCAGGGCCGGAGCGTCGGCGACCATGGCGTCGGTGATCCCGGTCAGCACGGCGATCAACGGCGGAATGTGCGCCTGCGGGTTCACCAGGGTCTGGAATTCGCCCAGCACCTCGCCTCCCCGCACCTTCACCGCCCCGAACTCGGTGATCGCGTCCTCCGCCCCGCCGCCGGTGGTCTCCAGATCGACCACGCAGAAGGTCACCTGGCTCAGCGCGGGGCTCAGGTCGTCGAAGCTGGGCTGGACGGCGGTCGACATCACGCGGAGGACGCTAATCGCGCCCACTGACGTTTTCTCGGCGCGGGTCGATCCGCCAATCCCCGCGGGAGCGGGATCTCCACCCAGCACCCTGCCTCGCCGCAGGCGGACGACTTTTCTGTCAGTGGCGTCCGTCAGGATCGTCGTCATGGATGCACTGCATGTCGATTGCGCGAGCTGCCGGGCCCGAGGGCCAGCCTGCTCCGACTGTGTGATCACGGCCCTGCTGGGGCCGATCGAAGCCGATGTCGAGCTCGGCACCGATGAGGTCGGGGCGCTCGCAGCGCTCGCTGGCGGCGGCCTGATCGCACCGCTGCGGCTGGTCCGCGGCAGCGCCCGCGAGCGTCACTACCCGCCCGAAGCTGAGACGGGGTTGGCATCTGCGGTCGCTTTCCCTTAGGGTTTTCTCAGTTTTAGTTTAGCTGGCCGTCAGGGCCGGCCCAGGGAGGGTTTACATGACGCTACGCGTCTGGGTGAGGTCCGCGCTGACCGTGACGGTATCGGGCGTCCTCGCCGTAGGGATCGCTGTCGCACCGGCTCACGCCGATCCCACCTCACCGGCCAAGCCGACCCCGACACCGACGACGATCAAGGACGCCAAGGATCAGGTCATCGCGCTCGAGACCGAGACCGCGGCCATCGACGAAGACCTGCACGAGGCCGAGTTGGCGCTGGCCGAGGGCAAGCGCCAACTGAAGGGGCTGATGGCGGACATCGCCGCTCAGCAGGCCAAGGTCGACGAACTCGGGAACCAGGCCCGGGCGATCGCGCTGCTGCAGTTCCAGGGCCGGGGCGTCGACACCACCGTCCAGCTCTTCACCGAGAGCGACCCCGACTCCTTCCTCGACCGGCTGACCACCACGAGCAATGTGGACGCCACCCTGAACGCCACCCTGCAGGATCATCAGACCGAGCAGGCCAACCTCACCGAGTTGAAGCGGGCCGCCGAGGCCGAGGTCGCCGCCCTGGCCGCGGAGGAGAAGCGCCTCGAGGAGCTTCACGCCACTCTGGAACGGCGCACCGCCGAGGCCAAGGCGCTGGTCGACCGGCTGACCGACGAGCAGCGCCGCCAGCTGGCCGCGCGCGACGGAGCCCGGGTCACCTTCGACATCAGCGAGGCCGGAGACGCCAGCAAGGCCATCAAGAAGGTCATCGCCTACGCTGTCTCCAAGGTTCCCAACGGCCAGTATGTGACCGGTGGTGAGGGCCCGACCAACTTCGACTGCTCCGGTCTGGTGCTGGCCGCCTACCGCCAGATCGGCGTCTCCCTGCCGCACTCCTCGCGCGCGATGTTCAAGTACGGACGCTCGGTGGCCAAGAAGGATCTCCAGCCCGGCGATCTGATCTTCTGGTACACCCCGATCCACCACGTCGGCATGTACATCGGCAACGGCAAGATCGTCCACGCCCGCAACCCGCGCAACGACCTGGTGATCCAGTCGCTCAGCTCCTACCCGGCGCCCTACACCGGCGCGCGTCGCCTGATCGGCTGACCTGCCGTCTCCTTCGCGCTGGGCGCGTGCCTATCGCGCGCCCGGGCTGCTCGCCTGCCTAGGCTCTACGTCATGCTGTGGCGGACGGTGACTCCTGTGCTGGCGTCGATGCTGCTCGCCGGCTGCGCTCCGGTCGCCGCGCCTTCGGCCGCCCCTACGGTCACCGAGCCCGCCAGCGTGACCCTGCGCCCGGTTGAGGTGGCCGCAGGAACCCTGTATGCCCCTGCCGGCCTGGCCTCGGGTGAACAGCAGGCATGGCTGGAGCGGTTGGAACGAGCCTCAGAGGCCGTGACGGATGCCGACCTGGGTGCGCTCGACGACGGCTGGGACGGCCGGATCGTCGTCGAATTGCCGCTGACCCGGAGCGACTACCTCATGCTCGCCGGTGCCGAGGGCGACCAGGCTGCCGCGAGCACCCGTTGCGGGGCCGAGGGTTCGCGCATCACGATCAACCCGCTCGTCCGCGAAGAGTCGTCGACCTATCTCGACGCACTGCTGCTGCACGAAGCCGTTCACGTCGCCACCGGATCGGGCTGCGTCGACGCTCCGCTCTGGATCGAGGAAGGCCTGGCCGAATGGCTCACCGAGCAGCACGATCCGGCCACCCAGCGGGCCAACCAGGAGTGGCTCGATCACGAACTCGCCGCGGGGCTCCCGTCCGGGCTGCCCGCCGCCGCTGCCTTCCAGGGCACCTCGGCGCGGATCTCCGGCGCCTACGCCCTGGCCGCCTTCGCCGTCGCGACAGCGATCGACCACCTCGGCCAGGATCAGGCGATGGCCTACTTCGGGGCGCCGGACGAGCCGACCACCGTTCAGCTCACCCAGTGGTACCTGGCCGCCCTGCGAGCCCGGCTCGTCCCGCCCCCGGCTAGTGCGAATGCGCAGCGATGAAGGCCAGGGTCTCGGCGAAGATCAGGTCGCGGTCATAGTCCAGGGTGGCGACGTGGTAGCTGCGCGGCAGGTCGCGCACCACGATCTCGTCGCTGGAGAGGTGGGTCTGCAGGTAGTCGGTCGAGCGTCCCGGCACGACATGGTCGGCGGCGGAGCGGAAGATCAGGGTGGGGCAGTAGACCAGATCGAGGCTCGCACGGACATCGGCGAACATCCGTAGCATCGAGACCGCCGGCGCCAGCGGAGTGTGGTCGTAGCCGTGCCGCTGTGAGCCCGGCCGCGAGATGTCATGTGCCCGGGAAGGCACCGTCGGCACCACTCCCGAGGTGAGCAGCACCAGCCGCTGGAGGCCGTAGAGCAATAGGGCCGGATTGACCAGCGCGAGCCCGGCCACCCGGGCCGGGTGCTGGGAGGCGAGCCGGAGCGCCAGCGTGGCGCCCATCGAGTGCCCGGCGATGAAGACCTGATCGCAGGTGTCGGCGAGGGCGAGGAATTCCCGCTCGGCACAGCTGTACCAATCCCGCCAGCGGGTGGCGTTCAGCTCGCGCCAGTGCGTGCCGTGCCCGGGCAACCGGGGGAGCGCCACCCGGTAGCCGGCATCCGCGGTCAGCCGTGCCCACTCCCGCAGCGCGTGCGGTGAGCTGTTGAAGCCGTGCAGGAAGAGCACTGCTATCCGCCCCTGTCCGAGATGGAGGGGCTGGGCGTGCTCGGCGACCTGCATGGTGGCCATGCTACGGCCTCGCTATTGTGTTCCCGCTGTCACTTCCAGAGCAGCCCGACGCCGAGGAGACCGATGTACGACTTCTTCAAGCTGGCGCTCTTCCGCCCGGTGGTGAAGTACCTGTTCCGGGCCAAGCTGATCGGCGAGGAGAACATCCCTGCGGCCGGTGGGGCCGTGCTCGCGGTCAACCACCTGGCGGCCTCGGAGACCTTCATCCTGCCCGCGCTGATGCGGCGACGGCTGACCTTTCCGGCCAAGGCGGAGCTCTTCGCCGGTAACCGCGGCCTGGGGTCCAAGGTCGTGGCCTGGTTCCTCAAGGCGGTCGGGCAGGTTCCGCTGGATCGGTCCGGCGGACGAACCTCGCTGGACGGCCTGCGCCCGGTGCTCGAGGTGCTCGCCGAGGGCGGCCTGGTCGGCATCTTTCCCGAGGGAACTCGTTCTCCGGACGGACGCCTCTACCGCGGCAAGACGGGCGTGGCCCGGATCGCCCTGACCGCCGATGTCCCGGTGATCCCGATCGGTGCCTTCGACACCCAGACGGTGCGCAACCGGCTCGGCATCCCGTGGGTCCGCAGACCCCGGCTGGTGGTCGGTGAACCCTTGCGCTTCCCCGACTACGCCGGCCTGGGCGAGGACCGGGCGGTGATCCGCTGGGTGACCGACGAGGTGATGGCGGCGATCCAGCAGCTGACCGGCCAGACCTACGTCGAGGCCTACGCCAGCTCGGTCAAGTACGGCTCGCTGACTGCGGAGGAGGCCAGGGCCAAGGAACTGCCGCGGCCCGGCCACGGAGCCACCCCGCCCGAGCTGCCGGCTGCCGAAGGCTGAGCTCGGACCCGCTGGGGGACATTCCGCCACCGGCCTGCAGAAACCGGGCGATTCCGCCCACCTGCGTGCGCAATCCGGGCAAAGGCCCTGGATCGCCCGGTTTGTGCGGGACCGGCCGGGGCATCCACCGCACGGCCCGGTTGGGGACGAGGAGGTACCGCGGGCTATCCTGACCCGCGTGGTGGACCCGATCCCGACGCTTTCCGAACTGCGTGCTCTCCCGCTGACCCAGCAGCCGCGGTATGCCGATCCGGCGGCCGTGGACGCAGTCCTGGCCGAGTTGCGGCTGCGCCCCCCGCTGGTCTTCGCCGGCGAATGCGACGAGCTGAAGCGCCGGGTCGCCGAGGTGGCCGCCGGCCGCTCCTTCCTGTTGCAGGGGGGCGACTGCGCCGAGACCTTCGGTTCGGTGACCGCCGGCGACATCCGCGGCAAGCTGCGGGTGCTGCTCTCGATGGCGGTGGTGCTCACCTACGCCGCGCAGGTCCCCGTCCTGAAGGTGGGGCGGATCGCCGGTCAGTACGCCAAACCGCGCTCGAAGGACACCGAGACCCGCGACGGCGTCACCCTGCCCAGCTACCGCGGCGACGCGGTCAACGGGCTGGAGTTCACCGAGGAGTCCCGGCGTCCCGACCCGCACCGGCTGGTCGAGGTGTACAACTACTCGGCCTCGACGCTGAACCTGGTGCGCGCCTTCGTCACCGGCGGCTTCGCCGACCTGCGCGCGGTGCACACCTGGAACCGCGACTTCGTGCGCAACTCCGACGTCGAGGAGCGCTACGAGCAGATGACTTCGGAGATCGAGCGGGCGCTGGCCTTCATGGTCTCCTGCGGGGTGGACAACGAGGCGCTGCGCACGGTCGACTTCTACGCCAGCCACGAAGCGCTGCTGCTCGACTACGAGCATGCCCTCACCCGGATCGACTCGCGTACCGGCACCCCTTACGACACCAGCGCCCACATGGTGTGGATCGGTGAGCGCACCCGTCAACTGGACGGTGCCCACGTCGAGTTCTTCCGCCACATCCGTAACCCGATCGGGATCAAGATCGGCCCCTCCGCCACCGCCGAGGAGGTGGTGGCGCTGGTGGAGCGGCTCGACCCCGGCACCGAGCCGGGGAGGCTCACGATCATCACCCGGATGGGCGCCGGAAGGATCCGCCGGGTGCTGCCCCCGATCGTGGCAGCCGTGGAGGCGACCGGACGCAAGGTGGCCTGGGTCTGCGACCCGATGCACGGCAATACCTTCGAGACGTCGCTGGGTTACAAGACCCGGGCGTTCAGCCAGGTGGTGGACGAGGTCAACGGCTTCTTCGACGTCCACGAGGAACTCGGCACCTGGCCCGGCGGTGTGCACATCGAGCTCACCGGCGACGATGTCACCGAATGCGTCGGCGGTGTGGGCGACCTGGCCGAGGCCGATCTCGCCAACCGCTATGAGACCGCCTGCGACCCGCGGATGAACCGCGACCAGTCGCTGGAGCTGGCCTTCGTGGTCGCCGAACGGCTCACCAGCGGACGCATCCTGAGGCCGAACCCGGTGCAGGAGTTCCATCCCGAAGACTTCTGAGAGAGGCCGATCAACATGCCGCAACGCTGGGTGAGGCCGGTTCACGCCGAGCTTGTCGAGCGGTCGGGACCCGTTGCCGAACGCCTGCCGACGTGGACAGCGTCTTCTGGACCCGACGAGGAGCGGCCGTGATCGACCTGCGCAGTGACACCCTCACCCGTCCCACCGCCGGCATGCGCCAGGCCATGGCCCAGGCCGAGGTCGGTGACGACGTGTACGCCGAGGATCCCGGGCTCAATGCCCTGCAGCAGCGGGTGGCCGGCCTGCTGGGACACGAGGCGGGGCTATTCACGCCCTCGGGGTCGATGGCCAACCTGCTGGGTATCTGGGCGCTGGTGCAACCCGGCCAGGAGGTGGTGTGCGACGTCCGCGCCCATATCGCCCGGGCCGAGATGGGTGCCCACGCGGCACTGCACGGCATCACCATGCGCACCTGGGATTCCGCGGATGGTCTCACCGATGCGGCCACGATCGGTGCGCTGATCACCCCGGACGCGGGCCCGTACCTGGTGTCGACAGCGGCGGTGTCGATCGAGAACACCCACAACTTCGGCGGCGGCACGGTCTGGCCGATGCACGACCTGCTCCAGATCTCGGCACTGTGCCGGGATGCCGGGGTCGGGCTCCATCTGGACGGCGCCCGGCTCTGGAACGCCCACGTCGCGACCCGCGTCCCGCTGGCCGAGTACGGCCGGCTGTTCGATACGGTCAGCGTCTGCTTCTCCAAGGGCCTGGGTGCCCCCGTCGGCTCGATGCTGGTCGGCTCCGCCCAGGTGATCGAGCGGGCCCGGGTGCAGCGCAAGCGGCTGGGCGGCGGGATGCGGCAGGCGGGCATCCTGGCGGCCGCCGCGGACTACGCCCTGGATCACCAGCTCGACCGGCTGGAGAACGACTACCTCGCCGCACGGGCGTTCGCCTCGGCGTTGGCGGAGACGGCCCCGTGGGCGATCGACGTGAGCACCGGTCCCCAGACCAACATCGTCGTCTTCGACACCGGCGCCCGCGCCGCGGTCGAGGTGGTGGCCGAGGCCCGTGCGGGCGGGGTACTGCTCTCGGCGGTCGGGCCCCGCACCGCGCGAGCGGTCACCCATCTGGATGTCACTCGGGACGAATGCGCCGCCGCCGGCCGGATCGCCGGCGAAGTACTGAGCCGCTCGTGAGGGCCGCCGTCCTGGGCTCGCCGATCGAGCACTCCCTCTCACCGGCGCTGCACAACGCCGGGTACGCCGCGCTGGGGCTGACCGACTGGAGCTACGAACGCCACCGCGTGGAGGAAGCTGAACTGCCCGGGTTCCTGGCCGGCCTGGCCGCGGATTGGCGCGGTCTGTCGTGCACCATGCCGCTGAAGCGTGCCGTCCTCGAGGTCGCCGTCGAGGTATCCCCGCCGGCCGCGCGGGCCGGTGCCGGCAACACCCTGATCCGGCGGCCGGACGGCGGCTGGGATGCCGACAACACCGACATCGGCGGTCTGGTGGACGCGCTGACGCCGCACTGGCAGGGGTGGGCCAGCGCGGCCCTGCTGGGGGCGGGGGCGACCGCCCGCTCCGCCCTGCTCGCGCTGGAAGAACTGGGCGTGACGAGCGCCACCGTCTACGCCCGCAGCCCCGAGCGGATGGCCGAGCTGGCCGCCTGGGCCCGGCTCGCCGAGGTGGCGCTGGACGTGATCCCTGCCGAACTGGCCGGCTGGACGCGGGGCGCCGAGCCCGCCGTGCTCTCCACGCTGCCCCCCGCCCCCGGCATCGAAGCCGGTCTGGCTGTTCGCGACGGCCTGCTCTTCGACGCCGTCTACGCCGACTGGCCGACCCCGCTGGCGCGGGCCGCGACCGCCGCCGGGATGGCCGTGGTCGGGGGCCTCGACCTGCTCGTCCACCAGGCCGCCCGCCAGTTCGCCCGGTTCACCGGCCAGCCGGCTCCGCTCGATGTCCTGTTCGCCGCGGGAATGCGGTCGCTCGGCGAAGACTCACCCACCACCCCAGACGACAAGGCGCCGGCCGCCAGGAACGGAGACACCCCATGATTGTCCTGATCGGGTTCATGGGCGCCGGCAAGACCACCGTCGGACGCCGGCTGGCGCGCCACCTCGGTCGTCCCTTCGTCGACAGCGACGAGGTGATCGAACTGGCCACCGGGCTCTCCATCCCGGACATCTTCGAGGGCTACGGCGAGGCGGGTTTCCGCGAGATCGAGGCCCGGACGATCGCCGAGCAGTTGGCCGGGCCGCTGGTCGTCCTTGCGCTGGGTGGGGGTGCGGTGACGACCCCGTCGGTCCGCGAGAGCCTGGCGGGCCACGATGTGGTGCTGCTGGAGATCGCATTGGCGGACGCCCTCGGCCGGGTGGGCGGGGATCCCGGCCGTCCGATGCTGCGCCGGCCGGATCTGGCGGAGATCTTCGCTGCCCGGGAGGTGCTCTACCGCGAGGTGGCAACCCTGCGCGTCCCCGTCGCCGGACGCTCGGTGGCCGAGTTGGTGGAACTCATCGCCACCGGGCTCGCCGATCCCTCGGCGGTGATGCTGGACCCGGCGCCGTCCGACGCGGGAGAGTAGACCAACGCAGCCCGGGTGCCAAGCTGGAACGGCTTGGCCCAGGGCAAGGCTGGTCTTGACGAGCGAGGCGAGGAGTAGGCGCATGGACATCCTGGTGATCAACGGCCCGAACATCAACGCTCTCGGCACCCGCGAGCCGGAGGTCTACGGCAGAACCACGCTCCCCGAACTGGAAGCCGCGCTGGTCGCCCAGGGCGCCGACGCCGGGCTGGGCGTCGACACCTTCCAGAGCAACCACGAGGGCGCGATCATCGACCGGCTGTACGAGGCGCGCACCGACGGCACCCGCTTCATCATCGTCAACCCGGGCGGCCTCACGCACACCTCGATAGCGCTGCGGGACGCGCTGGCCGGGATCGCGTTGCCGTTCATCGAGGTGCACATCTCCAACACTCACGCCCGCGAGGAGTTCCGGCAGCACTCCTACCTCAGCGACCTGGCGTCGGGCATCCTGGTCGGCTTCGGCACCCACGGCTACCACCTCGCGATGAACGCCGTGATCCATCGCCTCGCCAGCAGCTGAGGAACTGGTCCTGGCGCTGCTCGACCGACGATCGACGCTCCGCCACCCCGGTTTGGCACTGCCGGTGTTCGCGACGGCGTCGTAGGCTCGAGGTATGCAGATCACGCACCTGGGGCACGCGGCCGTTCTCGTGGAGGTGGCCGATCGCCGGATCCTGTTCGATCCGGGCAACTTCTCCGACGCCTGGCATGGGCTGACCGACCTGGATGCCATCCTGGTCACCCACCAGCACCCCGACCACATCGATCCGGCGCAGGTTCCCGCGCTGGTCGACACCAACCCGGGCGCGGCGATGTACGTCGAGCCCCAGGTGCTGGACGCGGTCGGCCTGGCCGGGGCGCGGCCGTTGGCGGCCGACACCACGATCGATCTCGGTTCCGGCATCGAGGTGGCGGCGGTCGGCGGCCTGCACGCGGTGATCCACGCCGACATCCCGCGGATCGGCAATGTCGGGCTGGTGCTGACCGCGCCCGGCGAGCCGACCTTCTTCCACCCCGGCGACAGCCTGGCGACCATCCCCTCCGGGGTGGACGTGGTGGCGGTCCCGGCCTACGGCCCCTGGGCGGCGATGAAGGAGACGATCGACTTCGTCCGAGCGGTGGCCGCGCCCCAGGGATTCCTGATCCACGACGGGCTGCTCGGCCCGCGCGGCTGGTCGCTGGCGTTCAACCGGCTGGGTGAGATGGGCCCGGCGACGCTGGTCGACCTCCGTGACGGAGTGCCCTGGCAGCCTGCGTGAGGGCTACGCCGATCCCCCTGATCAGCGTCAGGTGACGTGAACGGTGGCTCAGGTCACGTAGATGGTGACGGTGGAACCCTCGGGGGCCTCCTGGCCGTTGCCAGGATCGGTCTTGTACACGAGGCCGAGAAGATTGTTGCTGTGGACGACCTTCACCTTGAAGCCTTCGGCCTCCAGGATCTTCGTGGCGTCATCGACGTTCTTGTATCCCACATAGGGCACCTTGACCATGACCGGGCCCTTGGAGACCACGAAACTGATCGTCTTGCCGCGCGCGAGTTCGCCCTTGGACGGATCGGAGGAGATCACTGAACCCGCCGGGATCTTCTTGTGATTCTGCTCCTCGGCGATCTCGACCTTGAGCCCGGCCGCCTCGTAGTGGGCCTTGGCCTCGTCGAAGGGCTTGTTCTTGAAGCTGACGATCTCCACCGGCGCCGGACCCTTCGAGACGGTGACGTCGATCTTGGTGCCGTTCTTGACCTTCTGGCCCGGCTCGGTCTTCATCGCGACGATGGTTCCCGACTCGGCGCTGTCGTGGTATTTCTCCTCGTCCTTGCCGAGCTGGAGGTGGTTCCGTTCCAGCTCGGCCCGAGCCTCGACCAGGGTCATTCCCTTCAGCTGTGGCACCTCGAAGAGCTGTGGTCCCTTCGACACGTAGGCCACCAGCGAGCCGCCGCGCAGCACCGGCGAGTGCGCCACCGGATTGGTGCGGATCACCTGGCCGGCTTTGTGGTCGTCGGAGTACTCCTCCTCGAAGCTGATCTTCAAGCCGTCCTTCACGGCCAGTTGCTCGGCGGCGTTCTGGGTCATTCCCTCGAAATCCGGGGTGTCCATGAACCGCCCGGAGAACATCCACCAGGCGCCCACTCCGAGGGCGACCGTCAGCAACAGGATGACGATGAACCAGACCAACCCGCGCCGCCGGCGCTTCACCTGCCGCTGCCGCAGGTGCTGGACGGACGCCGCTGGTTCACCGGGTAGGTCGTAGTAGGGCATCCCGTCGGTGACCGGGGGATGGCCGGGGCTCACCGGGGTGGACGGCGTGAAGCGGAGCGTGGCCGTCCGGTTCACCACGGTGGTCTGAGCGTTCGAGTTGGGGGCCGCGCTCACCCCGACCAAAGCCGGCACCTGCTCGGTGGGCGCGTTGGCGCCCTCCAGGGTGGTGGCCCGCATCGCGTGGGTGAGCGCCGGATCGTCCATCACGTGGTCGGCCAGCGCACGGCGCGCCCGCCGGGCGTGGTCGAGCAGCACGGTCGCGTCCGCCGGCCGGGCGGTCCGGTCGCGGGTGGTGGCGCTGGTGACCATCGCGTCCAGGTACGGCGGGATCGGGTTCCGCCCGGACGCCGGCGCCTGGGTGCTGGGTGCCGGGATCTCGTTGTGGACGTGGGCGTAGGCGACCTGAATAGGTGTCTCGCCGGTGTGCGGCTTGCGTCCGGTCAGCATCTCGAACAGCACCACGCCGAGCGCGTAGACGTCGGCGCGGGTGTCGCCCTTGCCGGTGGTCACCAGTTCCGGGGCGATGTAGGAGACGGTTCCGATCAGGGTGCCGGTGGCGGTCGCGGTGTGTGCGGTGACGGCACGGGCGAGGCCGAAGTCGGCCACCTTGATCTGACCGCGTTCGGAGATCAGGACGTTCTCGGGCTTGAGGTCGCGGTGGATGATGCCGGCCTCGTGGGCGGTCGCGACCGCGGTGATCACCGGTAGCAGCAGATCGAGTGCCCGCTCCGGCGACATCGGGGCCTCGCGGGTGATCAGGTGCCGCAGGGTGCAGCCCTCGACGTACTCCATCACGATGTAGGGGCGTCCCGCATCGATCCCCTGGTCGAAGACCGCCACCACGTTCGGGTGGGAGAGCCGGGCGGCGGCGCGGGCCTCGCGATCGAAGCGGGTGACGAACTCGGGATCGCCACCCAGGCTGTCGTGCATGACTTTGACGGCAACGGTGCGGGTGAGACGCCGGTCGGAGGCCAGGTAGACGCCGGCCATGCCGCCACGGGCGAGCTTGCGGAGGATCTCGTAGCGACCGTCCAGCACATGGCCCACCAGGGGGTCACTACTGCTCATGATCGTCACGTCGGCTCCGGACCAGTCGGGGAAGTAGGCCGTCCAGACCTGAGCGCCATTGTAGGAGCCCGGTTCAAGATCGCCGACCGGACGCGCCGGGAAACCGTGCCCGGTCTCCTACCTGGCGCGGCCGGCCCTCGATGTGGCGGAGACCTTGGCCGTCGTCCGTACCGTGCCTAGAGTGGCCCAATGACAGTACTGATGGGCATCGCCACCCGGCTGCGGCTCGCCCGCCTGCTGATGATCACCGACCTGCGTTCGGACGACCTGGCCGGTTTCGTCGCCGCGACGGTCTCTGCCGGGGTGGACATCGTCCAGCTGCGCGACCCGAAGGCCGACGCGGAATCGCTGGCCGCCGGCTTCGCCACCGCGCGTGAGCAGCTGCCCAACCGTGACGCACTGCTGGGGCTCTACGACGCGCTTGAGTTGGCCGGCGAGGCGAACGCCGATCTGCTGCAACTCTCCGAACGCGGCGCCGCGACCGGGCAGGCTCGGGCTGGCGTCCACCAGTGGGCGGTGCTGGGACGGTCGTGCCACTCTCGGCATCAGGTGGACCTCGCGCTGGCCGACCCCGAGGTCGACTTCCTCACCGTCGGTCCGGTGGTTGGCGGGCTGTTCGGCGTCGGTGGGCTCGAGTTGGTGGGGTACGCCGCCGCTCAGGCTCCGGCGACGGACCCTGCCTCCAAGCCGTGGTTCGCGGTGGGTGGGGTGACGGCGGAGAACCTGGACGAGGTGCTCGCCGCCGGTGCCCGCCGGGTCGCGGTCTCCCGTGCCATCACCGCCGCGGAGAACCCGGCCGAGGCCGCCGCCGCACTGAAGTCCCGCCTGATCCAGGCCTGGAACGACGACCCCGGCATGGAGAAGGTGCTCTTCAGCGCTCTCCGGCCGTAGCGGGGATCCGAGGGACCTCGGCCAGCGTTGCGCCTGCTCAGGCGGTGCGGTCGACGGAGGCGTGGGCCAGGTTGGTCAGGGCCTCGCGAGCCTCGTCGGTGATGGGTGCGGCGGTCAGGCCGGTGACGGCCGCGGCGGTGGCCTCGGCGATCTCGGCTTCGACGGTGGCCAGGGCCCCCGAGTCCGTGATGATCCGGCGGGCGTGAGCGACCTCGGCATCGGTCAGGTCCCGGCGGCCGGCCAGATCGGCCAGGGTCACGGCATCGTCAGCCTCGGCCAGGCGCAGCGCGTGCGCGAGCAGGGCGGTCAGCTTCCCTTCGCGCAGATCGTCCCCGGCCGGCTTCCCGGTCACCTCGGCGTCGCCGAAGACGCCCAGCACGTCGTCCCGCAGCTGGAAGGCGCGGCCGACCGCCGAACCGTAGCGGCCGAGCAACTGGAGCACCTCGGCCGAACCACCGGCCAGTGCGGCACCGATCTGCAGCGGCCGGATCACCGTGTAGCGGGCGGTCTTGTACTCCAGCACCTGGCGCACCTGCGCCAGCACCTCGTCGGGTGAGGTGCGGACGTCGAGGGCAGGACGAGCCTGGGCGAGGATGTCGAGGAACTGTCCCGTGGTCACCTCGGTGAGTACGGAGGCCATCACCGGCATCGCCCGGTCGATCGCCTCGGCGGGAAGCCCGCAGTTCCGGAACATCTCCTGCGACCACACCAGCAGCAGGTCCCCCAGCAGGATGGCGCCGCCACGGCCGAAGGCGCCGGCATCGCCGCGCAGCGTCCGCGCCGAATGCAGGGCGGCGAACTGCCGATGGGCGGCCGGCTGTCCGCGGCGGGTGTCGGAGGCGTCCATCACGTCGTCGTGCACCAGTGCGCTGACGTGAAGCACGTCGAGGCTCGCGGCAGCCCGGACCAGTGCGGCCGCGTCCCGCGGCACCCCGGCGACCGCGACCCAACCCCACGCGCAGAACGCCGGACGGAGCCGCTTCCCGCCTGCGGTGAAGCTCTCGGCCAGATCGGCCAGCGGCGCCACATCCGGCCCGATCCCGGCCAGCACCTCGCGTTGCCCGGCCAGGAAGTCGGTGATCGCCTCGGAGACGGCGGCCACGAACTCGTCGGAAACCGGGACAGCGGGAGAGAACATGCCCCGAGCCTACGGTGCCGCCGAGTGCCGCGCCGCACGCTCGGCAAGCTTGCGGAAAGCAGGTGAGGGCCGGTGAGGGAGGTGCCTCACAGCTTGCGGAGGCTGGCCAGGATCTCGGCGGTAGCCTTGGAGCGGTTGAGGGTGAAGAAATGCAGTCCCGGCGCGCCACCGGCGAGCAACTCGTCGCAGAATCGGGTCGCGAACTCCAGCCCGACCGCGCGCACCGCTGCGGGGTCGTCGGCGACGGCGTGCAGTGACTCCACCAGAGGCCCGGGCAGGGGCGCGCCGGAGAAGGTGGCGAACCGCTCGATCTGGGCCAGATTGGTCACCGGCTGGATGCCGGCCAGGATCGGCAGCGTGCAGCCCAGCGCGCGCACCCGTTCGACCAGCCGGAAGTAGGCGTCCGCCGAGAAGAACAGCTGGGTGATCGCGAAGGAGGCACCGGCGGCCTCCTTCTCAAGCAGGATGCGGGCGTCCAGGTCGAAGTCCTTGCGATCGGAGTGGGCGTCGGGGAAGGCCGCCACCCCTACGCAGAAGTCGCCCGAGGCCCTCACCAGCCGCACCAGCTCGGTGGCGTTCGCCAGCCCTCGCGGGTGGGCTTCCCACGGCGCGGTGGGCCCGCCCGGCGGGTCTCCGCGCACCGCCAGGATGTGCGTGATCCCGGCCTCGGCGTAGGAGGCGATCGCCCCCTCGACCTCATCGCGGGACTGGCTGACGCAGGTGAGATGGCCCATCGTGCGGAGCCCGGCCTGCGCGGTGATCCTCCGGCTCGCGTCCAGGGTGCGGCTACGGGTGGAGCCGCTGGCACCATAGGTGACCGAGACGAAATCCGGGCGTAGCGGCTCGAGTTCGGCCACCGCCCGGGTCAGTTGCTCCTGCCCGGCGTCGTCCTTGGGCGGGAAGAACTCGAACGACATGGTCGGGTGTTCCCCCGCAGCAAGCAGGTCGGCGATGGTGGGGGAGAGGTCGGGCACGGCGACACCTTACTGCTGCCGGAACCGGAACCGTCGACGGTCGGGCCTGTCGAGATCATCGATGACCGGCCGGTGGCAACGGGTTTCGGCCCTTCGCATCGATCAGCCAGCGTCAGAACCGAGTTTCAGCCCATCTCGCCAGTGGGAGGTCCCCAGGTCGGCCACCACCAGGCGCTGGGTGGGGCGCGTGAGGGCCACGTACAGAACGCGCTCGCCGCCCGGAGACTCGGCGACGATCTCGTCGGGGGCGACCACCACGACAGCGTCGTACTCCAGGCCCTTGGCGGCCAATGGCTCGATCACGATCAGCCGGTCGCCGGCGGCGATGGCGCCGGGGCGTCCGGTGAGCGCGGTGGTGACCGACGCCGCCCGCGAGGGCGGCACGATCACGCCGATGGTGCCCTCGACCTGCCCGGCGAGCCCGGCGATCCGGTCGTCCAGCCAGTCGATCCAGTCGGCCTCCGGGATGGCGGCCAGTTCGGGGTCGATCCCGGTCCGGCGGACGGCCTGCGGCAGGTCGGCTTCCGGGTAGGCGCGGCGGACCACGGCGGCTGCGAGGTCGAAGACCTCAGCCGGGCTGCGGTAGTTGGTCGAGAGCCGGAAGCGCCGGCTCGGGCCGGTGCCGGCGAGCTCCGTCATCGCACGCTGGGATTCCTCGACGTCCGGCCAACTGCTCTGGGCCGGATCGCCGACGATCGTCCAGCTGGCATGCGCGCCGCGGCGGCGGAGCATCCGCCACTGCATCGGGCTGAGATCCTGGGCCTCGTCCACCAGCAGGTGGGCGAAGGTCTCCTGGGGATCATCGTGCGGATCGTGCTCCCGCGTGGTGGCGAGGAGGTCGGCGGTCGTCACGACCTCGGCGACCTCGGTACCGTCGGCCAGGAACAGGGCGGGCTCGTCGGCGTCGTCCGGTGCCACGACGCCGAGCATGGTGACCAGCTCGTCGAGCAGGGCGATGTCGGCGACCGTCCACCCCTCCCCGACGAAGCCGGCGGCGAGGGCGGCCTGCTCATCCTCTTCCAGCACCCCGCCGGCGACCTTGGCGACCACCTGCGGATCTGCCAGTCGGCGCAGCACCTGGGTGGCCTCCAGGTCCGGCCACCATGCCTGCCAGAACATCCGGTAGGCAGCCGAGGTGGCCACCAACTCGCTCATCGTCTCCAGGTCGAGACCCAGTTCCTCGGGCAGGCGCTGGTGCAGCGCCGCCAGAACAGCCGTTTCGGCGGCGTCCCTTCCGGCATTGGCCTTGAACCGTCCCAGTACCTCACGGCGGATCCGGGCCAGTTCGGTGGCGTCGAGGGTGAGCACCTCGCCCTTGACCGTCACCCGCAGTTGCGGATCGCCCTGCACCAACGGCAGGTCCACCAGCCGGCGCAGCACCGGGAGCATCCGCGGGCTGCCCTTCACCGACGCCGCGTCCGCCGGGTCGAGCACGTCGCTGCTGAAGCCCAGGGTATCGATCGCGACCTGGCCGATCGCGCGCAGGGTCACCGAATCCTCGCCGAGGGAGGGGAGCACGCGTTCGATGTAGTTCATGAACAGCGCGCTCGGGCCGACCACCAGGATGCCGCCCCGCTCGTAACGCCGGCGGTTGGAGTACAGCAGGTAGGCGGCGCGATGCAGCGCGACCACGGTCTTCCCGGTACCGGGGCCGCCGGCGATCACGGTGACGCCGTCGTGCTCGGCACGGATCGCCTCGTCCTGCTCGGCCTGGATGGTGGCGACGATGTCGCGCATCCGGTGCCCGCGGGCCCGCTTCAGCGCGGCCATCAGGGCGCCTTCGCCGACCACCACCAGGTCGCGCCGGGCGGAATCGTCCAGTAAGTCGTCCTCGATGCCGACCACCCGGTCGTTGCGGCAGCGCAGCACCCGGCGGCGGACCACCCCCATCGGGTTGGTCGCGGTCGCCCGGTAGAACGGCTCGGCGGCACGGGCGCGCCAGTCGATCACCAGCGGCTCGTACTCCTCGTCGCGGACGCCGATCCGTCCGATGTAGTTGGTGTCGCCCTCGGCAGAATCCAGCCGGCCGAACACCAGGCCCTCGTGCTCGGCATCCAGGATCGCGAGCCGGCGGGCGGCCTGAAAGGCGAAGGCGTCGCGCTCGAACAGTGCGGTGCCGTCCTCTTCCCGCATCCACGTCTGCCGGTCGGAGGTGTAGCGGTTCCGCCCTTCACGGGCGACCTTGCGTGCCGACTTCGCGGCCAGACTCAGGTGTCGGTACACCAGATCGACATGGGCCTGCTCGATCGCAAGCTCTTGATCAAGGGTCGAGGAGGGTGCCTCGGCAGAATCCACGTTCGTCCTTCGCAGGAGTTGTAGCGACCGTCCAGCTTACTTGGCTTCGGCAAGCGCGCCCAACCTTCTCGCGGTAATCACGTGTACGAAGCCGGCCTTCGTCCGAAGCCGAGCGGATCCTGCCTTCCGGCGGCATTTCCCGGGCGGACTGGCTGTTCCGGCGTGATGCGCGCCTATGCTCGTACGTAGTGGAGGGAGGTGCCCGATGTCGAAGGACGAGGTGCACGTCAATGACCTGCCGCAGGACAAGCGGCGGGGCCTGATCGCGCTCGGGCTGGTGGACGCCGCGCTGCGGGCATGGGCGCTCGCCGATCTGGCGCAGCGGCCTCAGGAGCAGGTCCGGGGCCCCAAGGTGGCGTGGGCTGTGGCGCTCTCGCTGGTGAGCTCGGTCGGGATTCTCCCCGCCGGCTACCTGGTCTGCGGGCGGCGCCGGAGCTGACCGCGCTGTCGCGCCGTCGCGCGCTCGTGATGCGGCCGTGCGATTCCGGCTCGTGAGCGAGCGATCTTCGTCCTCGGTCCGATCAGAGCACGCTCCTGTCGTCCCTCGTCCTCGATTTGGGTGGGCCCGCGGGGGTGGCGTAGGATTGGCCCTTGCATGACCTGCGTCGGCAGTCGCATGCGTCCTCATATCTCACGTTAGGGAGTAATGGCGAAGAAGGAAGGCGCCCTCGAACTGGAGGGAACCGTCGTCGAAGCCCTGCCCAACGCCATGTTCCGGGTGGAACTGGCCAACGGGCACAAGGTTCTGGCGACCATCAGCGGCAAGATGCGGCAGCACTACATCCGCATCATTCCGGCTGACCGGGTCGTCGTCGAGCTGTCCCCCTATGACCTGAGCCGCGGACGCATCGTCTTCCGTCACCGGTAGGCCACAGATAACCACCACCAGTCCGAATCACGGGCCCTGCTTGTCCAAAAGAGGGCCGTGCGCTCGGCGATGAGTCAGAAAGTTGCTCGATGAAGGTTCAGCCGAGCGTCAAGAAGATCTGCGACAAGTGCAAGGTGATTCGCCGGCACGGTCGCGTGATGGTGATCTGCGACAACCCGCGCCACAAGCAGCGCCAGGGCTGAGCACACAGCGGCCCGCCCGCCGCCAGAGCGGGACGCGGAACACCACAACCGAATAGCAGACAACTCAATACCCACGAACGTGATCGCAACGTCAACGAGCAACACCGGTTGACGACCACCTCCGGACGAAGGCCGGAGCCCATGCCAGGCGGCAAGGGGACGCATCACGCAAGACACCTTCGCAGGCCGCGAGGCCTGAACTCTGAAAGGTAACCGCCTGATGGCACGCCTCATCGGGGTAGATCTGCCGCGCGAGAAGCGGCTGGAGATCGCCCTCACCTACATCTACGGCATCGGCCGTACCCGCTCCAAGGAGACCTTGGCCGCCACCGGCATCAGTGGCGACATCCGTGTCCACCAGCTCACCGACGACCAGCTGGTCGCCCTGCGTGATCACATCGAAGCGAATTACGAGACCGAGGGTGACCTGCGCCGCAGCGTCGCCGCGGACATCCGTCGCAAGATCGAGATCGGCTCCTATCAGGGCCGTCGCCACCGCATGGGCCTGCCCGTCCGTGGTCAGCGCACCAAGACCAATGCGCGCACCCGCAAGGGCAAGAAGAAGGCCGTCGCCGGGAAGAAGAAGGTCCGCTGACCGCGGCCATAGGACACAGGAGAGACTGAGACATATGGCTACTGCAGGCCGCAACGCGAGCGCCAAGACCAAGGTGCGCCGCAAGGAAAAGAAGAACATCGTCGCCGGTCAGGCGCACATCAAGAGCACGTTCAACAACACGATCATCACGATCACCGATCCCACCGGTGCTGTGATCGCCTGGGCTTCGGCCGGCACGATCGGTTTCAAGGGCTCCCGCAAGTCCACCCCGTTCGCGGCCGGCATGGCCGCCGAGGCCGCCGGACGGCGCGCCATGGAGCACGGGATGAAGCGCGTGGACGTTTTCGTCAAGGGTCCCGGTTCCGGCCGCGAGACCGCCATCCGTTCGCTGGGCGCCGTCGGGCTGGAGATCGGCCCGATCTCCGACGTGACCCCCGTCCCGCACAACGGCTGCCGTCCGCCCAAGCGTCGTCGCGTCTAGTTCTGAGCTGAGAGGAGTTCAACCATGGCCCGTTACACCGGACCCATCACCAAGAAGTCCCGCCGGCTCGGCACCGACCTGGTGGGCAATGACAAGGCCTTCGAGCGCCGCGCCTACCCCCCGGGTATGCACGGCCGCGGCCGCACCAAGGAGAGCGAGTACCTGCTGCAGCTCCGCGAGAAGCAGAAGGCCCGCTTCGCCTACGGCGTGCTGGAGAAGCAGTTCCGTCGCTACTACGAAGAGGCCAACCGGCTCTCGGGCAAGACCGGCGACAACCTGCTGATCATCCTGGAATCCCGGCTGGACAACGTGGTGTACCGCGCCGGCCTGGCCGGCACCCGGCGGCAGGCCCGCCAGCTGGTGGTGCACGGCCACTTCCTGGTCAATGGCAAGAAGGTCAACGTGCCCAGCTACCGGGTGAGCGCCTACGACGTGATCGACATCAAGCCGAAGTCGCAGAACCTGACCCCGTTCGTGATCGCCCGTGAGACCCATCACGAGCGCGTCGTGCCGGGCTGGCTGACCGTCCGTCCGAACAAGGGACGCATCCTGGTGCACCAGCTGCCCGTCCGCGAGCAGATCACCATCGACGTCAGCGAGCAGCTGATCGTCGAGCTCTACTCCAAGTAACAACCACCGCCAGCACCGTGGCCGAACGCCGGTCACGGTGCCGGTGCCGGTGGAGATCAGCTCGACACCGGCCAAGCACCCACTCACACCGTCAAATAGCGGGCGGTTGAAAGGAAACACATGCTCATCGCACAGCGTCCGATCCTGACCGAAGAGGTCGCCGACGACTTCCGCTCACGGTTCGTCATCGAACCCCTGGAGCCTGGCTTCGGCTACACCCTGGGCAACTCGCTGCGTCGCACCCTGCTGTCGTCCATTCCGGGCGCGGCTGTGACCAGCATCAAGATCGAGGGCAACCAGCACGAGTTCTCCACCGTGGAGGGCGTCGTGGAGGATGTCACCGAGATCGTGCTGAACCTCAAGCAACTGGTGCTCTCCTCCGAGGAGGACGAGCCGGTCGTCATGTACCTGCGCAAGGCCGGTGCCGGCGCGGTCACCGCGGCGGACATCGCCCCGCCGGCGGGCGTGGAGATCCACAACCCCGAGCTGCACATCGCCACCCTGAACGACAACGGCAAGATCGAGATGGAACTGGTGGTCGAGCGCGGTCGCGGCTACGTCTCCGCCGTCCAGAACAAGAATCCGGACGCCGAGATCGGCCGGATCCCGGTCGACTCGATCTACTCGCCGGTGCTGAAGGTCACCTACAAGGTGGAGGCCACCCGCGTCGAGCAGCGCACCGACTTCGACAAGCTGATCGTGGACGTCGAGACCAAGCCGTCCATCCTGCCGCGCGACGCCGTCGCCTCGGCCGGCCGCACGCTGGTCGAGCTGTTCGGCCTGGCCCGTGAGCTGAACGTGGACGCCGAGGGCATCGAGATCGGCCCGTCTCCGGTGGACGAGCAGCTGGCTGCCGACCTGGCGCTGCCGGTGGAGGAACTCAAGCTCACCATGCGCAGCTACAACTGCCTCAAGCGTGAGGGCATCCACACCGTCAGCGAGCTGGTCTCCCGCTCGGAGCAGGATCTGCTCGACATCCGCAACTTCGGCTCCAAGTCGATCGAGGAGGTCAAGCTGCGGCTGCACGAGATGGGCCTGTCGCTGAAGGACAGCGCACCCGGTTTCGACCCGCTGGCCGCTCTCAGCCAGTACGACGCCGCCGACGACTTCGACGATCAGTACTGATCACCGCCACACAGGAGAACGACAATGCCAAAGCCCACCAAGGGTCCCCGTTTCGGCGGTAGCCCGGCCCACCAGCGGATCATCCTGGCCAACCTGGCCACCCAGCTGTTCGAGCACGGGAAGATCACCACCACCGAAGCGAAGGCCAAGCGGGTCCAGCCGCTGGCCGAGCGGCTGATCAGCAAGGCCAAGCGGGGTGACCTGCACAACCGGCGCCAGGTGCTGGCCACGGTGACCGACAAGGGTGTGGTGCACATTCTGTTCACCGAGATCGCTCCGAAGCTGGCCGATCGCGACGGTGGCTACACCCGGATCACCAAGATCGGCCCGCGCAAGGGTGACAACGCCCCGATGGCTGTGATCGAGATCGTCACCGAGTCGGTCGAGGAATCCCGCAAGGCCAAGGCCAAGAGCACCGCGAAGAAGGCGGAGCCGGCCAAGAAGGCCGAGTCGAAGAAGGCTGAGCCGAAGAAGTCCGCCAAGAAGGCGGACGAGGCCGTCGCCGAGGTTGCCGAGACCCCGGCTGAGGTCGCCGAGGAAGCCGCTGACGAGGCGGTTGTCGAGGCTGAGGCCACCGAGGCTCCGGCCGAAGAGGCCGCTGAGGACACCAAGGCCTGATCCACACCGTACAAAGCGCCGTTCGCCCAGAGGGCGGGCGGCGCTTTGGCGGTTGTGGGGCGCTTCTGTCGTCGTCGTCCGGCTTACCGGCATCTTGATGCCGAACAGGTGCGACGCCAAGTGGTTCGGGCTGGGCGCGGAAGGGAGTGGCGGTGGCAAAGCTGCCGCCCCGCGCGGCTCTGGTCAGCGTGGGCCGCGTCGGGGATGATCGGGCCATGGCCGATGAAGATCGTTTGACCCTTTCCCTGGGGGGCCCTCTGGCTGCGGCGGTGCGAGCGGCAGCGGCCGCCGCGGGAGTGAGCCCTGCGCAATGGGCCGGGACGATGCTCGCCCGGCAGCTTTCCGGGCCCGGGGCGCCACCGGCCGAACCCGGAGCGGACGGATCGCCCGCGGAAGCGGATGGGCAGCGGGCGGGCCGGTCAGAGCCTCGATCGCTCGCTGGGACGTTGGCCGAGCCCGCGGCCTGGGAGCAGATCGTCGACCCGACCGACAGTCTCACGGCGCTGCTGCCGCGCGGCTGGCAGAACCGGGTGTGGATGGTGCAGACACCGATGATGAAGTATCCGATGACCACCGCGACCAGCCCGGACGGCACGGTCACGCTGTTCAGCGGTGACGCCGAGATCCCGCTGTACCTCGATCCATCGGCAGCCCCGATGGGCCTGATGCCAGGGACGATGGTACGTCCGCCCACTCCGGCCACCCAGTTCCTGGTCGAGTGGGTGCAGTACCGCCACGGCTCGCGCCCCGGCTTCCGGGTGATCGGCACAGCGGAGGAACCGGCAGCGGTCGAGGTGGCGATGGGATCGGCACAACGGGACGGGCTGCAGCCCTCCTGGCTGACCGGGGCGCGGCTCACCGCGGAGTGGAGCGAGGACGGCCGGCCGGTGCGGGCGGTCTTCCTGGCGACCACCACTGGCCTTCCGATGGGCTGGTTCGCGCGGGTCCAGGGCGTCATCGGCGGGGACGATCCGGCGAGTTTCGTCCCGGCGCTGCTACGGATGGTGGCCTCGCTGGAGTCGACCCCCGCCGAGAAGCAGCGGATGCAGCAGCAGCGGATGGTGGCGGACGCGCAGCACCAGGCCACAATGGCGTCGATCCAGCAGAACACCGCGATGATGACCGCTCGCCACCAGCAGAACATGGCGAACATCCATTCCTCCGGGCAGGCCTTCCAGGCCGGCATGGCGCAGCGCCAGGAGGCGTTCGACGCCGGGGTGCAGTCGTGGCGGGCCCAGCAGGCCGGCGCGGATGCCGCCCACGCGGGCTTCATGGACGGGCTGCGCACCGGTGCTGCGCAGCCGGGAACGGGCGGCAGCCCGCAGCAGGACTTCCTCAACATGATCCGCGAGGAGACCACCGTGCTGGATTCCCAGGGGTATGCCCATCAGGTCGAGGCCGGCGCCGACCGCTACTACCACCACGAGTACAGCAATACCTGGGTCGGTCTGCAGGAGCACCAGGACATCACCGAGGTCACCGGCAACGACGACTTCCAGGAGGGAACGATCCAGCGCTGAGCCTGGTCCGGAATTGGCCGGTGGCGCCGTCGCGGGGGGAGAGACGACGCCACCGGGGGTGGGCGAAGGATTCCGGGGTCAGGGTTGGGGGACGTCCCCGGATCCTCCGAGTTCTCAGGCCGCGTGCCGGCAGCCCCAGGGCTTCAGGCCCGCTTTGGCGTAATAGCGATTGGCCACGGTGATCTGCTCGGCTCGGCTGGCCTGGTGCGGCAGGGCCGCGAAATCCCGGCCGCCATTGGCGTTCCAGGAAGCCTTGTTGAACTGCAGCCCGCCGTAGTACCCGTTGCCGGTGTTGATGCTCCAACGGTTCCCAGACTCGCACTTGGCGATCCGATCCCACATGGCGGACCGGGCCAGGTTGAGGCCGACGCCGTCGGAGGTGGTCTTCGTACCGACCGCCGTCACGGCGTCGACGGCTTCTTTCAGGATGGTCTCGGTGACCAGCTTGGAGTCGGTCTGCTTGCCGTTGACCTTGGTGATCTCGTAGGTGCGCTCGGCCTTGCCGTTCTTGCCGGCGCTGACCAGTCGCGACTCACCCTTCCACAGCGACGAGTCCTTCTTCTTGACGGTGCCGAACTTGACCTTCTCGGTCTTGGTCTTGGTGGTGATCTCGACCCGATCCACCACGACCTTCAGGTCTTCGGCGACCTCGGTGTGGCCTGCCGGCTCGAGCCGGTCGTCGGCATCCAGCACGACGCCCTGTTCCGCGAGCAGTTCGCTGACGGTGTCAGCGGTGGTGGTGAGGGTGGAGGAGTCGCCCGCGACCTTGAGGGTGATCTCCTTGGGGGTGGTGACTTCGACTGAGAGCCCGGTGCGGGGCAGGGCGGCGGAACGTGAGACCGACAGCTTCGATGCAGGCAATTCGTGTAGCTGGAAGTTCTTCAGTGCGTCATCGAGGACTGCGGCGGTGGTGTAGAAGCTGACCGGCTCGCCGTCGACGTTCAAGGTGACCTGCTTGGAGAAGGCCACGGTGATGGTCTGGCCGTCTGCCACCGGGTCGGTGAGCGCGGGGTACACCAGGTCGCGCTCGCCGAGCGTGATGTCGTGGTTGGCCAGGACGTCGGCGACGGTGAGAGCGAAGCCGCCGGCCGGCATCGCGTTGCCGTCCACCTCCAGGGTGAGGTCCTTGTGGAGCGCGGTGGCAGCGGTGGTGCCGCCCGCCAGGAGCGCGATGCCTAGGGCACCCGCGACCAGAGCGGTGGACTTGGATGGCACTCGGATTCCTCACGCCGACAACAGATTTCCTGAGAAAGCTTCTCTCATCCTGAGAGATTTGGCAAGTTTTTCTCAGGAAGAGCCTTTGCGGCTGGTCGCTCAGTGTCGCTAGCGCAGGCCGAGTTTGCGTGAGCAGGAGGGCCACTGGCCCCAGCCGGCCCGGGCCTGCAGAATCTTGGCCCGCTTGGTCTGCTCCGCTGCTGAGGCCTCACTCGGCTTGCCCTTGCCGCCCACCGCACGCCAGGTGGCGATGGAGAACTGGTAGAGGCCGTGATACTTGCCCGTCGAACTGACGGCGCGGGGATTGCCACCCGACTCGCACTTGGCCAGTTTCTTCCAGACGCCACTGAGGCTGACCTTCTCCACCTTGGTGCCGATCGCCTTCACGGCGTCGACCGGCTTCTTCAGGATGGTCTCGGTGACCAGCTTGGAGTCGGTCTGCTTGCCGTTGACCTTGGTGATCTCGTAGGTGCGCTCGGCCTTGCCGTTCTTGCCGGCGGTGATCACCCTGGACTGCCCCTTGAGGATCGACGAGTCGTTCTGCGTGGTGGTCTCGAAGGGGATCTTCTCGGTCTTGGTCTTGGTCGTCACCTCGACTTTGTCCAGGACGACGGTGAGCCCTTCGGTGATCCGGGTCTGCGCGGCCGGCTTCAGGATGTCGTCGGCGTCGGCTTCGGCGGATTCTTCGATGAGCAGGTCGGCGACGGTCTCGGCGGTGGTGGTGAAGGTCTCCTTCTCGCCGCCGACCTTGAGGGTGATCTCCTTCGGGGTGGTGACTTCGACTGAGAGCCCGGTGCGGGGCAGGGCGGCGGAACGTGAGACCGACAGCTTCGACGCGCTCAACTCATGCAGCTGGAAGTCCTTCAGGGCGTCGCTGAGCACCGTGGCGGTGGTGTGGAAGCTGACCGGCTCGCCGTCGACATTGAGGGTGACGTGCTTGGAGTACGAGACCGTGATGGTCTGGCCGTCCGCGACCGGATCGTCCAGCGCCGGGTACACCAGGTCGCGCTCGCCCAGGGTGATGTCGTGGTTGGCCAGGACGTCGGCGACGGTGAGGGCGAAGCCGCCGGCCGGTATCGCGCGTCCGTCCACTTGGAGGGTGAGGTCCTTGTGGAGCGCGGTGGCAGCGGTGGTGCCGCCCGCCAGGAGCGCGAGCCCCAGGGCGCCCGCGACCAGAGCGGTGGACTTGGATGGCACTCGGATTCCTCACGCCGGCAACAGATTTCCTGAGAGACTCTCCCTCATCCTGAGAGTTTTCGCAAGTTTTTCTCAGAAACATGCCTGCCCTGGCGGCGCCACGCGGCACGGATCCGCGACCCGACGCCGGAGATGCCCGCCCGCGAGGGGGCGGCGCAACGAGCCGGGAGACGGCTGTGGGACGCAGGGACTCCCTGCGTCCCACACGGGTCGATCAGAGCACGGAGGCGGCGCGAGCCTTCGCCAGGCGGGCGGCGACGTCGTCCCAGTTGACCACATTCCACCAGGCCTTCACGTAGTCGGCCTTGACGTTCTTGTACTGCAGATAGAAGGCGTGCTCCCACATGTCGAGCTGCAGCACCGGAAGCTGGGCGACCGGCACGTTGGCCTGCTGGTCGAAGAGCTGGTTGACGTTGAGTCGCTGGCCCAGTGGATCCCACACCAGCAGGGCCCAGCCGGAACCCTGCAGCCCATTGGCGGCTGCGGCGAACTGTCCCTGGAAGGCCGAGAAGGAGCCGAAGAACTCGTCGATCGCCGCGGCGACCTCACCGCCGGGCTCACCGCCCCCGTCTGGTGACATGTTCTTCCAGAACACCGAGTGGTTGATATGGCCGCCCAGGTGGAAGGCGAGGTCCTTCTCCAGCTTGTTGACGGCACCGAAGTTGCCGCTCTCGCGGGCCTCGGCCAGCTGCTCCAGCGCGGTGTTCGCACCCGCCACGTAGGCGGCGTGGTGCTTGCTGTGGTGCAACTCCATGATCTCCGGTGCGATGTGGGGGGCGAGTGCCCCGTAGTCGTAGTCGAGATCCGGCAGCGTGTAGACCATGACATGTCCCCTTCGTTGGATGTAACCGTGTTGACGTGGCTGTCCTTCGTCTACCCCAACCTGCCCTACCCGAACCCTATTCCGCCAGGGAACCACGGAGTTTGCCGCGGAGAGATCTCAGTGCTTCCCGGACGCCAGGGGTACCGGCTCGAAGTGGGCTTGACGGGCCGCGCGGCGCAGCAGCCGCAGCAGCGCCGGGCCGACCAGCGCGATCACGACCGCGTTGGTGAGGGCCCGGCCGAGGTTCCAGCCCATCGAGGTGGCAAGGTTGAAAAGCACGAAGCGGTGCAGGTTCTCCAGCGGGGACGCCGCGGGGTCGAAGGAGAGCTGGGTGCCGTCGCCGAGGGCGAACGGCCAGAAGGAGAAGTCCATCAGCCAGCCGTAGACGAAGGCCGACAGCACGCCGTAGCCGACCAGCCAGGCGAGTTCAGCCCGGCCGGTACCGCGAGGCAGCAGGCCGGCGAACAGGCCCACGAAGCCGGCGGCCAGCATCTGGTAGGGAAGCCAGGGGCCCACTCCGGTGGTGATCAGCGCCGAGGTGAACATGGTGATCGCGCCGAGGGCGAAGCCGAACCCGGCGCCGAACACCCGCCCGGCCAGGATCAGCAGGAAGAACACCAACTCGATGCCCGCGGTGCCTGCCCCCAGGGGGCGCAGCACGGTGCCGACCGCCGCCAGCACCCCGAGCATGGCCAACGCCTTGACGTCGAGCCGTCCGCCGGCCAGCTCCGAGAGCACCACGGCCAGCACCATCGGCAGCACCAGCGCGAAGACGATCGGTGCCAGGGTGGGGGGCACCCCGGATTCCGGACGCAGGAACAGCGGCCAGGTGAAGGCCACCAGACCCATCGCCAGCGCCACGCCGAGAGCGAGGGAGAGCCGGCGGTCGGCCGCCGGGTTCATCGCAGCCCTCCGATGACATCGTCCACGGTCAGCAGCGCGGTGGGCGCGAAGACCTTGGCCATCTGCGGCGCATAGGCGGGGGAGGAGGTGAGCAGGTCGACCGTGCTGCCGTCAGCGACCACCTCGCCGTCGGCCATCAGCAGCGTCCGCTGGCTCAGCCCGGCGGCGAACTCGACATCGTGGGTGCTGATCAGGCAGGCGATGCCCTCGCCTGCCAGGCGGCGTACGATCCGCTGCAACTCGGCCTTCGCCTGGTAACTGAGGCCGCGAGTGGGTTCGTCGAGCAGCAGCACCTTCGGCCCTGCGGCCAGCTGGATCGCCAGCACGAGGGTCAGCCGCTGGCCTTCGGACAGGTCGCGAGGGTCGCGGTCGGCGGAGACGTCGGTGCCGAGTTCCGCCAGCAGGCCGGCGGCGGTGCCCGGTGCGGCCCGGCTCTCGGCATCCGCCTGCGCGCACTCGGCGGCGACCGTCGGCAGGTACAGCAGATCGGCCGCGGTCTGCGGCACCAGGGTCACCAGCCGCCGGGCGTCGAAGGCGCCGAGAGTGCGCGGATCGACGCCGCCCACCGCGATCTCACCCGAGCAGCTCAGCGCGCCCTGCAGCGCCCACAGCAGCGACGACTTGCCGGCGCCGTTGCGTCCCAGGACGGTGGTGATGCTGCCCGCGGTCAGCTCCAGGTCGACCTCGCGAACCGCCTCGATCTCACCGAACCTGACCCCGACGGCCTTCGCGGTCAAGACCACCTCGCCTGCCGGTGGTTCGGCCGGGGGCGGTGGGACGGGCGCCAGACCCTGCGCCAGGACCGCTCGCCGCGCCTCCCGGACGCTGAGCGGCACCCGCGGCCAGCCGACCGCCTGCGCCAGTGCGGCCAGCGGCGGCTGAACCGAGGCCTGCGCCAGGATCGAAGCGGGCTCGCCATAGTGGGCGGTGCCGTCGCCGGGCAGCCAGACCATCGAATCGGCGGCCTGCATCACCCGTTCCAGTCGATGCTCGGCCAGGACCACGGTCAGCCCGACCTCGTGCACCAGGGTGGAGATCGCCGCCAGCACGTCCTGCGCCGCGGTGGGATCCAGGGCGGAGGTGGGTTCGTCCAGGACCAGGACGCGCGGCTGGGCCGCCAGCACGGCGGCGATGGCCACCCGCTGCTGCTGCCCGCCGGAGAGCTCGGTGAGCGGACGGCGGCGCAGTTCGGCGATCCCCATCAGGTCGAGGGTCTCCTCGACGCGCTTGCGCATGGCGACCGGGCTGACGCCGAGCTGCTCCATGCCATAGGCGATCTCGTCCTCGACGGTGTCGGTGACGAAGCCACGGACCGGATCCTGGCCGACATGGCCGACCACATCCGCCAGGTCGCGGGGCCGATGGTGCGCGGTGTCGCGTCCGTCCACCCGGACCCGGCCGCTCAGCGTGCCGCCGGTGAAGGTGGGCACCAGCGCGTTGATGGCGCCGAGCAGGGTCGACTTGCCCGAGCCGGTGCCGCCCACCACCAGGCACAGATCGCCCTCGGGAAGTTCCAGCGACACATCGGCGAGCACCGGCCGGGTGGCCTCGGGATAGCGGAAGCTCACCTCCTCGAAGCGGATCATCGCGAGCTCCCCGACGACACTGGTTCGTCCAGAGGCGGCACTGGCCGGTGAGCGCCGAACGACCCTTCGGCCCCTCGGCGAGTCCGGGGTGAACCGGGCTCAGGGATCGCTCCGCCGCCGGCCGGTGCTAACATCTCCGCGGGTGCGGCCCGCAGCGATCGCAGCCGAGTGTCGCGCCGGGTGGAATCGACCACCGCGGGCGGACTCCACCGGGTGAGCGGCAACGGGGCCAGCACCAGCCCGACGACGAGCAGCATCGGCCAGGTGAGCGTCGGCCAGTACAGCGGATCGGTGCTGGGGGCGAAGGCATCCGGATCGGCGCCGGCCCCCGCCCATACCGCGAGCGCGGCGAGCACGCCGCTGGCGGCCACCAGGCCGGAGCGCGGCGTCCAGGGGTGGGGACGATAGCTGGTGACCGCCAGCCGCCGTCCGGCCAGCCGCAATCCCCAGGCGGCGCCCAAGCCGCCGCCGGCGAGCAGGCCGAGAGCCGGCTGCCACCAGCTGGTGCTCAACAGCAGGAAGACCCCGCCGGTGGCCAGGAGGGAGGAGGCGAGCATCAGCGTCAGGCTGCCCCTGACCGGCAGCCCGCGGGTGCGTCCGAAACCACGCGATTCCATCCCCGCAGCCAGGGCGAGAGAGCGTTCGATGGCGTCGGCGAGCACTGGCATGGCGATCGTCCCTAGAGCGCGCAGGCCCCTGGCAGCGTCGCCGCGCAGCCGGCGCGCTCGCCGTACCCGCAGCAGGCTCTCGATCAGCTGCGGCGCCAGGCTGAGCGCGATCACAACCGCGACCGAGGCCTCGTACAGGGCAGCCGGTACCGATCGGAGCGCCTGCCGGGGGTTGGCCAGGCTGTTGGCCGCGCCGACGCAGAGCAGCATCACCGCCAGCCGCAGCGCGTCGTAGAGGGTGTACACCAAGGCCTCGGCGGTGACCGGTCCACCGAGCCGGATCCCGGCCGCCCAGTGGGGCAACGCGATCTCCGGCAGGGTGAACAGGACGTTCTCTCCCCAGCCGCCGCCGATCAGGATCTGGAAGCAGACCCGGACGCCGATCACCACCAGCGCGAGCATGAGATAGGCGCGAACGGAGCGCGCCCAGCCGGCCGCGGTGCGTCGCAACAGCACCACCGCGACCATCGCGGTGGCGACCAGCGCGAGAAGCAGTGGGTTGGTGGTGCCGCTGACGGCCAGGCCGATCCCGATCGCCCAGCACCACCAGGCCCAGGGGTGGAGGGTGGTCAGCGATGCCGTCCCTTCAGCCACCACCACAGGCCGGCTCCGCCGCCGCCGCCGACCACGACGATGCCGGCGACGATCGCCGCCACCGGACTGCCCGAATCCGGCATGGACGGCGCGGGCTCGGCACTGGGTGGCGCCTCGCTCGGCGGCTCAGGGGTGGGAGTCGCCGCCGGGGACGTGGTGTCGGAGGGGATCGGGCTGGCCGACGGGATCTCTGTAGGGGTCGGCGTTGCCGAAGGGGAGCCGGACGGGCTCGGACTGGTCGTCGGCGATGCGCTCGGCGTCCGGCTCGGCGTGGGCTTGACGGTTTCGCTTGGTTTGGGGCTGGGCTTGGGCTTGGCGGTCTCGCTGGGCTTGGGTTTGGCGGTCTCGCTCGGCTTGGGCGTCGGCTTCGGCTCGGCTGCCGGAGGCTTGGCTCCCGGCTTCACCTTGCCGTCGGCGAGATCCTGATACCGCCAGCCCTCGGCATTGCCCTTGGTGGGCTTATAGCTGCCGGCGCCCTTGTTCGAGTACTCCCAGGCTCCGAAGCTGCCGTCGGCCTTCTGCTCGGCATGCCAGTACGACCAGTAGGACTTCTGGATGTCGGGCTTGTCCGGCTTGCCGTCGATCTTGACGATCATGCCGTTGTCGAGCGTCGGCGAGAAACCGGCGCTCTTCAGCGCCTTCGTCCCGGTGCCGAAGTCGGTGGCGCACTCGGTGCTGATGCCGCCGAGGTCGCCGTAGTCGACCACCACCCAGACCCCGCTGCAGGTCGCGGCGGCAGGCAGCGACTGGGCGCCCGCGGTCGGAACTCCCGCCAACGCGAGGAAGCTCACCAGCGCGCCGGTCAGCAGGGCCGCCAGACGTCTCACTTCTTCACCTTCGCCGTCTTCTTCGAGGTTCTGGCCAGAGTCTCCCAGCCGCTGCGCTTGCCGGTCACCTTGACCGTGATCCGCTTGCCCTTGTCGGCCTTGGTGAGCTTGTAGCTGGCCTTCGTGGCACCCGGGATCGCGGTGCCCGAGCGGTACCAGCGGTAGCTGAAGCCGGGTTTGGGCGACCAGCTCCCGGTCTTCGCCTTCAGCGTCTTGCCCACCTTGGCCGTGCCGCTGATGGTGGGCTTGGCCGCCTTGGTGTACTGCTTGGGTGGCTTGACCGACGGTGCGACCGCCGTGCCCTCGACATATCTCCAGCCCTCGGCGTAGCCGGTGCTTGGCCGGCTGTCCTTGGGTCCCTTGGTGGCGTAGCTCCAGGAGCCCCAGCTGCCGTCGGCCTTGAGCTTCGCCCGCCAGTACGACCAGTAGTTGCCCTTACCCCAGGCCTTCCGGCAGTCCTTGGGGTAGCCCTGGATGGCGCACAGATAGCCTTCCTTGGTCAGCTTGAACCCGGCGCTCTCCAGCGCGGTGAAGCCGTTGCGGGTATCGGTGCCGCAGCGGACCGTCCGCTCCTTCGGACTGATCTCCACGACCACCCACGCCCCGGAGCAGGAGGTGGTGGGAGAGGGCAGCTCGGCCGCGGTCGCGACCGTCGGCGCGGCCGGCAGCAGGGTCAGCGCTGCCGCCAGCAACCCGGCTGCCAGGCTCCGCGCGGCCGGCCTGCGCATCAGCCGAGCCTGTTCCGTCGCACCATCACCAGCGCGGCACCGGCGGCGACCAGCACGACGGCGCCGATCCCCAGCATCCCGGTGGCATCGGAGGCACCGGTGTTCGGCAGCTCCTCGTCCTGTTCGTCCCCGTCCCCATCGCCGTCCCCGTCGCCGGGAGAGCCGGCGCAGTCGAGATCGGTCGCGACGGTGAGCAGCGAGGTGCCGGTGGCCGCGTACTGAGCGGCCACCGTGGAGGCCAGGTTGGAGTCGGTGCCGGCTTCCAGCGAGTTGGGGAAGCCGCCGTCGGCGAGCTGCTTGCCGGCCAACCAGGTGAGTGCATTGGTCACGTCGCCGCCGGTCAGTGCGATCGACGAGGCGAGCAACCCGGTCGAATCCACCGGCGAGAAGTTCTCCCAGTAACCGTCGGCGGTCTGGACGCTCGCGGCCCAGTCCAGTGCCCTGGCGATGGCGTCCGCGTGGCCGCCCACTCCGACCAGCGCCTGGACGGCCAGCGCCGTCGAGTCGGGATCGGCGTTGAAGCCGTTCCACTCGAAGCCGAACGCACCGCTGGCCGCGTCCTGGAAGCTGAGCAGCCCGGTGACCATCGCCGGGGGAACCTCGACGTCGGCCCGGACCAGCGCGATGATCGCCAGCGACTGCGCGAAGGCACCCGGGTAGGGGCCGATCAGACCGTCCGTGGCACCGTCGGTGATCAGCCTGGGCAGATCGAGCCCGGCGAAGTCGTGGGGATCCAGCCCGAGCGCCGAGACCAGGATGGAGAGCTTCGCCGCGCGACCCGGCTCGCCCTCGACGTGGGCGGGCGCAGCCGCCTCGATCTGCTCGAGCAGGTCGAGGATCTGCGGTGCCCAGGTGCAGGTGGAGGGGGCGGAGAGCCCCAGCGCAGCGTCGATCAGGGCGCCGACCCCATCGTCCTCACCGGGCAGGTTCGCGGCGATGAAGGCTGCAGCCCTGGCCGCCGAGGGACGGGCGGACGCGGGCGCACTGGTCGTGACGGTGGGGGAAGGGCTGGTGGTCTCCGCGGGCGGAGTCGTCTCGGGCGGCGCGGTGGTCTCCGGGGGTGCGGTCGTCTCCGTGGGCGGTGTCGGGCTGGTGGACTGCGGTGGGGTCGTCTCCTGTTGGGGGACCAGAGCCGCGGCGGGGCAGGTACCCTCGCTGCCGAGCCGCCACCCGGTCACCGTGCCCGGTTCGGGATGCGTGCCGCTGGCGCCGACGCTGGAGGATTCCCAATTGGTGATCTCGCCGGTCGCCACATCCAGGTCTGCGGTGCAGAACGCCCACCACAGGCCGCCGTTGGTCTCGAAGCTGGTGTCCTCGGGGGCTCCGTCGATCTGGTCGACGAAGTATCCCCACTGAGAGGTGCTGCCGGCGACGGTGTAGCCCGCGGAGTTGAGCGCCTCGATGCCGTCGGCGTGGTCGGTGGCGCATCTCGCGGAGGAATCGTCCTGGTTCTGCACCACGACCCACACGCCGTCGCAGCTCTGCGGAGCTGCCTGGCTCTGGCTGGTGGTGAGCACCGCGATCCCGGCCGTGGCCATCAGGATGGCGGCGGTGACCGCCGCTGGATACCGGTGCGAGCGTGACATGGGCCCCCCTTATCGGTGACCCTCGGCGGGACGGCGTACGCCTTTCCCCGGCTCTCTCCGCTGGCCACGACGGAATTCTTCTTGAGCGTGATCCTGGCGGGCGTTCCGGCTTGGCGATTCGATCGCGTCACGGCTGCGGGTCAGCACCGGATTCGCACCGGTTTCCCCCAGCAGGTTCGCCGCTCACTATACGGAATCGGGAGCGTCCCCGTCGCGCCGGGCCGGATTTGGGCTGGGACGGCCGAAACCCCGGGCCTGGCGGCTCCCTCGCCGGTGACGAGGGGAAACGCGCCGACCCGGGCTTTCGGCAGGTCGCGGCGGGTTACTTGCCGTCGAGGGTGTCCTTGGCGTCCTGAACCGCGTCGGAGGCCTTCTCGGCCGCGTCGCCGGCGGCGTCCTTCGCGTCCTGGGCGACGTCCGCCGCCTCATCCGCCGCACCGGAGACGAAGCCCTTGGCGGCCGTCACCGCGTCGCCGGCGAAGTCCTTGGCGTCGTCGGCGAACTTCTTGGCGTTCTCGGGGAGATCCTCGGCGAAGTCCTTGATCTGTTCGCCCGTCTCGCTGACGAAGTCCTTGGCGTCGTCGGCGAACTTCTTGGCGTTCTCGGGCAGGTCCTCGGCGAAGTCCTTGATGTCGTCGATCGCCTCTTCGGCGAACTGCTTCACCTTGTCGAAGAAGCTGGGCTCCTGGGTCATGTCGTCCTCTCTTGTGGAGTGTTCGGTGCCCAGCGTAGGGATCGCGACCCAACCGCACCAGAGGCTCAGGACCAGAATGCTCGCCGAGGTTATTGCCGAACGGTGAACACCCGGAATCCCTTGGCGCTGGCCACCCGCTCGCAGCGGTAGCCCTGCTCGATCAGCCAGCGCTGCAGCGAGTCGGCGCCCAGGTTGCGGCCGACCACCAGGCGGGCGACGCCCCCGGGGGCGAGCCGGGCCAGCCAGGTGGCCAACAGCTCGTGCAGCGCGTCCTTGCCGATCCGGATCGGCGGATTCGACCAGATCTCGTCATAGCGGGCCTCCGGGTCGGCAGCGTCCGGCAGCATGGTCCGAACCCGATCGGCCACGCCGTGCCGGGCGGCATTGGACGCAGTGAGCGCGAGCGCGCGTTCGTTGACGTCCACCGCGTCCACCTGAGCGTGCGGCGAGGCGCTGGCCAGGGCCACGGCCAGCACGCCGTACCCGCAGCCCAGGTCGAGGAGCCGGCGCGATTCCGGCCGCGGCGTCGACTCGCGCAACAGCACAGCGGTGCCCAGGTCGAGACCGTCGGCGGAGAACACCCCGTCGGCGGTCTCGAACCCCCATTCGGTCTCCCAGAACCGGGCGCGGATGGTGCGCCGGTTCTCCGGTCCGGTGGGCGTGGTGAAGTAGTGGCTCACTCATCCTCCTCGCGTCGAGGGCCAGCCTCGGCATCCGAGGGCCAGCCTTCGGCGCTGGCTCTCGGTGGTTGCGACTGGCCCTCGACGGGTAGCTCGCGGCGTGCGCGGGCTACCACGGCCCGCGCCGCCAGCCGATCGGGCGGGGGATAGCCGACCTCCTCCAGTACCAGCCCGTGGGCGGGCATGACCGGGACGTCTCCGCTGCGCTGCCCTGCCTGCAGCAGGGCTGCCAGCCAGGCGGCGTCCCGCCGTCCGGTACCCACCTCGACCAGCGCTCCGACCAGCGAACGGACCATGGAGTGGCAGAACGCGTCGGCGCGCACGGTGATCTCGACGTGGCCGGCGGAGGTGCGCAGGGCGCGCAGATGCTGCAGCTCGCGGACGGTGGTCGCCCCCTCGCGGGACCGGCAGAAGGCGGCGAAGTCGTGTAGCCCCAGCAGGGCGTCGCCGGCGGCGTTGATCGCCGGGACGTCCAGCGGAGCCCGGACGGCCGCCACCTGATTGCGCAGGATCGGATCCGGAACCGCATCGGTGAGCCGGTAGACGTAGCGTCGCCAGATCGCCGAGAACCGGGCATCGAACCCCGGTTCGGCCTGCCGCACCCCGAACACCTGGACATCCTCGGGCAGCGCCCGGCGCAGCCGCCGGAGCAGCAGTTCGTCAATCGTCTCCACCGAAGCGACCCCGGCCCGCCGGCCGGCCAGGGCGACCGCGGCGTCCTGCTCGGGGAGGTCGAGATGCGCCACCTGGCCGCGGGCGTGCACGCCCGCGTCGGTGCGTCCGGCAACGACCAGCTCGGGACGCTCGGCCAGGCGCAGCACCCGCTGTATCCACAGCTCCAGTTCGCCCTGGACGGTGCGCAGCCCGGTCTGGGCGGCCCAGCCGTGGAACCCGCTGCCGTCGTAGCCGAGATCGAGCCGCAGCCTCATGCCTGTGCCACCGATCGGTAGCACAGGTCGACGATCTCGCGACCCGCCGCGATCCCGCGGGCCTCGTACTTGGTGACCGGACGCGACTCCCAGCGCGGGGCGGGGCCTTCCTGGCAGGGCGCCAGTCCCGGCTCGGCATCCAGCACCTCGCGGGCGTGCTCGGCGTAGTCGGCCCAGTCGGTGGCCAGCCGCCAGCAGCCGCCGGGCGCCAGCTTGCGGGCGACCACCGCGGCGAAGGCCGGGTTGACCAGCCGGCGCTTGTGGTGGCGCGCCTTGTGCCATGGATCGGGGAAGAAGGTCCACAGCTCGGCGACGGCCGCGTCGGGCAGGGCAGTGGCCACGGCCTGCGACCCGTCCGCCACCACCAGGCGGACGTTGCCCACACCCGCCCGCTCCAGTTTGGAGAGGGTGCTGGCCACCGCCGGCTCGAAGACCTCGAAGGCCAGCAGGTTCGCCTCCGGACGGGCCTGGGCCACCGCTGCCACGACATCGCCGTTGCCCGAGCCGATCTCCACCAGCAGCGGCGCCTGGCGTCCGAAGGCGGCGACCGGATCGATCCGGGCGTCCTCCGCCACCGACGTCACCCGGGCCGCGCTCGGCAGATCGAGCACCCACCGCTCGCGAAGCCGTTCCCAGGCCTTTTGCTGCGAGGGGTTCATCCGGGCGCTGCGCCGCACGTAGGACACGACATCACGCGGGATGCGGTCGTCGGGCATGGGCGTCATTCTAGAGAGTCCTCTGGGCGGGGAGTGTCAGGGGCGGGTCAGGGTCGCCGGCCTTGGGAAATGCCCGTTCGCTCGGGTTATATGGACGTGCGCCCGCAGATCTGCCGCGGCGCCAGGGGAAAGGGACATCCGTGCGGGCTTTGTTGAACATCATCTGGTTGGTCTTCGGCGGCTTCTGGCTCGCCCTCGGCTACATGCTCGCGGGCATCATCGCCTGCATCCTGATCATCACGATCCCGTTCGGGATCGCCTCCTTCCGGATGGCCGGCTACGCGCTGTGGCCCTTCGGCCGCACCGTCGTGCGCCGCCCGGACGCCGGCGCCGGCTCGGCGATCGGCAATGTGGTCTGGTTCCTGATCGCCGGCCTGTGGCTGGCCATCGGCCACGTCACCACCGCCGCCGCCCAGGCCGTCACCATCGTCGGCATCCCACTGGCGATCGCCAATCTGAAGATGATCCCGGTCACCTGCGTCCCCTTCGGCAAGGACATCGTGGATTCCCGGATGGTTCCCGCCGGAGCCCAGCCGCTCTATTCGGTGTAGCCGGTTTCCTGCCGGGCCGACGGATCCCCTACTGTGAACAGGTGGGGTTGATCGACGGGCAGTTGCTGCTCAGTACGGCCGTCACCCTGTTCGTGATCGTCGATCCGCCGGGGTTGCTTCCGGTGTTCCTCGGCCTCACCAGCCAGCTCAGCGCAGCTGAACGCAACGCCGCCGCGACGAAGTCATCGCTGGTGGCTCTGGGCGTGATCGCGGCCTTCGCCCTCTTCGGACAGCAGATCCTCTTCTATCTGCACGTCTCGGTCCCCGCGCTGCAGGTCTCCGGCGGGCTGTTGCTGCTGATCGTTGCCCTCGAGCTGCTCACCGGCAAGGGCGGAGACCCGGTGCTCCACAAGGGTGTGAACGTCGCGATCGTCCCGCTGGGCACGCCGCTGATGGCCGGCCCGGGCGCCATCGTCGCCACCATGCTCGCCGTGCAGGCCGCACCTTTCCCGACCGGTCACCTCACGGTGGCGCTGGCGCTGCTGATCGTGATGGCGCTGGTCTGGGTGTTCCTGCGGTTCGCCGGGGTGATCCGTTCGATCCTGCGCGAATCCGGGACGATGCTCGCCTCCCGGATCGCCGGACTGCTGCTGGCCGCGATCGCCGTCCAGATGGTCGCGGACGGGGTCTTCGGCTTCGTCGCGCAGGCCGGCTGAATCTCAGGAGACCCGCGGCAGCTGCACGAAAGCCGGCTCAGGCTTCGATCTCATGAATCCGTCCGGCGAGTGCCGCGGTCAACGCGGAGTTGTGCCGGTCTCCGTCCGGTAGGTTCATGGAGCGGTAGACCGGTGGGGTCCGGCCGTGCTCCAGGAACGTGCGGGCGACTCCCTCGGTCAGAAGCTGCGCGATCACGACACCTGCCAGGTTCGACACCGCGCCGACCAGGACGCCCTGCCCGACATCGAGCGCGGCATCCCCTGCCGGAGCGCCGTTGTCGATGACGATGTCCGCGAGGTCGCAGAGCCGCTTACCGGAGGCATGCCTGGGTGGCACGGCGTTGGTGTGTGTCATCGACGTCAGCGCGACCAGCGGTAGCCCTGCCGCTCGCACCAACCCAGCGAACTCCACCACAGCAGCGTTGATTCCGGAGTTCGACGCGATGAGAAAGACGTCATGAGGGCGGGGTGCGACCAGCGCGAACAAGGGGGCGGCGATCTCTGGATCCCGTTCCAGCAGCGGGTCGGCCAGATCGGCCGGATTGTGACCGCCCCGGAACGCCAGATCGCTGAGGCGCACCAGATTGACTCCGACGAGCCCGCCCGCCCGGCCGGCCATCTCATGGACCGGGATACGGGCATGGCCGGTGCCGAAGGCATGGAGGACACCGCCCCGGAGCAGGCGGCCGGCGATCAACTCGACGGCCGCGTCGATCGCGTCCGACTGGTCGATCGCGATGCTGTCGATCACGGCGTGAGCGAGTTCGGGGTAGAGGTACTTCACCGGATCTCCTTCAGTAGGCGGTGTGCTTCACGCACGAGGTCTTCGGCGGCACTGGGCAGGAACAGGCTGGAGAGTGCCTCATAGGTGGCGTGTTCGAAGGCGGACTCATCGACCATGTAGCCGAGGTAGTCGTCGGCGTACCCGACGATCCGCGTGACGGCGAACGGGCTGTCGGAGCAGATCCGGTCGGCGATGCTGGTGAAGAGCTCTACCGGGACATGCATCAGGGCAAGGTCACCGATCGCGGTTGCGGAGATCGGGAAGCGGATGGTCGGTTTCGGGTTCGCGATGACCAGGCTGCGTTGCACCAGCGCGCCGTCCAGCCGCGACTGGGCGAGCCGGACGCGGGGGTCGAGCGGTGGCAGGGTGGCGAGCCGGCCCCGCGCGGCGGTTGCGTCGGCCAACTCGCGTTCCATCGCCGCGACGGATGGCAGCGGTCGCCGCTGGAGTTCGATGGTCCGGGCCAGGTGTCTGATCCTGCTCTCCAGCTGGAACCCGTCGTGAGCGATAGCGTGGATCGCAGCGGCCGCCGCGATGGTGCCCAGACGTGAGACTTCGGCGGCGTCCGCGCCGCGGCGGGTGAAGCGTGCGCTCGCGTCTCCCGCAGCTCCCTGCAGGAACACCACGATCGGAGCCGACGCAGTGGATCCGGAGGTTTCGTTCACAGCTGCGGCCGCCGCCCGGAGCACCCGCCGGGCAGCCCCCGGCCAATCTGCCGACCAGCGCAGGTTGGTGGGGCCGAACACTGTGGGGTGGTTCGCGGCATCGAGGGCTAGGGCACGCAGGGCGCCGGTTTCCGCTGATCGAAGGATCAGCACGCCGATCCGGTCGTCGTGCGGTCCCGCCGGATCCAGCCGGTTGGCCCCCAGTCCCACCGCCCGGTGATGGGACCAGCTGGCGACCACCGACTCCGCCGGTCGGCCCGCCAGGTCGGTGGCGAGTACGGTCAGGCGGTGGGTGAGCTCGGCTACGGTGGCGGGGTCGACAACTCCGGAGTGCCCGGGGTGGATGCTGCCGACCCAGCCTACCGGCGCGGAATGGGTGTGTGAGGCGGATACCACGAGGTCGACGTCGGGATCTCCTAGTCCGGTGCGCACGGCGACCCGCAACCGGTCCGCCAGAGCGGACGGCACGGCGACTGCATCGATCGACAGCCAGGCGGCTCGGACCCGTCCGTCATCGAGGACGAGGAGCCCCGCCTCCAGTGGGTCCTGGGTGCCGGTGCTGAGCGCATCGCCGCGCGCTGCGTATCCGGCGAGCGGTCCGGCCGCGGTCGGTGTGATCTCGATCGTCCCCGCGCGCATCAGCAGCGGGCCGCTTGCGGGCGCGTCGGCAGATGCCGCTCGAGGCTCTAGCACGTTCGTCCTTTCCTCTCGTGCGAGTGCTGTCCTGCGGTGTCGTTCCGCTCAGGCATCGGACGACCGATGCAGGAGGTGGATTCCGATCTCGTAGCGGTCAGCCCGGTAGACCGAGCGACCGACCTCGAACACCGCTCCGGCGATGTCGGTACTGACCATCTGTACGACCAGGCAGGGGTCACGCACCGTCACGGCGAGGAGCGACGCATCCGCCTCGCTGGGCAGGGTGGCGGCGGCGCGTCCGGTGGATGCCGCCCTAACCAGGCCCCACCTCTCGGCCAGGACCTCATAGAGCGAGACGCTCTCCAGATCGACCTCATCCAGCCCGGGGAACCGATCCAGCGGAATCGTCACCCGCTCGATGCCCACCGGCCTGCCGTCGAGGGCGCGCAACCTGGTGAGAGTGAGCACCGGCGCACCCTCCGCGATCCGCAGCAGTTCCGCGATCCCGGCGTCCGCTCCCGTGCGGGTGCTTTCCAAGAGAGTTGTTTGGGGCTTTCCCTTCGCTGCACGGGCTGCCAGCGTGTAGGAGGTACCCCACTCGGGAGCGAGCCTTGGGGCGCGTGCGACGAAGGTGCCTCGTCCATGCTCGACTTCCAGAACCCCATCGATCACGAGCCGCTTGATCTCGGTGCGGACCGTCATCCGGGCGACACCGAAATGCTCGGCCAACTGCCGGTCCGAGGGGATGGTCGCGCCGGGCCCGAGACGGGTGGCGAGTGCCTCCAGCGATTCGCGGATCTGATCGCCGCGGGGCCGGTCGGGCGAGAGTTCTGCCGGTAGTTCCATGGCTGCGATGTCCGTGCTGCGGCGCCGTCCCATCAGTGACCTCCCTCGAACGCAAAGCCCTGTCCTGCCCGCGCGAACGTCATGCTAGGCCCGTACGGTCCCGTCATGATCTCAGCAGCGGCGACGGATTGTTCCGGCAAGGGCGCGAGCATCCGGATGCCGTCGCTATGGAAGAGTGCTTCGAGTCGCGATCGCAACGCTGCGGCTGTTCCGAACCTCCCCGTGATCACCACCCCCGGCACTCCGGCGGCCGCTACCGCGCACCGGGTCGTCTGGTGCAGTTCGGTTGCCGCGGCGTCCAGGATCACGGCTGCTTCGGCCACCCCGGCGTCGGCGAGTTCACAGACTCCGAGTGCGAGCCCGGCCAGCGTCGCGGGCCACCGGGGGTCGGAGAGAACCGCCCGCGCGGCCGTCAGGTCCACCGCACCCAGGCGAGTCGCCACGCAATCGCGTAGCTCGGAGGATCTCCCCTCGTCCACCGCGCGATGTGCGGAACGCAGCGCCGACCGTCCGACCTCGACGGCGGAACCTCGGTCTCCCGCTAGCGGACCCCAGCCGTCAAATCGCCGCAACTCGCCGGCGAGCGATCGGGCGATCGCTATCACCCCTGTGCCGACGCAGAGGACGGTCCCGGGTGCGTTGAGGAATCGGGCGTGCGCGAGGGTGCCGTCATCGGTGAGAGCGACCACCGCCTCCGGGATCGCCCGTCCCAACACGGTGAACAAGGAATGCAACTCGGTCGGGGTGAGTTCCCCGGTCGATCCGATCACGAGATGCTCGGGTGGCGGGATCGCCGCCTCCGCCAGCAGCGACTCGATGTTCCGGCCCAGCGCCGCGCCGTGGTTGCCGGACTGGGTGGGGGAGAGTCCTTCGCCGAAGTAGGTCCGGAACACGCCGTCGACGACGGTCTGGAGCCGAATGCCCGACTTACCGACGTCGATGAATGCGCCCTCGTTCATTTCTCGATCCCAGCCGTGAGACCGCTGACGATCTGCCGCATGGCGAGTGAGAAGAAGACCACGACCGGTGCCACGGCGATGACGATGCCGGCGTAGAGCATTCCTCGATCGGCCGTGTACTCCCCGAAGAATGTGCTGATGCCGACCGGGATCGTGAAGTTGGCGTCACTGCGGATCAACACCAGCGGCATGAAGAAGTCGTTCCAGATGGGACCGACACTGAGGATGATGGACGCTGCGATCGCCGGCTTCATCAGGGGCGTCATGATGCTGAGGAAGGTCTGAAAGGGAGAGGCTCCGTCGATCATGGCCGCGTCCTCCAGCGAGTCTGGCAGTTGCCGGTAAAAAGTCGACAGGATGAGAACCATCAGCGGCGCGGCCTGCGCGGTGTAGATCAGGACGAGCCCGCCGAGACTGTCGATCAGCCCCCAGCGGTCATACAACTGGACCAACGGCAGGATGCCGATCTTCAGGGGGATCATCAGGCCGAGCAGGAAGAGGGAGGTCACGATGCCCGCGAACCGGAACCGCCACCTGCCCAGCGCATAGGCCGCGGGGAGGAAGAGGACCAGCGCGAGGCCCAGAGAGGCCACGGTGATCAGCGTGGAGTTGATGAAGTAGCTCCCGATGGAGCCTTCCTCCCACGCCCGGACGTAGTTGCCCAGGTACAGCGAGGTCGGCAGCCCGGTAGGGCTGGAGACGATCTCCCGGTTCGGACGCAGCGATCCGATCAGCACCAGCAGGTTCGGCAGGGCCGAGAACAGGGTGACGACGCTCAGGACGAGGTAGACGCCGAGGCGTCCGCGGTGACTCATGAGTACCGCCGTTCCAAGCGCCGGAACAGCCGCTGCGCTCCGATGGTCGCCACCAGGATCAGGACGAGCTGCACCAGTGAGAAGGCGCCGGAGAGTCCGAAGGCGTTCGGCGAGTTGCTGAAGGACAGGCGGTAGAAGAGGGTGCCCATCACATCGGCGGCGCCGCCGACCCCGCCTGCGCTGCCGCCGATCGCGAAGACGAGGTCGAAGAGATTGAAACACCCGATCAGCGTCAGGATGGTCACGATCGAAACCGAGGAGATCAGCTGGGGCAACTGGATGGACCAGGCGACCCGGAAGGATGAGGCGCCGTCCACGCGGGCTGCCTCGATCTGCTCGGCGGGGATGGCCACCAGCCCGGCACCGAAGATCAGCATGGTGACGCCGATCCATTGCCAGGCGTTGATCAGGATGAGCAGCGGCATCACCAGTGCTGGAGTGCCGAGCCAGGCGATCGGCTCGACGCCGAACAGCCCGAGCAGGGCGTTGACTGCGCCGAAGCGGGGGGAGAGCAGCATCGACCAGGCGTAGCCGATCACCAATGCGCTCATCAGATAGGGCACCGAGATCACGGTCTGGAAGAACCTCTTCCCGCGCAGGTTGTTGTTGAGCAGGAAGGCGAGCACCAGACCCACCCCGTTCTGCACCACCATGGTGCCGATGAAGAACACCAGGTTGTTGGTGACGGCGCGGAAGAACTGGGATGCGTAGGGCTCCAGGCCCATCAGGGTGGCGAAGTTCGCCAGGCCGACGAATTCCCGACGGGCGGTGCCGGTCCAGTCGAAGAACCCGTTTGTCATCGCCGCGGCGACTGGATACAGGAAGATCAGCCCGTAAAGCAACAGGGCCGGGCCCAGGAAGGCTGCGACCACCACGGCCCGCGGAGAGCGCCGCGTGCTGCGGCGCCCTCCACCGGCCAGTCGTGCGATGGTCACTTACCGGCCTTGAACCACTGCGAGATGCCGGCCTGGACCTCGACCCCCACCTTCGTGGGTTCCAGTTCACCGATCACCATCTTCTGGAGATTGGCGTACTCCAGCGAGGTGCCGGAAGGCGTGCCGAAGTCGAAGTGGACGTAGGTCAAGTATGGCGTGGGGCTCTCGGTGAACTCGGCTGCTGCCTTGGCCAGCAGCGGGTCGGCCGGGGTGACGCCGTCGACGGAGGGCACTGAGAGCATGTCGTCGGCGATCCGTTGACCGAAGTCCGCCGAACCGACCCAGGCCAGGTATGCCTGTGCGGCCTCAAGCTTCTTGCCCTCGAGTCCTGACGCCATTCCGATAGCGCCGTCCAGGTAGCCCATCGCGTACTTCTGGCTACCCCCCACCGGCGGAACATTGAACAGGCCGAGTTCGGTATCCGGCATGTCCTTGCGGAAGCTGGTCAGTTCCCAGATGCCACCCGGGTACAGGGCTGCTTCGCCGGAGCTGAACAACGCATTGGCGTCGGTGTAGTTGATCCCCTCGAAGCCCCGGGGGAAGTACTTGGTCAAATCGACCAGCACCTGATTCGCCGCGGCGTAGCGCGCATCCTCGAAGGTCGTCGTGCCAGCCAGCAGCTCCTTGGCGAAGTCAGGGCCGCCATAGGCCGCCGCGGCGAACAGGTCGCGGTAGATCGGCAGGATCCAGGAGTCAAGAGCCCCCGCGGCCATCGGGGTGACCCCCTTCGCCAGGAGGGCGTCGTTCAGGGCGATGAACTCGCTCCAGGTGGTCGGTTCGGTCAGGCCGAATGAATCCAGCAGGGTCTTGTTGTAGATGATGTTGGCGGTGACCGACTGGAAGGGCACCCCGTAAACCTTGCCGTCGTTCTGGCTGCGTACCCCGTCAACCAGATTGTCAGCGATATGGGCGAACCCCTCGAAGTCATCATCCAGGGCCGCGACGCCGCCTCCGGCGACCAGGGTGTCAAGTCCTCCGTAGGAGCGCAGCATCACCACATCCGGACCGGTGCTGCTGGAAAGCCCGGTCTGCAGGATCTGGTTGTACTCCTCGGCCTTGAACCCCTTGTACTCCACGGTGATCCCGTCACCCTGGAAGCCCTCCATCAGCGCCACCCAGGGTGCGTCGGTGCGCCATCCCCACACGGTCAGGACTTGTTCCTGGTTGGCCGGCGGTGGCGCGGCTGAACAACCGGCGAACATCCCCGCGATCAAGGCGGCGACTGCGACTCCGACAACGTTCTTCATGTGCATTCCTCGCTACTCGACAATGAGCAATTACAGGTCTAGTCCAGACTGATGACGAGCGTAGAACAGGTCTAGACCAGTGTCAATGCCCAAAGCTGGTCGCGTTGGGTACATCGACCTCGGGGACGCCTCCGGCGACCAGTCCGCGGGCGTATTCGGCGAGTGCCCGACCCATGCCGGAGCCGACCGAGACGAGGCTGCGGCGTCCCAGCGCGCCGCCGAGTTCGGCGGCCAGGGCGGCCTTCTCGACCGTCGTTGCGCGCAGGGTGGCGATCGCCAGCTTCGCGAACTGGCACTGCCGGCCGAGTTCGACCAGCCACGGCTGGAGTTCCCGGGTGAGCCGACTGGGCCGGCTGCGCAGCCTGCCCAGCGCCTCGATGTGATGCTGGACCACGGCTTCGAGTTCGCGGATTACCTCGGGAGAGAGCGGATCCTGGGCGACGAAGATACGCGCGCACGCTGACGCGAACCTGGAAGGCATGCCTGAGGGGACTCCGGAACCCGGGCCCGCCGCATCGGCGAGCACGGCGAGGGCCTCCGGGTCGACGCCGAGGAGTTCGACGCAGGCATGCCAACTCGACTCCGGCCGGTAGCGCGCTCCCGACCATGCGAAGTCGAGCAGGGTGAGAGCCGCCGGCAGGCCGGTCCAGGGATCCAGCGCCAGGTTGCAGCCCATTGCCAAGACCACATCGGCCAACTCCGGATCGCGGCCGGTGGCCGCGGCGAGGGGGAGTCTCCGTGGTATGACGAGGTTGTCCAGCCCGGGCTGGGCGTGCAGCGGCAGCGCGGCGATCCCGTCCATGTCCCAGTCGTTGACCGGGTAGTTGTCCCACAGCCACAACGGGTGGCCGAGTTCGTCGGCCACCGCCCGCGCCTGCGCGGCGGTGATCGTATCGGAGATCACCGCGGGGCCGGTCCAGATCACCGGTACCTCGCTGGGGAACCCCTGGCCGAACTCACGTCGGTACGGTGAGGGATCTGCTCCCCAGTAGTGCAGCGGGCAGGCGATCAGGCGGTGGTGTCCAACCGCCTCGCCAAGAAGGCGGATGACGCTGGCATGGGCAGCGGCGAGCGGGTGCCCCGACCCGACGAATCGTGCGGCGGATTCGGCGTCCAGTCCGGCGGTGAGATCATCGAACGCGATCAGGATCCGCTCGAAACCGAGGTCCATGACGTGGTGCACCTTCGCGACCAGTGCGGCAAGTTCGGCGGCTTCGGTCATCCGAATCGCGAGTTCCGGCTCCAGGGGTGCGGCAGGGGACACCCGCCAGATCGGCTCCACTCCGAGGTCGCGCGCCGCGCGGGCGAATTGGGCGAGTTGATCGCGCTCGACACCCTCGTAGGGATCTCGCCACAGTCCGCCGGTCCGGCGGTCGGCTGAAGGGCCGTAGGCGTAGGTCGTCGCCCCGACGGCCGCGGCGAACCGCAGCACCGCGAGGCGATCCTCGGGTGCCCATCGCTCGCCGTAGAAGCACTCATGGACCGATCGGGTGGCGATCTGGGCCGAATCGGTGGTGGTTCGCACACCGTCCCAGCTGGCTTGCCCGCTCGAAGCGATCACGGTGCGCAGCCGATTCAGCGCGGCTGGGGAGCCAACGGTTATCTCAGCGTGATCGTTGCCGTCGACCGAGACCGCATAGCTGTCGCCGAAGGTGGGGTCGATCTGCTGGGCGGTGAGTTCGACCGCGGCTTGAAGGGTGAGGCTGCCGGGCAGGAGTCCGGCCCGCGTGGTGGTGGAAGCGGAGCCGGCAAGCGGCGATGAGCTGGGATCAAGCATGGACCGTCCCGTCAAATAGTGGGCTAGTCCATTAAGCTAGTGGTCGCCCGCCAGGCCGTCAACCATCAAGGCGAGCATGCTTGCAGCGGAACCGCCAGCAGATCGAAGACCTCGGGGATCGTGAGATTCAGGCCTTGGCCGCGTACTTCTCCGTCAGGTTGGACGGGAGCAACTCGTAGCCGTGGAACTCGCGGGAGAACGTCCCCGACCCGTGGGCGATGCCCCGCAGGTCGATGGCGTACCGGGAGAGCTCCGACTGCGGCACCAGTGCGCGGATGATCGCCTTGCGGTTCTCCGAGTCGGTGCCGAGCAGTTGCCCGCGGCGTCCGGAGAGGTCGGTCATCACCGGGCCCAGGTATTCCTCGCCCACGGTCACCGTCACCAGATCGATCGGCTCCAGCAGCGCGACCACACCCGGCTTGGCGGCCTCCTTGATCGCCAGCGAGCCGGCCAGCTGGAAGGCCATGTCGGAGGAGTCCACCGAGTGCGCCTTGCCGTCGAACAGGGTGACCCGGATGTCCACCATCGGGTAGCCGGCGAAGACACCCTTCTCCAGCTGGGTGCGGATGCCCTTCTCCACCGACGGGATGAACTGCCGGGGGACGGCACCGCCCACCACCTTGTCGACGAACTCGAAGCCGGCACCCCGCTCCAGCGGCTCCACCTCGATATTGCAGACCGCGTACTGGCCGTGGCCGCCGGACTGCTTGACGTGACGTCCCAGCGCAGTCGCCTTGCCGACGAAGGTCTCCCGCAACGCGATCTTCACCTCGTCCTGCTCGACCTTCACGCCGTACCGGTCGACCAGCCGGCCCAGCAGCAGGTCGGCGTGCGCCTGACCGGTGGTCCACAGCACCAATTGGTCGTTGCTGCCCCGGTTCAACCGGACCGTGGTGTCCTCCACCACCAGCCGGCTCAACGCTCCCGGAAGCTTGTCCTCGTCGTTGCGGGTGGCGGCACGGATCGCCAGCGGCAGCAGCGGTTCGGGCAGCGTCCAGCGCTCGATGATCGCCGGCCGGTCCTTGGACGAGATGGTGTCACCGGTCTCTGCGGTGGTCAGCTTGGGGACCATCACGATCTCGCCGGCGATGGCCTGGCCGCGCGGCTTCAGTTCCACGCCGACCGCCACCTGGATCTGCCCGATCCGCTCGTCGGTGTCGTGATCCTCCGATCGGCCGCCGCGTCCGCTGACATGGACGGTGTCCTCCGCCTTGAGGGTTCCGGAGAAGATCCGGATCATCGACAGCCGGCCGGCGAATGGGTCGGTCGTGGTGCGGATGACCTGCGCCACCAGCGGCTCCGAGGGATCGGCGGACGGGGTCGGCAGGTCGTCGCCCGAAGGGCTCGCTATCGGCGGGTTGGCGTGCAGCGACGGGGTCGGGAAGCCATGGGCGATCAGCCGCAGCAGTTCTTCGACGCCCACGCCGGTGTTGGACGCGACCGGCACCACCGGGAACAGGTTGGCGGTGGCGACCGCCTTCATCAGGTCGTCCAGCAGGTAGTCGGTGTCGAGTTCCTCGCCGCTGAGGTAGCGATCCATCAGGGCGTCGTCCTCGGCCTCCTGGATGATCGCCTCGATCAGCGGCCCGCGGTAGGCCTCCACCTGGTCGTCGTCCGCGCTGAGCTTGCGGTTGACCACCTCGGCGCCGGAGTAGTCGTGCTCCTCCAGGCTGAGCAGGCCGATGTTGCCCGAGATCACGCCAGGCGCCGACAGGGTGGGGACGTGGGTGGGCAGGACGCCCTCGCCGAAGGCCGCCTGCGCGGCTTCGACCGACCCGTCGAAGTCGGCGTGGCCGGCGTCCAGCTTGGTCAGGGCGATGATCCGGGGCAGGTTGGCCGCGGTGCATTCCTCCCACAGCGCGGTGGCGGCGCCGTCGATGCCGTCGGCGGCGGAGATGACGAAGATAGCGGCGTCCGCGGCGCGGATGCCGGCGCGCAGTTCGCCGACGAAGTCGGGATGGCCGGGGGCGTCCAGCAGGTTGGTCAGCGTGCCGCGGTTCTCGACAGAGGCGATGTAGAGCTGGGCGGCGCGCTCGGCGTCCTCCTTCTCGCCGCGGTAGCCGGCGATCCGGGCCTTGAGCAACTGCTCGAACAGGGAGGTCTTCCCCGACCCCGCGTTTCCGATCAGGACAACGTTGCGGACTTGATCAGGACTGGTCACCTGCAGCGAGGCAGCGCTCATCTTCGAACTCATGCAGACAACCTTGCCCGGGGTCGGGACACCCTGCAACCGGTTTTGACCGATTCACCCCCGCTGCTCGATCGGGACGTAGTCGCGTTGGGGGTAGCCGGTGTAGATCTGCTTGGGACGGGCGATCTTCTGTTCCGGGTCGGTGATGAACTCCTGGTACTGCGCGGCCCAGCCGGAGGTGCGGGGGATGGCGAACAGCACGGTGAACATCTCGGGCGGGAAGCCGAGCGCCTCGTAGATCAGGCCGGAGTAGAAGTCGACGTTGGGGTAGAGCCGCCGGGAGACGAAGTACTCGTCGGTCAGCCCGTACTTCTCCAGTTCCTGGGCGACCTCCAGCAGGGGGTTCACCCCGGTGATCTCGAAGACGTCCTCCACGGCCTTCTTGATCACGCGCGCCCGCGGGTCGTAGTTCTTGTAGACCCGGTGGCCGAAGCCCATCATCCGGACCCGGCCGGCCTTGACGCCCTCGATGAACTCCGGGACGCGATCCACCGTCCCTATCTCGCGCAGCATCTTCAGCACCGCCTCGTTCGCGCCGCCGTGCAGCGGCCCGTGCAGCGCGCCCACCCCCGCCGAGACGCAGGTGTAGAGGTCGTTGCCCGAACTGGCCACCGAGCGGACGGCGGAGGTCGAGCAGTTCTGCTCGTGATCGGCGTGCAGGATGAACAGCACCTCGACCGCGCGGATCAACCGCTCGTCGGCGACGTACCGCCGCTCGGCCTGCTTGAACAGCATGGCCAGGAAGTTGTGGCAGTACCCGTAGGCGTCGTCGGGGTTGATGTAGGGCTTGGCCTTGCCCTTGCGGTAGGTGAAGGCGGCCAGGGTCGGCATCTTGGCGATCAGGCGGGCGATGTTGAGCGCCCGCGCTTCCGGGTCGTCGAAGTTCCGGGCATCCGGATAGAACGAGTAGAAGGCGGCCGTCGAGGCCATCAGGATGGTCATCGGGTGCGCGTCGTAGGGGAATCCGGCCAGCACGGTCTTCAGCTTGTCGGGCAGCATCCGGTGCTCGGTGATCAACTGCTCCCACTCGGCGAGCTGGGTGGCGGTGGGCAGTTCGCCGTTCAGCAGCAGCCAGGCCACCTCGAGGTAGGTCGACTTCTCGGCCAGCTGTTCGATCGGGTAGCCGCGGTACTCCAGGATGCCGGCGTCGCCGTCGATGTAGGTGATGGCGGACCGGCAGGAGGCGGTGTTCACATAACCCGGGTCGTAGGTCGCCAGCGGCTCACCGTCCACCACGAACTGACGCAGCTCGGTGGCCCGGATGGTGGCGTCGGCGATCGCCAGTTCCGCCTCGGTGCCGCTGCCGGGATGCCTGATCTGAAGGAGGTCTGCCATGTCCCGCACCCTAGGCTGCTGCGCGGGGAACCGTGCCGGATCCAGGGAAATGGGGGTGGCGAGGGATGCGGTTTTGACCGACTAAACTACGCGCGGTAATCTTGGACGTCGTTGCGCTGTGGTCTGCCCGTGGGCAATCCCGCACCCGCCGTTAGTGAAGACAACTCATGGAAGCAGGTCTACGACCCGTGTCTACGTACAGCCCGAAGCCCGGGGAAGTCACCCGGAACTGGCACGTGATCGATGCCGACGATATCGTCCTCGGCCGCCTCGCCGTGACCGTTGCGACCCTGCTCCGCGGCAAGCACAAGGCCCAGTTCGCCCCGCATGTCGACACCGGCGACTTCGTCGTGGTCGTCAATGCCTCCAAGGTGGCGCTGACCGGCAACAAGCGCACCGACAAGCTGGCCTACCGCCACTCCGGCCGTCCGGGTGGCCTGAAGTCGATCTCCTACGGTGAGCTGCTCGAGAAGGATCCCCGCAAGGCCGTCGAGCGGGCGGTCTGGGGCATGCTCCCGAAGAACAAGCTCAGCCGTCAGCTGATCAAGAAGCTCAAGGTGTACGCCGGTCCCGAGCACCCGCACACCGCCCAGAAGCCGCAGCCCTACCAGATCACCCAGATCGCCCAGTGACAGGAAGTACCGTGACCGACGTCGTCGAAGAGATCGAGACCACCGAGGAGCTGGCTCCCTTCACCGAGGGTGACCGCGAGATCGCTTACCGTTCCGAAGCTGTCCCGAGCACCGCGCTGCCGGGCGGCCGTCCGGCCGTCGTGGCCCCGGGCGCTGCCACCGGTCGCCGGAAGGAGGCGATCGCCCGCGTGCGGATCGTCCCCGGCACCGGCCAGTTCTCGATCAACGGTCGCACCCTCGAGGACTACTTCCCGAACAAGCTGCACCAGCAGACCGTGAACGAGCCGTTCGTGACCGCGGCGGTGGTTGGCTCCTACGACGTGATCGCCACCATCGTCGGTGGCGGCGTGACCGGCCAGGCCGGCGCGCTGCGGCTCGGCATCGCCCGCGCGCTCAATGGCGTGGACGCCGAGGCCAGCCGTCCGGCCCTGAAGAAGGCCGGCCTGCTGACCCGCGACGCCCGCATCAAGGAGCGCAAGAAGGCCGGTCTGAAGAAGGCCCGCAAGGCTCCGCAGTACAGCAAGCGCTGACCTTCCCGACCGATGCCCCGGCTCTTCGGCACTGACGGAGTGCGCGGCACCGCCAACGTCGATCTCACTCCTGAGCTCGCGTTGCAGGTGTCCAGCGCCGCCGCCCAGGTGCTGGCAGAGGCCGGGGCTTTCGGTTCCCGTCGTCCTCGCGCGATCGTCGGACGCGATCCGCGGGCCTCGGGAGAATTCCTCGGGGCGGCGGTGATCGCCGGGCTGGCCTCCTCGGGTGTGGACGTGATCCGGGTGGGCGTCGTGCCGACGCCCGGGATCGCCTACCTGGTCAACGAACTGGACGCCGATCTGGGCGTGATGCTCTCGGCCAGCCACAACCCGGCTCCGGACAATGGCATCAAGTTCTTCGCCCGCGGCGGCGTCAAACTCGACGACGATCTCGAGGACGACATCGAGGCGCGGATCGGCCAGCCGGCGCACCGTCCGGTGGGCGCCGGTGTTGGCCGGGTGACCTCCGACCTCGGCGCGGCGGAGGCCTATGTCGCCCATCTGGTGTCGAGCCTGGGTGCCGACAGCAGCCTGGACGGCCTGAAGGTCGTGATCGATGCCGCCAACGGCGCCGCCTACCAGACCGCTCCCGCCGCCTTCGCGGCCCAGGGCGCGGAGGTGGTGATGATCAACGCCGAACCGGACGGGCTGAACATCAACCTGAACTGCGGTTCCACCCATCCCGAGGCACTGCAGGCCGCCGTGGTGCGACACCGGGCCGATCTCGGGATCGCGCTGGACGGCGACGCTGATCGCTGCCTCGCCGTGGACGCCGACGGCGTCGGAGTGGACGGCGACCAGATCATGGCGATCCTGGCGCTGGCGATGAAGGCCGACCGGACCCTGCACAGCGACACGGTGGTCGCCACCGTGATGAGCAACCTGGGCTTCATGCAGGCGATGAAGCGCCATGGGATCGCCGTCGACGTCACCAAGGTGGGCGACCGCTACGTGCTGGAGGCGATGAACGCCAACGGCTTCACCCTCGGTGGCGAGCAGTCCGGCCACGTGATCATGAGCGAGTACGCCACCACCGGCGACGGCGTGCTGACCGCCCTGCATCTGGCTGCCGAGGTGGTGCGCTCGGGACGGACGATGGCCGACCTGGCGAGCGTGATGACCCGCTTCCCGCAGGTGCTGCTCAACGTCCCCGGAGTCAACAAGGCCCGCGCCGGCATCGATCCCGAGGTGAACGCCGCGGTTACAGCCGCTGCCAGGGAGCTGGGTGATTCCGGACGGGTGCTGTTGCGTCCCTCGGGCACCGAGAACCTGGTGCGGGTGATGGTCGAGGCCGCCATCAGCGAGCAGGCCAACGAGATCGCCGAGCGCCTGGCGGAGGTCGTCCGCCGGCGGCTCTCCCTCGAGCCCCGCTGACCTCCCGCTCGACGGCACCGGTGGAGCCGGGGACACCCGTCGCGCCGGTCGAGGCGGAACGGCGCCCGCGTACGTAGCGCAGGGCGAAATCTCCGCAGAATCGGCCCGGCACCGCGCAATTGGGTCGGCCGGGCTACGCAGCTTGGTGTGGGACGCCCGGCGGGGGCCGGCCATGAGGGTTGAATGGAGACACCCCCAAGCGCCGCTACCCCACACCTCAGCGGCTGGGTCTCCGGCAGATCATCCCCCGGATCTGCCCGGTGGGCCCGGGAGACCTTCGTCTCCCGGGCCCACCGTCATTTTCGGGTCATTCCACTCGGGCGGGCTCAGCCGGGCGGCCGCAGCCAGGTCTGGGCCGCGTAGATCAGGTTCTCCTTGCCGGACAACCCCACCTTGCGGGCGATGTTGTGCAGGTGTGTCTCCACGGTGCGAGCACTCATCCCGAGCGCGGTGGCCACCTCATTGGTCGGGAGTCCACCCGAGAGCAGTTCCAGCACCGCGTATTCGCGTCGGGAGAGGCCGATCTCCTCCGAGAGCCTCTCGAACAACCCCCATCGTTCGGGTCCGGCGGGGACGGCCAGTTCCCAGGCGCGGCCGGCCAGTTCCGCCGACTCCTGCAGGTCTCCCTTCCACCGCAGCAGCCGGGCGGAGAAGATCGCACCCTGGATGGCGATCATCGTGGCGCCGAGGTCGGCGAGTTCCGCCACACCGGCCTCGATGGCGGCGGTGTCCTGACGGCCGGCCGCCGCGACGTAGCGTCCGATCGCCTGCATCAGGGGACTCTCGGTGGCGGCGGCGAGGTCGCACACCTTGCGGCTGGTCGCCTCGTGGGGCCCGTATTCGACCGCCAGCACGGCGGCGAGCAACGCGGTCACGATGAATCCGGCATCGGCCTGCTCGTCGATCAGCTGCCACAGCGCATCGGCGATCTCGGTGCCGGCGACGGCGTTGCGCACGATCAGTTCCACCAATGCCGGGAGCATGCCGGGGAAGGGACCAGAAACCCCGGCGGACACCCGCTCCTGGGACTGGGTGGCGAGGGCGCGGGCATGCGCCGTCCGGCCCTGCCACTGCGCCACCAGCCCGCCGAGGGTGAGGATCGCCTCGTGATAGTTGCCCCGGACCGATCGGGAAGGGAAGGTCGACAGCAGGTCGTCCATCAGCCGGGTCGCGTCATGCAGCCGGCCCGCCAGCGAGAGCCCGAGCAGGCCGGCGTAGCCGAACGCCTCGGCCGGCTCGACGTTCAGTTCCTGGCGGCCTTCCTCCAGGTGGAGCAGGGCCCCGCGGATGCCGCTGTCGATATCCCCGGCGATGACCAGGCAGAGGTCACGCCAAGCGTCGCCGTAGGCCTTCAGCATCGGGTTCTCGGGGGCGAAGTCCTTCAGCAGTTCCGCAGCGCTGGTGGTTCTCCCCTGCGCGAGCAGGATGCCGATCCGGGTGGAGATCAGGACGTCCGCACCGTAGGGGTCCGTGCCTGCCGGCGCGGGGGCGAGCAACTCCGCCGAGGGGATCTCGGCGTGCATGAAGCGCAGGTAGGCCTCGCCGGCCCGCAGTGTGGCGTCGTGGGCGGGCATCCGGATTCGCGCAGCCTGCAACTCGGCCAGCGCGCTGGCCAGGTCGCCGTGCCTGTTGGCCAGCCACGCGGCGCGCATCACGAGGTAGGTGGCGGTGGCCAGGTCGTCGGCGGTGGCCGGGGTCTGGGCGATGATCCGGTCGAGTTCCTCCTCGGGTGCCATGGCGCTCTCCAGGGCGAGCAGGAGCGGCATCGCGGTGGCGGGGGAGGGATCGGCAGTCCAGTCGGCGCGGCGGGAGCGAGCACGGGATTCCGCCTCGCGGGCCAGACGGCTGCCGACGATGGCAGCAGCGCCGGCCGAGAGCAGACCGGTCGTCGGCGTCGGCGTGGCGCCGGAGGCAGCCGGCGGGCGAGCGGTCGCGGCGCCCCGCCAGGGGTTCTGCGCGCCGAGGTAGTCGGCCAGGATCGGCGGGAAGATGCTGACCAGGTCGTCGGTGCCGTAGGCCACATACCTGGCCAGACCGAGGGCGAAGAGCCGGGAGAGCCGGGCGCCACCGATCTGGGACTCGGCCTCGTCGGCCGGCAGCGGGCCGGCGTCCGCCAGCAGCCGGACGCTCTCCACGCACTGCGGCTCGAGGTCGGTCAGCAGCGGCGCCAGTGTGCCGGCGAGCAGGTCGGACCAGAGTTCGCCGGGGAGGATCCACTGTCCACCGGGACTTTGGGTGAGCTGGCCGGACAGCCTGGCCACTGTGAGGATCGCGTGGGTGATCCCGTAGAGCCCGCCGGAGGCGGCGGCGATCCGGGAGAGGGTCCGGGTCTCCACGGGGCCGTGCAGCATGTCGGCGGCCAGATCGGCCAATTGGCTCAGGCGCAGGGAGGGCACGGGGATCCGCACCGCCCGGGCGATCCCCACCGCGGCGGCGTCGGAGGCGGGGCGGCGGGAGAGCGCCCCGACGAACCCGGTGCGCCGCTGCACCGCGAGCAGAGCACCGGCGGACTGGGGATCGAGGTCGTCGGCGTCGTCGCAGATCAGCACCGGCGAGCGACTGATCATGTAGCGCTCCAGTGCCGAAGTCACCTCGTCCAGCGAACGCCGGGAGATCCGCATCTCGTCGCCGAGGCTCATCAGCGCCCCGAAGGGTTCCTGCCGCCAGGCACTGATGCCATCCACCCGCAGGACGTTCCGTCCCTCCTCCAGGAGGCGATCGGTCACCTGTCCCAGGATCATCGAGCGCCCGGAACCACGGATACCGGTGAAGGCCACGCTGATCCCGTGGGAGAGGAACCGCAGCGCCTGATCGATCTGGCCGTCGAAGACGGGGTTACCGAGGTTCGAAGAGATCATTGCGCCGCCTCCCCCCGGGAGACCGGGCCGAACTCGGCCATGATGGCGCGGACCGCCTCCCAGCCGGCCCGATTCGCCCCGACCGTCGATTGGGAGGGACCGTAGCCGATCAGGAACAGCCGCGACTCGTCGAGCGCCCGTCCGTGCTCGATCCGGATACCGCCCTGCGGGGTCTTCAGTCCCAGGGGGGCCAGGTGGTCGATGGCGGGATGGAACCCGGTCGCCCACAGGATGGCGTCCGCCTGGACGAGCTCGCCGTCCGGGGTCCGCACGCCGTCCGGCTCGATGGCAGTGAACATCGGATGCCGGACCAGGACGCCACGGTCGCGGGCTTCGATGGCCCAGGGCGTCCAGTACATGCCGGTGATGGAGACGATGGACACCGGGCCGAGTCCCTGCCGGGCACGCTCGACGACCCGCTGAATGGCGGCGATCCGGCGACCCTCGTCGAACTCTCCCTCCTCCCACACCGGCTCGCGGCGGGTCACCCAGTAGGTCGAGGCCACTTTCGAGATCTCGTTGAGCAGTTGGACGGCGGATACACCCGCCCCTACGATCACGACCCGCTGTCCGGCGAACTCGGAGGCGCTCACGTAGTCGCGCACGTGCAGTTGACGGCCCCGGAAGCCATCGGCTCCCGGGTACTCCGGCAGGTACGGCTTGGTCCAGGTGCCGGTGGCGTTGATCACCCACCGGGCCGCCCAGGTTCCGGCACTCGACTCGACCATCAGCCGGCCGTTCGGGTCGTCATTGGCCCGCCGGACCGCGGTGACGGTGACCGGACGGCGCACCTGCAGGTCGTTGCTGGCTTCGAAGGCGGCGAAGTACGGCGGGAGCGCCTCGGCGCTCGGGGCGCTGGGATCCACCGGGGGCTGGTGCATCCCGGGCAGATCGTAGATGCCGTTGACCGTCGCCATCAGCAGGGACCGCCAGCGGTGCTGCCAGGCGCCACCCGGGTTGTGGTTGGCATCCAGGACGACGAAGCTGCGGGCCTGGCGGTGCGACTTCGCGTCGACGGGCCGGAAGCCCCGGCGTCGCAGGTGGTGGCCGGCCGACAGCCCGGCCTGCCCCGCGCCGATCACAACCACATCGACAGCCTCGGACGGGTTCATCCGGCAAAGATATCCTGCGGGCAGCGCCGTTGGCGCGGCTCTGTCCGCCCCTCGCGCGCCGCGGAACCGCTAAATGTGCTCGGGCCCGCCACGCCGGCTGCAACGAAAGTGGATGCTGCCGGACTCTTCCCAGTATGAGTGTCGACAACCGGATCGGAGCGGCGGTGGGGGTCGAGCCTTCGTTCGACGACTACGTCCGTGCGCGCTCGGACGGGTTGTTGCGGCTGGCCTGGCTGATCACCCGGAACTGGGAGGACGCACGTGACGCCGTCCAGGACGGGTTCGCCGCGCTCTACCCGCGCTGGCGCCGCCTGCCGGAAGGTGACCGGCGGCACGCCTACGTCTCGCGGACGGTGGTGAACGCCTGCCTGGCGGTGATCCGGCGGCGGCGTGCGCAGCCAGTGCCGGATCCGTCCCTGCTGGCCGAGGCGCCGGCCGTCGCGGATGCGAGCGCGGCGGTGGCCGAGGCGGATGCCGCCTGGCGGCTGTGTGCCGAACTACCGCCGATGCAGCGTGCGGCGGTGGTGCTGCGCTTCTACGACGACTACAGCTTCGGCCAGATCGCGCAGGCGCTCGGCTGCCCGGAATCGACCGCTCGCTCCCACGTCCACCGGGCGATGGCGGCGCTGCGGTCCCGGCTCGGAGAGGGTGAGAACGATGACTGATCTGGAGCGGGCTTTCCGCGATGCGTTGCGACGGGTGGACACGATCGAGGTTCCGGTGCCGCCGATCGACCCGGCGGACCTGTCCGGACGAGTCGGGTTGCCCTGGCGCACGCTGCTGGCAGCCGCCGCTGCGCTGGTGGTGATCGCGGGCGTGGGCGTCGCGGTGTGGCTGAATGGGCGCGGCATTCCCGCGACCCCGGTCCCGCCGGCCGGACAGGCGGTGACGACGGTCGAGGTGGATGTCTTCTCCGGACGGGCGAACCCCGTCCTCGAACTCGATCCGAGCGTCGCCGACGAGCTGTACGCCCTGTTCGACGACCACTCCGGGTCAGCGGAGTCAGTCGAGCCACCCGAGCTGGGTCTCGGCTTCCGGGGTTTGGTGGTGACGCCGGCCGACGCGGCTCGTCCGGTGCTGCGGATCCAGCCGGACGCGGTCCTCTACGGAACCCTGGAAGCCCATCAGCGCCTGTCGGACCCCGACGGGGTGTTCTTCGGCACCGTCCTCGATGCGATTCGCGGCTCCCTGCCGCCGGAGGTGCTGCAGGCGATCGGCGAGCCGGCCGAGGAGACCCCGCCTGGCGACACCTCGCCACCACCGGCCGACGGCCCCGAACCGGGCGACGTGGCGACCTGGATCCTGCTGGAGCCCGTCACCGCGGAATCGACCGACCTCGTCATCGGGGTGACCCGGCTGGGCTGCGCGAACGGCGAGACCGGACGGGTGCTGCCGGCCGTCATCGAGTACGGCGAGGACCGGATCGTGATTGGGGTCGACGTGGAATCCCGGAGCGACCAGCCCGCCGACTGCCAAGGCAACGACGAAGTGATGTTCTCGGTCCAACTCACCGAGCCGATCGGCCAGCGCGACCTGGTGGATGCCGCCTGCCTCTCGGGCGAGGCCCAGGGCACCAGCTTCTGCGCCGCCGGTGCCGTCCGCTGGACCCCGTAGTCCTGATCTCCTGCAACCGCCGTTCGTCACTTCGCCGGCAACGAACGTAGCGACTCTTCGGTATCCCGAGCGATTAGCCGAAGAACCGCTACGTTCGCTGGTCCATCAGAGTTGGAGCATCTGGGGGCAAGGTCGGGACGGACGCCAACCGGCTGCGCCGAGCAACGTCGAGAGTTCTTCCGCGAGCGTTCCCTTCCATGCCTCCTGGCCTGAGTAGCGACGCATCAGCGTGCGGTCGGTGAGGATGCTGTTCTGGCGTCTCCGGTCGTGGAAGAGAGCAGTCGGCGCATCGTGCGCCTCGCGACCGTCGATCTCCACCAGCAGCCACTGTCCGTCCGGGAGCAGCCACGCCAGGTCGATGCGGGCGAGCAGACGACCGTTGGGGCCCAGGATGCGAAGCTGGAGCGTGTCCGGCGGGATGCCGGCGTCGTTGCAGGCCAGGCGGGCCCAGGTCTCCGCCGGTGACTCAGCACGTGGATCAGATTCGTCCCACCAGGCATGGGTACTGTGAACCCCACGACGAGTGCGGGCCTGGGCGTGTGCATCGTGAAGCTCGGCATCGGAGAGCCTTCCTCGATAACGTGCGGAGTCCATCAGGGCGACGGCGTGCCGCCGCCCGAGCGTCGGAACGGCTTGGGCGAATGCGTCGGTCACCGTAACGAGGGCGATGTCACCGAACGTCACCCAGCGCCGAAGCGGGATGCGGCGGATCCGGACTGGGGTAGTCGCCCGACGAGGTGCGCCGTCCGGGAACGTCACCTCCGACTCGATGATCGGGGGTGCTCCTTGCAGGTCGTACAGGACCAGCGCGCATACTCCGGTGATGACCGAGGCGGGATGGGCCAGCCCTCCCAGGAGCGCTGCTCGGCGTCGGCGTCGGTCGAACTCGTGCCTTTCGATCAACGAGATCAGACGGGAGAGGTCATAGACGCCACGGGCGGCACGCCTCCAGTCACCACGGTTGACAGCCTCGCTGGCTTGCTGCCCGGACAGCCCGAACTGGAGACACTGCCGCAGCGAGACCAGCCCCTCCTGCATGGAAGCCTTCGCGGCCAGCCCTCCAGGGATGGCTGGAGGTCGTCGCGGCACGCCCCACAGTCGATCACCCCTTGGTCCGTCCGCGGACTGCCTCCTCCGCCCGCTGACAACAACCGGACAACACCCCCCCCCGCGAGTCTGTCCCGCTGATCGGGCGCCGAGCGTAGCGATTCTTCGGTATAGGGGCCGGGAAGCCGAAGAATCACTACGTTCGACGGTCAGGCTGTGACGTTGACGTGGCCGAGGGGGCGGCCTCAGTCCAGCCGGCGGCCCAGGACGACGACGTCCTGCGGGGCGTAGCCGAGGTGGTCGTAGAAGGCGAGCACGTCGGTGTTGTCGGTGCGCACCATGAACTGGATCTTCGGGACGCCCCGCTCCGCCAGCCAGCGCTCGCAGCCAGCCATCAGGCGACGCCCGAGACCGGATCCCCGGGCGTCGGAAGCGACGGCCAGGTAGTAGACCCAGCCGCGGTGGCCGTCGTGGCCGACCATCGCGGTGCCGACCAGCTTGCCGGGCCCCCACAGCCCCAGGACCGCGGAGGCCGGCCCGCCCACCGCGCGCACGAAGTCGGCGTGGGCATCGTTCCAAGGGCGGGTCAGGCCCGCCTCCTGCCACAGCGCGACGGCGGCGTCCGCATCGGAGGGCACCAGTTCCACTGCGTCCATCAGATCTTCCGGATCCGCACCCAGCTGACCTTGTGGTCGGCGGCCTTGCGCAGGATGACGGTGGCCCGGCCCCGCGTGGGCTTGATGTTGGCCAGCAGGTTGGGCCCGTTGATCGCGTCCCAGATAGCGCTCGCCTGGCCGATCGCCTCTGCCTCGGGGATCTCGGCGAACCGCCGGAAGTACGACTTCGGGTCGCGGAAGGCGGTTTCGCGCAAGGCCAGAAAGCGGCGCAGATACCACGACTTCACGTCGCCGGCCTCGGCGTCGACGTAGACCGAGAAGTCGAAGAAGTCGCTCACCGCCAGCCCCATGGTACCGTTGGCGCGCCGCCTGGCCGGTTGCAGCACGTTCAGCCCCTCGATGATGAGGATGTCGGGCTGGTGCACCACCACCTGCTGATCGGGGACGATGTCGTACACCAGGTGGGAGTACACCGGGGCCCGGACCTCGGGGACACCGGATTTCACATCCATCACGAACTGGACCAACCGGCGCCGGTCGTACGATTCCGGGAAGCCCTTTCGTTCCAGCAGGCCCATCTCCTCCAGCCGGGCGTTGGGGAAGAGGAAGCCGTCGGTGGTCACCAGATCGACCTTGGGATTGCCTGGCGCCCGGCTGAGCAACTCCTTCAGCAATCGGGAGGTGGTCGACTTGCCGACCGCCACCGATCCGGCCACGCCGATCACGAACGGGGTGCGCGCGCTGGAGAGCCCCAGGTAGGCGTGGCTGTCGCGATACAGCGCGGCAGTGCGGTCGGAGTACAGCTCGATCAGCTCGGTCAGCGGCAGGTAGATCTCGCGCACCTCGTCAAGGTCGGTGGGTTCGTTCACGCCACGCAGCCTGGCCAGGGTCTCGCTCTCCAGATCGGGCCGGGCCGCCGCAAGCGCCGCCCAATGGCGTCGCTCGAGCGTCAGATAGGGGCCGAACGGGTCGTCCTCGGGGGCCGGCAACTCTGGCGCGGGTGTGTGCACTCGCTTAGTGTGCCGTCAACGACCAGTAAAGTGCCGCATATGTGCGGCATCATCGGATACGTCGGCCCCCAGGCCGCCAAGGACGTGGTCACCTCCGGTCTGAAGCGGATGGAGTACCGCGGTTACGACTCGGCAGGGGTGGCGGTCATCAGTGACGGCGCCATCGCGATCCGCAAGAAGGCGGGCAAGATCGCGAACCTGATCGAGTTGCTCGCCACTGACCCGCTGCCCGAGACCGGGATCGGAATCGGGCATACCCGCTGGGCAACCCATGGCGGTCCGACCGACGGCAACGCCCACCCGCACCTCTCCGCGAACGGACGCGTGGCGCTGATCCACAACGGCATCATCGAGAACTTCGCCGCACTCCGGCAGGAGCTCGAGGCCCAGGGCATCGCCTTCACCTCCGAGACCGACACCGAGGTCGCCGCCCACCTGCTCGGGCTCGAGGTCGCGAGCGGCGCGGGCCTCGCCCAGGCGATGCGCGCGATCTGCCAGCGGCTGGAGGGAGCCTTCACCCTGGTCGCGATCGACAACGCACACCCCGAGCGCCTGGTCGCCGCCCGCCGCAACTCCCCGCTGGTGCTGGGGGTGGGGCAGGGCGAGCATTTCGTCGCCTCCGACGTCGCGGCCTTCATCGAGTTCACCCGCGACGCCGTCGAGCTGGGCCAGGATCAGGTCGTCGAGGTGACCGCGGACGGGTTCAGCGTCACCGACTTCGACGGCAACCCGGCCGACTTCCGTCCCTTCGAGGTCACCTGGGATCTCTCGGCGGCGGAGAAGGCCGGTTACGACTGGTTCATGCGCAAGGAGATCTTCGAGCAGCCGAAGGCGGTGGCCGACACCCTGCTGGGCCGCTACACCGCCGACGGTGCGCTGAAGTTGGACGAGCTGCGGATCTCGGAAGCCGAGCTCCGGACCGTCGACAAGATCATCATCGTCGCCTGCGGCACGGCCTACTATGCGGGCCTGGTCGCCAAGTACGCCATCGAGCACTGGACGCGGATCGCCTGCGAGGTGGAGATCGCGTCGGAGTTCCGCTACCGCGACCCGATCATCACCCGCGCGACGCTGGTGGTGACGATCAGCCAGTCGGGAGAGACCGCCGACACCCTGATGGCGATCCGGCACGCCCGCGAGCAGCATGCCAAGGTGATCGCGATCTGCAACACCAACGGCGCCACCATCCCTCGCGAGTCTGACGCGGTGATCTACACCCACGCCGGCCCTGAGATCGGGGTCGCCTCCACCAAGGGCTTCCTCACCCAGGTGGCGGCCTGCTATCTGCTCGGCCTCTACCTGGCGCAGGTGCGCGGCACCATGTTCGGCGACGAGATCGCGCGCTGGATGGACGAGCTGGCCGGCACCCCGGAGCTGATCCAGCGGGTGCTGGACGGGCTTGATCCGATCAGGCAGCTGGCCAGCCAGTTCGTCGACAAGAAGTCGGTGCTCTTCCTCGGCCGCCATGTCGGCTACCCGGTGGCGCTGGAGGGCGCGCTGAAGCTGAAGGAACTCGCCTACCTGCACGCCGAGGGTTTCCCGGCCGGCGAACTGAAGCACGGTCCGATCGCGCTGGTCGAGCCTGGCGTCCCGGTCTTCGTCGTGGTGCCGCCGCAGGGCCGCGACCAGCTGCACGACAAGGTGGTCTCCAATATCCAGGAGGTACGGGCCCGCGGCGCGCTCACCGTCGTCCTCGCGGAGGAGGAGGACGATGAGGTGACCCCCTTCGCGGACGTGGTGTTCACCCTGCCGAAGGTCTCCACGATCCTGCAGCCCCTGGTGGCCACGGTCCCGTTGCAGTACTTCGCCTGCGAGCTGGCCACCCTCAAGGGTTACGACGTCGACCAGCCACGCAACCTGGCGAAGTCCGTCACGGTCGAATAGCGATGATCATCGGGCTCGGCATCGATGTGACCCAGGTCTCGCGATTCGCTCAGGCGGCTGCCCGCGACGGGCTGCTCGACCGGATCTTCACCCCAGCCGAACGGGACAGTTCGATGCAGCGGATGGCCGGACGGTTCGCCGCCAAGGAGGCGCTCGCGAAGGCGCTCGGCGCACCGACCGGCCTGGTCTGGACCGACGTGGAGGTGCGCAAGGACGAGGCCGGGAAGCCCTACTTCGCCTGCACTGGGACGGTGGCCCGGCGGGTCGCCGAGCTCGGTGTCGGACAGCTCCACCTATCGATCACCCACGACGCCGGGATCGCGGCGGCTGTCGTAGTCTGCGAGGCATGATGCAGGGCGTTTACTCCGTAGCGACCATCCGGGCGGCCGAATCGGCCGCCATCGCTGTTTCGGGAGAGGACACGCTGATGCAGCGCGCGGCGGCGGCGCTGGCCTCGGTGGTGGCCCGCGAAGTGCGGACGCGCCGGGGCGCTCTCCGGGGAGCGCGGGTCGTGGTCGTCGCCGGCAGCGGCAACAATGGCGGTGACGCGCTCTTCGCGGGGGCTCGGCTGGCCCGGCGCGGGGTGCGGGTGAGCGCCTGGCGTCCGGGCTCAGGAGTGCACGAGGCCGGCTGGCGGGCCTTTCGGGCCGCGGGCGGACGCGAGCTGGACGCTCCGGGCGCCGCTGAGGCGCTGGTCGCGACCGACCTGGTGGTGGATGGCGTCACCGGGATCGGCGGCCAGGCCGGCCTGCGCGCGCCGGTGGCCGATTTCGCCCGGGCCTGCGCGGCTGCCCAGATCCCGGTGGTCGCGGTGGACCTGCCTTCCGGGGTGCCGGCCGATCTGCCCTTCGTCGGCCTGGTTCCGGCCGGGGAACAGACCGATCCGGTGCCGGTGCCCGAACCGGCCCGCAGCACGATCGGCGACGGGCTGGCCGCGCACTTCACCGCTGACGTCACGGTCACCTTCGGCGGGTTGAAGGCCTGCCACGTCATCGAACCCGCACGTTCGGCCTGCGGCCGGATCGAACTGATCGACATCGGCCTGCCACCGATGGAACCCGAGCTGGAATGCTGGGATCCCGCCGATGTGCGCGCCGCCTGGCCACGCCCAACCGCCACCTCGGACAAGTACTCCCGCGGTGTGGTGGGGATCGACGCCGGGTCCGCGCAGTACCCGGGCGCCGGCGTGCTGGCCGCCACCGGCGCGGTCCGGGCGGGAGCCGGCATGGTTCGCTACCTGGGACCGCCCGAGGTGGCGCAGCCGGTACTCGCCCGGCTGCCGAACGTGGTGACCGGGGAGGGCCGGGTGCAGGCACTGGTCCTGGGCAGCGGCTGGGGCGAGCGCCCGGACGGGCCCGACGTGGTCGCCGCCGCGGTGGTCAGCGGGCTCCCGGTGGTGGTGGACGCCGACGCGCTCGGCATGCTGCCGTACCGGCTGCATCCGCAGGTGCTGCTCACCCCACACGCCGGGGAACTGGCGCGGCTGCTCGGAATCGCCCGGGAGCAGGTGGCCGCCGATCCGGTCGCCGCGGTGCGCCACGCGGTGGCGCGCACCGGTGGCACCGTCCTGCTCAAGGGGGCGACCCAGCTGATCGCCACTCCGGGTCGGACCAGCGTGCAGGTGGCCGTCCCGGGTCCGGCCTGGACGGCGCAGGCCGGTTCGGGCGATCTGCTGGCCGGGATCTGCGGCGCCCTGCTGGCGGCGGGCCTGTCCGCGCCCTCGGCGGCGGCCATGGGCGCCAGCATCCAGGCGATGGCCACGCGGGACGGTCCGCTGCCTCCGCAGGATTACGACCTGCGGCGCGGCTTGGGCGCGGATCCTTCCCATCGCTGACCTGGCGCGGGATGATGGCGCGGAGCGCGGTTTCCGCGCGTCACCCCGAAGGAGTAGTGATGGGAAAGTACACCGAAGAGGCCAAGGCGATCATCGCTGCGGTCGGTGGTGTCGAGAACATCTCGGCCGCCACCAATTGCGTGACCCGACTCCGATTCGCACTGAAAGATGAGAGCAAGGTCGACAACGATGCGCTGGAGGCCGTCGACCTGGTGAAAGGGTCCTTCTCCACCGCCGGTCAGTTCCAGGTGATCATCGGGCCGGGCATCGTCGAAGAGGTCGCGGTCGATGTCACCGAACTCACCGGCGGGCAGACCGCCACCAAGGAAGAGGTCAAGGCCGCTGCCGCGGAGAAGCTGAACCCGCTGCAGCAGTTCGTCAAGATCTTCTCCGACATCTTCGTCCCGCTGCTGCCGGCGCTGATCACGGCCGGTCTGCTGATGGGCATCAACAACATCCTCACCCAGCCCGGCATCTTCGGCGAGCAGTCGCTGGTGCAGATGAACCCCGGCCTGGAGGGTATCGCCGGCATCATCATCACCATCGCCAATACCTCGTTCGTCTTCCTGCCGGTACTGGTGGGCTGGTCGGCGGTCAGGCGCTTCGGCGGCAACCCGCTGCTCGGCATCGTGCTGGGCGCCATGCTCGTCCATCCCGATCTGCTGAACGCCTGGGGCCTCGGCAGCGCGCGTAGCGGCGACGGCATCCCTTACTGGGATCTGTTCGGCTGGCATATCGACAAGATCGGCTACCAGGGCCAGATGTTGCCCATGCTGGTCGCCGCCTGGGTGCTGGCGAAGGTGGAGATCTGGCTGAAGCAGAAGGTCGCGGAGAGCTTCCACCTGCTGGTCGTGGCACCGGTCGCGCTGCTGATCACCGGGTTCCTCGCCTTCGCCTTCATCGGCCCGGTCACCTTCTGGATCGGCGACCTGCTGGCGACCGGCGTCACCTGGCTGTTCACCCTGGTGCCGGCGCTCGGCGGCCTGGTCTACGGAACGCTCTACGGCGTGATGGTGATCACCGGCATGCATCACACCTTCCTGGCCGTCGACCTGCAGTTGCTGGCCACCTACCAGAGCACTTTCCTGTGGCCGATCCTGGCGCTGTCGAACATCTGTCAGGGTTCGGTGGCCTTCGGAATGTACTTCATCCTGAAGAACGCCAAGCAGAAGTCGCTGGCGGCGACCTCGGGCCTGTCGGCCTGGCTCGGCATCACCGAGCCCGCCATGTTCGGCGTCAACCTTCGCTACAAGTACCCGTTCCTGATCTCGATCGCCTGCGCTGGCATCGCCGGTGCCTTCATCTCGATCTTCGGAGTGCTGGCCTCCAGCATCGGCGTGGGCGGCGTGCCGGGCATCTTCGCGATCATTCCGCAGTACTGGCCGGTGTTCGGCATCGCGATGGCCTTCTGCATGTTCGTCCCAGGTCTGGTCACCATGGCCTACGGCAAGCGTCAGCTCGCCGGCCAGGACGTAGCGGCCGTCGAGGCTCGTGAGGAGGCCGAGATCGCGGCGGCCCAGGTGTAGGGATCCGCTGACAATCGACGGCCGAGCTTGCCGAGGCCCCCGAAGACCGCTTCGGCGACGGGTCTCGGCAAGCTCGCCCGGCAGAACAAGAGCACCGATTTCCTGAGCACCACCTGACCCAACCCGAAGGAGTACGGCGACCATGACCGAGCTCGACTGGAAGAAGACGGCTGCCGTCTATCAGATCTATCCGCGCTCGTTCGCCGACTCCGACGGGGACGGGCTGGGCGACATCCCCGGGATCATCGCCAAGCTGGATCACATCGCGGCCCTGGGCTGCGACGTGATCTGGCTGACCCCGGTCTACGACTCGCCGCAGAACGACAACGGCTACGACATCCGCAACTACCACGAGGTCTACCCGCCGTTCGGCACCATGGCCGACCTCGAGGAACTGCTGGAGCAGGCCCACGCCCGCGGCATCAAGCTCGTGATGGACATGGTGGTCAACCACTGTTCCACCGAGCACGAGTGGTTCGTCCAGGCGCGGACCAGCCGTGACAACCCCTATCGCGACTACTTCATCTGGAAGGATCCGGCCCCGGACGGCGGCCCGCCCACCAACTGGGTGTCGAAGTTCGGCGGCAACGCCTGGGAGTACGACGAGCAGACCGGTCAGTACTACCTGCACCTGTTCGACGTCACCCAGGCCGACCTCAACTGGGAGAACCCCAAGCTGCGCGCCGAGGTCTACGAGATGATGCGCTGGTGGTTCGAGAAGGGGATGGACGGCTTCCGCCTCGACGTGGTGAACCTGCTCAGTAAGGACCAGTCGTTCCCGCAGGCGCCCGAGGGCACCGACGGGCGCCAGTTCTACACCGACGGTCCCCGCATCCACGAGTTCCTGCACGAGATGAACGTCGAGGCGTTCCGGGGCAAGCTCACGGTCGGGGAGATGTCCTCTACAACCGTAGAGCACTGCGTGCGGTACACCCGCCCGGAGAACCAGGAACTCGACATGACGTTCTCCTTCCACCATCTGAAGGTGGATTATCCGGGCGGTGCCAAGTGGACCGACGCCCCGATGGACTTCCTGGCGCTGAAGGACATCCTCACCCATTGGCAGGTGGGGATGGCCGAAGGCGGCGGCTGGAACGCGGTCTTCTGGTGCAATCACGACCAGCCGCGGGTGGTGTCGCGGTTCGGCGACGATGGTGAATACCGAGTGGAGTCGGGCAAGATGCTCGGCACCGCCGTCCATCTGCTGCAGGGGACGCCCTACATCTACCAGGGCGAGGAGTTCGGGATGACCAACCCGCACTTCACCTCGATCTCCCAGTACAAGGACGTGGAATCGCTCAACGCCTACCGGGAACTGCTGGAGGCCGGGAAGCCTGAGGCGGAAGTGCTGGCGATCCTCGACCGCAAGTCACGGGACAACTCCCGTACCCCGGTGCAGTGGGATGACTCGCCACATGGCGGTTTCACCACTGGCGAGCCGTGGATCGAGGTGGCCGCCAACTACCCCGAGGTGAACGCCGCCGCCGCGGTCGCCGACCCGGACAGCGTCTTCCACCACTACCGCAAGCTGATCGGACTGCGGAAGTCCGATCCGCTGGTCACCACCGGACGCTACGAACTGCTCGACCGCGAGCACCCGAGCGTCTACGCCTACCTGCGCCGCGGGGACGGTGAAGCCCTGCTGGTGGTGAACAACTTCTACGCCGACCCGATCACCTGGCGGATCCCCGCCGAGGTGGGGGAGTGGGCTGACGCTGCCCTGGTGCTCGGCAACTACCCCGGCCCCGAGTTCGGCGACGGCACGGTCGCCCTGCGCCCCTACGAGTCCGTGGTGCTCCGCCTGACGAACTGAACCAGGACGACTCTTCACCCGACCGGCCGGCCTTCCCGTACGTCGGCCCGCCGGCCCGGCAAGGTGGACTCCCACTCGCGAGTACGCCGAGGAGGTATCCACCTTGAGTGGGATGATCGGGCCCAGCCGATGGGTCACGTCACGCCCCGGGTGGCCCGGCATGGCCGCCGGCATGGTCGGCGATGGTCGCCCCCCCTGAGGGCTCGGCTGTAGCCGGAGCAGTGGTCGGCAGTTTCGTCCAGTCGTGGCGCTGGTAAAGTCTCTCGCTGGTGTCTGGTGAGGAGCGTGGCAGGTTGTTGTTGGCCGAGGCTCGGATTGGCGACGGGCGGCTCGTCCGCTTTCTCGCACCCACGGCCGCCGATGCGGAGCGTTTGCTCACCGTCATCGCGGACGCCTTCGGGCATCGTCCGCCGGTCGATCCGCCGCCGCCGGCGCTGAGCGAGACCACCGAGTCCGTCGCCGCCGCGCTGGCCAGGGGTTTCGGTGTGCTGGCCGAGATCGACGGCGAGGCGGCCGGCACGCTGATCGTCGTCCAGGAGGACGACCGCGCCTGGATCACCCGGGTCTCGGTGCGGCCCGCCTTCCAGCGGCACGGCATCGCCTCGGCCATGGTCGAGGTCGCCCTCGACCTGCTCGCCGAGCGAGGCGTCCGCACCGCCGATCTCTACGCCCGCGAGGAGTTCCCGCAGGTGGTCCGCTGGTGGCGCCGTCACGGGTTCGTCCAGCTGGATGCCGAAGGCACCCGGCTCCACCTCTCACGCGCGCTCCCGGTCTGCCTCGAGGCCCCGACCGCGGAAGACATGCAGGGACTGGGCCGCGGCCTGGCCGGCCTGCTCACCCCCGGTGACCTGCTGATCGCCTCCGGCGACCTGGGCGCCGGCAAGACCACGCTGACCCAGGGCATCGGCGCCGGAATGGGGGTCAGCGGGGCGATCATCTCGCCCACCTTCGTGCTTGCCCGGATCCACCCTCACCCGAGCAGCGGCCCTGGCCTGGTGCACGTGGACGCCTACCGGCTGGGCTCCTTCGCGGAGGTGGAGGATCTCGATCTGGAGGTGTCGCTGGCCGATTCGGTCACCCTCGTCGAATGGGGGACCGGGGTGGCCGAGGGTCTCAGCGACGACCGGCTGGAGATCGACATCCGGCGTTCCCTGGACCCCGAGGACGAGACCCGCTGGGTGTTCCTCACCCCGATCGGCCCGCGCTGGACGTCGGTCCGTTCCGAACTGGAGGCATTGGCATGAGCACCCCGCTGGCACCCCACGACGTTCTTCTCCACCGCTGCGCTCCTCCGAACAACGTCGCGGGGACCCCGCTAGCACCCCACGACGTTCTTCTCCACCGCTGCGCTCCTCCGAACAACGTCGCGGGGACCCCGCTATGAGCATCGTGCTGGGTATCGACACCTCCGGGGTGGTCTGCGCCGGTGTGGCCGTGGACGGTGCCGTTGCAGCCTCGGGCGTGGTCCCCGACACCCGGGCGCACGCCGAGCAGCTGATGCCGCTGGTTCAGCAGGTGCTCGCCGAGGCCGGACTGACCCTGGCCGAGATCGACCGAATCGCCGTGGGAGTGGGTCCCGGCCCGTTCACCGGCCTGCGGGTCGGCGTGGTCACCGCCATCACGCTCGGTGAAGCGCTGGGCGTCCCGGTGCGCGGCGTCTGCTCCCTGGACGTCCTCGCCGGCCAGGCAGTGGAGGAGGCGGTCGAGTCAGGCCGGTCCGTGGTGGGTGCTCCGTCGATCGCTGCGGTCGAGGCCACGGCCTCCTTCATCGTGGCCGCCGACGCCCGGCGCAAGGAGTGGTACTGGGCCTCCTATGAGGCGGATGGCCGGCGGATGGCCGGGCCGTTCGTCGGTGATCCGGACGAGTTGCCGGAATCGCCCAAGGTCGGGCCGGTCACCGAACGTCCGATCGCACTGGACGCTGGCGTGCTGGCGGCGATCGCCGACGACCTTCCGGACGCCGGGTTGGAGCCGCTCTACCTGCGGCGTCCAGACGCGGAGGTGCCAACCGCCCGCAAGTCGACGTTGCTGCCGCCGCGTCTGGCCCCGAGGAGGATCCGATGATCATCTCGTCCGCCCGTACCGCCGACCTGGACGAGATCTTCGCGCTGGAGGAGGCCGGCTTCGACCTTCCGCAGCGGTGGAGCCGAGAGGCCTGGCAGGCTGAACTCGACAATCCCGACCGGCTGGTGCTGGTGCGCCACGACGCCCGCGGCCTGGTGGTGGGGGTGGCCACCTTCAGCCTGGCCGCCGACATGGCCGATCTGCTGCGGGTGATCGTCGCTCCCGACTCGCGTGGCCGCGGCCTCGGCGGCTCGCTGGTCCGCGCCGGCATGGAGTGGGCCAAGGCGGTCGGCGCCGATCGGATGCTGCTGGAGGTCCGTCCGGACAACACCCCGGCCGTCCGCACCTACCAGAAGCTCGGCTTCGCCACCCTCGACCGGCGGCGCGACTACTACGGCATTGGCGTGGACGCGCTGGTGATGGCGGTGAGACTGTGAACACCCCGCGACGTTCTTCTCCTCCGCTGCTCTCCTCCGAACAACGTCGTGGGGACCCCGTTGTGAACGGGCCGCTGATCCTGGGGATCGAGTCCTCCTGCGACGAGACCGGTGTCGGCATCGTCCGGGGGCATGACCTGCTGGCCAACGAGGTCGCCAGTTCGGTCGATCTGCATGTCCGGTTCGGCGGGGTGGTGCCCGAAGTGGCCAGCCGCGCCCACCTGCAGGCGATGGCGCCCACCCTGCGCCGCGCGCTGGCCACCGCCGATGTCGACCTGAGCGAGGTGGACGCGATCGCGGTCACCGCCGGTCCGGGCCTGATGGGCGCGCTGGTGGTGGGCCTGTCCGCGGCCAAGGCGCTGGCCGTGGCGCTGAACAAGCCGCTCTACGGGGTGAACCACCTGATCGGCCACGTGGCGGTCGACCTGCTCGACCACGGCGACCTGCCGCAGCCCTGCGCCGCGCTGCTGGTCTCCGGCGGTCACACCTCGCTGCTGGCAGTGGGCGACATCACCGGCGACATCCGGGAACTCGGCTCGACCATCGACGACGCCGCCGGCGAGGCCTACGACAAGGTGGCCCGCCTGCTCGGCCTTTCCTACCCGGGCGGCCCGGTGATCGACAAGGCGGCCGCCGAGGGTGACCCGACGGCGATCGCCTTCCCGCGGGGGCTCACCGCGTCGAAGGATCTGGTGAAGCACCGCTTCGACTATTCCTTCTCCGGCCTGAAGACCGCCGTCTCGCGCTGGGTGGAGACCCGCCGCCGCGACGGGCTGGACGTGCCGGTGGCCGATGTCGCGGCCTCCTTCCAGGAGGCGGTCTGCGACGTCCTCACCGCGAAGGCGGTGGACGCCTGCGAGCACCTCGGCGTCGACACCCTGCTGATGGGCGGCGGGGTGGCGGCCAACTCCCGGCTGCGCACCCTGCTGGAGGAGCGGACGGCCGCCCGCGGCATCACGCTGCGCCGGCCCCGCCCGGCGCTGTGCACCGACAATGGCGCGATGATCGCCGTCCTGGGAGCCGAGGTGATGGCCGCCGGCCTGCCTCCGTCCGCGCTCACGATCGGCGCCGACCCCGGGATGAACGTCTCCAGGGTCGTCGCCTGATGCCCTTCACCCCGATCATCGGCACCCTCGGCTACGTCCTCTCAGCCGACCGCAGCCGGGTGCTGATGGTGCGCCGCAGCCGTGACGGCGACCTGCACCAGGGCAAGTACAACGGGCTGGGAGGCAAGCTCGAACCCGGCGAGGACGTGGTCGCCTGCCTGATCCGGGAACTCCGTGAAGAGGCCGGGATCGAGGTCATCTCGCCGCGGTTGCGCGGCACCATCTCCTGGCCTGGTTTCGGCGTGGACGGCGAGGATTGGTTCGGCTTCATCTTCGTGGTGGACGCCTTCACCGGCACCGTGCCGGACCGCAACGACGACGGCCCGCTGGAGTGGGTGGAGCTGGGCCGGCTGGAGGACCTGCCGATGTGGGAGGGAGATCGTCACTTCCTGCCGCTGGTGTTCGGCGACGGCCCCACCTTCCACGGCGTGATGCCCTACCAGGACGGTCGCCCAGTCTCCTGGAGCTACACCACCCTCGACTGAGCGGGACAGCAGGAACCGTCGCCGCTGTCGCTGGGTCAGGCGGGCGGAGAAGCCGCTTCCGGCTTGGGGTGCTTGCTGGTCAGCCCGACGCCGAGGCCGGCGAGGAAGCCGCCGAGCAACAGGCCGGCACCGCCGGAGGCCAGCTGCACCAGCGGGTTGTCGAACTCCGCGCTGCGCCCGGTGGAGAGCGCGGCGTAGTGCCAGTAGGCGATCCAGCCACCCCAGATGGCCACGCCAATGGCGGCGATTCCTACGACGATGCCGAACCACAAGGTGACCAGAGAGACGATGCGCATGGCTGCATCCTAATCCCGACGCGGGACCTCCTCTCAGGAAGCGGTTGCCGGCGTGGTGTGCACTTTCGCCCACATAGCCGGTCTGGCCGATGCATATGGCGGCCAGGGGCGCGATACGACGGAAGTCACACACCAGGCGCGGCAACCCTTCGCAGAGAGCCGCCGCGTTCTTGCCGTACAGTCGCCGCCATGGACGAAGCCCTGGCGCGCTGGCTGGTCGGGCCCGAGGGTGCCGAAGCTCTGGCAGAAGCGTCAGGTTGGCCCGATCCGTCTTCGCTGGCGGCGGCTGCGGCGCTACGCCGCCGCTGGACGCCCGAGCAGGCGTCGGCCGCCAGCCGGCAGGTGGAATTGCGCCGCCGCGGGATGGCCAAGTTCGGCGATCGGGCTACCGCGTTGTTCTTCACCACCGCCGGCCTGGAGCAGGCCACCCGCGCTGATGTCGCTCGCTGGCGGGCCAGCCGGTTCGTGGCCGCGGGGGCGAGTCGGGTGATCGATCTCGGCTGCGGGATCGGCGCCGACGCGCTGGCCTTCGTCGAGGCGGGGCTGGAGGTGCTGGGGGTCGAACTCGAGCCGGCCACCGCCGTCCTGGCCGGGGGCAATCTGGGGGAGCGCGGGCGGGTGATCACCGGGGATGCGGTGAGGCTCGCCGGTGAGTTGCTGCGCCCGGGTGACGCCGTCTTCCTCGATCCGGCCCGCCGCACCGCGCGCGGCCGCACCTGGCGGGTCGCCGACGTCACCCCGCCGTGGGAGTGGGCGACCGGCATGCTCGCCGGCTGGACCGGCTGCCTCAAGGCCGGGCCCGGGATTCCTCACGCCGACCTGCCGGAGGATCTGGCGATCGCCTGGGTGAGCGACCACGGAGACCTGGTCGAGGCCGGCCTGTGGTCGGGTCAGTCGGATTGGGCGCCGGGCTCGCGGATGGTCGTGCTGCTGCCCGAGGGCATCGAGTGGCGGGTGGAGCGGCGTCCGGAACCGAGGATCGGGGAACTCGGCCGCTACCTCTACGAGCCGGGCCCCGCGGTGATCCGCGCCGGTGGCATCCCGGCGCTCGCCGAGCAGGTCGCCGGTTGGGCGCTCGCTCCCGGTATCGCGTACCTCGCCTCCGACACCCTGGTCGAGACCCCGCTGGCCACCGCCTTCGAGATCGAGCAGGCGATGCCCCACGACGAGCGGACGCTGCGCGCCTGGGCGCGTCGAGCCGGCATCGGCACGCTGGAGATCAAGCTCCGTGGTCTGGACATCGATCCCGCCGTGCTGCGCCGCCGGCTGAAGCTCTCCGGCCCGAACTCCGCGACGGTGATCCTCACCCCCACCCCGGCGGGCGTCCGCGCGTTGGTCGCCTCGCGTTCGGTCAGCTGAGCTGCCAGGAGTGGGGCGGGACGCCGTCCACGGGCTCGTCGGAGATGTTCAGCCGGAGCTCCAGGCGCTGTTCGGCCCCGGCCAGATGGATGGTGATCGAGGTGTTCGACACCGCTGAGGTGGTGACGTCGGCATTCACCAGCCAGGGGTGCTGTCGCCGCACGGCGATCATCGCGCGGTAGTGGTCGTGCAGCTCGGCGCCGAAGGGGAGCAGCCCCTCCGGCGTCTCCGGGAAGGGCGGACGGACCGCGTCGTCGCCGTAGGCGTTCTCCAGCTTCTCGCCGGTGAAGCCCTGCTCGTCCCCCGCGTAGATGGACGGCACGCCGGGTAGCAGCATCAGCAGCGCGACCGCCAGCCGGACATGTCGGTGATCGTCGAGCTGGGAGGCGATCCGCGTGACGTCATGGTTGCTCAGGAAGGTCTGCGGACGGAACACCTTCAGCATCTCGCGGTGGTGCTGCAGCGCCCAGTCGAGGGCGAAGAAGTTGCGGTCCTTCAGCGCGGTCCAGGTCAGGTGCCACAACTCGTACTGGGTGACCGAATCCACTCCCGAGCCGAGGACGAACTCCTCGTAGGGCCCGTGGATCACCTCGCCGAGGACCCAGACGTCGGCGTGGGCCTCCCGCACCCGGTCGATGATCGGACGCCAGCCCGGCGCGCCGGCGGCGTACGCCGCGTCCAGCCGCCAGGCGTCCACGCCGCGATCCAGCCAGTGGATCATGATGTCGCCGACGAACTCGGCAACCGCGGGGTTGGCCAGGTTGAGCTCGACCAGCCGGGGGTGACCTTCGAAATTCCACGGGTATCCCTCGTCCGACCACTTGATCCAGTCGCCCTCCGGGGTGCCCGGGCCGGCGGCGATCGCCCGCCGGACGATCTCGTGGTCGCGAGCCAGGTGGTTGAACACACCGTCCAGGCAGAGCCGGATGCCGCGTGCCCTGGCCTGGGCGACCAACTCGTCGAAGTCGGCGTCGTCGCCCAGGCGTGGGTCGATGCGGTAGTGGTCGAGGGTGTCGTAGCCGTGCGAGCCGGCGAAGAAGATCGGTGCGAGCAGCAATCCGTTGGCGCCCAACTCCACCACGTAGTCGAGCCAGTTCAGCAGTTTGGGCAGCCGGTGGCTGACCTCGGTGACCGCATTGCGCTCGGCGTCCACGAACCCGAGCGGGTAGACGTGCCACCAGATGACCGTGTCCGCCCACGGAGCGGGGGCGGCGAACCGACCCTGCGCGGGTTCGTCCGAGGGCGAGGCGGGGCTCGACGCGCGTCGCGAGGAATCGTTCGGCATCTGCCGGATTCTAGCCGGATCGGCGACCGTGGGAACCGCGCGCGTGCTAGCGTCGAGCACTTCGAGGCCGAGCCCGGGGTTTTCGACCTGAGGCTGCCGCGGCACTGGGCCGTCCTGGATCTCGGTGACGATCGGGAACGTCTCTGGAAACGGATCCGGCAGTTGGTCAAGCAGCAGACCAGGACGCTCTCCGACCGCGGTGCGACGCTACGGCACGAGATGCGGGAATGGATCGCTGCCGCCGGGCGTCCGGGGGAGGGGTCACCACCCGGCACCGCGACCTGGAGTTCGCTGGTCTGGCCCGTGAGGACACCGCGTCCGGGGCCGGCGGCGGCCAGGATGAGGGAGGGCCGGATGCTGCCGGGTGCTGGCACTCGGCTTGATTGAGTGCTAAGGCGGGTATAGATTCGGCTTAGCACTCTCCCTGGGAGTGTGCCAATGCCGAGGTGGCACCGCGACGACACCGAAGCAGCAACCTGACCACTCGGGGCCAAAGGGCCCACCACGAACGAAAGGGTTTTGACGTGGCAGTCACGATCAAGCCGCTCGAGGATCGCATCCTCGTCCAGCCGCTGGAGGCCGAGCAGACCACCGCCTCCGGCCTGGTCATCCCCGACACCGCCAAGGAGAAGCCGCAGGAGGGTCGCGTCCTGGCCACCGGCCCCGGGCGCATCGACGACAACGGCAACCGCGTCCCGCTGGACGTGGCCGAGGGTGACGTCGTCATCTTCAGCAAGTACGGCGGTACCGAGGTCAAGTACAACGGCGAGGAGTACCTGCTGCTCAACGCCCGCGACATCCTCGCCGTCGTCACCAAGTAAGGACCAGCACCCATGGCAAAGATCCTTCAGTTCGACGAGGAGGCCCGCCGCTCGCTCGAGCGTGGTGTGGACGCCCTCGCCAACGCCGTGAAGGTCACCCTCGGCCCGAAGGGCCGCTACGTCGTCCTGGACAAGAAGTGGGGCGCGCCGACCATCACCAACGACGGCGTGACCGTCGCCAAGGAGGTCGAGCTCACCGATCCCTTCGAGAACCTCGGCGCCCAGCTCGCCAAGGAGGTCGCCACCAAGACCAACGACGTGGCCGGCGACGGCACCACCACCGCGACCGTCCTCGCCCAGGCTCTGGTGCACGAGGGCCTGCGGGCGGTGGCCTCCGGCGCCAACCCGATCGAGCTCAAGCGCGGTATCGACGCGGCCGTCGAGGCCGTCGAGGCCGAGCTGCGCAACCTGGCCCGCGAGATCGAGACCACCGACGACATGGCTTCGGTGGCCACCATCTCGGCCCGCGACGAGGAGATCGGCCGTCTGATCGCCGATGCCTTCGACAAGGTGGGCAAGGACGGCGTGATCACGGTCGACGAGTCGAACACCTTCGGCACCGAACTCGAGTTCACCGAGGGCATGCAGTTCGACAAGGGCTACCTGTCGCCGTACTTCGTCACCGACCCCGACCGGATGGAGGCGGTGCTCGAGGATCCGTACATCCTGATCAACTCGGGCAAGATCTCCTCGATGAACGATCTGCTCCCGGTGCTGGAGAAGGTCATCGGTGCCGGCGGCACGCTGTTCATCGTGGCCGAGGACGTCGACGGCGAGGCTCTCTCGACGCTCATCGTGAACAAGATCCGTGGTGTGTTCACCTCGGTGGCCGTGAAGGCTCCCGCCTTCGGCGACCGCCGCAAGGCCATGCTGGAGGACATCGCGATCCTCACCGGCGGCAAGGTAATCGCTCCTGAGGTCGGCCTCAAGCTCGACCAGATCGGCCTGGATTCGCTGGGCCGCGCCCGTCGTGTCGTGATCACCAAGGACAACACCACGATCGTGGACGGCGCCGGCGATCCCGCCGAGGTGGCCGGACGGGTCGCGCAACTGCGCGCCGAGATCGAGCGGACCGATTCCGACTGGGATCGCGAGAAGCTGCAGGAGCGGGTCGCCAAGCTCGCCGGTGGCGTCTGCGTGATCAAGGTCGGCGCGGCCACCGAGGTGGAGCTCAAGGAGAAGAAGCACCGTATCGAGGACGCCGTGTCGGCGACCCGCGCGGCGATCGAGGAGGGCATCGTCGCCGGTGGCGGCTCCGCTCTCATCCACGCCGCCAAGGCGCTGGCCGACGGCCTGGGCAAGTCGGGCGACGAGAAGACCGGTGTGGCGATCGTCGCCAAGTCGGTCGTCGAGCCGCTGCGCTGGATCGCGGAGAACGGCGGCGAGCCGGGCTACGTGATCGTCTCCAAGGTCGCCGAACTCACCCCGGGCAACGGCTACAACGCCGCCACCGGCGAGTACATCGATCTGATCGCGGCCGGCGTCATCGACCCGGTCAAGGTCACCCGCTCGGCACTGGCGAACGCCGCCTCGATCGCCGGCCTGCTGCTCACCACCGAGACTTCGGTGGTCGAGAAGCCGGCTGACGACGAGGACGACCACGGCCACAGCCACTGACCAACCCTTTCGGACGGGCCCTCACCCTCGGGTGGGGGCCCGTCCTGTGCGTCCAGCCAATCCCCGACGGTCCCCTCCCCGCAGAAACCGGGTGATTCAGGCGAGCCGTCGACGTTATCCAGGCGGGCGGCCTGGATTGCCCGGGTTGTGCGGGGGAAAGGCAGTCCTGAGTTGACGGGGATCGATCCTGGGGCGGGCACAGATCGTCCCCCAGGAGGATGACATTCGCCCGCCAGGACGACGCGACCGGCAGGCGGCTCGCCTACGGTGGCGGTATGAGTGAGACCCACCCCGGGAGTCCCGGGATCGAGGCGGACGGCCTCAAGCGCGCGTTCGGCGACGTGCGGGCGGTGGACGGCGTGAGCTTCGTCGCACCGGCCGGCGCAGTGACCGCGCTGATCGGCCCCAACGGTTCCGGGAAGACGACCTTGCTGCTGCTGCTGTCCGGGCTGCTGAAGCCGGACGCCGGCCGCGCGGCGGTGGACGGCTACGACCTGTCTGCGCAGAACCTGCAGGCGCGCTCCCGGATCGGCTGGATGCCGGATGTCTTCGGCACCTGGGACGCGCTCACCTGCACCGAGATCCTCTCCACCTTCGCGCGTGCCTACGGCATCGCCAAGCCCGAGGCGGAACGCCGGGCGCTGGATCTGCTGGAGCGGGTCTACCTGGCCGAGTTCGCACCCCGTCCGGCCCGGGTGCTCAGCCGGGGCCAGAAGCAGCGGCTGGGCCTGGCCCGCGCCCTGGTGCACGATCCGTCCGTCCTGCTGCTGGACGAGCCTGCCTCGGGTCTTGACCCACGGTCGCGGATCGAACTGCGCGAAGTGCTGCGCGGCCTGGCGGGCGAGGGCAAGACCGTCCTGGTCTCCTCCCACGTGCTGAGCGAGTTGGAGGAGGTCTACGACCACGCGGTCTTCCTCTCCCAGGGACGCACCGTCGAACTCGCCACCGCCGCCCAGCCGGCCTCGATGAGCCGTGGCTGGCGGCTGGACGCGATCGACCCGGTCGCGCTGCGGACCTTCCTTGACGACGCGGACATCCCCTGGCAGCCGGGTGCCGCCGGTGAGGTGGTCGTCCAGCTGGCCGGCTACGAATCCGCCGCCGAGCTACTGCACGCGGCGGTCGCGGCCGGCGTCCTGGTGCACACTGTCGCACCCCTCTCGGGACGGCTCGAAGAGGCCTACCTCTCCCTGGATCAGGAGCGAGTATGAACACGTGGTCGTTGAGCTGGCACGGCCTGCGGACGGTCGTCAGCCTCGAACTCCGGCAGCGGATCCGGTCCCCGCGCTGGATGGTGGCGCTGGCCGCCTGGTTCGTCCTGATCGGCGGCATCACCGGACTGATGATCTACTCGATGTCGTACATGTACGGGGAACGCGGCTACTCCTCGGAGTACAGTGCCGGCCCGCTGGCATTCGGCGTCATCACCATGTTCGTGCTCGGCATGGGCCTGATGATCGCGCCGGCCTTCACCTCCACCTCCATCAATGGCGACCGCTCGTCCGGAACCCTGGCCACCCTGCAGGCCACCCGCCTGTCGGCCTTCGAGATCGCGGCCGGCAAGCTGATCGCCGCCTGGCTCGCCGCGGCGGTGTTCCTGATTGTCGCGCTGCCCTTCATCGTCTGGACGATGGTGCTCGGCTCGATCTCGCTCTGGCAGGTGGCGGTCTGCTTCGCCGTCGTGTTCACCCTGGTGGCGGTAGTGTGTGCGATCGGCCTGGGCTGGTCGGCGCTGATCCAGCGGACGGCCGGGGCCTCGGTGATGACCTATCTCAGCGTCGTCCTGCTCAGCATCATCAGCCCGATGGTGATGGTGTTGTCGATGCCGTTCACCCTCGAAGAGACCACCTACAAGGTGTGGGGGCTGCCCGAGAATGTCGCCAACGCCTACTACGACGAGGTCAACCGATACTGGGAGCAGAATCCGGACGGCGACGGAACGGGCCTGCCCGCCCCGCCGGTCGGAGAGTGCACCTGGACCGAACAGCGGTACGAAAGCTATCGCCAGGACCGGTTGTGGTGGCTGCTGGTGCCGAACCCGTTCGTGATCGTCGCCGACGCGGCCCCGCTGCCGGACGTCGCCCGGGACAGGTTGGACAGCTACGTCAGCATGTCCTCCGACCCGCTGGCCGGTATCCGTCTGGGGGTCCGCTCGATGGCGATCGGTCCGGAACTGGTGCGCGACGACTGCATCTGGCTGTACAACGAGCTGGGCTACAACGTCGACTGGAATGAGGACGGTACGCCGAACCTGACCACCCAGAACGGGACCCCGGTGCCGTACGACAGTCCGGTGACGCAACGCACCGTCGATGCCGGTTCCCCGGTCTGGCCCTGGGGCCTGGGCATCAACCTGGCGCTCGGTGCGGCCTTCTTCTGGGTTGCCGTCCGTCGCCTGGCCGTCCCCTACGGTGTCCTGCCCAAGGGCGTCCGAGTCGCCTGAGTCGCCTGCATCGCCCGGTGCGGCTTCGACAGGCTCGGCCAGGGTTCCCCGAGCCCGGGTTCCCCGCTTCGCTCGTCAAGACGTCGCGCGGATCGCGGATCCCCGCTCCTCGTGCGTCCCTCGCGAAGGGTTGCTGATCAGGCTTCCCCCGACTCGACCGCTCCGTTCCTCTCGATCAGAAAGCGAGTTCGGCCATGCCCGAAGCCGACCACCATGAGGGACGCCGGTCCGGCGGCAGGAGTCCCCGAGCCCTCGAACCCGGAGAGCGAAACCATACGCTCATCGACGCCAAGCGGGTCGAGCTCAGCTACCCGCTGCCGAGCGGAGCGGTTCCGGCGCTGCGTGGCGTCGATCTCAGCCTGAGGCCAGGCGAGACGGTGTGCCTGTTCGGCGCGAGCGGCTCCGGGAAGAGCACCCTGCTGAACGTGCTGGCTGGGCTGGACGTCCCCGACGCTGGGCAGGTCGAGGTCGCCGGGGTGGACGTGGTGCGGGCGTCCGAGGAGGAGCGGACGATGCTGCGGCTGCGCAGCGTGGGGATGGTGTTCCAGGACAGCAATCTGGTCGCCCAGTTCACCGCCGCCGAGAACGTCGAGCTCATCCTGCGCTGCCAGGGTGCGAGCGGGCCGCGGCAGCAGGCGGTCGCCCTGCTCGACGCGCTGGGCGTGGGCGAGTTGGCCGACCGGCGTCCCTCCGACATGTCGGGCGGGCAGCGCCAGCGAGTGGGGATCGCCCGGGCGCTGGCCGGCGATCGCCAGGTGATCCTGTGCGACGAGCCCACCGGAGCCCTCGACCGGGCGAACTCCCGGGCGCTGTTTGGGCTGCTGCGCGATCTGGCGGGGGAGAAGCAGGTCGGAGTGCTGATCGCCACCCATGATCGGGAGGCGGCCGAGTTCGCCGACCGGGTGGTCACCCTGGTGGACGGCCGGGTCGAGGACGCGGCGTGAAGCCCGACGCCCTGAGCAGGGTCGTCCTGCTGCTGCTGTGCAGCCGGCCGTTTCGCGGTCTGCTGGCGGTGTCGCTGCTGGCGGCGATGATCACGCTGGCGACGTCCACCAGCATGGCGGCGCTGCGGCTGAGCCTGGAGCAGTCCAACACCGCCTACTTCGGAGCGACCCAGGCCGTGCTGCAGCCGGACCGGCCGCCCATGGCCCGACCCGGTCAGCAGATACCGGACGATCCGCTGGCGGCAGCCGTCGGCGATCGGGTGCAGGTGGTCCGGGTGGCCTGGACGCCGGTGTCGCTGCGCGATGCCTCCGACGGGTTCACCGGAATCGGCTTCGGCGAACTGGCGATGCCCTCTCCGGCACTCGAGGGCACCGTGGAGTTGATCGAGGGCCGCTGGCCGCGAACTCCGGGGGAATGCGTCGCCATCGGGGACGTGCCGGAGCGGACCGGGCCTCCGCTGGGCTCCTGGGAGCTGACCATGGTCGGCCGGGTGACGTCGGTGTTCACGGCCGACCACCCCTCGGTGACCTGCGCTCCCGGAACCTGGGAGCTGTGGCGGATGACGCCGGAGCAGCTGGACCTGACGGCCGACGCCATCGGCTACCAGTACTACCTCAGGGGCGACCCTCAGGAGGTGCGGCAGGTCGTCGACTCGCTGGTCGAGCGCGGTCTGGTGAGTGCTGACTACGGAGTCTCGGTGCGCAAGGATCAGCGACCGCCGTCTGCGGGGAGGTTCCTCTTCGATCAGGCGCCGATGGTGGCGCTGCCGCTGATGCTGGCCGCCGTCCTGGGCGGGCTGGTCGCGCGCTGGAGCGGCGCGGTGTCGCGCGCCCTGGAGCGGGCCGGGGTGCCGCGC
>JASGEM010000044.1:0-34339 GCA_049841235.1 Propionicimonas sp. | reverse complement strand
TCCCTCGCTGACCATCGCCGCGCTGGCAGATCGGGCGGTGGAGCGCCTGCTGGAGCGGCCGCGACCGCGCCGGACCCTCGCCGCGGCTGCCGGTGCAGCGGAGATCGCGGGACCGCCGCCCCCGTCGGCCGGCTCCGGCACCAGCTTTACCGAGCAGATGAAGGGTTTCGTCGCCCTGGGTGAGACCGACCCGGTGCGGGGCTGGGAGCAGGGCCGTCTGCTCACCCAGCGGTTCATGTTCGAACTCACCATCACGGTTCCCGATGTCGAGCGGTTCCTTGCCAGCGACGACCGCGAAGGCGTCGCCGAGGGCTACGTCGACTGCGACCTGCTGGGTGGAGAGCTGCCGGTCAAGCGGGGGTGGTTCAACCTCTTCGTGGCCACCGACGATGCCGCCACCCGCGAGATGCGCTACCGGCTGTGGTTCAGCGACCTCTCCGGCACCCCGCTGACCATGTACGGCTACAAGGAGGTGCGCAACGACCCGGGTCTGGATCTGTGGACGGACACCTCCACCCTCTACATCACCCTGCTGCGCGGGCATGTCCCGCCCGGAGCTGAGGGAGAGGTGGCCGGCGCCGGCGTCCTGCGCATCCTGCCGCAGGACTTCGCCCGACAGCTCACCACCTTCCGGGGCTCGGGCGAGGGCTCGCTGAAGGCCGTCGCTGGCTTCGGCGCCTTCTTCGTCAAGTCCCTGCGCGACATCTACCTCAAGCCCTCACCCCAGCCCGACCGGAGCGAACCGTCATGACCGGCCACGTGGGTGGCGGCATGCTCGTGTTCGCCTGGAGATCCCGCGCCGAGATGCCGGGCGCCCCCACCACGTTGTTCCTGACTCAGGTCCGGGATCTCTCCGCCGCCGGTGGTGATGCCGGATGATCACTCGTGCCCGGCACCGCGACGACGTCCACTTCCTGCGCGCTGGGGACGGTGTGCCCCTCACGCTGATCCGGGTGGGCGGTGATGCCGAGCCGGTCAGGGGTCCGGTGTTGCTGGTGCACGGCATCGGGATGCGGGCGGAGTTCTTCCGTCCTCCCGCGATCCGCTCGCTGGTGGACGTCCTGCTGGACGAGGGGTGGGACGTCTGGCTGCTGAACTGGCGCGGCTCGATCGATCTCGATCCCATGCCCTGGACGCTGGACGGTGTGGCGCGGCACGACCTGCCGGCCGCCGTCGCCGAGATCGGCGCGCAGACCGGTGCCGCCACGATCAAGGTGGTGGCCCACTGCGTGGGCGCGGCGGCCGTGTCGATGGCGGCAGTGGCGGGGCTGTTGCCCGAGGTCGACACCATCGTCGCCAACGGCCTCTCGCTGCACGTGGTGCTCCCGCCGTTCTCCCGGTTCAAGCTGAACACCCTCCGTCCGGTGCTGAGGCGGTTCGAGCCCTATATCGATGCCGCCTGGGGTGATGGCCCGGAGAACCTCGTCCCGCTGATCACCCGCAGCGCCGTCCGGCTGTGGCACACCGAATGCCGTAACCCGACCTGCAATATGGCCTGCTTCGCGATCGGCTCCGGCTCGCATGCGCTGTGGGTGCACGCCAACCTCGACGACGCGACGCATGAGTGGTTGCGGCACGAGTTCGGCAAGATCCCGATGAGCGCCTACCACCAACTGGCGGTGTCGGCGAAGGCCGGTCAGCTGGTCTCGGTGACGCGGGCGAGCAACCTTCCCCTCCGGTTCGCCGACACGGCGCCGAAGACCGGGGCGCGGTTCGCGCTGTTCACCGGCGACCAGAACCGCACCTTCCTCCCGGTCGGCCAGCGGGCCACCCACGACTGGCTGACCTGGCATCGTCCCGGCTCCGCCAGTCTGCATGTCCTGCCCGGCTACAGCCACGGCGACCTCTTCATCGGTAGCCGAGCCCACCTGGAGGTGTTTCCGCCCATCCTGGATGAGCTGAACGCCGCCTCCTGATCTCCTTGGTCCTGCAGGCAGGCTTCTGAAGCCGAGGAACCGCCCGATCTGCACTTCACGACATCTCGGCGTCGGCCGGGATTCTCTCCACCGGGGAATCCGCCGGAACAACGAAGGCCGCTCTCGCGACCGTCTTCCTCAATCCCAGCCGGTGCCGGCCATGCGGGTCTGGAACTCCGGTGTCTTCACCAGGGCCGGCCACGGCTCGCGGCGGAACCACGCGACCGCGCTCCGCAGCGCCACCCGGCGGGACGGCATGAACCAGTGGAACAGCACCCAGCGCATCAGCCAGCTGGGCCAGCCGATCAGCGGGACGCCATGCAACTCGCCCGCCCCGGCTCCGACGCCGAGACTGGCTGCCCGGCCCAGACCGCGATAGTTGAAGGCCACCTGGGGACGGCCGGCCACGGCCCGGGCAACGTTGGCACCCAGATGCTTGCCGTGGGCGATCGCCCAGAGGGCATCGGAGCGGCAGTACTCGCCGCCGCCTTTCGGGCGAGGCACGGCACCCACATCCCCGCCCGCCCAGACGTTCGCGGTCACCTGCAGGAACTCGTCGGTCACCAGCCGGCGGCGCTCGTCGCGGGGGAGATGCTCGGTTCCGGGGAGTTGCACGACGTCCTGGCCGAGGGTCGACAGCACTGTCGCCGACGGAATCCGGCTGCCGTCCTCCAGGGTCGCGCCCTCAGGGGTGACGGCCGCCAGCCGGCGGCGGTACATCACCGAGATGCCCGCCTTCAGCACCTGCCGGGTGGCGTACCTGGCCACCCTGGGATGCATGTCCGCGACCAGCTGGTCGTGGGAGTGCACCAGGACGACCCGCGGCAGCCCGGAGTCGCGTGTGCCGTGCAGTTCGTGGCGCTCGGCGATCTCGTCCCGCAGCCGTTCCATGATCGCACTGGCCATCTCGGTGCCGGCCAGGCCGCCACCCGCCACGACAGCCGTCAGCAGTCGTTCGCGCCCGGCCGCCTCTGCCTCCACGGCGAGCGCGGCAACCTCGGCGAGGTGCCGGTTCAGCGCCCCCAGCTGGTGGTCGTCCTTCACCGACCAGCCGTGCTCACGCAGTCCGGGGATCCGGTCGCGGGCGTCCCGGCTGCCGACCGCGACGACCAGGTGCTGGTAGGGGACGGTGCGGTCGCCATCGGACGTCCGGACGGTCACCTGCCGTTCGGTGAGGTCGACCGCGGTGACCTCGCCGAAGATCGTGCGGACGGCGGCGGGCACCAGTTCGCCGATCGGCACGCGGGCATGCCAGGGAAGCACGTCACCGGTGATCACCTCCGCCGTCCAGCCGTGGAAGGCGTGATGATCCATCGCGGAGATCAGGGTGATCCGCACGTCCCCGCGGGCGAGCCGGCCGCGCAGTCCCCGCGCGATTGACCGGGTGGACCACAGGCCGACGTAACCGCCGCCCAGCACGACGATCTCCACCGGCTCAGCCGTCGTCTTCATCGCGTGACCTCTTCATCCGGGTCCGTGCCTGGTCGATTGTGACCGTACGGCCCGAGGCGCTGACAGGCGGAGCATTACCACCCTGCGCGACGAAGGTCATTCCTCGGCGAGGATGCGGGCGACCGGGAGTCGTCTCAGCCAGGCCGCGGGCGCGAGCGAGGCGGCTATCGCGAGCAGGATCAGGAACGCCGCAGCCGCGGCTGCGACGGTGAGGGTGGCGGGGTTCAGGTCTCCGACCAGCCAGGCCACCAGGCCGATGCCGAGCGCACCCCCTGCGACGCCGCCCACCGCCCCGATGAGGGCCGCCTGGGTCGCGAGCGCGCCGCCCAGGCTGGCATCGCGCCAGCCGACGGCCTGGAGGGCGGCGTACGAGGTGGCGTCCTCGATGATGCCGAGGAATCCGATGGTGGCGACCGCCACCACGCCCAGCAGGGTGAGGCAGCCGGCCGCGATCAGGTCAGGGGCACGCACCTGCAGTGCCACGGCATCGCCGAGGAAGGTGCCGACCACGGCGCCCTGGAAGGCGACCACGATGCTCGCCAGCAGGGTGATCGAGGCGGCGGCGATCCCGACCGCGATGGCGCCCATGGCCAGCCGGCCGGGCCGGCGCAGCAGTTGCCGGGCGCCCAGGGCGAGCGCCGAGCCCACCGGACGGGAACGGCGTCCGGCCTGCAGCACCGGTGGACGTAGCGCGTCGATCGGTGCGATCCGGCCGGCGGCACGGATGGCGGGCAGCCCGGCGAGCAGGGTGAGCGCGACGGCGATCGGCACCGCCGAGGCTGCCCTCGCGCCGTCGAATGCCACCTGGAGGACCAGTGCCAGCGGCCAGGCGACCAGTGCACCGAGCACGCCCGCGCCCGCCCCGATCAGGGTGAGCTCGAGCAGCACCTCCCGGCGCAGCCGACCCGGCGACCAGCCGAGGCAGGCCAGGGTGCCGAGTTCGCGGCGCCGGGCCTGGACGGCGGCATTGGCCGACACCGCGACGGTGAGCGCCGAGGAGGCCAGGATCAGTGCGAACAGCAGCAGCGACTTGGTGTCGAGCGCCTCGGTGACGGCGATGGCGACGCCCTTCTGGCTCCACAGTTCATCGAGATTGAGCGCCGGCACGCCCAGCGCGGTGGCGGGCAGTTCGACGCGCTGCGCGGTCTGCGAGGAACCGATCGTGATGTCGACGTCCAGCCCGGTGGTCTGTTGGATCCGCTCGGCGACCAGCCGGACGCGTTCGCGGCTGGTGCGGTCCAGGCCGGCGACACCGGCCACCCGTACCCGGACCGCGCTCACCGGGGCATCGAGCGGCAGTTTCAGGCGGGTGGCGTCCAGCAGCGGCAGGGAGTTCAGCGAGATCAGGATCGAGGGCGGCAGCTGGCTGTAGCCGGCCAGGTTGAGATCCGACCGCAGCACGTCGGCACCGATCGCCTCGCGGGAGGCATCGTCCGCCGCCACCAGCCGGGCGGCCGTGTACTCCTCGAGCGGGACGGACCCCAGCTCGGCCTCCTGCTGGATGCGCGCGGGATCGAACAGACCGACGACATTCAGCAGCACCCCGCTCCAGCACTGGTTACCGTCCTCGCAAGGGCTGATGGATTCGATGCCGCCGCTGTCGGTGCCGGCAGTGACCTGGACCGCCCGGAACGCGGTGTCCGCGACGGTGCGCGGCGGGTAGTTCTGCGGGGCAGTCAGGCGTGAAGCCGGCTCCAGCGCCACCGGCCGCAGCGGCGTCCCGGGTTCGAACTCCACTTCCCCGGGCCGGAATACCTGGGTGAAGCGGATGGCCTGCTCCCATCCGTCGGCGCGATCACTGAGTCCATCGCTGGGCGGATTCTGGGCCAGGAATCCGTCATAGAGGTCGGGAGCGGTGATCACCCGTCCGGCAAGCGATCGCTCCGCGGCAGCGCGGGTGACCACCGAGATGGCGTCCTGATCGGAGGGCGTCGCCAGGAAGTCCTCGGTGGCCTGCTCCGGTAGCAGCTCGAAAGCGAAAGCGAGTTGATAGTCGGCCTCCAGCGAGCCGGCGAGCAGGGCTGGGGCATACGGCGGACGCCAGAGCCAATCCTCAGGGTCGTCGGTCTCCGGCTCGCCGTTGATGCCGTGCACCCAGGCGTCCGTGGCCGTGAGGTAGCGCCCTGCGGTGACGGTCTCGTCCACTCCGAGAAGGGTGGCTTCGGCTTCGGGATCGATGGCTGCGACCTGGAGCGGCACCGCCACCCAGACCGGCAGCAGGGCGCGTCCATCCCTGACGATCAGGTCGCCGATGGCATCGTTGCCGGAATCAAGCGAGGCGCAGAGAGCACTCCAGTTGGCCCAGGGCTCCTGCTCGTTGTACTCGATGCCGGCGGTGGTGAAGCATGGATTCCGCTTCACGCCGTCGACCATCTCCACCAACCGGTCACCGCTGTAGGTGCTGCCGGGCAGCTCTTCCTCGAAGTGCTCGGTGGTGAACGGCGCCCGCGTGAGATAGAGGAACCCGCGCGTGTCGTCGAGGTCGATATTGCCGTTGCGGGCCTGTGCCCGCGAGGTGTACCGCAGGATGAACCGCTCGGCGTCCGGCATCAGATCGGTGATGTCGATCTCGTACCGGAAGTGATGGTAGGTGGTGCCGAGCATGGCGATCGGCGCGGCCGCCTCGATGCCTCCCAGGTCCTGGATCTGCGCCACCTGGTCCAAGGTGATCCCGCCGTACACCCCTGACAGGAATGCCGAGCGCACCTGTCCGGTCTCGGCCTCCAGCGGTCTGGTCGATCCGGCTGGGCGGACCAGGATGTCGTAGGCCCCCCGGAAGTTCTCCTCCAGGGTCTGGGTCACCTCCAGCCGCTGGGTTTGCGCGGTACCGGTGAGCACGACGAAGCTGGCGACCGCGACCAGCACCGCGAAGCCGGTGGCCAGCGACCTGCGCAGATCGCCCCGCAACCGGGCCAGTGCGTGCCACAGCAGCTCCATCAGTCGACCCACGCGCGCCGGGCGCCGACCTGGCTCACGTCCTCCGGCAGCCCGGCGTCGTCGAAGTGAGCCCGGCCGTCTTCGATCCGCACCACCCGGCTGCACGAGGCCGCCACTCCGGCGTCGTGGGTGGCGATCACGGTGGTCATCCCCAGTTGCTGGTGCAGATCCTCCAGCAGGTCGAGGATCTCGGCGGCGGTGGCCGAGTCGAGGTTCCCGGTCGGCTCGTCGGCCAGTAGTAGCCGTGGCCCGGCGACCAGGGCTCGCGCGATCGCGACGCGTTGCTGCTGCCCGCCCGAGAGCTGGCTGGGGAAGGCGGAAGCGCGCTCGCCCAGGCCGACCGCGGCCAGCAGTTCGCGTCCGCGGGCCCGCTTGTCGCCGGAGAACCGGCGGCCCACCAGCGGCGCGCACACGTTGTCGAGCAGGGTGAGTGCGGGAAGTAGGTGGAAGTGCTGGAAGACGAACCCGATCCCCGCCCGGTAGTCGGCCAGGGCACGGCGGCCGAGCCCGGTGATGGTCTGGTCGTCGACCGTGATCGTGCCCTCGTCCGGCACATCGACCGCGCCCATCAGGTGCAGCAGGGTGGACTTGCCCGACCCGGACGGGCCGACCAGCGCGACCCGCTCGCCGGCCTCGACGGCGAGCGTGACCTCGTCCGCGGCCGCCAGCCGCGAACCGTCGCCCAGCCGGTACGTCTTCGTCACACCGGTCAGCGACACCCTCGCCCCTGCCATCGCCACTCCCTCGTGTACGGGGACCGTCCGGACCGGTCGGTCGGATGCCCGCTGCCAGCAACGGTAGCGGCGTTGTCGGATATCGACCGGCAACTCGACCTTCACTCGGGTGGCTCCGGTGCTGGGCAGTCCAGTCTCAACCTGTGCTCCAGAGCCGCGGCCTTCTCGGAGGCCGCCACCTGACCCGGGCGGCCCGGCTCCCTAGACTTGCCAGGCGGGGAAGGGATGAGGATGAGGGGAGTCGCGCAGCGACTGGTGCAGAGCGGGGTCGTCGAAGCGGAGTTGATGTCCGCGGCGGTCTCGCGCTTTGGCGACACCCCGGAGTTGGACCGGCATCTGGTCAGTAGCCGGCTGGTGACCGAGACCCAGGTCGCGCAGGCGATCGCGGAGCAGAACGGCTACGAGTTCTACGATCTCACCGATGCGCAACTCGACCCGGCGGTGGTGGCGCTGCTGCCGGGACATCTGTGCCGCCGGTATCAGGCGATCCCGATCGAGCGGCTGGACGAGAGCGTGCCGCCGCCCCGTCGCGCCCTCGGCGACGCCGCCCACGAGACCGTGCAGCGCATCCTGATCGTGGCGATGGTGGATCCCACCGACATCATCGCGCTCGACGACATCACCTCGATCACCGACCTGGTGGTCGAGCCGGTGGTGGTGGCGCGCGATGCCCTGGCACAGGTCTTCGAGCGGTACATCCGCTCCGATGACGAGCTGAGCGACCTCTCGGCCGTCCTCGAGGCGGACGCCGCGCCGGATCAGCTGTCGATCACGGAGAACACCGAAGGCGGGGCGGACGCGCCGCCGGTGGTCCGGTTCGTGAACCTGCTGATCGCCCAGGGGGTGAACGACCGGGCCAGCGACATCCACATCGAGCCCGGCGAGCGGGAACTCACCGTCCGGTTCCGGATCGACGGCGTGCTGCACGAGATGCAGCGGGCGGATCGGTCGATCCAGGACGGCATCACCTCCCGGCTGAAGATCATGGCCAATATCGACATCGCCGAGCGGCGCCGTCCCCAGGACGGACGGATCTCGCTGCACCACGAGGGCCGGCAGATCGATCTGCGCGTGGCGACCCTGCCGACGGTGTGGGGCGAGAAGATCGTGATGCGCATCCTGGACACCGCCGGCAACGCCATGACGATGGACGACCTGCAGCTGTCGCCGGTGAACCGGCAGCGGTTCGAGAAGTCGATCAACCGGCCGCACGGCATGGTGCTGGTAACCGGACCGACGGGCTCCGGCAAGTCGACCACCCTGCACACCGCGCTGCACGCGGTCTCCAGCGCGCAGGTGAACGTGATCACCATCGAGGACCCGGTCGAGTTCCGGATGCACGGGATCAGCCAGATCCAGGTCAACCCCAAGGCGGGACTCACCTTCCAGTCGGCCTTGCGTTCGGTGTTGCGCGCCGATCCCGATGTCGTCCTGGTGGGCGAGATTCGCGACCAGGAGACGGCCATCATCTCGATCGAGGCGGCGCTGACCGGCCACCTGGTGCTCTCCTCCCTGCACACCAACGACGCGCCCAGCGCGCTCACCCGGCTGGTCGAGATCGGCGCCGAGCCCTACCTGGTCGGAACGGCGCTGTCGGCGGCCGTCGCCCAGCGCCTGGCGCGCCGGCTTTGCCCGCGCTGCAAGCAGCCACACCCGGCGGATCTCGAGCTCCTACGCCGGATCGGCTTCCCGTTCGAGTCCGGCGAGCCGCCGCAGCTCTACCGCGCAGCCGGCTGCCAGTCGTGCTCCAACACCGGATACCGGGGCCGGCTCGCCCTGCACGAGGTGATGGTGATCACCGAGGAGGTCGAGCACCTGGTGGTGCGTAACGCCACCGGCAACGAGGTACGCAAGCTCGCCGTGGAGCAGGGGATGATCCCCCTGCGCGACGACGGCTGGGCCAAGGTGGCCGCTGGCCTGACCACCATCGAGGAAGTCCTCCGCGTCTCCGCCTAACCTCCCTCGCCCCACCCCCGCCCACCCCCTCGCTTCACCCCTCCCCGCCCTCTCGCTCCACCCCGGCCTCGTCCCATCGCCACAAGACCATCGACCGCTTCCCTTGCCGTCGAGTGCTTGTGTCTGGGCGGTGGCGCTCGACGCGAAGGGAAGCGCTCGACGAAATGGGCGTCGCGGTGCCGGTGGATGGCCGTGCCCGAGAGAGGGCGAGTCGGGAGGGTCAAGGATTGGGTTGGCGACGTCGACCGCTTCCCTTGCCGCCGAGCGCTTGTGTCTGGGGAGTGGCGCTCGACGCGAAGGGAAGCGCTCGATGGTAACGGTGGGTCCGAACGGAGTGGAGTTAGGCGGACGAGGGTGTGGCGAACCAGGGGAACCGGTGCTGACGACGGGTTTCGAGCGCCCGCCGGAGCCGAGACTCGAAACCGTGGTTCCACAGCTCGTCCCAGGTCCAGCGGACGACCCACCAGGTGGCGTCGAACAGTAACTGCTCGCGCCGTTTCTCCGCCATGATCACGTCAGACGGGGACTGGCCGGGCTCAAGCAACGCGTAGTACTTCTTGGCACCGTCGAACTCACCGACCACGCCGAACTCCTCCCAGCAGAAGTCGACTCGCGCCAGGAAGGTGCCGTTGTCGCTACGCACTTGGCGCTGGAGTACGGGAGTTGGCAAGCCCGCTGCATCGATCCGGACGCGACTGAGCGACTCCCCGGGGCTCTCAGCGCGCGGATCGGCGAAGAGCAGTGCACGGCGCGCCATCCGGCAGCCGCGTCCCTTGGCTGTCAGGAAGAGCAACTCCGCGCGATCCAGTCCGCGTGCCAGGCCTGCGTCGGCCACCATCACGGCCTCGGGGAAGGGCAGGCTTCGAACCAGGTCGGCGACCGTCCGCGTCAGGTTGGTCACGGGGAGGCCGTCCACCACGGTGACTTCGTGCTGTTCCAGCCGAGCGATGCGAGCGTGCAGGGTGCGGGTGATGGTCCCGTGGCCGCCCCCGGTGCGCACCGCGACCATTTCTTTCGTCCGTTTCGCAAGCAGCGGGAGCTCATGCACCACTGCTGCAGAGGTGTGCGAGAAGTAGGTGTTGGGGCTGAGCGAGGGCACGGCGGCGGTCATCCGCAGTCGATGCAGTTCCTGCTTGTCGGACGTGGGTGGTCGCAGGTATACCCCTCGACGCACCCGGATCAGCCGCTGGCTGGCGAGTTCGGAGTGGAGTTCGGATCTGGTGCCGCCGGCGTCCGCCCATTGTCGCGCCGTGACCACAGAGCCGGGGGGACAGGGTGTGTTCGTCATGCGCGGCACCCTGGCCAGCTGCGTCCGAGTCGTTTCAGTTATCCACACACCCGCTGTCGCCGGTCCTGGACGCGCGTCCGCTATCCACAGCGAGCGCTTCCCTTGCCGCCGAGCCCTTGTGTCTGGGAAGTGGCGCTCGGCGTGAAGGGAAGCGCTCGGTGGACTGGGTAGCGTCCCTTGCCCGGGAGGGAGCGGGGGTGCCAGGGTTGGGGAGGGGCAGGAAGGTGCGACTGGGATGTCCAGTGCTCACATTGTCATCGAGCGCTTCCGTTACCGTCGAGCGCTTGTGCCTGGGGAGTGGCGCTCGGCGTGAAGGGAAGCGCTCGATGGGTGGGGATGCTCGACGGGGGAGGTGGGGGAGAGAGCTACTGGTTGTTGAGTTCGCCGTAGATGCTGAACATCGGCAGGTACAGCGTGAGCACCATGCCGCCGATCAGGATGCCGATCAGGACGATCAGGATCGGCTCGATCGTGCTGGCGAACTGCTCGGTGGCGGTCTTCGCCTCGGCCTCGTAGAGATCGGCGACCGTGCCGAGCATGTCCGGCAGGGTGCCGGATTCCTCACCGACCGACACCATCTGGGCGACCATTGGCGGGAAGACGCCTGTCTTCGCCAGGGGGGTGGCGAACGACTTACCGTCGCGCACCGACTGCTGCACGTCGGCGATCGCCTGCTCCACCGCCCAGTTGTTGGCCGCCTGGCTCACGCTGGAGAGCGCCTGGATCAGCGGGACGCCCGCGGCCAGCATCATCGAGAGGTTGCGAGCGAAGCGAGCCACGGCGAGCTTGGTGATCAGCGGGCCGAACAATGGCAGCTTGAGCCTCAGCGGGTCGAGCGTGCGCCGCACCGCCACGGTGTTCTTGTTCTTCATCCACCAGAACCACCCGACCACCGACAGCACGATCAGCAGTGGCAGGATCCAGGCCATGTTGTGCGAGATGTTCACCAGAATCTGGGTGGGCAGCGGCAATTCGCCCCCGAGCGAGGCGAACATCCCCTCGAACACCGGGACGATGAACGTCACCATGCCGATCACCGCGACCAGCGCGATGATCAGCACCACCATCGGGTAGGTGGAGGCCGCTCTGAGCTTGTCGCGCAGTTCGGCGTCCGATTGGTAGGTCTTGGCGATCAGCGCGAGCGAATCGCCCATGAAGCCGCCGGTCTCGCCCACCCGGACCAGGCTCACCATCAGTGGCGGGAACGCCTGGGGGTATTTGCCGAGCGCGGCGGAGAACGAGAGGCCGGATTCGACATCGGCCTGCACCGAGGTCAGTGAGGCGCGCAGGCCCGCGTCCTGGGTCTGTTCGATCAGGACGGCGAGCGCCCGCATCAATGGCAGGCCGGCGTTGATCAGACCGGAGAGCTGCCGGGAGAACACCGCTAGCGGCTTCAGCTTGACCCGTCGTTCGCTATCCGGAAAGAGCTTGATCTCCTGGTTGAGCCCGGTCTTGGAGACCGGCGTGACGTCCAGCGGCATCAGACCCTGCGCGCGCAACTTGGCGACCACCGCCGGCTGACCGGTGGCTTCCAGGACGCCCTTGACCACCCCGCCGCTCTTGGAATCGACGGCACGATAGGCGAACTCGACCAGGAGGGCCATCACATACCCCTTCGGTACTGTGGCTGGTACGGCTGTGGCTGATGTTGAGGCTGATGCTGTGGCGCCTGATGCTGCGGCTGGTAGTCCTGCGGTGGGTGTTGAGGCTGATGCTGCGCCGGCCGTGGTTGAGCCTGGTACTGCACTGGCTGGGTTTGCGGGGGCTGGTGCTGGCTCTGGTGCTGCGTCTGGTGGAGCAGCCACTCCTGGGCGTCGAGGTCGTTGGGGCGCACCCGGACGCCCTCCAGCGTGGCCGGGTCGACGGCGTACTGCTGGGCGAGTTGCTTGGTCACCTTGCCCGAGGCGACCAGTTCCCGCAGGCTCATGTCGAGGGTGTGCATCCCCAGCGACACTCCGGCCTGCATCACCGAATAGAGCTGCTCGACCTGACCCTCCCGGATCAGGTTGGCCACCGCGGGGGTGTGCACCAGGATCTCGGTGGCCGGCACCCGCCCCTGCAGTTGCGCGTACGGCAGCAGAGTCTGGCTGATCACGCCTTGCAGGGTGTCACCCAGTTGCGAGCGGACCTGGTTCTGCTGGTGGGCCGGGAAGGTGTCGATGATCCGGTCGATCGACTTGGCTGCACCCTGGGTGTGTAGTGTCCCGAGAACCAGGTGCCCGGTCTCGGCGGCAGTCAGGGCGACCGAGATGGATTCCTGGTCGCGCAACTCGCCGATCAGGATGACGTCGGGGTCCTGCCGCAGGATCCGCCGCAACGCCTCGCCGAAGGAGGCGGTGTCCTCGCCGATCTCGCGCTGGTGGATCAGTGCCCGGCGGGAGGTGTGCAGGTACTCGATCGGATCCTCGATGGTGATGATGTGCACCGGCAGGCTCCGGTTCACCTCGTCCACCATGGCGGCCAGGGTGGTGGACTTGCCCGAACCGGTCGGGCCGGTGACCAGGACCAGACCACGCGGCTTCAGCGCAAGCTCACGTGCCACCGGAGGCATGGAGAGTTCGTCGAGCGTGCGGATGGCGCTGGGGATCAGCCGGAAGGCTCCGGCTAGCTTACCCAGTTGGCGAAAGATGTTGACCCGGAACCGGCCGGTGCCGGGGATGGCGTAGGCGAGGTCGACCTCGTTCTCGGCCTCGAAGATCTGCTGCTGGTGCGGGGACATCACGCTGCGCATGGCCGCCTCCAGCCAGGTGCCGGAGAGGGGCTGGGAGTAGCCGGGAATCGACACCAGATCGCCGTCCACCCGCATCAGTGCGGCTGCCCCCTCGGTGAAGTGGACGTCGGACGCGCGCCCGCCCGCCGCGGCGATCAGCAGCAGATCCAGTGAACTGGGAGAGTGGGTCACGAAGAGGCTCCTAGCTGAGACTGACGAAGACGAAACCGGTGACGGTGAGCTGGATCGAGCCTTCTTCGTCCGTGCCGGCGTTTACGGCATCGATCCGCAGTAGCCGAGGCCCGGCCCGCAACTCGTCGAGGAAGCGATTCGTCACGCCGTGATCGGGGACGGTCACGATGATGATCACTGGGAACTGCAGCTGTCCCTCAACGCCAGGCGCGGCTGGGCTAGCGTTGCTCGCGTCGGCATCGGCGGGCGTGCCGTCGGAGACTGCTGCGTCGCCTGCACCGTTGCCGTTCGTCCCGCCGTTCGGCGCGGCGGACGGGGTGACGCCGGTCGCGGTCTGGGGAAGCTGGTCGGTAAGCAGCGCGGCGTCCCGCGGGGCGAAGGGCACGAGGCTGTCGAACTTGACGGACTCGATGGTGGCATCCGCCTTGCCGGCTGCCTTGACCACCAGCTGGGTGACGTCGTCGAGTTGAGGTATGCCGGGGAACTGTGCGTGCAGTTCGGCGAGATCCTGCTCGACCTGGGGCAGTTCGGACTCCTTGACGCGGAGGGCATCGATCTGGGTCTGCAACAGCTGGTTGGCGGCGGCGACGTCCCACTCCTGCGCGTTGAGCGCCCGCGACTCCAGGTAGATCGGCAGTGCGGTCAGCATCGTCCCGGCGACCAGGGCGATCACGACCAGCAGCGTGCCGGCCAGGTTGATGAGGCGACGGGAGGCGTTCATCGAGCACCTGCCTCAGGGAGGTGCTCGCCGCTGTAGTGGGTCTGATCCAGGACGAACTCCACCACGAAGCTGAAACCGTCCTCGTCCTCGGAGGTCAGCGCCCCGGCGTCGGCGGACAGCGTGATATCGAGCGCGCGCAGCTTGTCGATCATCCGGTCCTGATCGGCCGGGTCGTCGGTGTGGACAGTGAGCCGCCCAATCAGGCCGATTCCGGTGCCGGGATCAACCTCATCCGCTGGGTTGATTCCGGTGACAAGGTCGAACCCGGCCAGTTCCGAGCCCCTGGGAAGGGTGCTGGTCAGGTCGGTGAACAGCGGCCGCCACTGGATGTCCGCACCCATTGCCTGGCCGCGCAGGGTGGTCAGTGTCGTCCGTTCGGCGAGAGCCTGGCTGACATGGGAGAGCCCCGCGAGTTCGCCGTTGAGATCCAGGGTCCTGGCCTGTTCAGCGGCCAGTTGCTGGGCGGCGACCGTCCGCTCCCAGTACGCCGCGGCGACCAGGCCCGAGACGACCACAGCGGTTGCCATGAGGCCGGCAACCCACCGCCGCACCAGGACGCCCGCCGCCCGGCGCTGGAGTTCGGCGGCCGGTAGCAGATTGACCCGGGGCACACCGGCGACCGCCAGGCCCAGGCCCTTCGGCCTGCGCTTGGTCTTGGGTGCCGGTTTCGTCTCAGGCTTGGAGCGCTTGGCCATCAGTTCTCCTCTCCGAGGACGATCCCGAGCGCGGTGACCAGCCCGGAGGCGAACCTACCGGCCGGAAGGGTGACGCGGCCGGCCGGCACCAGATTCGTGACATCGATGGGGTACGCGGGCATGTCGAGGGTGCCACTCACCAGCGGCAGCAGGCCTGGTGCGTCCAGAGCAGAGCCGGTCAGGAAGACGGCGTCTACCGGGCTGGCCCCCGGCCGGCCGGCGTGGAAGCTGAGGGTTGCACGGATCCGTCCCACCAGATCGGTGACCGTGGGCGGCGTGGCGTCAACGGCTGCGACACCGACGGCGCGCCGGGCTTGTGGCAGCTGTTCGGGAACGATGTCGGTGGGCTGCTGGGCACGATCCTCCGAACCGTCGAACTCGAGGTCGAGCGGGATGATCCGGGCGAACCGGGGGATGCCGTCCTGGGCCACGACTAGGTTCGTGGTGTGTTCGCCGATCGCCACCACGGCAACGGTTGCTCCGGGGGCTCCGACCACCTTGGCCACCCGGGCGAGCCCGAAGGGAACGAAGTCGACCGCGGCAGTACGGATCCGGGCCCGGTTCAGGGCGGAGATCAGGCCTTCGATGGTCTCGGAGACCGCCGCCACGAGCAGACCGTGCACCTGGCCCTGGGATTCCGCAATCGGGTAGAAGTCGAGCACAGCCTGCTCCGGGGGGACGGGCAGCAGATCCTGCACGTCATAGGGCAGCGCGGCACGCATCAGATCGGGTCGCAGCGCGGGGGTGGAGTGCTCGCGCACCAGGATCCGCCGGTTCGACACCCCGACCACCACCTCCTTGGCCTTGATCCCAGCTTGACTCCACAACTGGGTGAGCGCCATCGCCACCGCGTCGACGTCGAGCACCTCAGAGTCCTTTGCCGCCCCAGGTGGCAGCGGCACCTCGCCGGCCGCGACCAGCGCGGGTCGTTTCCCGCGACTCAGCTCGACGGCGCGGATGCCGGTCTCACTGATCTCCAGCCCCACGATGGTTCTCGCCATCACCGATCCCCCTTGTCAGTCGTGCAGAATCCGGTCTTCTAGGCCAGCCCGGAGAGGCCGAGATAGAACTGCGCGATCCCGGTTCCGGCGAGAACCCCGGTCCAGGCACCGACGATCATCCACGGCCCGAAGGCGAGCGCGGTCTTGCGTCCGGCCCGCCGGGTGGCGATCAGCCCCACCCCGTACAGGCCGCCGAGGATGAAGGCAGCGGTCGCCCCGACCGCGACCGCCGCCCATCCCAGCCAGCCAAGGTGCAACCCGACAAGGCCGGCCAGCTTCACATCGCCCATCCCCATCGCCCCGGGACGAACCAACCACAGCAGGGCATACAGCCCGAACAACAAAGCCGCACCGATACCGGCGCGAAGCAATGCCCACCAGTCGGCGCCGAGCAGGCAGGCCAGGGTCAGCAGGACGATGCCCACCCCGTAGCCGGGCAGCACGATGGCATCCGGTAGCCGCCTGGTATCGAGATCGATCAGGGTGAGCGCCACGCTGCTACCAGCGAACCACCAGAAGGCCAGCAGCACGCATACCCCGGCAGCCAGGTTCGGAGCCAGCTGCTGCCAGGGGAGCAGGGCTGCGATCGCCGCGAAGAGCGCACCGGTGGTCAGTTCCACCACCGGGTAGCGGACGGAGATCGGCTCGCGGCAGGAGGCGCAATGCCCCCGCAGCGCCAGCCAGGAGAGGACCGGGATGTTCTGCCAGGGCTTCACCGGGGCGTCGCAGGATGGGCAGCGGCTCTCCCGCAGCAGGGAGATCCCGGCCGGCACACGATAGGCGACGACGTTGAGAAAGGACCCGATGATCAGACCGAACAGTGCTGCGAAGATGAGGACGACGGTGAGGAGTGTCGGGTCGGTCATGGCACGTCTCGCTGGGAGAGAAGGACGAGCGTCGGCGTGCCGCCGCCACCGCCGCCGCCACCACCGGGCCAGGGGTCGACGTCCTCTCCGAAGTCGTAGCCAGGAATGTTCCGTGGTGCGAATGCCACCTTCACGCCTCCACCGAACTCCAGCTTGCCCGAGTAGACCTGGCCCCTGAAGGTGGCTGTGCCGCTGTTGAACTTCATCAGACACGGCGTGTAGAGGTAGATCGCGATCTTTGGATCGACAGTTGAGTTATTCAGTTGCTGCGAGTCTTGTGCCGGCCAGTTGCATTGGGGACCCGCAACGGTCGGCTTGCTGTCCGGGGTGATCAGGAAGATCGTGTGGGGCTGCCCGTCGGCGCTCTTGAACTTGGTGCCGGAGAGGAACCAGCGGTTCGTGATGATCGCGATGTCCCGGTTGACCTTGACTTCCTTGTTCGCGTCGCCGTTGTTGGTATCGAAATTGTCGGGGCACGCGCGGATGTCGAAGATCATTCGACTGGTGAGTGAACCAGCGACCGAGGTGACGTCGGTGGCACCGCCCGCCCACTTGTTGCACGCGGTGCCCGTAACTGTCGTGAGTTTGTAGCCCGCATCTGCCCAAGCTTGCGGCGGAGTGGTGGCATTCACCGGGGTGAAGTCCACGTCTTGCCAATCCGGTATCTCCGGGAGAGTCGGTGCGGCCAGCCCGGTGTTCTTCACGATGGCGCCCTTAACGATGCTGGAGGCAGGGGTGCCCCAGATACCGTAACTGCCCTTGTGGATGAAGTTGCCGTGGATGGTGCCACTGCCCAGCGTGTTGCTTCCCGCCCCTGCGGCACTCACGCTGCCGTACACCGTACCGTTGTTCAGAGTGAACGTACCTCCGAGGAACACGTTGCCGTCACTGCCGCCGGACGTGCCGATGGTCCCGGAGATAGTGTGGCTTGTGGTGCTGGGTGCGATCAGGCTGCCCTTGATCGTGCCGCCGTTGACGAAGGCCTTGCTGCCGATGTAGGCGTTGCCCTCGACCAGGCAGCCGCTATCGATCTGCAACTCTCCGGTCTTCGTATAGATGTCGCCGGGGAACACTGAACCAGAACCGCATTCGATCTTCCCTGTTGACGCATAGACGCCAGCGGAGCCGATGAACTCGTCGATCCCGACCTCGCTGTTCACGTCATCGAACACGTAGGAGTTCATCCGGGTGTTCAGGCCGTAGGTGTAGAACAAACCAGGCCCTCCCGCGGTGGGCGGGGCCTCGTCCGGGATGATCTGGTAGACGGCGACCGTTTTCGTCTGGGCTGGGCCCGAGTGCCCCGTCGAAGTGAATGTGACTTGATCGCCTGACTCTTCGCAGATGGTCTCGTAGATCGGGTCGGTGAGCGAGGAAGGTTGGGTCGCCGGGCAGGCGCTCTCTCGCTTGAAGGCGGACAACACTACTGCGAGGCCGGCGTCGGCCGCTTGATGGGCTTGGGCTGTCTCGCGGGTCTGGACCAGCGACCGGGTAGTGCTGGTGACGACTGTGGCGAGAGTGATGGAGAACAATGTGATGACGAGCATGATCACCAGCACTGTGACCAGTGTGGAGCCGGACTCGTCACGGTGTCGCTTGCGGCTGAGTCTCACCAGCATGATGTCGGACTCCCTGTTCCGGTTGCGTGAGGAACCGCACTGCCCTCCAGCTTGACCCCTGTGCCTGCCTCGCCCACCAGCACATCGAATCCGTACATCAGTTGGGGCTCGTTGCGCAGGAATGGACGGAGCGGATCCGATGGACCCGCCAGAGGATCGGCCAACGTGCCGCTGACACCCTTGGCCAGGCTGGTCCAGCCGGCGTCCTCGTAGTCGGAAGGGGTCGGGACGGCACTGGAAGCTGCTCTGTAGTACAAGGTGCCGCCCGAGAGCGCCCACGCCCGGCACTCCCAACCGCTCCCGTCACCGACGGCAACCCGTGCTCGCAGGGTGTTGCCGCTGATATCGAACGCGCTGGAATTCCGGATGCTCGTCTGAAGGGAGTTGACCGCGACGGCTACTGTGCCGGTGGCGGTGTTTCGGTTCCGAGTGTTTGCCTGGGCGGAGAGCGCGGAAGCAAACACGGTCACCAGGCCCACGAGCACGATCACGCTGACGGCGATGTACACGATCACCTCCGTGAGGCTCATGCCGGCATCGTTGCGAAGCCGGTGCTGGGATGCGCTGGTGGTCATGCCGTCGTCACCATGATCTCAGTAGCAAGTGTGACCAGCGGTCCGGTGCCGGGATCGGCTACCTCGACCGTGACCGTGACGGTATCGGGCAGCGTCGTGGGACACGCACCCGCACTCACACTTGCCTTCAGCCCCGTTCCCGCCGGATCGCTGAGGCTGGGGTTCTCCTTGGCGCGAACCGCCATGCAAGAGGATTCCTCGTCTAGCGGGAACTCCGCCCGGAGCGACTCCAGGGTGGCGTTGGCGAACGTGGTAGCGGCAACCGTGGCGCGATTGCTGAGGCTTGCCTTCACCGGAACGATGAGCAGGGGAATGACCGCCACCGCCATCAGCGCAAGCAGGAGCATGGCAATCAGGATCTCGATCAAGCTCATGCCCTCGGGCTCGCTCCTGAGCCACAGGCTGCGCTTCTGCACAGTCCACCCCCCAAAACCCTATTCGTCAGGACGACGTAGTTGGGGCCTTGGGTCCTCCTGGTCTGGCGAAGGACCCAAGGCCACGATCACTACGGGCCCGCGGTGGGAGTTCCTGCGCAGGCGGGACCGGAAGTCTGGGCGACTCCACCGTTGAGGGCACCAGCCGTGGTTGCGGTCGCGGTGACGCAGAAGTTGGCGATGTCGGTCGGCTCACTGGGCGTGACGCTGTAGGTGTAGTCGGCCGTGTTGCTCCTTGCCAGTTCCGTTGCGACGACAACAGTCGAATCGGAAGCCTTACGGGCGATCTGGCTCGCGACGACAGTTGCGCCATTGGCGGCCGCGGTCTTGAGCGAGTTGTCCTTGGCGCTCTGCTGGATGCCGCCGAACACCGGGATGGCGATGGCCACCAGGATGCCCAGGATGGCGACAACGACGATGAGTTCGATGAGCGAGAAGCCCTCGTCGCTGGAGCGACGCTGCTTCAGCGCATCGAAGTAGCGAGAAATGGTTGCACGCATTTGGGTATTGCCCTCCGTATGAGTACGAAAAAGTAACGACCCCTCTGCGCAGATATGTGCACGCTTGCGCGTGTTTTTGAGCTCTGCGTCCCCCCACAGAACTCCCCCCTGGTCAGAACTACGCCGGGTAGTTCTGGGCGGAACTCTCTCCGATATCACACTGTGTGTCAACTGCCTGGCTCGACAAGCGGCAGTCGACACGGATCCGCCTCCACATTTGTTGATCCTCGGCAGGTTGTTGTCCCCCATAAGGGGGAATGGTGGGGGTCCTGCGGCCGGATCCGGCTGATCGGCGGCATGCGCAACCTGTGCGTCTTGGTACGGCCTGAGGTGCCCCGGCCGGACCGATGCCGAGTGTGTTCAGTGCCGGAATATCCGCTTCCAAAATCGGTGTGGAGGATGAGTACCAGGTCGCCCCGATCCGGCTCCCGCAGCATGAGCCGGATGGCTTCGCTCCGGGCCGTTGAGATCGCCCCGACCACGCCGCCCACCTGGCCCGCCGGCATCAAGTGGTCACTGACGCGCGAACGTCGTCCAATCGATGCCTGTGGGCAGTCGTATCCGCCTATGGAACGTCGGATCCGGTCGAGGTGGGGGGATCGGGCACGCTCGCGCGGGAAACCCTCTAGCATCATTGACATGGCATCTCCCCCGAGTCTGGCCACCGTCGACTCCGTTGCACTCGTGCGGCGGCAGGCGAGGCGCGCCAACGCGGCGGGGGCTGAGTAACGGTGTCGCTCTCGGATCGGACGCCCGACCTGGCGGGCGCGTCGCGGATCTCCGCCCGGCAATTGGCCGTGATGGCGATCTTCATCGCGCTCAGCGCTGTCGGATCGCTGGTCAAGATCCCCGGCCCGTTGGGCACGGTCGCGCTGGATTCGGCCCCGGGCTTCTTCGCTGCGGTCGGGTTCGGCGGCTGGGTCGGGTTCGTGGTGCTGGCCGTGGGGCACCTGCTCACCTCGGCCATCGTGGGATTCCCATTGACCCTTCCTCTGCACGCCGCGATCGCGATCGGGATGGGTGGCTGCGGTCTGGCGTTCCGGTGGTTGGGCCGTCGTGAGCACCCGGCCTGGCTGGTGGTGGCGGTCGTGGTGACCGCGTTGCTGAACAGCGTGGTGCTCGGACTGATCGTGCTGCCGCTGGGAGGTTGGGGGATGTACCTGGCGGCGGTGCCGTCACTGCTGGTCGGCGCAGCGGTCAATCTGACGATCGCGGGCGTCGCCTACCGGACGGTGCGCAGCAGCCCGCTGCTGGGCTGATGGTCGAACTCCGGGCCGACGAGGTCGGCTACCGCTACCCGAAGGCTGCCTCGGAGGCGTTGGCCGGCGTCACGGTGGATTTCCGTGGGCTGACCGCGGTGCTGGGCGGCACCGGTTCGGGCAAGTCGACCCTGCTGATGAGCCTGAACGGCGTCGTCCCGCAGTTGACCGGGGGACGGTTGCGGGGTCGCGTCCGGCTGGACGGCGCCGATCTGGCCGGCTACCGGGTGCAGACCATCGCCGGGTTCGTCGGGCTGGTGCTGCAGGATGCCGAGAGCCAGCTCCTGGGCCGCACTGCCTCCGAGGATGTCGCCTTCGGCCCGCGCAACCAGTTGGTGCCGGCGGATGAGATCCGGCGGCGGATCCCCGAAGTGCTGGAGGCGGTCGGGCTGGCCGGCTTCGAGAGCCGCGAGACCGCGCAGCTGTCGGGGGGAGAGAAGCAGCGTTTGGCGATCGCCGGGGTGCTCGCGTTGCGTCCCCAGGTGCTGTGCCTTGACGAGCCGGCTTCCGAACTCGACCCGGCCGGGCGCCGAGCGCTCTATGGGGTGATCGACGACCTGCGACGCCTGGGCGTGACCATCGTGGTCGCGGAACACGACGGTATCGACGTGGCTGCCCGAGCCGATCGTCTGGTGCTGCTGGACGGCGGCGCGGTGGCCTGGCAGGGTGCGCCGTCCGCGTTCTACCGCGATCCAGGGCTGGCCGGCCGGGTCCGGCCGCTTCCGGTCGCCGTGGTGGGACACGAGCTGGCCTCTGCCGGGCTGATCTCCCGCGATCGGGTGCCGCTGGAGGTCGACCAGGCAGAGGCGCTGATCCGCAGCCTGGCGGGCGACCGTGCGCTGCCGCCGCCCGTGGTGGCAACCGGGCCGGAGGTCACGCAGGAGCCGGTGATCGAGGTGCGCAACCTCTGGCACACCTACCCTGCTGGGCCAGGGCTGCAGGGGGTGGAGCTGACCATCGGCTGGGGTGAGTATGTCGCGCTGGTGGGTGCCAACGGCGCCGGCAAGACCACCCTGGCCAAGCACCTCAACGGCCTGCTGCAGCCCACGGCCGGAACGGTGACCGTCAACGGCGTGGCCGCGGCGGGCCGGAAGCCCTGGGAGCTCGCCCGGCACGTCGGCTACGTCTTCCAGAACCCCGATCACCAGATCTTCAACGCCACCGTCGCCGCTGAGGTCCGCTACGGGCTACGGCTCGCGGGGTTGCCATCGGCCGAGATCGAGGCCCGGATCGACGAGGTGCTGGAACGCACCGGGCTGACCGGGTTCCGCGACGTCCATCCGTTCTCGCTCGGCAAGGGACTGCGGCAGCGGCTCGCGGTGGCGTCGGTACTGGCGATGCGCCCCGCGATCCTGGTGGTGGACGAGCCCACCACCGGCCAGGACTGGCCCGGGACGCAGGCGATGCTGAGCCTGATCGACCAGTTGAACGCCGAAGGCACCACGATTCTGCTGATCAGCCACGATCTCGAGGTGGTCGCACGACACGCCCGCCGGGTGGTCGCGCTGGAAGCCGGCGAAGTGGTGTCCGACGGTCCGACCGCTGAGGTGTTGGGCCGGCCCGAGGTGCTCGCCCGTGCGGGCATCCCGCCCACCCAGGCGGTCGAGCTCTGCGCGCGGCTGTGGCCCGGGCGCCCCCCGCTACTGGACGCGACCGTGCTGGGGCGGCACCTGGCCACCGTGCTGGCAGGAGATGGACGATGAGGCTGCGGCGGCTGGACGTCAGGGTGAAGCTGGTCGGCTTTCTGGCTGTGCTGGTTGCGGTGTTCCTGCTGGACCATCCGCTGGGCAATGCCGGGCTGGCGGTCGTGCTGCTCGGGGTGGTGGCGGCGGGCGACCTTCCGCTACGCGGGGTCTGGACGATGCTGCAGCCGCTCCTGGTGGTCTTCGTGCTGATCGTGGTGGTGACGACCTTCACCGGCTCCCCGTTCGCTCAATCGGTGGATGTCCAGGTGCTGTTCACCTGGTGGGGGATGGACGCCACCGTCAGCGGTCTGCTGGTGGGCCTGAACTTCGTCGCCCGCATCGTGGCGATGGTGATCGCCACCTATGCCTTCGCCGCCAGCACGCCCGTCGACGACCTGTTGCTGGTGCTCGCACAACTGCGAGTGCCCGCCGCGGCGGCGATCGTGGTCACCACCGCGATCTCCTTCGTCCCCACGATGGTCGCGGCCAAGGAACAGATCGAGGCTGCCCGGCAGGCCCGGGGTGCCCCCCCGGCCGGGCGGTTCGGCCGGATCGCCGCTTTCGTGCCGGTGATGGTGCCGCTGATCACAACCTCGATCCTGCTCGCCGACCGGCTGGCGGTGGCGATGGCCAGCCGCGGCTTCGGCGCCCACCGGACGATGACCGCCATGCGACGGCTGCGGCTGGGCGCCTGGGACGTGGCAGTGCTGGGGATCATCCTCGCCGGGCTGGCCGGGCTTGTCTGGCTGCTGGCGTTCCCAAACCTCTCGACCTACTGAACCCCGAGAGGTTCCCGCTTGCCGTCACCGTCGAACGCGACGCCGGCGACGCAACTCACGGCCGACGATCAGGCGTCGCTCGCTCTGGCCGCCAGCACCTGGGGCATCACGGTGTAGACGGTGGCGACCACCGATTGCAGCGAGACCGCGATCCGGTGGCCGGCATCGGTGAGGGCGTAGCTCACACTTCGGTCGGGTTGCTCGGTGCGGGTGACCAGCCCATCGGCCACCAGCGTGGAGAGGGTGCGGGAGAGCATCCGGTCGCTGATCCCCCCCACCGCGCGCGCGGTCTCGGCGAAGCGGCGCGGATTGTCCAGTAGGGCGACCAGAACCAGGGAGGGCCAGCGTCCGGTGATGTGGTCGACGACCTCCCGCGAAGGACAGCGCTCACTGAAGACGTTGAAGGGTTCCACGGCGCCTCCTTGACGTGGGAGAACCTATGCCGTAGCTTACCATGAGTAAGCGCTAATCATTCGTAAGTACGGAGTTCTCATGACCCTCGCAGTGACCGGAGCAACCGGTCAGCTCGGAAGCCTCGTCATCGACCACCTGCTCGCCGCGGGTGTCGCCCCGGTTGAGGTCGTCGCCTTGGTGCGCCGGCCCGATGCCGCAGCCGAACTCGCGGCGCGAGGGATCGATGTCCGCCGGTTCGACTACAACGCCCCGGATACCTCCGCCCTCACCGGCGTCACCTCGCTACTGCTGGTATCCGGCAACGAGTTCGGGCAGCGGGCCCGCCAGCATGCGGCGGTCATCGACGCGGCGAAGGCAGCCGGTGTGGGCCGGATCCTGTACACCAGTGCGCCCGGCGTGGAGGACTCGATCAACCCGGTCGCGCCGGAGCACAAGGCCACCGAGGAGTACCTGGCGGGCTCCGGCGTCCCATATGTCGTGTTGCGCAACGGCTGGTACCACGAGAACTATCTCGCGGAGGCAGCCAGCGCCGCGCAGACCGGGGTGCTCCTCACTGCCGCGGGACAGGGACGGGTCGCCAGCGCGGCGCGCAGTGAACTCGCGGAGGCCGCGGCCGTCGTGCTGGCCGGCGAGGAGACCGGACGCACCTACACCCTCACCGGGGATGTGGCCTGGACCCAGGACGACCTGGCGGCCGACCTCACCACGCTGGTGGGCCGGGAAGTCGTCGCCCAGCACGTAGACCCGCAGGAGAAGCAGGCGATCCTGGCCCAGGCCGGGCTGGACGCCGGGTCGATCGGCTTCATCGCCGGGGTGGACGCCGCGATCGCGGCCGGTGAACTGGGGGTCGTCAACGGCGAGCTCGCCGGCCTGATCGGACGTCCGACCGCCTCGCTGGTCGACACCCTTGGTCCGCTGGTCTGACAGCTCACCACCACGGTGAGCCGAATCCGCCGACGGGTGGGGCCGGAAGCCACCGTGCGGGTCGGAAGGGAGCTCCCGCGCTCACCGCAGGGGTTTGGAGTCTCCGGTCGACCTCGCTGAGATGGCCACCGGCCGAGTGGGCTAGTGGGCGGTGAGCGAGGAGCCAGGCTGTGCTGGGCCCACCACCGCAGGCTGGCTCAGCTGAGGCGCCGTCGCAGCAGGTAGGTGTCGAACATCCAGCCCTTGCGGGCGGTGGCCTCGACGCGGGCGTCGAGGATCTGCTGGCGCACCTCGGCGAGATCGCCACAGATGAGGATCTCGTCGGGGGTGCCGAGGTAGGCGCCCCAGTAGATGTCCAGACCGGCGGGGTCGATCCGGGCGAAGGTCTGCTGGCCGTCCAGCATCGCCACCACGTCGTCCACGTCGCCCGGGACGCCGTCCCGCAGCAGGCGAGCGGGGGCGATCTGGACGGCGTGGCCCTGCCGGTTGAGCGGGATCCGGAACCGGGCGGTCAGCGCGTGGACGCAGCTGACGCCGGGGATCACCCGCAACTCGATCGGTTCGGCGGAGGCGCGGATCAGGTCCTGGACGATCGCCAGGGTGCTCTCGAACAGGCTCGGATCCCCCCAGACCAGGAAGCCGCCGGCCTGGCCGTCGGTGAGTTCGGACGCGACCGCCGCGCTCCACCGCTCCAGCCGTTGCTCCCGCCAGTGGGCGACGGCGGCGTTGTAGTCGGGCGCGGTGCGCCAGGGGCGTGGTGGGTCGCGTAGTTCGACCGTCCGCAACGGCTCGGTGCGGTGGCGTTCCACGATCACCCGCCGGGCCTCCACCAGGTCGTCCAACTCGTCCTCCTTCAGGACGACGAACAGCATGTCGAGGGCCTGCAGGGCGCCGATCGCCTCCAGGGTCACCCACTCGGGATCGCCGGCGCCGATCCCGATCAGCGCCAGGTGGCGGCTCATTCGGTTTCGCTGGCGATCGCGTTCAGGGCGGCGGAGGTGAGCGCCGAGCCGCCGCGGCGGCCGTGCAGCACCAGGTACTCCAGCCCGAACGGGTTGTCGGCCAGCGCCTGCTTGGATTCGGCGGCGCCGACGAAACCGACGGGGATGCCGATCACCCCGGCCGGCATCAGACCGGTGTCCCGGACCACCTCGAGCAGGTGGAACAGTGCGGTCGGAGCATTGCCGATCGCCACCACCGCGCCCTCCAGCCGCGGCTTCCACAGTTCGACCGCGGCGGCGGTCTTGGTGGTCGCCAGTTCTTTGGCCAGTTCGGCCAGGCGAGGCTCGCCGAGGTGACAGATCACCTCATTGTCGGCGGGCAGTCTCGTGCGGATCACCCCGCTCGCCACCATCTGGGCGTCGCACAGGATCGGAGCGCCGGCCCGCAGCGCCGCCCGGCAGGCGGAGACGACGTTGATGCTGAACCCCAGGTGTTCCGGCAGGTCGGTCTGTGCGGCAGCGTGGATCATCCGGGTCGCCACATGGGCCACGTCGGGAGGCAGGATGGAGAGGTTCGCCTCGGTCCGGATGGTGCCGAAGGACCGCCGATAGATTTCGGCGCCGTCGGTCAGGTACTCGTAGGTCACCGCTTTCGGGTCGGTCACAGCGACTCCTCGTTGACCACCTCGACGAAGCGGTTCCGGATTCGCCGGGCGCGCACCGGGTCGTGGTTGGTGATCGCCGCCACGGTCACCCCGGTGGCCTCACCGGTGGCCGGCGTCCAGGCGGATCCTTCGTCCGCCCGGTCGGAGCGGACGCAGTAGGTGTGCCGCTCCTCGGCCGCCCGCGCGACCTCGGCATTGACCTCGGCCGAATCGGTGGTGGCCAGCACGTACCAGGCACCGTCCAGATCGGACGGGGTGAACTGCCGGGCCCGCCAGGTGATCGCTCCCGAGGCGGCCAGCGCGGCCAGCGAGTCGTGCAGGTCGGGGGAGACCACCTCCACCTTGGCGCCGACGTCCAGCAGCTTGGGCACCCGGCGGCGGGCGACGCAGCCGCCGCCGACCACGACCACCTTGCGTCCGTCCAGTAGCAGGCCGGAGAGATAGGCGGGGGAGCCGGCGCTGGTCCGGGCGCGCAGCGCGCCCTCCTTGTAGCGCTGGGCAACCACCTGGGCGAGTTCGTCGCACGGGCCGATCACCTGGGCAACCCGGATCTCGGCGTCCGGGTGCGCGGCGCGGAAGGCGTCCACTTGCTGGTGCACCCACTGGTCCAGCCGCCCGGTGAACAGGTAGTGCGGCATCACCACGATCCGGCGGCTGCCGGAGGCGTGGTACTGCCGCAGGATCTCCGGCAGCGACGGCCGGGCCACCTGGATGAACGCCGAGAGCACCTGGTGGTAACCGCCGGTCTCGAAGATCACCCGGGAGAGCCGGACGTGATCGGCGTTGGCGTCGGTGACGCTGCAGCCGCGTCCGACCATCAGGACGTCGGTCTCCTCGGCCGGCCACTCGGCGCGCGCCGCGGCGATCCGCTGGTGCACGGCCGCGATCATCGGGGCGGGCGAGCCCAGGTGGCGGGTGTACACCACCGTCGCGTCGGGGTAGGTGGTCTTGGCGGTCTCGATCGCCTCGGGGATGTCCTCCCGGACGTGGCCACCGGTACCGATCATCAGCGGCACCACCACCGCTGCCGACTGGCCGTCCAGTACCTCGGTGAGGGCTTCGTCGATGGTGGGCGGCGTGAGTTCGACGAAGCCGGCCTCGACCCGGACCCCGGGCAGCAGGCCGCGAACCTTGTCGACCAGTGCGAAGGCGGCTTCCGCGCCGGCATTCACCCGGGTGCCGTGCCCCGCGATCACCAGGGGTGGCGGGCTGGCCGGGACGGCAGCGGGGTCGGTGGGGGCGGGGACGTGCGAGGTGGTCATTGGTTCATCCAGTGGTAGTCGCGCGGGGTCACCATGACGGTGCCGCCGCGTCCGGTGGGCAGGTAGCGGGTGGTCGAAGAACCGATCACGACAAGGGAGTTCATGTTGACCCACTCCGGGTCGAAGTCGGCCAGGGTGGCGGTGGTGACCTTCTGGTCCGGACGGCATGCCTCCTCGACCACGGCCACCGGGGTGGCGGCGGGGCGGTGAGCGGCGAAGATCTCCAGCGCCCGGGGCAGATGCATCAGCCGGGTGCGGCTGCGTGGGTTGTACAGCACCGTGACCAGATCGGCCTCGGCCGCGGCCTGCAGCCGCTTCTCGATGTTCTCCCAGCTGGTGTGCAGATCCGACAGCGAGATGGTGGCATGGTCGTGGCCGAGTGGAGCGCCCAGGATGGCCGAGACCGCCAGGCTGGCGGTGACCCCGGGGACGATCTCCACGTCGATGCCCTCGGTGCCCTGCTCCAGGGTGGGGGAGGCCATCGCGTAGATCGCCGGATCGCCGGAGCAGACCAGGGCGACGTTGCGGCCCTCGCGGGCCTTGGCGATCGCCAGCGCGGTGCGGGCCTCCTCGGTGCCCATCCCGGAGGAGTGCACCTGCGTGCCGGGCCGGATCAGGTCGGTGACCTGATCGACGTAGGGCTTGTAGCCGACCACCACCGCCGCGTTGCGGATCGCGTCTTGTGCGCGGGGCGTGGTGAGGTCGCGGGCGCCGGGGCCCAGGCCGACCACCCAGAGCTTGCCGGTGGCGGGGATCCGTCCGATCGCGCAGGTGGCCTCGGGGGTCTTCTGTTTGGGTACAACCAGATCCGCGCCGCTCGCCAGCACCGCCGCCTCGGAGACGCTCGGGGTGCCGAGCACCGCCTGCGCGTGGCTGCTGGGGTTGGGGACATCGAAACCGGCCAGGGTTTCGGCCCCGAAGGTGCGGAAAGGAACCCCGAGGTCGGCCGCCAGCTCGATCAGACCGGCCTCGTCCGCCTTGGCGTCGACCGAGGCGATCGCCGCCAGCGAATCGATCGCCAGCCCGGCCTCGGCCAGCGTGCGCTCCAGCAGTTCGCGCAACGAGAACGCGCTCGTCCCCCGATTGCAGCCCATTCCGGCGATCAGGGACGGCGGCCGCAACACGACCTCGGGCAGGTTGCCGTTCTCGGCCCGTTCGTCTGAGACCACGATCCGGGCGGCCATCCCGCCGTCGGGCTGCTCGGTGACGTTCGCCGGGAGTGGCGGCAAGGGCCAGGGCTGGCTGCGGGTCAGGTGGACGGGGTGTCCGTCCAGGATCGCCCGGGTGACTTCGGCGACGTCGCCGGCGTACCTCCATCCGAGGGTGTCCAGTGCCGGGACGCCGAGGGAGTCGGTAGCGGTGGTGAGCACCGCGGTGGCGTCCAGGCCCTCGGCCAGCCGGGTGGCCAGGGTGTTGGCGCCACCCGCGTGACCGCCGACCAGCGGGACGGCGAACCGTCCTGCCTCGTCGATCACCACCACGCCGGGGTCGGTGCGCTTGTCGGCCAGCAGCGGGGAGATGATCCGGGTGGTCGCACCCAGCGCCAGGTGGCTGACGATCAGGTCGCACTCGGCCCAGGCCCGCGGCAGGCCGGTTCGGGCCCCCTCGGTGTAGCGCTTCGTGGCGACTCCGAGAATGGCGTCGATCCGGTCGGCCCGAGCGAGGCTGGCCGCGCCCGAGGTGACCTGCCCGATGATCGGCTCTACCCCGGCGTGAGAGGGCTCCCGCGGCGAACCGGTGTCGGGTCGGTGAGGTCCGGCGATGTCACCGGCCCAGGGGGCGTCCTCGGCGGACGGGGGACGGTCGAGGATCAGCACGACATTGGGTTCCGCAGGTTCGGTGACCCGGGCCTCGGAGGGGGTGAGGACGCGCACCTGCTCGTCGGTCTCGCCCAGGCGTTCGGCCAGGACGTACCAGCGCTGCAGGTCGGCCAGGCCGGCGGCCAGTTCGCGAATGCCGTGGTCAGCAGAGGTGAAGACGGCCACCTTGCCGACGCCGCGCGCCAGTTCCAGCGCTGGCCCCAGGGGACGGCCGTGGACGCTGACCACGGCGGCGTCGTCCCAGGGCAGCCCGACTGCGGCGAAGGCGGCGGCGATCGAGGAGACCGCCGGCACCACGGTGGGCCGCAGGCCGGACGCTCGCAGCGAGCGGACCACCCCGAAGAACAGCGGGTCCCCGCTGGCGATCACCACCACCTGTGCCGAGTCGGGCAACTCCCGCACCTTCTCGACGGCCAGCCGCAGCGCGCCCAGGGTGATCCGGCGCTCCGGCTCGACCTCCAGAGCTTCCAGATGGCGGCGGCCGCCGACCACGACGTCGGCCTGCCGGGCGGCCTCGCGCAGTTGCGAGCTGGGGGCGCCGAGCAGTCCGTGGACGGTGATCATCGTTGCTCCGGGTCGGTGGGAGTGGGTGGGGTCGCGGAGAGATCCGGAGCCGAGGCCGCATCGGGTGCCGGCCTCCCGGTGGGGCGCGACGACGTGCGTGGCTTGCGGTGGATGGTGTCGGGGGCGGGCACCGGGGCCTCTCCTTCGGCCTTGCGGTACTCGTGGCGGAAACCGGGATGGTAGAGGTGGCTGCGGGTGTCACCCTGGGCGGCCAGCGCCGGGCCGACCAGCACGACGGTGTGCTTCCACAGCTTGTGCTCCGACATGGTGGCCGAGAGCTCGTCCAGCCGGCAGCGCAGCATCAGCTCGTCCGGCCAGGTCACCCGGTACCCGACGATGCAGGCCGTCTCGGGCGGGTAGCCGCCGGCCAGCAACTCCTCCTGCAGGGCTTTGTTGCGGGCGGCCGAGAGATAGAGCGCCATGGTGGCGCCATGGGCGGCGAAGCCGCGGACGGTCTCCCGCGCCGGCATCGGCGTCCGGCCGCCCTCCAGCCGGGTGAGGATCAGGGTCTGGGAGACCTCGGGGACGGTGATCTCGGCGCCCATCCGGGCGGCGGCGGCGGAGAAGGCCGACACCCCCGGAATCGTCCGGTGCGGGATGCCGATCCGTTCGCAGATCTTCCGCTGCTCGGCGGTCGCGCCATAGATCGACGGGTCGCCGGTGTGGACGCGGGCCACCAGCAGCCCCTCGTCCCTAGCCCGCTGGTAGAGCGGTTCGATGCCCTCCAGCGGCAGGCTGGCCGAGTCGATCACCTCGGCGCCCGGTTTGGCGCCGGCGACGATCGCGGCGTCCACCAGGCTGGAGGCCCAGATCACGATGTCGGCCTGGGCGATCACCTGCGCGCCGCGCAGCGTGATCAGATCGGGAGCGCCCGGGCCGGCGCCGACGAACACCACTTCGCTGCCCACAGCGGGGTCCCCGCGGAGTTGTTCGGGGGAGCGTAGCGGAGGAGAAGAACTTCGTGGGGTGTTCACAGTCGGCCTCCGGTGGCGGCACGGGACGGGGCGACCAGCAGCGTGGAGAAGTAGGGCGCTGCTTCCGCCTCGATCGCGTCGAGCGTGACCAGTTCCTGCTCGGGCAGGCCCAGGTTCGTCCCCATCACCCCGGTGGCGCCGGGGCGCCGCTGCCGCACTAGGTCGAGCACCTCCGGCAGGTGGCGTCCGCCCTTGTAGGCGACCACGGTGTCGGAGTGCTCCAACGCCTCGGCGAGCTGCTCCAACCCGGCCGTCACCGGGACGAGGGTGAGGACCTCCCGTGCCTCGACCAGCGGGATCCGGCTGGCGGCGGCCAGCGCCTGCATCGCGGTGATCCCGGGGATCACCTCCACCTGCAGGCCGGGCAGCGCAGCCCGGACGTGGTCGGCGAGGTAGGAGAAGGTCGAGTACACGCTGGGGTCGCCCACGGTGGCGAAGGCCACGCGGCGCGCTCCGCCGGCGAAGGCGTCCTCGGCCGCCCTTGCGGACGCCTCCCATGACATACGGCGCTTCGTCCCGACGCCAGCCCGCTGAGCCATGCTGAAGGGCACCCGTTGCACCCGTGACGCGGCCTCGGGGCAGGCCGTCAGCACCACTTGCTCGGCCCGTCCGATGTCACCGGTACCGGTGTCGGTCTCCGGCACCAGCACTACGTCCGCGGTACGGAGGGCCGCGACAGCCTTCACCGTGATCAACTCGGGATCGCCGGGTCCGACGCCGATGCCGACCAGGGTCGATGGCAGGCCGGAGGTTGGGTGCGTCAAAAGAGCCTCCTCAGGGTCTCGCGCCCGATGGGTGTCGCTCGGCGGCAACGGAGAGTTCCTGGCTCCCGGATCGCTCCGGTCACAGTGGCGCGACCGCCCCGGATTCCCACCGGAGTTCCTCGAACCGTTGCCGCGCTCGTGAGTCAGTCTGGCACACTCGACGACAGGATGTGGGGCTCCCGTGGAATCAGGTGACAAGGCATGACACTCGCTGCTGCGACCGGTCTGGGACTGGGCTGGCTGGCTGACCAGGTACTGGGAGACCCGGTTCGCTACCACCCTGTGGCCGGCTTCGGAAGACTGGCCACAGCCCTCGAACAGCGGGTCTATGCCGACTCCCGCCGGGCTGGAACGGTATTCACCGTCGTGCTGGTCGGCGGCGCCGCAGGGCTGGGCTGGCTGGTGCAACGGGCTTGCCGGGAACGTCCGGTGGCCCAGGCGCTGGCGACCGCCGTGGCGACCTGGGCCGTGCTGGGCGGACGTTCGCTGGCTCGCGAAGCCGAGGTCATCTCCGATGCCCTGACTGCCGGCGACCTGGATGCCGCCCGCGCGCGACTGCCGCACCTGGTGAGCCGCGACCCCTCCGGCCTGGACGCCGACCAGATCGCCCGAGCCACCCTGGAGTCGGTCGCGGAGAACACCTCGGACGCCGTGGTGGCGCCGCTGTTCTGGGGAGGGGTCGCCGGGCTTCCCGGGCTGCTTGGCTACCGGGCGATCAACACCCTCGACGCGATGGTCGGCTACCGCAACCCCCGCTACCGCAACTTCGGCTGGGCAGCCGCCCGGCTGGATGACCTGGCCAACTGGCTGCCCGCCCGGATCGCCGGAGCGCTGGCCGGTGGGCTGGCGCCGGTGGTGGGCGGCTGCTCCCAGGACGCCGTCCGGGCCGTGGCCGACCAGGCACCCGCGCATCCCAGCCCGAACGGTGGCGTGGTGGAAGCGGCCTTCGCCGGAGCGCTCGGGGTGACCCTGGGCGGCACCAACGTCTACGACGGGGTGGCGGAGGATCGCGGTGAACTCGGCACCGGGCCGACGCCGACGCCGCCCGACCTCGCGCGGGGGGTTCGGCTGTCCCAGGCAGTCGGCGCCGGGGCGGCACTGATCGCGGTGGCGACAGCTCGGAGAAGGAGACGACCATGACCGTCCTGTTGCTCGGAGGCACCGGTGAGGCCCGCGCTCTGGCCGGGCTGCTGATTGACGCCGGAGTGCCGGTGGTCACGTCCTTGGCCGGGGCGGTCTCGCCAGGCGTCCTGCCACCCGGCGAGATCCGGATCGGAGGCTTCGGCGGTGTCGCCGGCCTGGTCGATCACCTGCGGGAGAACGCGATCGCCCAGGTGGTGGACGCCACCCACCCGTTCGCCGCCCGGATCAGCGCGCACGCCGCCACGGCCTGCGACCAGGCAGCAGTCCCTCTGGTGCGGCTGTCACGGCCGAGTTGGCGACGGCGGCCGGACGCCTCCACCTGGCACTGGGTGGCGGACATGGCCGCTGCCAAACGGGCCGCGGAGAAGCTCGGCCGCCGGGTCTTCCTCAGTGTCGGACGCCGGTCGGCCACCGAGTTCGCACAATGGCGCAGCCGCTATGTGCTGTTGAGGGTGGTCGAGGAGCCTGAGTTTCCGGTCCCCGACAGCTGGGAGGTGCTGGCCGTCCGGGGGCCCTTCGACCTGGCCGCAGAACGTGGGTTGCTGCTCGATCGGCGGATCGACGTGATGGTCACCAGGGATTCCGGCGGCAGCCACACGGCCGCCAAGCTGGACGCAGCCGCTGATCTCGGCATCTCGGTCGTTGTGGTGACCCGTCCAGCCGATCCGCCGGGCGTACCTCTGGTTCAGTCGGTCGAAGCGGCGATGGACTGGGTGCTCGGCGCTCGGTAACCACGCGGCCGATCGCGACCCGCCCAGGTGGCGACGTCAGGTCAGACGGTCCTGATCAGAGGCGACAGCGGATTTCGGGGCCGGTTCCGGATCGGGCTGAGGTGCGTCGGCCTCAGGGGTGTCGGCCGCCTCGGGCGTTTCGGCTGGTCTGGACTCGGGCCGCGCCGGGACCACCGACTCGGGCTGCTGGGTGACTGGCCGTGCCGGGGTGGACTCACCGATCGGCAGTTCGACCTCCGGCTGGACCTCGGAGGTCTTGGGCTGGTCCACGACCGGTGGGGATGGCGCATCGACGCACTCGGATGTGCCACCCGCCGGGGTGCAGTCGCCAACCTCAGGCGTAGCCTCAGGCTCCGGCTCGACAACGATCGGCTCCGTCTCCGGTTCCGGTGCTGGCTGCGGGTCATCAGGATCGCCACCGCCGTCGCCGGGGTCGGCGGCGGTGATCGTGATCTCCGTCGGTGCAGTCAGCTGCCCGTATCTATCCTGGGCGAGGAAGTAGACCAGCCAGGTGCCGGGTGCCAGGCCTTCGAAACTCACCGTTCCGGACGTGCCTGGAGCGTACTTCCACTGCGTCGACGCCGGGTTTCCGTCGGGGGTGCCGGCGGTCGGCGGGTAGACGCCGATCCAGTTTGTCTCGTGGGGTGCGTCGGTGCGCCAACTGACCTCCAGCGACTGACCTTCCATCAGCTGGGTGGACTGGATCATGAGCGCCGAACCGGTTGGTTCGGTTGGTTCGGTGGGGTTGGTTGGTTCGGTGGGGTTGGTTGGTTCGGTGGGGTTGGTTGGTTCGGTGGGGTTGGTTGGTTCGGTGGGGTTGG
>JASGEM010000043.1:0-14558 GCA_049841235.1 Propionicimonas sp. | reverse complement strand
CGGCGCCGACGCCGCCGCCTGCGCGTCGCTGGGCGCGCAGGCCACCTGGGTGCCCGGGGTCGCCGACGGCGCGCTCTGGCAATTGCTGACCAGTGCCTTCAGCCACCTGGACGTCATGCACCTCGGGTTCAACATGCTGGCGCTGTGGTTCCTGGGACCGCAGCTCGAGCGGGTGATCGGACGCGCGCGCTTCCTCGCGCTCTACTTCGTCTCCGCCCTGACCGGCTCGGCGGCGGTGATGTGGCTGAGCGAACCGGGCAGTTCCACCCTGGGTGCCTCCGGAGCGGTCTTCGGCCTGCTCGGCGCGCTGCTGGTCCTGGTGCTCAAGGTCAAGGGAAACGCGCAGTCGATCCTGATGTGGCTGGGGCTGAACGTCGCCTACACCTTCTTCGGCCCCGGCTCCATCTCCTGGCAGGGCCATCTCGGCGGACTGGTCGGCGGCGCGGTGATCGCCGCAATCATCGCCTACGCCCCCAAGCAGAAGAACCGGGCGCGTATCCAGTGGGCCGGTATCGCCGGCCTGGCTGTGCTGACGGTGGTGTTGATCGCCCTCCGCATCCTGCAACTCGCCTGAGCCGACCCGAAGCTGCGCCCACTACCCGACTGCCCCGCAGAAACCGGGCAATCCAGCCTTCCTGCCTGCCATATCCAGGCAACCCGCCGAACTCACCCGGTTTCTGCGAGTGACACCCTGGGTCTTGAGGCGGCCACCCCCACCCCGTCCCACAAACGGACAGTTCGAGGTTGGGAGTCATTCCGCCTCGACGGAGCCGCCCTGTCCCACACAAACCGGGCAATCCAGCCTTACCGCCTGCCAGATCCAGGCAACCCGCCGAATCCACCCGGTTTCTGCGAGTCACACCCTCGGGCAGCGAAGCGACGGCAGCCCGCCCGATCCCGCAGAAACCGGGCGATCTCGGGCGCCTGCCCGTCATATCCGCTCAGCCCACCGGATGTGCCCGGTTTCTGCGAGCGGATCACGGGGACGACCCTGGTGGCGGTCAGTCGTGGGTGAGGCGGGCGATGTGCAGGGCGAGGTAGGTCTCCTCGTCGGCGGTGATCACCGTGTTGAGGCGTAGCTCCAGCAGCGCGCGCACCTTCTGGGCGGCCTGGTGTGCCTCGGGGAAGGAATCCCGGATGGCGCTGGCGAAGCTGGTGGGGTTCTCGGAGAGCTGGCGGTCGGTGTCCACCCGGACGAAGAAGTAGCGCAGGTGGGTGAGGAAACGCGCGGCGTTGACCGAGTCTGTGTCGAACCGACGCTCGTAGGCCGACTCCAGCACCTCGAATACCTGGTGGAAGATCTCGGTCATCGCGAAAGTGCGGGAGAGGTCGTCGGTGGCGAAGGCGGCGGCGTTCACCAAGTGCAAGGCGATCGGCACCGCCTCGTCGTCCGGGACGTGGATGCCGGTGCGCTCGCGCACCAGCTGGACGCCCGCCAGCCCGACCCTGAGCTCGGCGGGGTAGAGATGCGTCACCTCCGCCCGCAGCGGCGATTCCAGCCTGATGCCCAGTCGCACCCGTTTCACGGCGAAGCTGATGTGATCGGCCAGCGGAATCAGCTGGGGCTGGCTGAGCTTCAGCCCCAGTTCGTGGTGCGCCAGTTCGAGGATCTCCTGAGCCAGCGCCAGGTGCTCCAGCGGGATCTCGGTCAGGAAGGCCCGCAGTTCGTCCACGTCGTGCTGGGCATCGGGGACGAAGGTCTGGACGACCTTGCTGGAGTCCACCAGGTCTCCGGGCTGGCGCTGGAATCCCAGGCCGCGCCCGGTCAGCACCACGTCCCCCCGCTCGGGATGGCGTGCGAGGACGACGTTGTTGTTGAAGACCCTGAGGATCCTCACGCCCACCTCCTCTGGCTGTTGGGACGAGATCGGTATCTCCCCCACAGATCGCAGGCTGTGGAGAATCAGTGTACGAGTGACCTGCCTGAGGACGGCGGGAACCCGGCAAACCGACGACGGACGCGACGGTCGCCGCGGTGTCTCGACGAGCGAAGCGAGGAACCCCGGCTCTGTTCTTCGCCCGCTCGCGTCGGGACTCCTTCCCTCACGCTGCCGGGAGCAGCGTGAGGGCCGTCGTCGGGAGGGGTCGGGGCCAGGCCTCCGGCGTCTCAGCGGAAGCTCGGATGCCGGTCGAGCTTGCCGAGACCATCGATCCGAGCGCGCCCGTCGTCAAGGCTCCTTCGCTGACATCGGCCGCCACTCCCGGCTCCTCGTCCAACTCGATCAGCGGGTCAGGAGAGATCGGCTCCGTTGGAGGCGATCACCTTGGCGTACCAGCCGAAGCTGTCCTTGCGGTGGCGGGAGAGGTCGAGCAGGTCGAACTCGTCGCGGTTCACGTAGATGAACCCGTACCGCTTGGCCACCCCCTGATGGGTCGACACCAGGTCGATCGCCGACCACGGGCAGTAGCCCAGCACCTCGACCCCATCGCTGACCGCCAGCTGGATCTGCGCGATGTGATCGCGCAGATAGTCGATCCGGTAGCCGTCGTGCACCGACCCGTCCGCCTCCAGCTTGTCGAAGGCACCCAAGCCGTTCTCGGTCACCAGCAGCGGCAGGTGGTAGCGATCCCAGATCGCCCGGAAGGTGTTCCGGAAGCCGATCGGGTCGATCTCCCAGCCGAACTCGGTCCTCGGCAGGTACGGGTTGGTGGCACCGGAGTAGACGCCCTTCTCCCCCGCGGCCAGCTGCTGGTCGCCGCCCGGCGCGGCGTCGGCATCGTCACTGGGACGCGCGACGGTGTGGGTGGCGTAATAGTTGAACGCGATGAAGTCGGGACGGTCGGCGGCCAGCAACTCCAGGTCGCCCTCGGCGATCTGGGGCGCCGCGCCCTGCTCGGTCAGGTAGGCCCAGGCAACCGAGTTGTACCGTCCGTTGACCCCCGTGTCGAGGTACAGCCAGTTGCGGATGGCGTTGAAGTCGTCCGCGGCCAGGATGTCCTCGGGATGGCAGGTCTCGGGGTAGCACAGCGCGATGTTCGGTGCCGGGCCGACCAAGCCGCCGGGCACCAGCTGATGGCACAGCTGGTTGGCCCGGGCCTGGGCCAGCATCATGTGGTGGTTGGCCTGGTAGACCGCCGACTTCGGCATCCCCGGCTTGATGGTCCCGATCGCCTCGCCGTAGAGCACCATCACGTTCTGCTCGTTGATGGTCAGCCAGTACTTCACCTTGTCGCCGTACTCACGGAAGATCACCTCCGCGAACTTCGCGAACGCATCCACCGTCGCCCGGTTCGTCCAGCCGCCCTTGGCGTCCAGCGCCGCCGGAAGATCGAAGTGGTACATCGTGGCGATCGGGGTGATCCCCTTGGCCACCAGTGCGTCGATCAGCCGGTGGTAGAAGGCCACCCCGGCCGGGTTCACCTCGCCGTCGCCGTCGGGGATGATCCGCGTCCAGGCGATCGAGAACCGGTAGGCCTTCAGGCCCAGCTCGGCGAAGAGCTCGACGTCCTCCTCGAAGCGGTGGTAATGATCGGCGGCCACGGTGAAGTCCGCGGTCCCCTCGGGGTACGACCCCCGGGCGTCGATCACCGACGGGCCCTTGCCGTCCTCGTTCCACGCACCCTCCACCTGGTAGGCGGAGGTCGAGGCACCCCAGAGGAAGCCCTCCGGGAATGCCTTCAACTCGCGATACTGCATGAATCGTCCCTTCTCAGCGTTCGATCACGACCACGGTGTCGCCGTGGGCGACCTCGTGGCCCTCGGCGGGCAGCACAGCGGCGAACTGGGCGGTGTTGGTGATCACCACGATGGTGGTGGTGTCGTAGCCGGCCGCCTTCACGGCCTCCAGGTCGACGGTGCACAGCAGATCGCCCGCCTGCACCTCCTGGCCCTGGGTGACCGCGGCGTTGAAGCCCTTGCCCTCCAGCTGGACGGTGTCGATGCCGATGTGGATCAGCACCTCGACGCCGTCGGGCGACTTGATGCCGAAGGCGTGCCCGGTCGGGAAGGCGGTGGCCACGGTGCCCGCGAAGGGCGCGTAGAACTGACCGTTGGAGGGGACGATGCCCAGCCCGTTGCCCAGCGCGCCGGAGGCGAACACCTTGTCGTTGACCTCGGCGAGCGGGACGAGCGCACCGGAGACCGGAGCCTTCACCTCGGGAGCACCGACGCCACCGACGACGATCTGCGGGCCGCCCTCGGCGACCTCCTCCTCGTCGGGCTGATCCTTGACACCGAACAGGAAGGTCAGGACGAAGCCCATGCCGATCGCCACTCCGGTACCGATCAACTGCAGCACGAAGCTGCCCTGTTCCATGTAGGCGGGCAGGCCGATCAGGGACGGGAAGACGAAGGCCGTCGCCGCCGAGCCGCCGGCCGCGGCGATCGCGCCACCCACGGCACCGCCGGCGATGCCGAAGTAGAAGGGCCGCTTCAGGGGCAGGTTCACACCGTAGATGGCGGGCTCGGTGATACCGGCCAGCAGGCCCGACACCGACGAGGCACCGGCGATCTGGCGGCGCTTCGCGCTGCGGCTGCGGAAGGCCACGGCCAGGGTGGCGGCAGCCTGAGCGAGCACCGCCGCAGGCAGCGGGCCGCTGAGCAGTGAGTAGCCCTGGGTGGTCAGGTCGTTGAGCAGCACCGGGATCAGGCCCCAGTGCAGGCCGAACATCACGAAGACCTGCCAGAAGCCACCGAGGATGCCGCCGGCCAGCCAGGGGGCGAGGCTGAACAGCCAGGTGACCCCGGCCGAGACACCGTTGGCGAGCCAGCTCGTGATCGGGCCGACGGTCATCAGGGTGAACGGCACCATGACGGTGAGGACCACCAGTGGCGTGGTGAAGTTGCGGATCGACGAGGGCAGGACCTTGTTGAGCCACTTCTCGACGTAGGACTGCAGCCAGACCGCCACGATGATCGGAATGACGGAGGAGGTGTAGCTCACCATCACGACCGGGATGCCCAGGAAGTGCACCGGTTCGCCGGTGTTGAGCGCGACGATGCCGGGGTAGACCAGCGCGGCGGCCAGCGCCATCGCGGTCACCTGATTGGCCCCGAACCGCTTGGCGGCGGTGTAGCCCAGGAAGATCGGCAGGAAGTAGATGATGGCATCGCCGGCGGCGTTCCAGATCGCGTAGGTCTGGCCGGCCGGATCCAGCCAGTTCAGCTGCGTCGCGAGCGCCAGGAAGGCCTTCAGCAGACCGGCACCGGCCAGCGGCCACAGGATCGGCGACATGACCTTGGAGATCAGGTCGATGAACTGGTTCAGCAGGTTGCCCTTGGGGCCTTCGTCGGCCGCCGCGGCGCCATCGGCGATCAGCTTGGTGAGCTGGCCGATCTCGGCATAGACGATCGGGACGTCGTTGCCGATCACCACCTGGAACTGGCCGCCGGCCTCCACCACGGTGATGACGCCGGCGAGCTTCTCCACCGCGGCCTTGTCGGCCTTGGCGGTGTCCTTGAGCTTGAACCGAAGGCGGGTTGCGCAGTGCGCCACCGAGGCGACATTGGCTTCACCCCCGACCTTCTCGAGAATCTGACCGGCCAATGACCGGTAGTCGACTGCTGCCATCCTGGGTCCTCCTTGAGCCTTCTTCGTCCAGGTTGGGGCCACAGACACAAAAAGACCTGAGCCCTCCTCGCAGAACGCGAAGCGTGACTCAGGTCTTGCCTACAAGAGTTGCAACCCCGATTGGACCTTCCTGGTCCAGCCACTGAGATTAGCCAGTCGCAGCCACTACGTCAATGCCTCCCGCGCGGCGGCGAAGGCGGCCGCGCAGGCGCGCACGTCCTCGGCGCTGTGCGCTGCCGAGAGCTGGACGCGGATCCGCGCCCGTCCACGCGGCACCACCGGATAGGAGAAGGCGATCACGTAGACCCCGGAGTGGGTGAGCATGTGATCGGCGACCGCGGTGGCGAGCCTGGCCCCGTCCTCACCGGGGAACATCACCGGGGTGATCGGGTGCTCGCCGGGCAGCAGGTCGAAGCCGGCCGTGGCCATCAGGTCGCGGAACAGCGCGGTGTTGGCCCGCAGCCGCTGCCGCGCCTCGTCCTGGGAGGTGATCAGGTCGAGGGCGGCCAGCGAACCGGCCACCACCGCCGGGGCGAGCGAGTTGGAGAACAGGTAGGGACGGGAGCGCTGCCGGAGCAGGGCGATCACCTCACGCGGGCCGCTGACATAGCCGCCCGACGCCCCACCCAGCGCCTTGCCGAGGGTGCCGGTGTAGAGATCCACGCGATCAGCCACCCCGAGGGCCTCCGGGGTTCCGCGGCCATGCTCGCCGACGAAGCCGACGGCATGGGAATCGTCCACCACCACCAGCGCACCATGAGCCTCGGCCAGGTCGCAGATGCCTGGCAACGGCGCGAGCGAGCCGTCCATCGAGAAGACGCCGTCGGTGACGATCAGCTTCCGGCGGGCTCCCGACGCCGCGGCCAGCTGGGCCTCCAGGTCGGCCAGGTCGGCATTGCGGTAGCGGTACCGGATGGCCTTGCAGAGCCGGATGCCATCGATCAGCGAGGCGTGGTTGAGCTCGTCGGAGATCACCGCGTCCCGTTCGTCCAGCAGCACCTCGAACAGCCCGCCGTTGGCGTCGAAGGCGGACGAGTACAGAATGGTCGCCTCGGTGCCGAGGAATTCGGAGAGCCGCCGTTCCAGCTCCAGGTGCTGGCTCTGGGTGCCGCAGATGAACCGGACGGAGGCCATTCCGAAGCCCCAGCGCTCCAGCCCGGCGCGGGCCGCGGCGATCACGGCGGGGTGATCGGCCAGACCGAGGTAGTTGTTGGCGCAGAAGTTGAGCGCCGGCCCGGCCCCGGTGGCGATCCGGGCCGACTGCGCGGTGGTGAGCTCCCGCTCCACCTTGAGCAGCCCCGCCTCCCTGATCTCGTCCAGGGTGGTGGCCAGCTCGTCGCGGACGGCGTCGTCGTACATGCCCGCAGCCTATGCCCAGCTGGGGACGCCCGGCCGGGTGATCCCGCAGACGGCCTACGGCGGACTTCAGATCGTCGCAGCTCAGGCCCAGTCGAGAATGACCTTGCCGCAGCGGCCGGAGCGGGCCACGTCGAAGGCCTCCTGCCACTGCTCGGCGCCGAAGCGGTGGGTGATCACCGAGCGGATGCCGTCGGCCAGGACCGGTGAGGTGGAGAGCATCGAGCTCATCAGGTACCAGGTCTCGAACATCTCCCGGCCGTAGATGCCCTTCAGCGTGATCATGTGGGTGATCACCCTGCTCCAGTCGATCGGGTAGGGCTCCTTGGGGATGCCGAGCATGGCGACCCGGGCGCCGTGGTTGAGGTTGGCCAGCATGTCGGTCATCGCCGAGGGGGCGCCGGACATCTCCAGGCCGATGTCGAAGCCCTCCAGCATGCGCAGATCGCGCTGGGCGTCGGCCAGGTGCTCGCGGGTGACGTTCACCACCCGGTCGGCGCCCAGCCGCGTGGCCAGGGCGAGCCGTTCGTCGCTGACATCGGTCACCACCACGTGCCTGGCCCCGGCGTGCCGGGCGATCGCCACCGCCATCAGGCCGATCGGGCCGGCACCGGTGATCACCACGTCCTCGCCGACCAGCGGCCACTGCAGAGCGGTGTGGGTGGCGTTGCCGAGCGGGTCGAAGACCGCCCCGAGGTCGGGGTCGATCGCATCCGGCTGCAGCCAGACATTGCTCGCCGGGATCACCACGTAGTCGGCGAAGGCTCCGTCGGTGTTCACCCCGAGGCCGACGGTCCGGATGCACATCTGACGGCGACCGGCGCGGCAGTTGCGGCAGCGTCCGCAGACGAGGTGGCCCTCACCGGAGGCTCGCGCGCCGACCTCGATCCCCTGGACGTCCGCCCCCACCTCGACGACCTCGCCGTAGAACTCGTGGCCGATCACCAGCGGCGGACGGACCACCCTGGCCGCCCAGTCGTCCCACGACTCGAGGTGCAGGTCGGTGCCGCAGAGCCCGGCGCGCAGCACCCGCAGTTTCACCTGCCCCGGCCCGCACACCGGCTCGGGGTGGTCGATCAACTCCAGGCCGGGCCTCGCTGCCAGCTTCACCAGTGCTCTCATGGCGATCCTCCTGGTGCTCATCATCGCGCACCCTGCGGTAGCAGGAGGACGGCCCCGGGGTGATCCCCCGAGGCCGTCCTCACGTCAAGGTCAGCGCGGCGGCTGGCTGACGTTCCAGTCGAACTTTCCGGCGTTCGGATCGGCGGAGTTGTCGATCACGACGGTCTTCATGATCTTGTCCGCGAGAGTCTGCCGCTTGGCATCCCACAGCGGGAAGAGCCAGCCGATGTAGCAGATGATCGAGTCGACGATGTGCGCCACCTGCCGGATGATGCCGTTGGCGACGCCGATCGGCTGCCCGGTGGCCTCTCCGACCAGCTTCGTCTTGGCGATGCTACGGCCGAAGGTGACGCCGGTGGTGCCGCTCTTGTAGCCCAGGAACGCCATCCAGCCGATGCTCAGCACGAAGGAGAGCAACCCGCCGATGGTGGAGCTGGCCTGTCCGACGAGATTGGCGACGACGCTGAACACGATCGCCGGCGCGACATAATCGATCAGGCCGCCGAGCGCACGCTTGGGCCAGTCGACCAGGGCGCCTCCTCCGGCGACCGGCACCGGCGGGTAGGCCGCAGGGGGCGGGGTCTGGTACGCCCCGGGCTGCTGTCCGTACCCGGGCTGGTTGTACGGGTCGGTGGGCTGACCGTAGCCGGGCTGGTTGTAGGGATCCGACGGCTGGCCGTAGGCAGGCGGCTGGGCGTACGGATCGGCCGGAGCCTGGCCGTAGGAGGCCGGCGCGGGCTGGCCGTAGGGATCGGCGGGCTGCTGACCGTAGGGCTCGGACGGCTGGCCGTAGGCAGGCGGCTGACCATAGGGATCCGCCGGGGCCTGTCCGTACGGCGCGGACGGCGACTGGCCGTAGGCAGGCGGCTGACCATACGGATCGGCGGGCTGCTGCGGGTAGGGCGTGTCGAATCCGGCGGCGGGCGACTGTCCGTACGGATCCACCGGGGACGGAGCGGCCGGCGGAGGCGGCGGGGTATAGCCCGCGTCCGGCTGCGCGGCGGGCGACTCGGGTGAGGATGAGAACGCGTCGGGCTCAGCAGGGCTCTGCGGCGCAGCGGCGTCTTTGTCCTCCGGCGGCGTCGGCGGCCAGGTTTGGTCGGACATCAGGGTTGTCTCCCTTCCGGGGTGTTCAGTTAGGTGAATCCTAGGCACAGTTGGGCCCGTTGGGCAGGGGGCTGATAATAGCGTGTGGCCTCCAACGTCCATGCGGTACCCTTCTCCGCCGTTCGCGCCCTGCGTGCGGCGGCCTGGTTCGGTGCCGCCGGCGTGACGCTCAGCGCAATCAAGCTGGTCACCGACGTCCGGATCGGCTGCCCCTGGCTGGCGCTGACCGGCACCTTCTGCCCGTTGTGCGGCGCGACCACCATGGGCTCCCGGCTGCTGGTGGGCGACATCGCCGGTGCGTGGGCGAACAATCCCTTCGTCCTGGTGCTGCTCGGGCTGGGCTTGCTGGCCGTGATCGCCTGGACGGTCGAGGTGGCCGGCGGTCCGGCGCTGCGCCCTCCCCGAGCCCTCCGATCGCCCGCGCTGTGGTGGAGCATTCTCGGTGCCGCCGCCCTCGCCTTCATGATCTGGCGCAACCTGTAGCAGGACGCCGGGCATCTCACCGTCTCCGGTGGGGCCGGCGGAATCCGCAGCGCTCAGCGTGGACGACTATGCAGCAGGACGCCCGCGGCGGCTCCCGGCACGCTATGTTGTCAGGTTGACGGGTTCCAGTCCACACCCCGGGGAGGAACAGATGGCCATCGAAGGCACCTTCGGACACGCGAGCCGCAGCCTGCAGTTGATGCTGGAAGCCTATGCCGGTGCCCGGCTTCCGGACTGGCCGGTCTTCGCCGGCACCCTCAAATTGGTCAGGCTCGCGCCCGGCGAGACGCTGTTCCGGGCCGGCGAGGAGCACCCCTACCTCTACCTGGTGCACGCCGGACTGACCCGGGCACAGGCGACCACTCCCGCCGGCCACGCCTCCACCGTCTTCTTCTCCGAGGAGGGCGACATCCTGGCTTCCATGACCGCGATGTCACCTCGGGCAGCGCTGCGACTGTACGAGCGGGGGCTGCACCCACGGGTGGACGATCTCAAGCCGGCCGTGGAGGGACGCTCGCTGCACACTGTCAGCGCGGTCGAGGCAGCCGTACTGATGCGCGGCGACTACCGTGCGGCGGACCAGCTGGCCCAGCGCCACCACGCCTGGGCGGTGCTCGTGGCGGCCATCACGACCATCTACGCGATGACCCAGCAGGCCGATCTGATCTGGAACCGCGACACCCCCGAGGATCGCTATCGCAGCCTGCTGAGCGATCGTCCCGACCTGGTCTCCCGCCTCACCCAGCGCGACCTGGCCGCCTACCTCAACGTCACCGAGACCACCATGTCCCGGATCGCCAAGCGGGTCCGCAGCGAGCCATGACCCCCTCTCCAGCTGGGGAAGGGAACGGCTCCTTCTCCGATGGGCCACAGGGACGGTTCCTACTCACCCAACCATCGAAGCCGGTCGAGCCCGGGGCAGAGCCAAGGAGCACCGCCGGCAACGCGGGTTGAGCCCGCCGTCCTGGCTTGCCGAAGGGTCGCAACCCGTTGCCCGGGGCAGATCGACATCGATCTGGACTGTTCCGCCCGTCGTCAGGACTCCTTCGCTGGCACCGGTGACAGCCTCAGCCCTCGTCTAGCTCGACCGTCGGCAACAGTGATTCCCTAAGGTTGGGACGTCGCGCTCGGCTCGGGCTCCGGCGAGATCGCCGGGGTGGGCGTCGCGGTCGGCTCGACCGTCTCCGTCGGGGTCGGCGTCGGCTCGGGGGTCATGGACTCGGAGGGCTCCGGCGTGGGCTCGGTCGGCGTGACCTCGGCGGTTGGCGTCTCCGAGACAGTGGGTTCGGAGGGAGTGGGCTCCGGTTCCGGCTCCGCGGTGGGGGTCCGTTCGGGACGGACCACCTGCCCGACGGTGGTCCCCTTCCCGCCGTCCAGTGCCTGTCCGGTGGCCAGTTCCCAACCGGTGATCGCCACGAACGACACCGCGAAGATCGCCGCGGCCGCGGTCAGCACCCGCAGCGACACCCGGCGCCAGGTGCGTCCCTTGTCGCGCGGCGGCTCAACGCCGCCGGAAGGAGAACCGGCCACGGCAGGCGCCGCCTCCCGGTCCAGCCCGACCTCCTCGTCCAACTCGGGATCGGCGCGGCGGATCCGCGTCCAGCCGCGTTCCATCACCGAACCGAGGCGGCGTCCGGTGCGATCCAGCCCCGCGGTGTAGACGGTGCCCGCCACCGCGCCGACCACGCTGGCCAGCGCGGCACCGAAGATCGTGCCGGCCGTCCCCAGCGAGGAACCGACGTAGGCGACGGTCATCGCCGCCGCGGCGCTGCCGACCAGCTGCGGCAACGAGAAGCTCAGTTTGGCCGGCTCCTTGCCGGCTTTGCCCTCGGGGCTGTTCTCGGGTTCATCACTCACTGCTGGTCACTGCCTGATCTCGTCCATCCGTACTCCGACCAACCAGCGTAGTCCGGACGGACAAGCCACCTGGGCCACCAGGAACCGTCCCCGGTGGCCCGGGTCAGGGCAGGACGCCGACCTGCTCGGCGATCAGGCGGGCGATCTGGCGGGAGGCGTCCGGACGGGCCAGCTTCGCGCTGGCCTGGGCGGCCTGCTCGCGTGCGACCGGATCGTTCACCCATTGCCGCAGCACCGCGAGTGCGTCGCGGACCCGGGGGGCCCACACCCCGGCGCCGTTCTCCACCACGTAGTCCACGTTGCCGTCCTCCTGGCCGGGCAGGCGGGAGTAGAGCAGCAGCGGCAGACCGCAGATGAAGGCCTCGCTGATGCTGCCCGGCCCGGCCTTGGTGACCATGATGTCGGCGGCCCGCATGAAGTCGGGCATCTCACGGGTGAAGCCGTAGATGTGGGCGGGCAGTCGCCAGTCGACGGCCTCCAGATCGCGCTTCAACTCCTCGTTGCGTCCGCAGATCACCACCAGGGTGGCCTCGAAGTCCGCGGAGTTGAGCGCCTTCGCGATCCGCTTCACCCCGCCCAGGCCGTCCCCGCCGCCGACCACCAGGATCACCGGCAGATCGGTGCGCCAGCCCATCTGACGGCGCCAGCCGTCCCGGTCCGGCAGCGGGCTGCGGAACCGATCGGCCACGGGCAGGCCAACCACCCGCAGGTTGCCGGCCGGGATGCCGTAGCGGGTGGCCATCGTCTTGGCCTTCTCGGTGGGCACCACCACCAGATCGGCCCGGCGGTCGAACCAGAACGCGTGGGTGGAGACCATGTCGGTCACCACCGTGAGGAAGGGACGCGGAGACTTGCGCATCGCGCGCGCCAGGTGGCTGTTCACCAGCGGATGCACCGAGACGATCAGATCGGCGGGGTTCTCCGCCACCAGACGCTTAGCGGCCTTGCGCAGGTAGGGGTAGCTGAGATCGTTGAGGACGTTGCTGCGGCTGCGGGAGTTGGTCGCCTTCCAGGAGAATCCCCAGGCCTGCGGCACCCGTGACATCTCCGGGTAGATCTCAGGGGCCTTGTTCAGCGGCGCCGGGTAGTACTGCCGGAAGAAATCGACCATCGAGGACTCGAAGCGGCCGGGAAACTCCAGATCGAGGGCCTCGATCATCGCCTCGGTGGCGGACCGGTGGCCTCCACCGGTGTCGGAGAACAGAAACAGCAGCCGCTTGCGTTGGGCCGCGCCCGGTTCAGTCATGTCGCTCCATCGGGACGGGGTGGACTCCGGAGGTGATGCCTATCGATGGTTGAGGCGCCGTGATCGCCACGTCAGGCCTTGATGGTGATCTTCGACTTGGTGTGCGGCAGTTCCACGAAGGTACGGCCGGGTGCCATCTTCAGCGGGGTGCCGTCGTCCAGGGTGAACTCGAACAGCGAGTCGACGTCCTCGCCCTTGCTCCAGGTGCCCTTCACGTACTGGCCGCCATGGGCGTAGTAGAACGTCCCGGACTTGCCGGTGACATCGTGGAAGGGCTCATGGTGGGCGAAGTGCTGCTTGGCCAGGATCACCAGCACGTTGTCGGTGGTGACCCGGGTGCCGTCCTTCAGCACGTGCTTGCCCCACGGCATCGAGCGCAGGTACACGCCCTTCTTCTTGTCGTAGCTGTAGCCCATGTTGTAGGAGTCGCCCTTCTGCCAGGGCACCGAGATGCTCTTGGCCGCCGCTCCCGAGACCTCGGTGGAAGGCAACTCCTCGCCGGTGGCGAAGGGGAAGTAGAGCACCTGCGGGGTGGTCTTGATCTTGCTCTGCTTGGCCAGCTGCTTGGGATGGCACAGCACCGCACGGTCGTAGTACTTCTGGCCGTTGATCGTGCGGACCCGGCTGCCGTCGATGGAATAGGAGCCGGTGCCCTTGGTCGCCATGTAGGTCTTCTTGTAGTCCATGCCCTTGGCGTTCTTCTTGAAGTAACGCAGGGTCCAGCCAGCGGCGCCGGTGTTGCCGACGATCGCATCCAACGGGGAGAGCAGCGCGACATCGACCGGACGGATGGAGCGCACCGGACCGACGTCCTTGGCATAGCTGGAGTGGAAGACGGGGACGAGCCGGGTACCGCTCTTGTAGAGGCCGGCCGGGTACCCGTCCAGTTCGACGAAGACGATGTCGGCGTCGTTGATCCCCACCTGCGGGTGCTCGCCCTTGTTGTCGGGCACTTTCACCGCCACAACGGCCCGTTCGGCGTCGGTCGCGTCGTCCAGGAGGGCGCCGGTCAGCGGCCAGCGGGGACGCGTGTCGCCGGGCGTCGGTTCCGGAGTCGGTTCGGGCGTGGGCTCCGGCGTCGCCGAGCCGGTGGTCGAGGTGGGCGAGCCGGGTGCCGGCGCGACCGGTGTCTCGGCGGAAGCGGGTGTACATCCGGTCAGCAGGGGCGCCGCCGCAACCGCTCCCGCGGTTCCGATCGCGCCCACCATCAGCGTCCGTCGGCTCACCGACTCCATCGCGTCACTCCTCAGGTCTTCAAGCCCGCGCGGGCGTCCGGCACCATGCTAGGGCCAACCCCCAATCACTCCGGCATCGGGCGCGCGGGCAGCCCGGCGCCGCCAACCAGCCAACGGCGGGGGCGACCACGAGGGGGACACCTCTCCGCCACCAGCCGCACTAGCGCCGGCGACCGGGTGGGCACGGCCCGCTCGGCGGGAGTTGGAAGCTTTCAAAAAGGGGCTTGTGCCGCATCGGGGGAGGTGGCAGGATGACGGAAAGCGGTTGCCCAAAGATGGGCATGCGGATTGGACCCCCCTATGTCTGCAGGAACAACCCCTGAGCCCGCCACCTTTGACGAGGCTCCGTCGCCCCGCGTCGGACCTCCGGGTCAGCCACCGGCGCGCTGGCCACCGCCTCCCCCGATGTAATCCCCACCTCCTATCGCGCAGCGGCACCACACCGTGGTCGCCGACGGGCAGAGCCTTGCCAAAAACAGCCAGCCGCGCGGACACCCACCGTCTATCCACTCACACGAGAGGAGGCCGCGACCACGACGACCATCCCCGAGCCCCCCCCCCCCCATCGAACCCACTCCTTGAACCCTCCCAACCCCACTCCTCACAAGGAGGAACAGTGCGAAAGACCCTGCGAAAACTGAT
>JASGEM010000042.1:0-98493 GCA_049841235.1 Propionicimonas sp. | reverse complement strand
CTCGCCGACCACCCGCGCTGCGACCGCGCCGCTGGCCGGCAGGTTGTCGCAGGGCAGGACGGTGAGCGGCCCGACCCCGGCGGACCGCCGGGCGAGCATCCCGGCCACCAGCTTCGCCGGCGCGCTGACGACCGGCGCGAGCGGATCCTCCCGCAACGCGACCAGGTCGGCGGCCACCTCCGGCAGGTCGAGGTTCAGGCTGCCGTCGCTGTGTCGCAGGTAGCCGCCCTCGGTGATGGTGAGGGTGGCCACCGCGAGTTCCGGCGACCGCCAATAGGCCAGCCAGGCCGTGTGATCGGAGCTGGGATGAACGGCGGAGAGGGACGAGATCACGGCGAACCGATCGCCCTCGGGCTCACGGGTGATCAGGGTGTAGAGGCCGTCCTGGGGAGCCAGCAACTCCGCCGCGACGGGGGAGCGTCCGGTGAAGGCCGCGATGCCCCAGCCGGCCGCGTCCGGAGCGTGCTCGGTGTACCAGGCCAGGTGCGCGCGGACGAAGTTGCCCAGGCCGACGTGGACGATCCGGATCGGGGCGGCCGGCCGGCCGTGCCCTGACGTGCGCGAGAGGCGCGAGAGAGTGCTGGTCACCTGCCACCTTTCTTGACGATGCCACCGGGCATTGCCGCCATCGTCGGCCCCGCCCGGGGCGGCGGCCAAGCCCTTGCCGGGAGTTGCCGCTCTGCGACCGTCCTCCCGCACCCCATCATCGGGCCCCACGCTCCATCGTTGCCGTAGAGGGGGGATCACCGGCGGCCGCGCCGCCGGCAACTCCACTGCGTGGTGAGGACAGTCGAGGTGGGTGGGATTCAGGTCCGGGGACCGGTGGAGCGCCGGATCTTGAGCTTGACCGGCATCACCAGGGCCTCTCCACCGCTGGGCTTGGCGCCGTTGATGATCGCCGCCAGGTTGTTCACCCCGGTGATGCCCATCTGACGGATCGGCATCGCGATGGTGGTCAGCGAGGGAGTGACCAGCTGGGCGGTGAGGATGTCGTCGCAGCCGACCACGCTGACATCGGCCGGGATGCGCACGCCGGCGTCCAGCAGGCCACGCATCACGCCGATTGCCATCAGGTCGTTGTAGACGATCACCGCCGAAGGCAACCGGGCGAGCAGTTGGCGCGCCGCCTGCAGGCCGCCCTCGACAGTCGGCAGGAAGGGCCCGATCTTGTAGGTCTGCATCCCGGCGCGGGCGGCGCAGTCGCGCACGGCCCGTGAGCGCATCCCGTCAGGCCAGGAGGCCTCCGGCCCGGCGACGTAGACGACCTGGTCGTGCCCCAGCCCGTGCAGCAGGTCGATGGCGGCCCGCATCGCGCCGGCGTTGTCCGGGATGACGCTGGGGATGTCGCGCATCTCGCGATTCAGCACCACGGTCGGCTTCTGCTTGGCGATGGCGCGTAGCGCGGCGTCCGGCATCCGGGAGCCGCCGATCACCACCCCCTCGACTATCGGGAGCAGCCGGGTCAGCGCCGTCCGCTCCCGGTTGGCCGATTCCCGGGCGTCCACCAGGACGATCTCGTATCCGGCCTCCGGCGCCGCCACCTGGGTGCCGCGGACCAGGGAGGAGTAGAAAGGGTTGGCGATGTCGGAGACCACCACGGCGAGCATCCGGGTGGCGGCGACCCCCCGGCCCTGGGAGATCGGACGCGCCCGGTAGCCGAGTTCCTCGGCGGTCAGCCGGACGCGGGCGGCGGTCTCGGCGTTCACCCTTCCCGGGCGGGCGAAGGTCCGGCTCACGGTCGACGGAGCCACTCCGGCGGCCCGCGCGACGTCATAGATCGTCACGGGACGCTGGGGCTCGCTCATCCTGCAAGGATAGGGCCTCCGGCCGGGCAACCATGGGCAACCTGTTGCCCCGCTGCGGCAGGGCTGGTTGATTTGTCACCAGACCCGTTTCGAAGACGGAGCGACTTCACGAGGAGAGGCCATGACCACACCGGTTTCCGACACTACTGCCACCGCCGACATCGGTGTCGTCGGGATGGCGGTGATGGGGAGCAACCTGGCCCGGAACCTCGCCCATCACGGGTACACCGTGGCGGTGTACAACCGAACCTGGGCGCGTACCGAGGAGGTCATCGCCGCGCACGGGACCGAGGGTGCGTTCGTGCCGTCCGAATCCCTGGAGGGCTTCGTCGCCAGCCTGAGGCGGCCGCGCAAGCTGATCATCATGGTGCAGGCAGGCAAGGGCACCGATTCCGTGATCGATGCGCTGGTGCCCCTGCTGGAGGCCGGTGACATCATCGTGGACGGGGGCAATGCGCACTTCCCCGACACCATCCGGCGGGAGGCCGCGGTGCGCGCGGCCGGGCTGCACTTCGTCGGGTCCGGCATCTCCGGCGGTGAGGAGGGTGCGCTGCGGGGCCCGTCGATCATGCCGGGCGGCACCGTGGAGGCCTACGCCGAGCTCGGCCCGATCCTGGAGGACATCTCCGCCCACGTCGACGGCGTGCCCTGTTGCACCCACATCGGCCCGGACGGGGCCGGTCACTTCGTCAAGATGGTGCACAACGGCATCGAGTACGCCGACATGCAGCTGATCGGCGAGGCCTACGACCTGCTCCGCAAGGGCCTGGGTGCGACCCCGGCCGAGCTGGCCGAGATCTTCGCCGAGTGGAATGCCGGCGATCTGTCGTCCTTCCTGATCGAGATCACCGCCGAGGTGCTGGCCCAGATCGACGCCAAGACCGGCGGGCCGTTCATCGACATCGTGGTGGACGAGGCCGGCCAGAAGGGCACCGGACGCTGGACCGTCCAGAACGCCCTGGAACTCGGCATTCCGGTCACCGGCATCGCCGAGGCCACCTTCGCCCGGGCGCTCTCCAGCGGCCTGCCGCAGCGCGAGGCCGCGCGGGAGGTCTTCGGCACCGAGACCACGCCGTGGCAGATCGAGGATCGCGCGGCGTTCATCGAGGAGGTGCGCCAGGCGCTGTACGCCTCCAAGGTGGTCGCCTACTCCCAGGGCTTCGACCAGATCGCGGCGGCCTCCGAGCTGTACGGCTGGGATATCAAGCGCGGCGATCTGGCGCGGATCTGGCGTGGCGGTTGCATCATCCGCGCCCAGTTCCTGAACCGGATCACGGAGGCCTACGAGCGCCAGCCCGACCTGCCGCTGCTGATCGGCGACGAGTACTTCGCCGAGGTCGTCAAGGCCGGCCTTCCGGCCTGGCGCAAGGTGGTCGCCGAGGCCGCGTTGCACGGCGTCCCGACCCCCGCCTTCGCCTCCTCGCTGTCCTACTTCGACGGGCTGCGGGCCGAGCGTTCCACCGCCGCCCTGATCCAGGGCCAGCGCGACCTGTTCGGCGCCCACACCTACCGCCGGGTCGACCGGCCGGGCGTCTTCCACACCCTGTGGGTGGGCGATCACACCGAGGTCGAGATCGGGTGAGCCCGCAGACCGCCGTCCTGAGCCCGAACGTCGCCGAGCTCGCCGGACGGGTGACCACCGCGCTCGGCGAGCCGGAGCGGCTCGGGGTGGCGTTCTCCGGCGGGGTGGACTCCGCCGTCCTGCTCGCTCTGGCCACCCGGGCGCTGGGCCCTTCCCGCACCCTGGCGATCCTGGGCGTCTCGGCATCGCTGGCGACCCAGGAACGACGGCTGGCGCACGAGGTGTCCGCCTCGATCGGGGCGCCGTTGGTGGAGCTGGAGACCCACGAGACCGACCTGGCCGCATACCGGGCGAACGGGCCGGATCGCTGCTTCCACTGCAAGGACGAGCTGTTCACCCGGATCTCCGACGAGGTGGCCGAGCAGTACGGCCTTGCCGCGGTGGCCTACGGCGAGAACGCCGACGACGCGGTGCGTCCGGATCGTCCCGGCGCCCAGGCGGCGACCAACCATCGAGTGCTGCGGCCGCTGGCCGATGCCGGGCTGCGCAAGACGGAGGTCCGGCAGTTGGCGCGCGAACTGGGGCTGGCGGTGGCCGAGAAGCCGGCTGCGCCCTGTCTCGCCTCCCGCATCCCGCACTTCGAGGAGGTCACCCCCGAGAAGCTGCGCCAGATCGACCGGGCCGAGGCCGCCGTCCGCTCGTTGGGGTTCAGCGACGTCCGGGTCCGCCACCACGGCGAACTGGCCCGGATCGAGCTCCCGGTCGCAGAACTGTCACGGGCAATGGCGCAGGGGATCCGGACGGAACTGCTGCGGCAGGTCAGGGCCGCCGGCTTCCGGTTCGTCAGCGTCGACCTGGCCGGCATCCAGTCCGGCGCCTTCACCCTTCCCTTGGTGACCCGTGGCTGAGGACTCTACCCACCCATCGGCCGAGCTCGCCGAGGCGATGGCAAGCCCGGATGACTGGCAGCCCGCCCCTGCGCTGCGCGAGGTGGCCGATCTCGACCTCGACCGCACCGCGCGACGCGGCTACCCCGAGGCGATCTACTGTGCCGGCAAGACCGCCGAGCAGGTGCGCCTGATCGCCGCCGGCGTGCGCGAGGCGGGGGCGCGGACGCTCTTCACCCGCGTGGACGACTCCCAGCTCGGCGTGCTACTGAGCGAGTTGCCGGACGCCGGCCACGACCCCGGTGCCAGGCTCGTCTGGTGGCCCTCCGGCTTCCCCGAGCCCACCGGACGACCAGTGGTCGTCGCCTGCGCGGGCACCTCGGACCTCCCGGTCGCGCGGGAGGCCTGGCTGACCACCCGCTTTCTGGGCCGCGAAGCCGAGTTGGTGGTGGACGTGGGAGTGGCCGGGCTGCATCGCGTCCTGAAGCGGCTCGATCTGCTGCGCTCGGCGGGCTGCGTGGTGGTGGTCGCCGGTATGGACGGCGCCCTGCCGAGTGTGGTCGCCGGCCTGGTCGCCGCCCCGGTCGTCGCCTGCCCCACGTCCGTCGGCTACGGTGCCGCCTTCGACGGGCTGGCCGCCCTGCTGGCCATGCTGAACGCCTGCGCCCCGGGCGTCGCGGTGGTCAACATCGACAACGGCTACGGCGCCGGTCACCTCGCCGCTCAGATCACCGCTCGCTGACCGGAGGTTCCCCGGCTGCGCCGCGCAAGTGGCGGCTCAGTTCTCCGAACGGTTCCGGGCCAGGCGCTCGCGAGCCTCCCGGGCGGCCTGGCGTTCCAGTTTGCGGGCCTCGCGCAGCGCTCGCTCCGCCGCGCGTACCGCTTTCTGTGCCTCGCGGAACCGGCGATCGTCGGCGATCTCGGCGTCCTCCAACCCGGACCAGGGGCGGGGCTCGTCGCGTCGACCGGTCTCGACGGCGGCGATGTAGGAGTCGATCCCGTCCAGGCACCGGGCCAGACCGAGGCCGAAGGGGTCGCCCTGGTCGAGGAACACCCCGGAGTCGACCGCGTTCCGGAGATCGGGATAGGCGTCCGCCGTGACCAGCAACTGGAACAAGGCGTTCTCCCGCGCGGCGAGTTCGTCGTCGGAGAGCCCCGCGTCCCGCTGCAGCCGGGTGTATCCCGCCTCGACCGTCCCGGCCCAGCGCGCGTGCCCGGTGACCAGCAGGACGATCGAGATCTTCTCCAGCGGGGTCAGCCCGGTGCCGGCCAGCGCGTGGAGTCCGGCGTCCATCCAGGCGGCGGTGCTGGGCGTCGTGGCCGTGCCGTTGATCGGGACGTCGAGCATCCAGGGATGCTGCAGGTAGCGCTGCAGCATCTCGTGATAGAGCAGTTCCATCCCTTCGCGCCAGTTCGCGATGGTGCGCACCTCGTCGCTCGGCAGTCCGGTCGCCTCCTCCAGCATGAGCAGGATGAGATCGTCCTTGGCGCTGACGTAGCGGTAGAGCGACATCGGCGTGTACCCCAGCCGGGCCGCCACGGCGGCCATCGAGACCGCTCCCAGTCCCTCGGCATCGGCGATGGCGATCGCGGCCTCGACGATCCGCTCCACGCTCATCTCGCGTTTCGGGCCACGCTGCGGATGGGCGGCGATGCCCCAGGCGAGGGCGATCCCCCGCGGGAGGTCCGGGTCGGCTGACTCTGCCATGCCAGCAGTCTAGGCTGTATATGTAATAAACAGTGTGTTATGGTCATAAACAGTATTCGTCATACACAGTAAGGAGGGTTCGATGCACCCAGCCATCGCCGTCCGTGGTCTCCGCAAGGCCTTCGGCCGTCAGATCGTTCTCGACGGGATCGACCTCGAGGTCGCGGCGGGCTCGGTCTTCGCGCTGCTCGGCGCGAACGGGGCGGGCAAGACCACCACGATCAACATCCTCACCACGCTGATCCGGCCCGACGCCGGTACGGCAGCGGTGTGCGGGGTGGAGGTCACCCGCGATCCGGTCGCGGTACGCCGGCGGATCAGCCTGACCGGGCAGTCGGCGGCCGTGGACGACCTGCTCACCGCGAAGGAGAACCTGGTGATGATGGGGCGGCTCAGCGGGCTTCGCCCCCGCCACGCCGGGCAACGAGCGACCGAGTTGCTCGATCGGTTCGGCCTCGCCGCTGCCGCGGGCAAGCGGGTGGGCGCCTACTCCGGTGGCATGCGACGCCGGCTCGATCTCGCGCTGAGCTTCGTGGTGACGCCCGCCGTGCTCTTCCTCGACGAGCCGACCACCGGCCTCGACACCCGCAGCCGGCGTGAGCTGTGGGACGTGATCCGTGCGCTGGCCGCGGCCGGGACCACCGTCTTCCTCACCACCCAGTACCTGGAGGAGGCCGACCGGCTCGCCGACCGGATCGCCGTACTGGAGGCGGGACGGGTGGTCGCCAGCGGCCCCGCGTCCGTTCTGAAGGCCCAGGTCGGCGGGGACACCGTCGAGTTGCACGACCACCATGGCGAACTGCTCCGCGAGATTCACACCGACGGCACGGTCGCGGGGGTCAGGGCGGCCCTCGACACCCTGGACGAGACCGGTGCCGAGGGCATCGTGACCGTGCGACGCCCCAGCCTCGACGACGTCTTCCTCGCGCTGACCGCGCCCGGCGGAACAGCGGCCGAACGAAAGGAGATCGCATGACCCCCCTGGTAGCGCCCGACGCGCGTGCCCGGGTCTGCGGCCTCACCGCCGAGATCGTCTTCACCCGGCGCTCCCTGCTGCATTCGCTGCGAGACGGCGAGTCGCTGCTGATGGCCGTGGTGCTGCCGGTGTTGCTGATGCTGCTGTTCACCTACGTCTTCGGCGGTGCCATCGACCCCTCCGGCGGATACACCAGCTATGTCGTGCCGGGGATCATCCTCACCTGCGCCGGATTCGGCGCCTCCTCGACCGCGGTCTATGTGGCCCGTGACATGGAGACCGGCATCATCGACCGGTTCCGCACCATGCCGCTGCGGGCCGGTGCCGCGCTCACCGGGCACGTGGTCGCCAGTCTGCTGCGCAACCTGCTCGCCACGGCGGTGGTGATAGGTGTGGCCATCCTGATCGGCTTCCGTCCCGCGGCGGGTCCGCTGGGCTGGGCCCTGGCGACCGCGATTCTGGCGGGCTACATCCTGGCGATCACCTATCTGTTCGCGGCGATCGGGCTGGCCTCCGGCAGTCCCGAGGCCGCGAACGGCTACGGCTTCCTCCTCCTCTTCCTGCCCTACCTCTCCACCGCCTATGTCGCCGTCGAGACGATGCCGCAGTGGCTGCAGCCGGTGGCTCGGCACCAGCCGATCACCCCGATCGTCGAGTCGGTGCGGGGGTTGCTGACCGGCACCCCGCTCGGCGGCGAACTCGGGTGGGCGCTGGGCTGGTGCGCGCTGATCCTGGTGATCGGGTACGGCTGGGGAGCCTGGCTCTACCGTCGCCGTGCCGGCCGCCGCTGAGCCGGTCAGCGATTGTAGAGGCGGTCGCGGGTGCTCCAGAGGCCGGCGGAGGGAGTGGAGATGAAGAACACCTTCTCGCCGTCGGGCAGGGTGTTCCAGCCGTCCTTCAGGATCTCCGGGTCGTAGCGGGCCAGGGCCTCTTCCACATCGGCGTACTGGTAGCCGACCGACTCGATGTCCTCGCGGGTGAGCGCGCCGGGGGCGTAGCGGATGGTGAAGCGGCCTTCCGGGGAGCCATGGACGAGGTGAGCGGTGCCGTGCGGGATGTCCTGCATGTCGGCGCTGCCCGGGAACAGGTCGAGCACCTCGGCCTGCGAGAGGTAGCCGTACTTGCGGATCAGCGCATCCACCTCGGGCTGCTCTCCGAAGCGCTCGACGCCCGGCGCGATCACCAGCAGCTCGCCGCCGTCCGCCATCGCCATCCGGGTGCGGTAGACCGCTTTGTTCGCCACCCAGGTGGCGCGGAACTCGTCGGCCTGCATCACCGCGACGATCTTGCCGATCGGCTCGTCGAACACCGTGATGTTCTGCTCACGGCTCAGCTTGGCGGCCTCGAGGTAGGTGTCGAGGTCGTCACCCACGAAGACCCCGGTGTGGATCAGCTCGCCGGCGTCGTTGTAGTTCATGACGACCTGGACGTAGGTGTCGGCCAGATCGCCCAGGAAGTGCTCCTCGGCGTAGTTGAAGCAATGGCGCACGGGCGTGATCAGGTTGCCCAGGTTGTTCTCGATGCCATAGACCGCCGAGGCCATGTGGGCGGCGCCCAGCGTCCGCTTGCCGCCCAGGCCGATGAAGTAGTTCTTGTTGTGGTTGGCGAAGCCGAGCACCTCGTGCGGCACGACATGCCCGATGTTGACGATCAGATCCCACGGCTCGGTGACCGTCATGGTGTTCAGGTCGATCGGCATCTCCCAGTCGACCAGGCCGCCGGTGGCCTGCTTGACGAACTCGGCCGGCACCGTGCCGACGTGGGTGACGCCGTTCTTCCAGTCATGGGCGTGGATCCGCTCCTGCGGGATCGAGCCGAACATCCACTCGTTGTCGGCCGCGGTGTGCGGGACGTGCTGGCCCAGCGTCGGGATGACGTGCACCTCCGCCCCGGCGTCGGCCAGCCGGTGGTAGAGGTACTCGGTCATCCAGCCCACGCCGGCGTGTGCCCGGGTGATATCCGGCGGCAGGAGCAGGACGCGGCGCAACTCGGCGATCCGCAGCCGTTCGCGCGCCTCGGCGATGGTGCGATCGAGCAGCGCCTCGATCTCGGGACGGGTGATCAGCTCGGCGGTGTGCTGGAACCAGGGCATACCCGCAGACTGCCACACCGCCCGATACGCCCAGAAGGCCTTGCCAAGGGTTGCCTGAGCTGTGCCGGGAGTCCGCTGGGGGGCTCGGCCTCGGCGCCTGGAATCGCAACCGGCCGCGTCCGACACCGGACCCCTCCAGCGAACCGGACGCACCCTGAGCCCGTTACTCGATCGTTATCGGATTCGCTTCCACGTCCCTCTTGTAGATCGCTCTACATCGCCGGTAGATTGCTTCCTGAGGACAGTGTAGATCGGTCTACACCTGGCTGGGGAGAAGGTCAGTGACGATCAAGGTGCAGAACTCGGTCACCATCGAGGATGTCGCTCGTGCCGCGGGGGTGTCCCGTGCGGCGGTGTCCAAGGTGATCCGGGACGCCTACGGCGTCAGCCCCGCCATGCGCGCCAAGGTGCAGGCGGCGATCGACCAGCTCGGCTACCGGCCGCGCGTCGCCGCACGTGCCATGAGGGGGGCGTCCTACACGCTCGGCGTCGAGATCCCCGGCATTCTCAACCAGTTCTTCCCCAAGATCATCAACGGCGCCTCCCAGGCGTTGATGGACAGCCGCTACCAGTTGATCATCGCGCCGGCCACCCGCCAGGACGTGGGGTTCAAGGCGATCGAGGCACTGGTGGATCGCCAGGTCGACGGCGTGATCGCGATCACCAGGGTGCCCTTCGAGTGGCTCGAGAACCTCGGCGGCCAACTGCCCCTGGTCGCCATCGGTAGCCACTACGACTCCAGGAACTTCGACACCCTGGCCAGTGACGACCATCTCGGCGCCACGCTCGCCGTGCGCCATCTGTACGACCTCGGGCACCGGCGGATCGTGCACATCACCCTGAACGAGGTGCTGGAGCCGGCGAGCGTCGGCTCACCGCACGTCTCCCGGCAGGCCGGCTATGAGCGGGCGATGAGCGAGCTGGGGTTGTCGCCGGAGATCCTCTGGATCGAGCCGGGTGTCGAGGCCGCCGAGGCGGCCGCCCGGGAACTGCTGGCCTCGGCCGACCAAGCGGTCGGGTTCTTCGTCTCGCAGGACGAGCTGGCGCTCGGAGTGCTGAGCGCGGTGGCCGACCTCGGCCTGACCCCGGCCCAGGCCTCGGTCGTCGGCTACGACGACATCGACGTCGCGGCCCATCCACGGATGTCGCTGACCACCGTCAACCAGTCCGGCACGCAGATGGGCGCCATCGCCGTCCGATTGCTGCTGGAGCGTGTCGCGGGCCGCCGCGAACCGACCCATGAGGTGGTCACTCCGAAGCTGATGGTCCGCGGCTCCACCGCGTCCCCCGACCCTCACACCGCCGATCCCACGGGCAGGGGTGCCCGTGCGACCCAGGAATCCCAATAAACAGGTCGACCGCCGAGGCGACCACGAACTCAGGAGGTACAACGTCGTGTCAATCTCCAACCAGGGCCGCTGGGCTCTGACCGCAGGCCTGGCGGCCGGCGCTCTGGCCTTGACGGCCTGCAGTCCCGGTTCGCTGGGCACCAGCACCGGGTCGCCAGATTCTGGCGGTGCGGCCACTGTCGAGATCTCCTTGCTCGCCGACAACTCCGAACAGACGGCGAAGCCGCTGCAGGCGGCGATCGATGCCTTCAACGCCACCAACTCCGGCGTCACGGTCAAGCTCGAGACCCGAGCTCAGGGCACCGACGGCGACAACATCGTCAAGACCCGGCTGGCGACCGGCGAGATGACCGAGATCTTCCAGTACAACTCGGGCTCGCTGCTGGCGGCCCTCGACCCGGCCAAGAACCTCGTGCCGTTGACCGGTGAGGCGTTCATGGCGAACGTCGACGACTCCTTCAAGACCTCCGTCACGCAGGGCGGAGAGGTCTACGGTGCCCCGCAGGGCCAGGCGACCGGCGGCGGCATCCTCTACAACAAGAAGGTCTTCGCCGACCTCGGTCTGCAGGTGCCCAAGACCTGGGCGGAGTTCATGGCCAACAACGCCGTCATCAAGGCCGCCGGTATCGACCCGGTGATCCAGACCTACGGCGACACCTGGACCTCGCAGCTGTTCGTGCTGGCCGACTTCCACAACGTGACCTCGGCGCAGCCGGACTGGGCCGAGAAGTACACCGCCAATCAGGCGCGCTATGCCGACGAGCCGGCCCTGAAGAGCTTCCAGCGACTGGAAGACGTGTACCAGGCCGGCTACCTGAACAAGGACTTCGCCTCGGCGAAGAACTCTCAAGGCCTGCAGAAGCTGGTCGAGGGCAGCGGTGCGCAGTACCCGATGCTGACCTTCGTCATCGGCGCCTACGTCCCGATGGCCGACGACGCCGCGGAGAACATCGGCTTCTACGCCCAGCCGGGTGACGACGCCGCGAGCTACGGTCTGACCGCTTGGTCGCCGGGCGGCCTGTACATCCCGTCGACGGCCACCGGCGAGAAGCTGGAAGCGGCCAAGAAGTTCCTGGAGTTCTGGGTCAGCCCGGCCAGTTGCGATGCGCAGACCGCGGCGTTGACCCCGACCGGCCCGTACATGGTCAAGGGCTGCACGCTGCCCGACGGTCTGCCCGCGGCCGTGAACGACCTGCAGCAGTTCTTCACCGACGGAAACGTCAGCCCGGCGCTGGAGTTCCTGTCGCCGCTGAAGGGCCCGAACCTGGAGAAGATCACCGTCGAGGTCGGCTCGGGGATCAGCCCGGCGATCGACGGAGCGAAGCGCTATGACGAGGACGTCAAGAAGCAGGCCCAGCAACTCGGCCTGCCCGGCTGGTGACGGGTCGTGGGGGCCGGATGGAGCCCGGCCCCCACTTCCCACGCTGAATCTATCCCTGGCGGCGGCGCCTGCCGTAATCGGCGCCGCCGCGATCACCCCTGACCACAGGAAGCCCCATGAGCGCCACCTCAGCCACCCCGGGCGGATCCGCAACCCGGCGCCGCTCGTCCTCCGGTACGCCTGTCAGACCCGACGCGTCCTATGTCCGCAGGACGTATCCGCTCTGGTTCCACCTCCCGGGCGGGATCGTGTTCTTCGTCCTGTTCCTCGTTCCCACCGTGTTCTCCTTCTACTTCGCGTTCACCCGCTGGACGCTTTTCGAGTCGTACTTCATCGGATTCGACAACTTCGTGATGTTCTTCAGCGAGCCCGGCTTGATCGGGTCGCTGCGCAACACGCTGGTGTACGGCTTCGTCACCTCCGGCGCGAAGGTGGTGCTGGGCATGCTGCTGGCGGTGCTGCTGAGCGCGCCGATCATCGCCCGCGGCTACCTGCGTTCGGTGACCTTCTTCCCGGTGCTGGTGTCGGCGGTGGGCGTCGGCCTCACCTTCCAGGTGTTGCTCGATCCCTTCAACGGACTGGTCAACCAGGTGGTCACCGCGATCACCGGCATGGATGGCCCGGGCTGGCTGACCGATCCCCGCATCGCATTGCTGAGCGTGGCGGCGATCGACATCTGGAAGGGCATCGGCCTGGCCACCCTGATCTACATCGCGGGCATCGCGGCGATCCCGAACGAGTACTTCGAGGCTGCCCGGGTCGACGGCGCCTCCTCCTGGCAGAGCTTCCGCAATATCATCCTGCCGCTCTCCTTCCCGGCCACCTCGACGGTGATCCTGCTGTCGCTGATCGGCGGCCTGCGCAGCTTCGACCTGATCTGGACCACCACCGGCGGCGGTCCGGGCTTCGCCTCCGACGTGATCGCCTCCGTGATCTACAAGCAGTACCAGGCCGGCTTCTACGGCCTGTCGACCGCGGGCAACGTCCTGCTGTTCCTGGTGGTGACCGCGATCATCTACCCACTGTCGCGCTGGCTCAACTCGAAGGAGACCGTGCTGTGAACGCGATGCGTCCGGCGAATCGGTGGCTGGCCGGCCTGATCGGGATCGCCGTCACCACGGCGCTGTTCCTGGTGCCGTTCGCCTTCATCGTCACGATGGCCGCCAAGGACCCCAACGAGGCCTCGAAACTGCAGTTCACCTGGCCGGAGAACTTCCAGCTGTGGCAGAACATCGTGGATGTCTTCCAGGCCCGCGACTACATGCTGGTGATCGCCTTCATCAACTCGACCGTGCTCACGGTCGCCAGCGTCACGCTGATGGTGATCTTCGGCGCCATGATCGCCTTCGTGCTCGACCGTCGTCCCAGCCGGATCAATCCCCTGATCAACACCCTGGTACTCGCCGGCCTGATCATCCCGCCGGCGGTGGTGCCGACGATCTGGGTGATGCAGAGCCTGGGACTCTTCAAGACGCTGCACGGGCTGATCCTGATCGAGGTCGCCTTCGGCCTGTCGTTCACCGTGCTGACGATGCGTGCCTTCGTGGCGACCATCCCACGGGAGATCGACGAGGCGGCGATCATGGACGGAGCGGGACCGTTCCGGCTCTTCTTCCGGGTGATCTTCCCGCTGCTGAAATCGGTCATCGTCACGATCGTGGTGGTGCAGTCGATCTTCGTGTTCAACGATTTCCAGAACCCGTTGTACTTCCTTCCCGGTGACCAGAACGCGACCGTCCAGTTGACGCTGTTCAACTTCCAGAGCCAGGCCGTCACCACTTACAACCTGCTGTTCGCCAACATCCTGGTGATCACCATCCCGATGCTGATCATGTACATCTTCTTCCAGCGCCAGATCGTCGCAGGCATGACCTCCGGCGCCGTCAAGGGCTGAACCAACTCGCATACCGAAAGGGCTTCGTCATGCCGTCCGTGGTCGATTCCGTCCGCCTGGAGTACCGCGCCGACCCACCGTTCGTCGCCGTCGCCGAGCCCAGGATCTCCTGGGTGACCGCCAGCGATGTGCCCGGCTGGCGGCAGCTGGCCGCGGAACTGCGCTGGGACGACGGCGCCGCCGCCGTGGTTCACCGGGTCGCCGGGGATGCCTCGGTGCTGGTCGCCTGGCCGTTCCCCGCCCTGATGCCCCGGCAACGCGGCTCGCTGAGCCTACGGGTGGAAGGGGTGGACGGCTGGACGCCGTGGAGCCGGCCGCGCGAGGTGGTGGCCTCCTTCCTGGCGGACGGGGAATGGCAGGCCCGGTTCATCGGGCTGCCGGCCCCCAAGCGGCATGCCCAGCCAGGGTTGCTGCGCCGTGAGTTCAGCGTCGGCCCCGGCCTACTGCGCGCCACCTGGTACGCGACCGCGCACGGGGTGTACTCCGCGGAGGTCAACGGGAAGCCGGTCGACGACCAGCTGCTGAAGCCCGGCTGGACCCCCTACCAGTACCGGTTGATCCACGAGACCGCCGATGTCACCGGGCTGCTGATCGAGGGCGCGAACGCGATCGGAGTCGCGCTGGCCGGCGGCTGGTTCACCGAGGCCTACGGCTTCCAGGGGCTGGCGAAGCCGTTCTACGGCAATCAGCCGTCATTCGCCGGCCAGCTCCTGCTGGAGTACGCCGACGGACGTGCCGAGTGGCTGCTGACCGGGCCGGGGTGGCAGGTGACCGGAGACGGGCCCTGGATCGCGTCCGGCATCTATGTCGGCGAGACCTACGACGCCCGCAAGTGGCCGGACGGCTGGTCGGAGCCCGGCTACGGCGGGGGCTGGGAGGCTGCCGCGGTGCTGCCCTCGGGCCCGGTACCCGGCCCACGCACCTCACCGGAAGCGAGGGTTACCCAGCAGGTGCCGGTGGTCGACACCCTCACCTCGCCCAGCGGCAGGCAGTTGCTCGACTTCGGGCAGAACCTGGTGGGTCGGTTGCGGATCCGCATCCAGGGGCCGGCCGGAGCCACGGTCACCCTGCGGCACGCCGAAGTGCTGGAGGACGGCGAGCTGGGCGTCCGGCCGCTGCGGCTCGCCGACGCCACCGATCGCTACACCCTGGCCGGCGACGGCGTGGAGGAGTGGGCGCCGAGCTTCACCTTCCACGGCTTCCGCTACGCCGAGGTGACCGGCTGGCCCGGCGACCTCGACCCGAGGGCCGTCACCGCGGAGGTGATCGGCTCGGACATGCCGCGCACCGGCTGGTTCGAATGCTCCGATCCGCTGGTCAACCGGCTTCACGAGAACGTGGTGTGGGGGATGCGCGGCAACTTCCTCTACCTGCCGACCGACTGCCCCCAGCGCGACGAGCGACTGGGCTGGGCCGGTGACATCCAGGTGTTCAGCCCGACCGCCAGCTACCTCTACGACTGCAACGGCTTCCTCGCCTCCTGGCTGGTCGACCTCGGCCTGGAGCAGCGGCACGCCGGAGGGGTCCCGTTCATCGTGCCCGACGTGCTGAACTCGGCAAAGGTGCCGGCCGCCGCCTGGGGAGACGTGGCAACCGTCCTCCCCTGGGTGCTGTACCAGCGGTTCGGTGACGCCGACGTGCTGGCCGTGCAGTACGAATCGAGCAAGGCATGGGTGGATCAGGTGCTCGCGATCGCGGGCGAGCGATACCTGTGGGAGGGCGGCTTCCAGTTCGGAGACTGGGTTGATCCCGACTCGCCGCCGGACCTGCCCGGCAAGGCCAAGGCCGATTCCGATCTGGTCGCCAGCGCCTACCTGTACCGCTCGACCAGCCTGCTCGCCCAGATCGCCGCCCTGATCGGGCAGGCCGAGGACGCCGCGGTCTATGCGGCCCGTGCGGAAAAGGTGCGCCAGGCATGGCTTGCCGAATACGTCACGCCGGCCGGCCGGATCCTCTCCGATGCCCAGACCAGCTACGCGCTGGCGATCGAGTTCGGGATCGCGGCGGATCCCGGCTTGCGGCGCCGGATGGGGGAACGGCTGGCCTGGCTGGTGCGGCGCGACGGCTACCGGATCAGCACCGGCTTCGTCGGCACCCCGCTGGTCACCGACGCCCTCACCCACACCGGGCATCCGAGGCAGGCCGGCCGCATGCTGCAGCAGACCGAGTGCCCGTCCTGGCTCTACCCGGTCACGATGGGGGCCACGACCATCTGGGAACGCTGGGATTCACTGCTGCCGGACGGATCGATCAACCCCGGCGAGATGACCAGCTTCAACCACTACGCCCTGGGTGCGGTGGCCGACTGGCTGCACCGCACCGTCGCGGGTCTGGCGCCGGCCAGCCCCGGTTACAAACACCTGGAGATCGCCCCCCAACCCCTGCCGGGACTGGACTGGGCGACGACCAGGCACGATTCCCCCTACGGCACCGCGGAGGTCGAGTGGCACCGGGCGGACGGGCGGCTGGTGATCACCGCGACCGTCCCGCCGAACTCGACCGCGACCGTGCGGCTGCCGGGCGGGGAATCCTACGAGGTCGCCGCCGGCCGCCACGAGTGGACGGTCGCCGACCCGCCCGAGCCGGCCCCCGCGATGCTCACCACCAGCACCTCGCTGGCCGAGATCATGGACGATCCGGAGGCGTACCGCACCGTGGTGGCGGCCTTCAACCGGATCGATCCCCAGGTCGCCCGGGATTTCACCCGCCGGATGGCCTGGGTGCCCAATCAGCCGCTGTTCGGAGCCTTCAGCCTGATCTCACCGGCGGTGATCGAGGCGGTCGAGGACGGCCTGGCCGAACTCAACTCCACCAGGAGGACGTCGTGAGCGCGCCGGGCGGCACGGACGGACCCGCGTGGCTCGATTCCGGCCGGCCTCTGGAGAGCCGGGTCGAAAGCCTGGTCGCCGATCTCTCCCGGCCGGAACGCGAGGCGATCGCCCTCGGCGAGTTCGAGGCGCTGGTCGGCCGTGGGCTGCCGGCACCGCACTACGTTGACGCCGGCACCGGCTTGAGGGACGTCCCCGGGGCGACCGCCTTCCCGGCGGGGATCGCGCTCGGCGCCACCTTCGACGCCGAGCTGGCCGAGGAGTTCGGCCGCGCCGTCGGGGAAGAGGCCAGGGCGGCGGGCTTCACCGTGCTGCTCGGGCCGACGCTCGATCTGGCCCGCGACCCGAGGGCGGGCCGGATACCGGAGGCACTGGGAGAGGATCCCCACCTGACCGGGAAGCTGGGTGCCGCGCACGTCCGCGGCGCGCAGTCCACCCACCTGATCACCCAGCTGAAGCACTTCGTCGCCTACAACGGGGAGGACCGCCGTACCGGGGAAGGGCTGGGGGAGATCCGAGGCGACTCGATGGACGTCCACCTGTCGCTGGACCTGCTGCAGGATGCCTACCTGCGTCCGTTCCGGATGGCTGTCGACGCCGGTGCCTGGTCGATGATGGGCTCGTACAACCGGCTCAACGGCCGCTACGTGTGCGAGTCGCCCGACCTGCTGGAACTCCCGCGGCGGGAGTGGGGCTGGCAGGGGTTCTACTGTCCCGACTTCCTGTTCGCCGTCCGGGACGACGCTGCGGCGCTGGACGCGGGCCTTGACCTGGGCGCGCTGGGTGGCGCGGCCGGGCGGACGCCCGAGATGGTCGCCACCGCTCCCGCACGGCTGCTGGACGGACTGGTGGCGAACCTGGTGCGGGCCCTGATCGGCTCCGGGCTGGCGGACGATCCGCCATCGGCGACCCGGCCGGCCTCGACCGAGCGACACCGGGAGCTGGCCGAGCGGGTCGCGCTCGCCGCCACCGTTCTGCTGCGCAACGAGGGTCAGGCCCTTCCGCTGGGGGAGGATGTCACCAGCCTGGCCGTGATCGGCCCGTCCGGCGCCGATGCGCTCTACGTCGTGGGTGGTTCGGCCGCGGTCGAGGTCGATCCGGATCGGAGGATCACCCCGCTGGCCGGCATCCGGGCTCGCGCTGGTGGGCGGACGGTCACGTCCGCCCAGGGCAGCTGGGGCGACGCGCTGTTGCCGGTGGTGCCCGCGACGGCCTTCGCGCTCCCGGACGGCTCCGGGCCGGGCATCGAGGTCGAGTTCACCGATCCGCAGGGCAACCGCTGGACCGAGCAGCTGGCCACCATCGACCACGCCGCGGACCTGTCCGATCCAGGATCGCGCTGGCCGGTGCGCTGGCGCGCCCGGTTGACCAGCCACGCCTCCGGAACGCACCGGCTGAGCCTGGGACTGGGCGGGCGGGCGGCCGTACGGATCGACGGCGATGTGGTGATGGTGGGCTCCCGCGAGGCCGAACTGTTCCTCGACGGACCTCGTTACCCGCTGCAGGCGAGGGTCGATCTCACCGCCGGTGTGCCGGTCGAGCTCGAGATCGACTACCGTCCCGGGCCGGCGATCGTGATCCCGCCGATGGGTCTCGGGCCGACCCTGCGGCTCGGCTGGCAGCCCCCGGACCAGCTGATCGACGAGGCGGTGGCCGTGGCCGCGGTCGCGGATGCCGCGGTGGTGCTGGTGAACCAGGCCAGCGGCGAGGGCATGGATCGCGACTCGCTCGCACTGCCCGGCGACCAGGACGAGCTGATCCGGCGGGTGGCGGCAGCCAATCCTCGAACCATCGTCGTGCTCAATACCCCGGGCGCCGTCCTGTTGCCCTGGCTGGAGGACGTGGCGGCCGTCCTTCAGGTGTGGTACCCGGGAGAGCGTTTCGGAACGGCGTTGGCCGCCGTCCTCTTCGGTGACGCCGAGCCGGGCGGACGGCTCCCGCTGACCTTCCCGCACGCCCGCGAGCACCTGCCCGGCGGAGACCACGGCCCGGAGACCGTGCCGACCGAACTCGACTACGACGCCGACGGCGGCATCGGCTACCGGGCTCCGGGGGTGCGTGAGCACGGGGCCGCCTTCTGGTTCGGGCATGGGCTCGGCTATGCCCGAACGACCGGCCGGCTCGTCGCCGCGACGATCGAGGAGGGCGCTGTCAGGCTGCGCGTCGCCGTGACCAACCACGGTGACCGCGACACCGTCGGCGTCGTCCAGGTCTATGCGGAGGTGGCCGGCGAGGCGGCCGGACTCACCGCGATCGCCCGGCGGCCGGTACCCGCCCAGCAGACCGCGGAGGTGGAGATCGTGGTCACCGCGGACAGCTTCGCCCGCTGGCAGCAGGAGCAGGGACGCCGGGAGCCGAGGGACGGCAGGCATCGGCTTCGGGTCTCGGCCCACGCGGGCGATCCCGGTGAGGCGGTGGACATCATCTGCGAAGCGGGAACCCTGAGCCTGAACTGATGACAGTGTCACGGCACCAGCCGGTGACAGCGCCGTGACCCGAAAGACCCCTATCCAGAACTCACGAGAGCAGCAACCTGATGCAGTATTTCGACAGTGACTCCGACTGCCTGATCTGGCGAGGCGACGGAGAGACGCTGGTCGTCCAGGCCTGGGGCGCCCACAGCCTGCGGGTCCGGGCAACGCACGGCCACGGTGTGCTCGACAGCGACTTCGCGCTGCTCGAGCCGCAGCCGAGCCGGCCACGGATCGCCATCGCGGGCGACACCGCCACCATCGCCAACGGACGGATCACCGCGGTCCTGCGGGCTCGCGCCGGTCACAATGAACCACGGGCGTATCACACGGTCGGCTGCAGCATCGAGTTCGTCGACGCCGAAGGCCGCTCCCTGCTGCGCGAGCTGGGTTCGGGCGGGTCACTCCAGCTCCGGGCGCGCGACTTCCGCCCGATCCTCGGGGGTGACCATGCGATCACCATGTCCTTCGAGGCGGATCCGGCCGAGAAGCTGGTCGGCATGGGGCAGTACCAGCAGGACATCCTCGATCTGAAAGGCTGTACTTTCGAGCTCGCCCACCGCAATTCGCAGGCGTCGGTGCCGTTCGTGATGTCGAGCGCCGGCTATGGCTTCCTCTGGCACAACCCGGCGATCGGACGGGCGACCTTCGGCACCAATCGGACCGAATGGCATGCCGAATCCACTCGGCAACTCGACTACTGGATCACCGCCGGCGACACGCCCGCCCAGCTCGCGGCCGCCTACGCGGACGCGACCGGTCACGTTCCGGTCATGCCGGAGTACGGGCTCGGCTACTGGCAGAGCAAGCTGCGGTACTGGAACCAGGAGCAGTTGCTGGCGGTGGCACGCGAGCATCGGCGCCGGGGCCTGCCCCTGGACGTCATCGTCGCCGACTTCTTCCATTGGCCGTTCATGGGGGACTTCCGCTTCGACGAGGAGTTCTGGCCCGACCCGGCGGCGATGCTGGCGGAACTGGCAGACCTGGGCGTGGAGTTGATGGTGTCGGTGTGGCCGCAGGTCTCGACGCAGTCGGAGAACTACGCCGAGTTCAAGCAGCGCAACCTGCTCGCCAAGGCGGAGCGAGGGCTCGACGTCCACATGGCCTTCGGCGGGCCGAGCGCCTTCTTCGATGCCACCAATCCGGAGGCCAGGCAGCGGGTCTGGGAACTGTGCCGCCGCAACTACCACGACCTGGGGGTCCGGCTGTTCTGGCTGGACGAGGCCGAGCCCGAGTACGGCACCTACGACTTCGACAACTATCGCTATCACGCCGGATCGAACCTGCAGGTGGGCAACCTGTACCCGCAGCACTTCGCCCGCGCCTTCTACGAGGGACAGATGGCCGCCGGCCAGACCGAGATCGTCAACCTGGTGCGTTGCGCCTGGGCCGGCAGCCAGCGCTACGGCGCGTTGGTGTGGTCGGGCGACATCCATTCCACCTTCGACGACCTACGGCGCCAGATCACGGCCGGGATCCACATGGGCGCGGCCGGCATCCCCTGGTTCACCACCGACATCGGCGGCTTCCACGACGGCCGGGTGGAGGATCCGGACTTTCACGATCTGCTCATCCGGTGGTTCCAGTTCGGCACCTTCTGCCCGGTGATGCGGATGCACGGCTTCCGGGTGCCGCACGGGCCGGTGGCCGGACGGGACGGGCTGCCCCGGGTCGCCACCGGCGCCGAGAACGAGTTGTGGAGCTACGGCGAGGAGGTGTACGAGATCCTTGCCGGGTTCGTCCGGCTGCGCGAGTCGCTGCGTCCGTACCTTCGCCGGGTGATGGCGGAGGCTCACGAGTCCGGACAGCCGGCGATGCGAGGGCTCTTCCATGAGTTCCCGGACGATGCGACCTGCTGGGATGTCGCCGACCAGTATCTGCTCGGCGCGGAGTTGCTGGTCGCGCCGGTGGTGGAACCCCATGCCACTGATCGCCGGGTCTACCTGCCCCACGGGGCGGAGTGGACCCACGCCTGGACCGGCAGGGCACATCCCGGTGGGCAGTGGATCGACGTCGCCGCTCCCCGCGCGGAGATCCCCGTCTTCATCCGGGACACCGGCGCCGAGCTGGCCGGACTGCTCCAGGACCGGTGACTCCGGTGGTGGCCACGGGGGCCCTACACTTCCGGTGATGCTCGAGCAAAGGGACGAATCGTCGGCGAGGCCCACCGGTGCGTGGGAGCCGCCGTCGTTCGCGAAGCCGTCTCCGCCACCGGCGCACCCCAGCATCCGTGCGTACACCACGCTCCCCACGGCCGCGTTCAGCCGGCGTGACGTCCGTCTGCCCGGGTACCCGGCAGCCGTCGAGTCGGCGCGGTCATTCGGGTTCGTGCCGGCCTTGCGCACGGTCGGCGGTCACCTGGCGCCGCTTCACCAGGGCACGCTCGTGATCGATGTGATCGCTCCAGCGCAGGAAGCCCAGGCCCGCACGAGGGACCGCTTCGGACGAACCTCGGCCGCGATCCGCGCCGCACTGAGCCGGATGGGCGTGCCCGCTCAGGTCGGCGAACTGCCTGGCGAGTACTGCCCGGGGGAGTTCAGCGTCAACGCAGCGGGCGAAGTGAAGCTGGCGGGCATCGCTCAGCGCGTCATGGCCTGGGGCTTCCTGCTGAGTGTCAACCTCGTCGTCGCCGATCCCGAGCCGCTGCGGGAGGTTGTCGACGCCTGCTATCGGCAGCTCGGCCTGCCGGTCGACCCCTCGCGGGTGGGTGCGGTCAGCGAGTACCTGCCCGGGGCGGAGGTTCCGGATGTCGCAGGAGCCCTGATCTCCGAGTTGGCCGCAGCCCTCTTCCCGGCCGGCGGCTGACCGCCCGGACGCCGGGCTGTCGCCGGTGGCCTGCTCGGTGAGGCCGACTGCGGCCCGCCCGCCCGGCGCGATAGGTTGGGGTGGATGCGTCAGCCGGCGTCCATCGGCGTGCGAGGGGGTCCCATGAGCTTCGGGATCTCCGCCGGGCAGGTCGCGGTCATGTTCATCCTGATGGCGCTGGGGTTCCTGGCCTTCCGGCTGCGCTGGGTGGCCGACGAGGCGGTCTCCGGCATGACCAAACTGGTGATCTTCTTCGTCACGCCGGCAGTCATCATCACCGCCTTCCAGCGTCCCTTCGATCCCGCCAAGCTGCAGACCATCGGGCTGGTGTTCGGACTGGATCTGCTGGTGTTCTCGCTCACCATCGGCATCGCCGGGCTGATCTTCTCGCGACGGTTCGTTCCGGACGATCTGCGCCGCACCGTGCTGCGGTTCGGCACCACCTACACCAATGCCGGGTTCCTCGGCATCCCGCTGGCCCAGGCGCTGCTGGGCAACGACGGGGTGTTCTACGTGGTCGCCTTCATCGTCGCCTTCCACATCTTCGCCTGGACGCACGGCGATGCCCTCTTCGGACACGCACCCACCGGAGGCCGTGACAATCGGCTGCTCAAGGTGGTGCTCAATCCCAACATCATCGCCACCACGCTGGGGCTGGTCTGCTTCCTGGCCTCCTGGCAGTTCCCCGGACTGCTCAATCAAGCGATGGGCCACGTGGCGTCGATGAACACGCCGTTGTCGATGATCGTGGTCGGCGCCAATCTGGCTGCGATCAGCATGCGTTCGGTCTTCCGCGACCGGGGAGCCTGGCTGGGCATGCTGGTCCGCAATCTGGTCGTTCCGCTGGTGTTCGTCGCCGGATTCACTCTGCTGCCGCTCGACCCGGTGGCCAAGATGGCGACCCTGATCGCCATCGCGGCACCGGTCGGTGCGTTCGTGGTGATGTTCAGCATCCTGCACGGCCGCGACGCCCGCTTCGCCACCCGGCTGCTGACGGTGTCGACGCTGGCGTCGATCGTCACCATGCCGCTGATCCTCTGGCTCGCCTCTGCCGTGTGGTGAGTCGCAGCGCTGGTTGAGCCCGCCGAGTTCATGGCGAAGGCCAGGCGCCGAGGACTCGACAAGCTCGGCCGTCGACGGGTCAGGGGACGATGTGCCCGGCCGCCCGGAACAGTTCGTACCACTCGGGACGGGTCAGGGTGACGTCGGCGCCGGCCGCCGCGGCGCGCACCCGGCTGGGGTTGGTGGTGCCCAGCACCACCTGGATCTCGGCCGGATGCCGGGTGATCCACGCGGTCGCGATCGCCTCGGGGGCGACGTCGTGCTGGCCGGCCAGCCGGTTGATCACGGCGTTGAGCTCGGGGTAGCCGCGGTTGCCCAGGAAGGTCCCGGTGAAGAAGCCCGCCTGGAAGGGCGACCAGGCCTGCACGGTGATGTCCCGCAGTCGGCAGTACTCCAGCGTGCCCATCGTCCGGTCGATCGCCTGGTCGGCGCCGGCCATGTTCATTGCGATCCCCTGGGCGATCAGCGGCGAATGCGTGATCGACAGCTGTAGCTGGTTGGCGACCAGCGGCTGGCTGACGCACCGCCGCAGGAGCTCGATCTGCCCCGGCGTGTGGTTCGACACCCCGAAGTGGCGCACCTTGCCGGCGGCCGCGAGGTCATCGAAGGCGCGAGCGACCTCCTCGGGCTCGACAAGGGCGTCCGGCCGGTGCAGCAGCAGGACGTCGAGGTAGTCGGTGTTCAGCGCGCTCAGCGAGCCGTTCACCGACTCGATCAGGTGCTCGTAGGAGAAGTCGAAGTAGGGGCCGTCCTTGACGATCCCGGCCTTCGACTGCAGCACGATCTGCTCCCGCTCGCCCGGCGAGAGATGAAGGGCCTCGGCGAAGCGACGCTCACAACCGTGGACGGCGGAGCCGTAGATGTCGGCATGGTCGAAGAAGTTGATTCCGATCCCACGGGCCGTGTCGTAGAAGGCGCGGATCTCGGTGTCGGAGGATTCCTGGATGCGCATCATGCCGGCGACCACCGCCGGCACCTGAAGATCGGTGCTTCCAAGGGGGAAAGTCTTCATGTCTGATCCTTTCACACCCCGTCGGCCGGCCAGTAGAGGGCATCCGGGGTGGCCCGGCGCCCGAAGATGGCCTGGCCCACCCGTACCACGGTCGCGCCCTCCTCGATCGCCAGCGGATAGTCGCCGGACATGCCCATGCTGAGTTCGTCCAGCCCGTCGAAGCGCTCCCGGAGCCGGTCGCGCAGCCCGCGCAGCCGGACGAAGCAGGCCCGGACGGCCGCGGTGTCCGGGCTGAACACCGCCAGGGTCATCAGGCCGCGCACCCGGAGGCTGGCGAACTGCGGCAGCGCCGCGAGGAGGCCCGGCACCTCTTCCGGCGGCAGCCCGTACTTGCTCTCCTCTGCGGAGGTGTTGACCTGCACGAACACGTCCATGCCCCGCCCGGCCGCCTGCAGCCGGCGATCCAGCGTCTCGGCGAGCCGCAGGCTGTCCAGGGCCTGGAATTCGTCGGCGAAGGCCACCACGTCCTTGGCCTTGTTGGTCTGCAGATGGCCGATCACCGACCAGGAGAGATCCGGCAGATCGGCCAGTGCGGCGGCCTTGGTCTTCGCCTCCTGCACCTTGTTCTCGCCGAAACTGCGCATCCCGGCCGCGATGGCAGCGCGCATCCGAGGTTCGTCGACGGTCTTGCTCACCGGCAGCAGCCTCACCTGCGCGCGTTCCCGCCCGGCGCGGGCGCAGGCGTCGCTGATCCGCTGTTCGACCAGCGCCAGATTGCGGCGGAAGTCCTCAGTGGTGCTGGCGGTGGGAAAGTCGGGCATCTCCGCAGGATAGCGGCGGTCGCGGCGAGGCCGCCGGCGCACCACCGGGCTCGGCCAGTTCACCCGAACTGCACCCGGACCACCGGACCGGTCAGATCGGCGCGCAGGCGGGTCAGCTGGGCGTGGGCCTTCCAGCGTGAGCCGTCCAGACCCCGCGCATCCCCGTGGATGGTGAGGTCGATGTCGGCGCTGGCGGAGCCCGCGTGGTCGAGGGTGAGGTCGAGATCGGTGAAGTCGACCTCGTCGTGCGCCCGCCATTGCACGGTCGACTCGTCCAGCGGAGTCTCCTCGGGGTGGACCAGGGAGAAGCCGCAATCGGCCGGCTCCAGGTCGTGCCGGCTCAGGCAGTCGGCCAACTGGGTCTCCGCCGCGTCGATCACCTCGGCCCGGCCGGTTTCGCTGAGGTCGAGCGAACCCTCGACGACCGGCTGTTCAAAGGGGTGGCGGACGGTGAATCCGCCCCCCACCACCTCGTAGCGCGGGGAGTCGGAGGTAACCCGGTAGTGGCCCGGGAAGAGCGCCGGACGAGGGCTCCCCGCCGTCATGCCGTTCAGGGCGACCGGTACGGCGAAGCCACTGAGATCGGCCGGTGCCGCGACCCGGTTCAGCCGCCATGCGTCATCGACCAGGGTCAACTCGAAGACGACCTCGACCCGTTCGGTGCCCAGCAGGTAGTTGGCGGGCACCCGTCCGGGATCGGTGGGGGCGCTGACCTCGATGTCGCTGATCGGCGCGCTCGTACGCTGCTCGGTGAGCATCCGGTCGGTGAGCAGGCCGGCGTCGGTGGGCGTATGAAGCGCATACCCCAGCGCCGTGGCGGCGTCTCCTTCCGCGAGCGCCTCGAGATAGCCGCGCACCGCCTGCGTGGCCGCGACATCCGGGTGGGGGCCGAGGAAGGGACGCGGGCCCAGCGTCAGGTCCACGGCGATGACCGCCAGAGTGAACAATGCACCCGCGATCGCCAGGGGCAGCCAGGTTCGCCGGTGCGGCCGCGGACGCGGACGGTCCAGGCTGGGGGAGGAAGAGGCCGGGGATTGCAGCCCGTGGGTGGTCAGATAGGGGAACTGCGCCTCGGCGGGGGTACGACTCGGTGGCGACGGGGCCGGCGACGGCAGCCCGCGCCCGCTCTGGTGTTCGTCGGTCACTTGCCCCACCCCCGGTGACGTTGGGCACAACGATAGCCCGGGAGACCCGGGGGCACGGTCAGGATTCCGGTCTAGACGCCCACCCGCATCCAGCGGGTGCCCCGGGCGCGAAGTCCCAGGGTGGCCAGCCGGCTCAGTGCCAGGCCGCCATAGGCGATCCAGAGCCATTCCAGGCCGGCCCCGGTCCAGGCCACCGCCAGCGCCAGCGGCAGATACGTGGCGAGGTTGATCAGGCTGGCGAGCGCGAGATAGCGAGCGTCCCCGGCCCCGATCAGCACACCGTCCAGGACGAACACCACAGCGCTGACCACGGTCAGCGCGGCCAGGATCGGCAGCACCCGTCCGATCTGGGAGACGACCGCGGAGTCCGGGGTGAACAGCGGCAGGTAGAGCCGGTGGCCGGCCCACAGGGCCACCCCGCCGACCGCGCCGATGGCGATACCCCAGCCGATCATCCGGCTCAGCAGGGCGCGGACGATCCGGGGCTCGCCGGCACCCAGGTAGCGGCCGACGATCGCCTGGGCCGCGATCGCGACAGCGTCCATCGCGAAGACCAGCAGCATCCACAGACTGTTCAGCACCTGATGGGAGGCCAGCGCGGTGGTGCCCATCCGGGCAGCCACCGCCGTGGTGGTGAGCAGCGCCGCCTGCAACCCGAGCGTTCGCAGGATCAGCCAACTGCTGGAGCTCGCCGCGGCCAGCACTCCGGCCGGCCTCCACCGCCAGCTCACCTGATGCCGGTGGGCGCCGCGCAGCACCGTCGTCACCATCCAGGCGGCAGCGACGTACTGGGAGATGACGGTTCCCGTTGCCGATCCGACGATGCCCCAGCCCAGCCCGAAGACGAAGCCGAGGTTGAGCGCGATGTTGACCAGGTTCATGCAGCCGACCACCAGCAGCGGGGTGCGAGTGTCCTGCAGACCGCGCAGCACACCGGTGGCGGCGAGAATGGTCAGCGCCGCGGGAAAGCCCAGCGCCACGACACCCAGGTAGGCGCTTGCCGGGGCGGCCACCTCGGGCGCCACCGCGTAGAGGCCGATGATCGGTCCGGCCAGACCGCCGATCACCGCCGCCAGCACGACGCCGACGCCCAGCCCGAGGGTGATCCCGTCCAGGCCGCCGGCCAGCGCGCCCGGCAGATCGCCCGCCCCGAGCCGTCGGGCCACCGAGGCGGTGGTGCCATAGGCGAGGAAGACGCACAGGCCCAGCGTCAGCCCGATCACGCTGGCGGCCACTCCCAGGCCGGCCAGGGCGTCGGTGGAGACGTGACCGATGATCGCCGAATCGGCCAGCACCAGCAGCGGCTCGGCGAGCAGGGTGGCGAAGGCGGGGACGGCCAGCGTCCAGATCTCGGTGTCCAGGCTGCGGCGGGTGCGCCGGTCGAGGGTGCCTTCGGCGGCCACGGTTCAGGCAGTGACCGGATGCAGTTCCGGATCGTCGCCCGCGGCGGCGAGTTCACGACGCTCCATCCGCTCCAGCGCCCGCATCAGCCGGGGGCGGTTGTAGCGCTGGATCATGATGAAGGGCACGTTGCCCACGACCGCGATCAGCATGCAGACCAGCCACAGGTCGACCGGCGTCCACAACCGCATCGCCATCACCGAACCGATCGCCCGCAGGTGATTCGATTCAGCGCGGCATGTTTCGGTGATGAAACGGGTGAAGTAGCGATGGCTGGCCTCGGTCAGGCGCTTCTTGGAGAACCGGGTCGCCGTGCGCAGGGAGGGCAGCTTGTCCTTCCAGCGGTCGATCCGCAGTTGCTCGCGGTACCACTCGCCGTCCCGCTCCCAGTCACGGATGCGAAACCACCAGCTGTCCGGGCGGAGGAAGCGGGCCGGAATCATCACGTCGATCCAGGCGCGGACCACGACCAGGACGGTGTAGAGAATGCAGTTGAACCAGAACAGCGACCAACTCGCATCGTTCTGAATCAGCATCTTGGGTTGCACCTCCGAGGATTCATTCTACCCCGCTGGGACTTCGCCTCGTTTCGGGGGCCACGGTGTGGCCCGGCTAGAATGGCTTCCCGAGGACGTCCCGACGACTGGAACGTCGGGCGTGAGAGCGGGGGACTGTGGTCGAGGTGATCGCGGTGGTCGCGGTGTTCTGTCAGGTCATCCTGGTCATCGCCGGTGCCTACGGCCTGTACCACGTCATCCTGGCGTTACCCGTAGTGGGGACGCTCCCACCGCTGGTCCCGCTGACCGATCGGAAGCACCGGTTCGCCGTCCTGGTGTTCGCCAAGGACGAGGCCGCGGTGATCGGCCAGTTGCTTCAGAGCCTGCGCCGGCAGGAGTACCCGGCCGGTTCCTTCGAGGTCTTCGTCACCGCCGACAACTGCACCGACGACACCGCCGGCGTGGCGCGTGCCGCCGGCGCGACCGTCGCCGAGCGCTTCGACACCAGCCGGATCGGCAAGGGATACGCGCTCACCTGGTTCTTCGACCGGTTCGACCGGGCCGCCGAGTTCGACGCCTGTGTGGTCTTCGACGCCGACAACCTGGTCGACCCCGGCTTCCTGGCGGCGATGAACCGGCAGCTGAACGCCGGCATCCCGGTCGCGGCCGGCTACCGGGTGGGCAAGAACCCGGCCAGTACCTGGGTGAGTGGCTGCAGCAGCCTGTTCTGGTTGACGCAGAACCGGCTCTTCCACATGCCACGTGCCCGGCACGGACTGCCGGTGACCTCGGTGGGCGGCACCGGCTTCATGTTCGACCTTGCGGTGCTGGGCGGACGCGGCTGGCACACCAGTTCGGCCTGCGAGGACATCGAGTTCACGCTGAATGCCATCGCCGAGGGCCACCACGTCGGGCTGGCGCTGGACGCGGTGTTCTACGACGAACAGCCGCTGACCTTCGGGCAATCGCTGCGGCAGCGCTACCGCTGGGCGGTTGGCAGCGTCCAGGTGATCGGGCTCAGCGGCCGCTCCCTGTGGCGGGCCGCTCGCGCCGATTGGCGGGGCAAGCTGGATGCGCTCCTGTTCAGCATCGGCATTCCGATCGCGGGTGCCACCGGGCTGGCCTGGGTCGGGAGCCTGCTGACCCGCGCCGCGGACTCCGGAGACTGGCTGGGATTGGCGGGGAACGTCGCCTTCGCCGCCGCGCTGGGCTACCTGTTGATCGCTTCGGTCGCGCTGCTCGTGCTGCGCCTGGAGCGCGCGACCTGGCCGCGGGTCTGGCTGACGGTGGCGACCTTCCCGCTCTACCTCTTGTCGTGGTCGATCCTCAACATCGTGGTGCTGTTCTACCGCGACCCCACCTGGGTACCCATCCCGCACACCGAGGCTCTCGCGCTGGACGAGGTGCGCACCGCACCGCGCCCGGCCACCCCGATTCCGGCGGAGGCCGAGGCCTGAGTTGTGCGGGAGCGCCCGACCTGGTGCAACGCCGGTTGAGCTTGTTCCACCCTGTGCGTGTCGAAGGGTCGAACCCGTTGCGGCGCGCGTGGTCTGAGCTCAGGCAGGCACTCGCACGGTCAGGGCTCCGGGGCGCACTGAGCAGGTCACGCTGGTGACGGCCCCCACCGCGTCGCCATCCAGTTGGGCGTCGACGGGTTCGGCGGCGACGATGTTGATCCGGGGGCCGCGCAGGTGGGCGATCGCGGAGTGGCCGACGCGATGCCGGGTGAGGATGTAGGCGCCGACCGCCAACCACGAACCGAGCGAGCGCGGCGACACGACTGCGACATCCAGCAGGCCGTCGTCCACCAGAGCGTCCGGCATCAGCCGCACCCCGGCGGTGAGTTCGCCGCAATTGCCGATCATCACGGTGGTGGCGTGCTGGCTGAAGGCGCGCTGCCGCCCGGCGGAGACCCGCACGCTGAATCCGGAGCGCACCAGCGACTTCAGGCCCGACAGGGCATAGGCCACCCAGCCGAACCGGCGCTTCAGCGCGACGGACGCCCCGGCGACGGCCTCGGCGTCCAGACCCATCCCGGCCATCACCAGGAAGAGCTCCGGTTCGCGCTCGTCGAACGCGACCATGCCGGCATCGATGCTGGCATCCCGTCCGGTCACCGCGACGACGAGCGCGGCGGGAAGGTCGTCCAGCGGCAGGCAGAGATTGCGGGCCAGCAGGTTCCCGGTGCCAGCCGGCAGCAGCCCCAGCGGGATGCCGGTGTCGAGCATCGCCGTCGCCACGGCGCGGACCGTTCCGTCCCCGCCCAGCGGACACACCAACTCGGCGCCTGCCGCGAGCGCCTCCCGGGCCTGACCGGTGCCGGGATCCTCCGCCGTGGTCTCGTACCAGACCGGAGCCGGCCAGCCGTTCTCTGCGCACGCCGTGGCGACCTCGTCGTTGAGTGCAATCAGGTCGTCGAACTTGCTCGGGTTGACGATGATCGCCCACGTGGCTTCGGGCACGGCTTCCTCCTGATCCGAAGACTAGTGCGCACTTCCTGCCGATGGTCGATCTCTGCGACGGATTTGTCGCATCGAGTAGTCGGCAGTGGTGCGCGGACGCGCGGGATCTAGGGCCTGATTCGGGCCAGGAGATGGGGCTTGGCGCCGTCCCGGGTGGTGACCGCCGCGTCCCAGCCGTGGCCTTCCGCGGTGGCAGTGAAGCCGACGGTGCCGGGCAGCAGGATCGGCTTGGTGAACTCGACGGCGACCTCGTAGCTGAGCGGGAGCCGGTTCTCCAGGGCGGCGAGGACGCGGGCGTGAGTCCACATCCCATGGACGATCGGACGGGCGAACCCGAAGGCTCTCGCGGCCAGCCGGCTGGTGTGGATCGGATTGGGATCCCCAGCCACCTCGCGGTAGCGCCTTCCGAGATCGGCCGGTAGCCGCCAGAGCGCCTGGGGGACCCTTGACACCTCTTCTGACGTGGCTGAGACCGGGTCTTTCGTGAGCGTGCCCTGGTCAATCTCGACGCCGCGGGCCAGGTAGCTGCTCACACCCTCCCAGACCAGGTCGGCGCCGACGTGCACCTGGCCGGTCAGGTCGATCAGCGCGCCCCGGCGGTGGGGACGCAGGTTGCCGATCCCGCAGCTGAGCTCCAGTTGCTCGGTGAGCAGCACGGGGCGATGCAGGCGCATCCGGTTGCTGACATGCACCAGCCCGGCCAGCGGCAGCGTGGTGCCGGGATCGGCCAGCAGGTGGATGTGGAGCGGGAACGTGAGGACATGCAGCCAGGTGGGCGGAAGCGCGTCCCGCAGCGTGAAGCCGCAGACCCGGGCGTAGCCGGCCAGCCGCTCGACCTCAGGGGTGTGGCCTGGCACGACCACCTGCTGACCGGTAACGGCAGGGGGGCGCGGCAGTTTGGGTGCGACCCCCCGCCAGAACGCCGCTCCCATCCGGGGCAGGTCCGGCAACACCACCGTCTGGATCATTCCTCTCCTCCACCGGTTGCGTGGGCCAAGGCGAGGGCGGCCGGCCTGGGGCGGGGCATCAGGCGCCCACCAGGTTCTGGCCGCAGACCCGGACCACTTGACCGGTCACCCCGGCGCTGGCCGGATCGAGGAAGTAGGCGATGGTCTCCGCGACGTCGACCGGCTTGCCCCCCTGGCTCAGGCTGTTGGTGCGGCGGAAGAGCTCCCGCTGCGCGAAGGGGATCCTCGCGGTCATCTCGGTCTCGATGAAGCCAGGAGCCACCGCGTTGACCGTGATGCCCGGCAGGTCGGGTGCCATCGCCCGCACCAGCCCGGCGACGCCGGCCTTCGAGGCGGCGTAGTTGGTCTGGCCCCGGTTGCCGGCCAGACCCGACGTCGAGGAAACCCCGACGATCCGGCCGTCGGTGGAGAGCCCGCCCGCGGTCGCCGGATCGAGCAGCACCTGGTTGATTCGCAGTTGAGCGGCCAGGTTCACCTCCAGCACTGAGGCCCACCGTGCGGCATCGGTGTTGGCCAGCAGTCTGTCGCGGGTAATGCCGGCATTGTGGACGATGCCGTGGAGGTGTTCGCCGTAGCGGGAAGCCACATGAGCAGCGATCCGGGCACCGGCGTCGGCCGCCGTGATGTCGAGTTGCAGGGCGCTGCCGCCGATCGCGTTCGCGGTGGCACTCAAACCCTCGCCGGCCGCCGGGATGTCCACGGCCACCACCTGGGCGCCCTCACGAGCCACCACCTGGGCGATCGCGGCACCGATTCCGCGGGCGGCACCGGTCACCACGACGACCCGGCCGTCAAGGGGGCGCTCGGCGATGGGCGGGGCGTCGACAGCCGTCACCCGCCAGGTCTGGCCGTCCACGAAGGCGGAGCGGCCCTGCAGCAGGAAGCCGAGCGTGGAGGCGAGCGCTGCGGGGGTGACGTCCGCGCCCACCTGAACCAGGTTGGCGGTCGCGCCCTTGCGCAGTTCCTTGCCCACCGTGCGGCTGATGCCGTCCAGTGCCTGGGCGGTCGCTCTGGCCTCCCAGTCGGCCGCGTGGGCAGCGGTTGTCCCGACGATCCTCGGCTCACCCTGAGCCTGTCCAGGGAGATCGCTGGCGCTGACGAGGTCAGCCATCGCAATGGTGAAGGTCTCCGGGCCGCGGGCGAGCAGCACGATCCGTCCGCTCGGTTCCAGCGACCGGACCGCCGGACGCAGCACGGCACGCACCTGCTCCAGTTCCTCGATCCGGCGCAGCGCGGTGGCGTCGACCACCAGGGCGCCGATCTTCCCGGGGTAGCCGGGAACCGGCTCGGCGTCGTCCCAGACCGGCTCGCTGCTCGCTCGACCGAGCAGTCGTAGGGTCGCGGCGCCCAGCGCTCCGCCGCCCGGCGAGGCGAGTACGATCGGTCCGTCCGGCCAGACCTGCCCACGGCGCAGCACCGGCGGGGTGGGCAGGCCGGCCTTGCCGGCGATCGCCTGACCGGGAGCGGAGTAGAAGAGCTTCTCAAGCAGGTTCACGTCATACCTCCTGGGTGGGCGAGTGGGATTCCCGGTCAGCCCGGAATGGCGAGGGAGGGAACAGGGGCCCGATCTACCGGGATTCCGCGATCTGGGGCCTGATCCGGGCCACCAAGGGCTACAGAACGGTGGATCGGGCTCAGCGGCACCCGGTCCCGGTCGGCGGGCAACCTCACACCCCCTCCAGGATGGCGGCGACGCCCTGACCCCCGGCGGCGCAGATCGAGATCAGGGCGCGGGAGCCGGGGCCGCGCTGGTGCAGCAGCTTGGCGGCGGTAGCGACGATGCGGCCGCCGGTGGCGGCGAACGGATGCCCGGCCGCCAGCGACGAGCCGGTGACGTTCAGCCTGGTGCGATCGATCGGCCCCAGCGCTCCCGGCAGGCCGACCGACCGGCAGTACTCCTCGTCCTGCCACGCCTTCAGGGCGGTGAGCACGGTCGAGGCGAAGGCCTCGTGGATCTCGTAGAAGTCGAAGTCGGCCAGCGTCAGATCCTGCCGGGCCAGCAGGCGTCCGACGGCGGCCACCGGGGCGAGCAGCAGGTCGGCTCCGGCGGGATGGTCGACGGCGGCGACCTCCGCGTCCACCACGCGCGCCAGCGCCGGCAGGTGATGGGCGGCTGCATAGTCGGCGTCGGCCAGCAGCACTACCGCCGCCCCGTCGGAGAGGGGAGTGGAGTTGCCTGCGGTCATCGTGGCGGGTGACCCCGCGGTCGAGCTTGGGTCGCCCTGTCGAAGGGTCGAGACCCCGAAGACAGGCTTCAGGGCGGCGAGTTTCTCCACCGAGGTGTCCGGGCGCAGCGTGGCGTCGCGGGTGAGACCCAGATAGGGGGTGACCAGATCGTCGAAGAAGCCGTTCTCCCAGGCCGCGGCCAGGTTGTGATGTGAGGCGGCGGCCAACTCGTCCTGCTCGGCGCGGGTGATCCCCCAGGACGCGGTGGTCCGCGCCTGGTGCTCGCCCATGCTCAGCCCTGTCCGGGGCTCCACGATCCGCGGTGTCTCGGGTGCCAGGTGGCTCGGACGGATCCGCGCCAGCGCCTGCAGCCGAGCAGGGAGGGTCCGGGCCGCATTGGCCGCCAGTAGTGCCCGGCGCAACGGCTCGCTGACCGCGATCGGGGCGTCCGAGGCGGAATCCACGCCGCCCGCGATCCCGATGTCGGCCTGACCCAGCGCGATCTTGTTGGCCAGGTAGATCACGGTCTCCAGCCCGGTTCCGCATGCCTGCTGCAGGTCGCAGGCCGGGGTGTCGGGGGCCAGCGCCGAACTGAGTACCGCCTCGCGGGTGAGGTTGAAGTCGCGGGTGTGCTTGAGTACCGCGCCGCCGACCACCTCGTCCATCCGTTGCCCGGCCAGGCCGAACCGGGCCACCAGACCGTCGATCGCGGCGGTGAGCAGGTCGTGGTTCGATGCGGTGGCGTAGGCGCCATTGGCTCGGGCGAAGGGGGTGCGGTTGCCGCCGACGACGACTGCGGAGCGGGGGAGCTGCATCGGGCCTCCATTCGACAAATATGCGGTACCAAAGGTAGCAGGTACGTCCAGTACTGGGTACCCTTGCCTTCGTGACCACCGATGGACGGGATACCCGCTGGGCGCAGCACCGAATCACGCGGCGTCGCGAGCTGGTGGAGCATGCTCTGCGTGCGATCCGCCGGCATGGGCCGGGGGTCGGCATGGACGAGATCGCCACGCAGGCCGGCACCTCGAAGACCGTGATCTACCGGCACTTCGGCGACCGGGCCGGTCTCTACGCGGCCGTCGCGCAGGCCGTCCACGCCTACATCCTGGCCGACCTGGTCCGGGCACTCCGGCTGACCGATCCGGCCGATGTCGGCCGGCTCACCGCCGACCTGGCGGGCGCCTACCTGGCCCTGGTCGAGCGTGACCCGGAGATCTACCGCTTCGTGATGAACCCGCCGACAGCCGAGCCGATCGATCCCGCCGCCGGACTGCCCGCCCTGCTCGGAGACCGGATCGAGGCCGCGATCGCCGCCCGGCTGGCCGAGCGGGGCGAGGAGCCGCACGCGGCAGCCACCTGGGGTCATGGACTGGTCGGCTTCGTTCGGGCTGCCGCCGACCGCTGGATGTCCACCGACCCCCGCCCGCCCGCGGACGAGATCGTCACCCACATCACCACCCTTTTCGTTCCCGCACTGACCGCCGGCCTCACCCGACCACAGGAGAACTGACATGCTGCTGACCGCCGACGAGACCATCACCACCCTGGGGGCCGCCCTGCGGACAGCGCTCGACGGGCCTTTCGCCAAGCCCCGCGCGCGTGGCCGCGCCGAGCTGCCCATCGAGAATCTGCTGCGCGACCCCGAGCAGCCGATGGACGAGGCCCGCGAGTGGGTGCTCGGCCGGCTGCGGGAGCTTTCGGACGCGGGGTTCGGCGCCGCCGGCGTCCCGGTCTCGGCCACCGATCACGGTTCGCCCGAAGACGCGGTGATGGCCTTCGAACTGCTCGCCCACGGTGACCTGTCGGTGCTGATCAAGTCGGGCGTGCAGTTCGGGCTGTTCGGCGGTGCGATCGCCAACCTCGGCACCGCCTGGCATCACGACACCTACCTGCCGGCCGTGACCAGGCTGGAATTGCTCGGCTGCTTCGCGATGACCGAGCTCGGTCATGGCTCGGATGTCGCCAGCCTGGAGACCACCATCACCTACGACCCGGCCACCGACGAGTTTGTCGTGGATTCGCCGACGCCGGCGTCAACCAAGGCCTACATCGGCAATGCCGGCCGGCACGGCTCGATGGCGGTGGTCTTCGGTCAGCTGGTGGTCGACCACGTCCGGCACGGGGTGCATGCCATCCTGGTGCCGATCCGGGACGAGGCTGGACGCGATCTGCCCGGCGTCACTACCGCCGACCAGGGCCACAAGGGCGGCCTGGTGGGGATCGACAACGGGACGATCCGGTTCGACCAGGTGCGAGTGCCGCGCCGGATGCTGCTCGACCGCTACGGCGGGGTGGACGAGCAGGGACGCTACGCCTCGGTGATCGAATCCTCCAGCCGCCGGTTCTTCACCATGCTGGGCACCCTGGTGCGTGGCCGGGTGTGTATCTCGGCCGGCGCGGGGGTCGCCGCCCGGCGAGGGATCTCGATCGCCACCCGCTACGCGCTCAAGCGCCGCCAGTTCCCGGCTCCCGGACGCCGCGACGGCGTCCTGTTGCTGGACTACCTCGTCCATCAACGCAGGCTGCTGCCGCTGCTGGCCCGCTGCTACGCGCTCGGCTTCGCCCAGAACGACCTCAACCGGTTGCTGGTGAAGGTGCAGGGGACCCGCGAATCGACCGACCGAGATCAGCGTGAGCTGGAGACCTTCGCGGCCGGGTTGAAGGCGATCTCGACAGGATTCGCCAACTCCGCCCTGCAGAGCTGCCGGGAGGCCTGCGGCGGGGCGGGCTTCATGTCCGAGAACCGGCTCACTGCGCTGCGCTCCGACGTCGACATCTTCGCCACCTTCGAGGGCGACAACACCGTGCTGCTGCAGCTGGTCGCCAAGGCGCTGCTGACCGACTACCGCCAGATGTGGGGCGAGCTGGATCGCGCCGGCGTCGTCCAGGCCACGGCCCGGGTGGTCGGTGAGACGGTGGTGGAGCGGACGGGCGCCGGCGTCGTCCTGGAACGCCTGGTCGCGGCTGCGCGCCGCCAGCCGAACGAGCTGGCGATGGTGGACAGGAGCTGGCAGGCGTTGATGTTCACCGAGCGGGAACGGCATTCGCTGGAGTCGCTGGCTCGCCGGATGCGGCTGGCGGCCCGCAGCGACGGCGATCAGTTCGAGACCTTCAACCGGCTCGGCGAGCATGTCCTGTTCGTGGCGAAGGCGCATCTGGAACGGCGGATCTTCGAATCCTTCGTCACCGGCATCGACGCCTGCGCCGGCTCCGACGCCCGCAACCTGCTGGAGAAGGTCTGCAGCCTGTACGCCCTGTCCAGCCTGAACGCCGACCGTGCCTGGTTCCTGGAGCACAACAAGATCTCCGCCGCCCGCTCCAAGGCGATCGACGAGCAACTGAACCAGCTCTGCCGCGACCTCCGCCCCCATGCCCTGCCTCTGGTCGAAGGCCTGGGGATACCCGAGGAGTGGCTGGGAGCGGCGATCCTGACGGATTAGGGAAGCGCTGATCACCGACGGTCGAGCTTGTCGGGACCGTCGATGACGTGACGGTGACAACGGGTTTCGAGCCCAACATCGTTGCAGCGGGTTGAGCTGTGCCTCCTTGGCGGCCGCGGTTGGCGGCGGCAAGGGGGATGGCCCATCGATCTGCGGGATCCGCTACTTCGCCCGGACCGGGTTCGCCTGCCGCCTCCTTCGCCTGCCGCCACCTTCGGTTGCGTGTCGCGGTGGTTGCGGGCCCCTTGTGCTGCATGGCGTCCCAGTTCTGCGATTTCGGCGCGCGGTGAGTGTCGGCGGCACTAAGGTGCCAGCGGCGAAGGGACGAGACATGGCCATCTGGAAGCTGCACGGAGACGGAACGCTGGTACCGGGGGCGGTTGTCACCCCCGACGAACGGCTCGGCTGGGGAAAGATGTTCGGGCTCGGCGCCCAGCATGTGGTGGCGATGTTCGGCGCCACCTTCCTGGTGCCGCTGATCACCGGTTTCCCGATCCCCACCACGCTGTTCTTCAGCGGCGTCGGCACTCTGCTCTTCCTGCTGATCACCGGCAACAAGCTGCCCAGCTACCTGGGCTCGTCGTTCGCGTTCATCTCGCCGGTGATGGCCTCGACCCTGATGACCGACGGCGGCGCGGATTTCGGCCGGGCCCTGTTCGGCATCATGATCACCGGCATCCTGCTGGCCATCGTCGGCGCGATCGTGCATGTCGGCGGCTCGCACTGGATCGACGTGCTGATGCCGCCGGTGATGACCGGCACCATCGTGATGCTGATCGGCTTCAACCTGGCCAGCGCCGCGTGGGGCGTCAATGAGACCTCCGGCTTCCGCGCCGCGCCCGTCACCGGCTGGATCACGATCATCGCCATCGTCCTCATCGCGGTGCTCTTCCGCGGCTTGATCGGAAGGCTGTCGATCCTGCTGGGCGTGCTGGTCGGCTACGTCGCCGCGCTGGTGCAGGGCGAGGTGAGCTTCGACCGGATGGATGCTGCCGGCTGGCTCGGCCTGCCCCACTTCCAGCTGCCCACCCCGGATTTCAACGTCGCCGCGCTCTTCCTTCCGGTCGTCCTGGTGCTGATCGCCGAGAACGTCGGCCACGTGAAGTCGGTGGCCCTGATGACCGACCGCAACTATGACAAGCAGATGGGCCGGGCGCTGCTGGCCGACGGTGTCGCCACTTCGCTTGCCGGCCTGGGCGGTGGCTCCGGCACCACGACCTACGCCGAGAACATCGGCGTGATGGCCGCCACCAAGGTGTATTCCACCGCCCTGTACTGGATCGCCGGCTTCATCGCCATCGCGCTGTCGTTCATCCCCAAGTTCGGTGAGGCGATCGCCACCATCCCGCCTGGCGTGATCGGTGCCGCAGGCACCGTCCTGTACGGCATGATCGGCCTGCTCGGCGCCCGGATCTGGATCGAGAACCGGGTCGACTTCACCAACCCGGTGAACCTCATCCCGGCCGCCGTCGGCCTGATCATCGCGATCGCGGACTTCAGCTTCACCCTCGGCGAGATGACCTTCGGTGGGGTGACGGTCGGCACCATCACGGCGCTGGCGCTCTACCACCTGATGAAGAGCATCGGCAAGGCGCGCGGCACCGACCTGGAAGAGCCCGCGCTGACCGCCGAATTCGACCCGAGGCAGCCGGACGCCGAGAACCTCTGAGGTAGGTGAGATCCCCGCCAGCGCGGGGATGACGATGGACCGCACCCAGCCCTGCCGCCCCAGCGAGGGCCAGCCCCGCCGTCCGGTCGAGGACGGATGCGTCGATTCGGCGAGGGCCAGCCTTCGTCGTCGAGGACCAGCCCTGAACGCTGGCTCCCGACCTCTTGGGCTGGCCCTCGGTGAGGGAGAGTTCGCGATGTGTGCGGGAGAGTCGTGAGCGCTGAGGTGGAGGGGCCCCCGCGGTTTGTGACCGCGGTTCTCGAGCGGCTCACCCCGGCCGTCCGGATGGGGCTTTCCATCTCGGTGGCGGTCGGCTTGTACGGCATCTCCTTCGGGGCGCTGGCGGTGACGGCGGGCCTGGATGTCTGGCAGGCCTGCGCGTTGAGCGCCCTGATGTTCACCGGCGGATCCCAGTTCGCCTTCATCGGGGTGATCGGCGGTGGCGGGACGGGGGCCGCGGCCTGGGCGGCGGCCACCTTGCTGGGCATCCGCAACGGCATCTACGGGATGCAGTTCAAGGCGTTGCTGCGTCCATCCCGGCGGCTGATCCCGGTGATGGCGCAGCTCACCATCGACGAATCCATGGCCACTGCGACCGCCCAGGGCGACCACGACGAGCGGGTCCGCGGCTTCTGGACGGCCGGGGTGGGGGTCTACCTGCTGTGGAACCTGTTCACCCTGGTCGGTGCGCTGGCCGGCGACGCCTTGGGCGACCCCAAGCAGTGGGGTCTTGACGGTGCCGCGGTGGCAGCCTTCCTCGGTCTGCTCTGGCCCCGGCTGCACGGCCGTGACCCGATCGCCATCGCGATAGTGGCGGCCGTCGTCACCGCGCTCACCCTGCCGCTGGTACCGCCCGGCATCCCCGTCCTGATCGCCGCCGCGGTCACCGCCGCCTGGTGGGCCGTCCGCCGGAGGGTCTCATGATCACCCCCGCCTCCGTCACCCGCTCCATCGCCCCGGCGAGGGCGGCGATCTCCGATCCCCGTTCCACCGACCGCGCCGGAGGAATCTCGTGACCCTCTGGAGTTGGCTGTTGCTGGCGGTCGCCGCCGCCTACCTGATCAAGCTCGCCGGCTATCTGCTGCCGCAATCCTGGTTGGACGCGCCCCCGGTCGCCGATCTCGCCGCCGCTCTCACGGTCGGCCTGCTGGCCTCGCTCACCGTGATGAACACCCTCGGCGACGGACAGGGGATCGTGCTCGATTCCCGCCTGCTCGCCCTGGGCGCGGGGGCGCTCGCCCTCAAACTGAAGGCTCCCTACCTCGTCGTGGTGATCGCGGGTGCTCTGGCCGCTGCGCTGGGGCGCTTCGCGGGCCTGCCCTGAGCCGAAGGGGTCCGGCAGCGCGCATCGGCACCGCCAATGACCTGACCCTGGGCTGCCTCGCGCGTCGGTATCCGGCGTGGATCTGCGATACGGCTGCAACCGCTTGTCGGGCCGATGTTTCGCGATGCGCGGTCCGAGCCGCGAGCTCAGTTCAGCAGGTCGTTGTGGATGTGGCCGACCCGACGGCTGAAGGCGACCGCCGCCACGGCCACCAACAGGGTCGCGGCGAGGGCCAGCGAGTAGCCCAGCTTCTCCGGCTCGGCGAACAGCAGTGCGGTGTAGATGCCTCCCACCACGGCCGTGACCACGGAGTTGCCGACGGATTCGGCGACCTGCAGCGAGGACTGGTTGCGTCCCTGCTCGGAGGACGGGGAGAGGCTCATCACCGCGACCGCAGAACTGGGCATGGTCAGGCCCATGCCCAGGCCGGCCAGCACCCACGCGGTCAGCCCGAACCACAGCGGCAGCGAGGCGAACCAGGCGAAGCCGACCAGGCCGGCCAGGCCCGCGGTCGTCACCAGCGAGCCCATGGTGACGAAGGTGTCGCGATGCCATCGCACCCAGTGCTGAGACTGCAGCCACGACCCCGCCGTCCAGCCGACCGAACCGATGGTCAGCGCCCAGCCGACCTCGGTGGGGGTGTAGTGGCGCAGGTTCTGCAGGGTGACCAGCAGGATGGTCTCGGCGGCGAAGAAGGCACCCGCCTGCAGGGCGCGGGTCAGCACCACGCTGGGGATGCCCGGGCCGAAGCCGCGAGCAGCCGGCGCCAGGATCCGCGGCAGTCCCCAGGCCAGCGCGGCCGTCCCGGCGACCGCCGAGACCAGGCTCCACCAGCCCAGCGGCTGTCCGGCGAGCAGGATCAGTGACGGCGCGACCGTGATCGCGGCGGTCGGCCATACGGCGACCGGGCCGACTTCGTCCTCACCGGGCCGGAATCTCGCCTGCACGCCGCGCAGCCCCGGCAGCGTGATGGCGAACGCGATCGCGACCAGCGGCAACATGGTGGCGAACACCAGCCGCCAGTCGTAGTGAGTGAGCCAGGCGGCGATCGGCGGGCCGACGAAGGCTGGCAGCAGCCAGCAGAACGAGTACAGCGCCATCACCTTGGGACGCTCCTGCGCCGAGAAGCCGTGCGCGATGGTGACCGCGAGGGTGAGGTTCAGCGCTCCCGCGCCCAGCCCCTGCACCAGCCTGGCCAGCAGCACCACCCACACCGAAGGCGACAGCCAGCCCATTGCCAGGCCCAGCGCGAACAGTCCGAATCCGAGGTACATCGGCAATGCGGGCCCGTGTCGGTCGGCCACCCGGCCGGAGACGATGGTCGCCGCCAGCATCCCGGAGATCATCGTGGTGAACGCCCACGGGTAGAGGCTGGTCGCGTCGAAGTACGCCATCAGGGTGGGCAGGGCGGTCGCGATCCCGATCGTCTGAAAGGCGATGCTGAACACCGCCAGCATCGTCCCGACGAGTAGCGTCCGCCGTCCCTGATCCACGATCCTCCTCGAGGGCTCACCGGCAGCTGGCCGCTGACAGCGGCTCTTCCGGGTAGCGCCCCAAACCCGGCCATTCTCGTCCCTTCCGGCGAGTTCGGCCAATCAGCGGCCCGGTCCGCGTCCGCGTCCGGGTGCTCCTCCCCGACCGGGTGACGGGTGGTGTGGAGCTTGCGCCAGACAGTGGCTGCGGACGACACCCCCTTCGGCCGGAACGGCTATGGGGCAGAAAGCGGCGACGGCAGTGCGTCGACGGAGGGGCTCAGATCCAACTTCGGAGCCACATCCGGGCCAGGTACTCGGTCTGGTGGATCAGCAGGCCGTCGGTCAGCACCGGATAGATCCAGGCGAAGTTCAGCGCGACCAGGGCGACCGCGACGCCGACCACGATGGCGCCGCGGCGGCGATATCGCCCGTTCGCCGGGCCCAGGATCAGCCCGAGGACGAGGGACAGCGCGATCACGGTGAACGGGATGATGGTGATCGCGTAGAAGAAGAAGATCGGCCGGCTGCCGGAGAAGAACCACGGAACATAGGTCGCCAGCGCGGCGATCACCGGCGCCCCGAACCGCCAGTCCCGGCCTCCGATCCACCAGATGATCGCGACCACCAGGGCGATCGCTGCCATCCACCACAGCACCGGGGTGCCCATCGCATTGATCACCCGGATGCAGGTCTGCCCGGCGACCGCGTGGCAGCCCTCCACGCCGGGTTCGATGCCGGAGACCGAGTCGACGCCGAGCGGACGGGCCATGAACAGCCAGCCGATCGGGTGCGACGAGTAGGGATGGGTGGCCTCGTTGATGTACTCGCCGGTGTGGAAGTTGAGAATGTCCTGCTGGTAGTGCAGGAAGGAGGCCCACATCTCACCCAGATGCACCGTCCATGGATGATCGGGGTTCTTCAGCCCCCAGTCGCGTCCCCAGCCGCCGGTGCTGGTCAGCCAGCCGGTCCAGCTGGCGACGTACACCACCGCTGCGATCACGACCATCCGGACGAAGGCCGGCACGCCGTCGATCACCAGCGCCAGCCAGCCCTTCCAGCTGGAGCCGGCCAGGTGACGGGCGCGGACGTCCCACCAGACGCAGAGCACGCCCATCGCGGCCAGCAGGTAGACCGAGTTCCACTTGGTGCCGATCGCCAGCCCGAACAGGATTCCCGCCGCCAGCCGCCAGGGACGCAACCACACCACTGGACCGAACTCGCCGCCGAAGTCGGGCAGGCCGCGGGCGTCCAGCAGATCGGCCAGCCGGTGCCGGTACCAGTCGCGGTCGGCGACGCAGCAGGCCACCGCGGCGACCAGGAAGAAGGCCTGGAAGATGTCGAGCAGGGCGATCCGTGACATCACGAAGGCCAGCCCGTCCAGGGTGAGCAGGATGCCCGCGATCGCACCGATCAGGGTCGAGCGGGAGAGTCGCCGGGCCAGCCGGATGGTGACGAAGACCAGCAGGGCGCCGAATACCAGCGGCATGAACCGCCAGCCGAAGGAGTTCATCCCGAAGAGCTGCTCACCGAACCCGATCAGCCATTTTCCGACCGGGGGGTGGACAATGAACGAGGGCTTGTCCAGGTAGATGTCGACATCTCCCGCGATCACCGAGACGTTGGTCTGGTCCCCGTCAGGCCAGGCCTTCTCGAAGCCGTACTTCCACAGCGTCCAGGCGTCCTTGGCGTAGTAGGTCTCGTCGAAGATCAGCTTGTTGGGGTAGGCGAGTCCGACGAGCCGGATCACGAAGGCCAGCGCGGTGATCCCCAGGGTGACCAGCCAGCCTGCCAGCCGGTCGGTCAGGATGCCGTCGCGCAGCCGCTGGGTGGTGGTCGGGAGAGGCGCTGCGGCGGCCCGCGGGAGCGGCCACCCGTGGGACGGCGGCCCGGCAGGGGCCGGGGGAGTGTCCGGGGCCGGCGGTGCCCAGACGGTCGCGTCCTCGGCGGTGGATTCGGGGGACGAGGCGTCGCCGGGGACGGCGGCGCGGTCGTCCGGGATCGTCGTCACCCGGCCATGGTAGTAGGCGCGGGCCGGCGGCCCCGCTTCAGCTTCGTGGCCGGGCCGACGGGGTTGGCCCGGGCGATCCGCCGTCGGCTGCGGTGGCCCTGGCTCCCCCTTCGTCGTGGTCGATCACCACGTGCTCCGAGGCCGGTCACGTCGGCGTGTTCTGATGCCGGTCAGTGCGGCAGTGGCTCTGCGGGCGCGAGCACGATGAGCTCATCCGCTTCGTCGCTCACCCAGTCGGGAACCAGCAGGCGATGGTTGTCGCGGTCGAGGTCCATGCCGCAGATCAGCGTGAACGGCTCGCCGGGAGCCGCGCCACCTGCGCGGTCGTCGCCCGGTGGTGCCGGCATGCCGCGGTGTGCGATGGTCGAGATCAACGCAGTGGCCGCATCGATGCGCCGAACGGCGCGATTGTGGGTGTCGCCGATGTAGATGGTGCCTTTGTCGTCGACGACCAGACTCCATGGTCCGTCGAAGTCCGCCCCCGGATCACCGCCCAGACGGGCGTCGCGGGCCGGTCCGCCGTCGCCTCGCCAGCCAGGATTCCCGTCCCCACAGAGGGTTTCCACCCGCTCGTCGTGGGGATCCACCACGCGCACCGCGTAGTTGGTGGAGTCCAGGACGTAGAGTCGGTTGTCGGGTCCGGATCTGATGTCGTAGATGTGGCCAAATCGTGCCTGCGCGAATCCGGTCGCCCCGAGCTGGAACCCGGCCGTTCCGTCTCCGAGCCGCCGAACCAGCTCTCCCTCGGCGGTGAGCTGCAGGATCTGGTGTCCGACGATGTCGTTCACCCAGATCCCCGAGCCCGCCAGCCAGACGGCGTTGCCGGGGTCGATGAGACCGATCTCGGAGGCGACCGCGAGTATCTCGAACCCGGCGCGCTCCACGTCGATCAGCCAGATGCCGCGGGCGTCGGTGACAAGCGCGAACCCGGGTGCGTGGGCCCGGCCGACGAACCGTGGCTCCTCCAGCTGCACCCGGACGTGATGTGGTGCCAGGCCGGGATCCCGAGCGCCCGCGGTCCACTGAACCTGGCCGTGACGGACGAGCCCGACATAGCCCGACTGGTACTCGACGACGAACACGTCGCCGCCGATGTGGAACCCGAACTGAGGAAGCCCGTCGAGGACACGATGGGTGCGGTCGTAACGGATCCGGCGCTCGATCCACCACGAACCATCGGCCACCAGTGGGGAATTCATGAAGCCAGGCTAGGGTGCAGCGGGACTGACCGGGCCGGATCGGCCGAACCGATGACGTTCCTGGTCCTGGCCAGCGAGCGCGCGGTGCCCGGATTCCTGCGGGGAGCCGACAACCGCCGCGGAAGCCGGATGCGGTGGCGGTGCAGGTCGGGAATACTGCGGGGGTGACCACAGCGACTCGCGGCCTGGTGCTGGCCGGAACGCCGATCGGCAACCTGGCCGACGCCTCGCCCGCACTGCGTGAGGCACTGGCGACCGCGGACGTGATCGCCGCCGAGGACACCCGCCGGCTGCGCACCCTGCTGGCCGGACTCGGCCTGACGATCGAGGCCCGGGTGGTGTCCTACTTCGACGGCAACGAGGCTTCACGGGCGGGGGAGCTGCTGGCTGAGCTGGACGAAGGGAGAACGGTGGTCGTGGTGACGGACGCCGGAATGCCGACCGTCTCCGATCCCGGCTACCGGCTGGTGGCCGCCGCGATCGACCGGGGGTTTCCGATCTCGGTCGTGCCCGGACCGTCGGCGGTACTGGTGGCGCTGGCGCTGTCGGGGCTGCCGACCGACCGGTTCTGCTTCGAGGGCTTCCTGCCCCGCAAGGCGGGGGAGCGCCGCCGCCGGCTTGCCGCACTGGCGTCCGAGGGGCGGACCATGGTGTTCTTCGAGGCGCCGCACCGGCTGGTCGACTTCCTGGCCGACGCCGCTGCCGCGTTCGGCGCCGAGCGCCGGGTGGCGGTCAGCAGGGAGCTGACCAAGACCTTCGAGGAGACCCGCCGTGGCACGCTCTCCGGACTCGTGGAATGGGCGAGGGCCGGGGTGCGCGGCGAGATCACCGTCGTGGTGGCCGGGGCGGTTCCGGTGGTTGCGGACCTGCCGTCCGCGCTGGCCGATGTGCAGGCCCGGATCGCGGCCGGTGAGCCGCTGTCGTCCGCCGTTTCCGTGGTCGCCGAACTCTCCGGCGTGGCTCGCAAGGCGCTCTACCAGGCCACGCTGGAGGCCAGGAAGGAGGCCCGATGACCCGCCAGCCGCTGCCGTCGGCCCCCGAGCCGCTACCGGCACCGACCACGGACGCCCACACCCACCTCGCCAGCACGCGGCAGTACTCCGGGCTGGGGGTGACCGACAACCTGGCAGCCGCCCGGGCCGTGGGGGTGACCAGGGTGGTGGACGTGGGCACCGACGTGGCCTCCTCCGCCGAGACCGTCGCCTTCGCGGAGCAGCACCCGGAGGTGGTGGCCTGCGTGGCCATCCATCCCAACGACGCCGCCCGGCTCCGGGATGGCCTCGATTCCGCGTTGACGGCCTTGGCCTCGCTGGCCGGAACGTCGTCGCGGATCCGGGGGATTGGCGAGACCGGCCTGGACTACTTCCGTACCCGCGAACCCGAGGGAGTCGCCCGCCAGAAGCACTCCTTCGCCGCCCACATCGACTTGGCCAAGCAGCTCGGGCTGGCGCTGGTGATCCACGACCGGGACGCCCACGACGACATCCTCGACATCCTCGACGCCGAGGGCGCGCCCGAGCGGGTGATGATGCACTGCTTCTCGGGGGATGCGGAGTTTGCCCGTCGCTGCCTCGACCGCGGCTTCTGGCTCTCCTTCCCCGGCACGGTCACCTTCAAGGCCAACGAACCGCTGCGCGAGGCGCTCGACCTCACCCCGTCCGATCGGGTGCTGGTGGAGACCGATGCTCCCTACCTGACCCCGATGCCGTTCCGCGGCAAGCCCAACGCTCCCTACCTGCTGCCGCACACAGTCCGCTTCATGGCCGAGCGCCGTGGCGTGGAGGTGTCCAAGCTGTGCGACCAGTTGGCCGCCAACGCCACCGCTCTGTTCGGTGAATGGGGGAGCGATGGCTGACGGCCTGCTCGACCCGCGCACCGTCCGCGAACTCGCCGCCGAACTCGATCTGCGGCCCACCAAGCAGCGCGGCCAGAACTTCGTCCACGACGCCAATACCGTCCGCCGGATCGTGGCTGCGGCCGGGGTCGGGCCGGCCGACGTGGTGCTGGAGATCGGCCCGGGCCTGGGCTCGCTCACCCTGGGCCTGCTGGAGGCCGGCTGTCAGGTGGTCGCCGTCGAGATCGAGTCCTCGCTGGCCGCCCGGCTGCCCCGGACCGCCACGGAGCGCCTGCCCGAGCGTGCCGGCGCACTGAGGACGATCGAGGCCGATGCCCTCGACATCGACGTCCTGCCCGACCCGCAGCCCACCGCCGTGGTGGCCAACCTGCCCTACAACGTCAGCGTTCCCGTCCTGCTGCACGTGCTGGCGCGCTTCCCGAGCTTGCGCAGCGGCCTGGTGATGGTGCAGTCCGAAGTGGCCGACCGACTGGTCGCGCCACCCGGCTCGAAGGTCTACGGGGTGCCCTCGGCCAAGCTCGCCTGGTACGCCGACGCCCGCCGGGTCGGGTCGGTGCCGCCGACGGTGTTCTGGCCCGTCCCGAACGTCGACTCCGGGCTGGTGTCGTTCACCCGGCGTGAGCCACCCGCCACCACCGCGACCCGCGAGCAGGTGTTCACGGTCATCGACGGCGCCTTCGCCCAGCGCCGCAAGATGCTGCGGGGGGCGCTGTCGGGGCTGTTCGGTTCCTCCCAGGCGGCCTCGGACGCGCTGGCTGCCGCCGGTGTCGATCCGCAGGCCCGGGGCGAGGTGCTGGGCATCGGCGACTTCGTGAAGGTCGCCGAGATGCTCGAGGCCCGGTAGGTTCGCCGGTATGGCATCTCCGCTGGCAGAAGACGAGGTGGTCCGGGTCCGGGCGTCCGGCAAGATCAATCTCTCGCTGCGCAGCGGCCCGAGGCGAGCGGACGGCTACCACGAACTGGCGACCGTGTTCCAGGCGGTTTCGGTCTATGACGATCTGGAGGCGCGGTGGGCCGAACCCGGCCAGTTCGAACTGCGCGTCAGCGGTGAGCAGGCCGCGCTGGTGCCCACCGACGACTCCAACCTCGCGCTGAAGGCGGCGCGGCTGCTGTCGCGGATGAGCGGCAACCGCGGTCTGGGCTGCTCGCTCGACCTGCGCAAGACGATTCCGGTGACCGGCGGCATGGCCGGCGGCTCGGCCGATGCGGCCGCCGCGCTGCTGGCCTGCTCAGTCCTGTGGGATCTGGACACCGGGCCGGACGATCTCCTGGAACTGGGCGCAGAACTCGGTGCCGACGTCCCCTTCTGCCTGACCGGTGGGACGGCGCTGGGTACCGGTCGCGGTGACCGGATCGCACCCGTGCTGAGCCGGGGCAGCTACCACTGGGTGCTGGTGCTGAGCGAGGGCGAGCTCTCCACCCCCGCGGTGTTCCGGCGATTCGATGAGCTGCGTGGCGGCCGGCGCGAACTGGTGAGTCCGCCCGAGTTGCTCAGCGCGTTGATCGCCGGCGATGCAGCCGCGCTCGGAAAGGCGCTGGTCAACGAGTTGCAGCCCGCCGCGCTCAGCCTGCGCCCGGAACTGAACCGGGTGCTCGCGGTCGGCGACGAGCTGGGTGCGCTGGCCGGCATCGTCTCGGGTTCCGGCCCGACCATCGCCTTCCTGGCGGCCGACGAACGCTCGGCCATCGAGTTGGCGGTGGGCCTGTCCGCCGAGGGAATCGGACGCGAGATCCGGCGCGTCCACGGCCCCGTGCCTGGAGCCCGTCTGCTCAGCTGACACTCGCCGATCGCCGCGAGGTTACTCCGCGGAATCCGTGTGGCGCTGGGTGAACAGCCGCGGCTCGGCGCGAAGGTTGCGCAGGCCGTACCAGGAGAGGTTCACCAGGTGCGCAGCCACGGTGGGCTTGTCGAGGTTGAACTCGTCGCGGGTGTCCAGCCACCACTGCCCGGCCAGCGCCACCAGCCCCACCAGCATCTGGGCGTACAGCGGCGCGGTCTGCGGGTCGAGCGAGCGCTTGGTGAACTCGTCGGCCAGCTGATCCTCCACCCGCGAGGCGATGTCGGAGAGGATGGTCGCGAACGAGGTGGTGTCCGATGCCGCCGAGGTGTCGCGAGAGATGATCCGGAAACCATCGGGGTTGTCGTCGATGTAGTCCAGCAGTGCCAGCGTCCCCTGCTCGATCAGCGCTCGTGGGTTGGCCCGGGGATTGGTCAGCGCCTGCTTGATCGCGCCGTGCAGGGTCTGCACCTCGCGGTCGACCACGACGGCGTAGAGACCCTCCTTGCCACCGAAGTGCTCGTAGACCACCGGCTTGCTCACTCCGGCATGGGCGGCGATCTCCTCCACGGAGGTGCCCTCCAGCCCTCGTTCGGCGAAGAGCCCTCGGGCGACCTCGATCAACTGCTCGCGCCGCTGGGCGCGGGTCATCCGGACGCGGCCGCGCCTGGCGCGCGCGGTTCCGGCTGCCTGATCCACGGTCCTTAGTCTGGCCCGCCCGACACCGGTTGGGAAATCCGAGGACGAACGATCCGCGTAGCGGTCAGTCCGTCAAGCGCGGAACCAGGGCCGGCGATTGCCCCACAGCCTGCTCAGCCCCGTAGAGTAGGGCGGTGTCATTCCCCGGTTGGTCTGCCGGCAGGGCCCGCCTGACTTTGAATCAGGATTAGCGACGTAGGTTCGACTCCTACCCGGGGAGCCCATCCGCGGCTGCCGAGGTCGGGCTGTGACAGCTCGGTGCGGGGCTGAGTGGGGTGAGCTGTCGGCCGCACCAGATAGGGTGAGGTTGTCTCCGGCGGATCCAGTCCAGGCATTTGCGACCTGGTTCTCTGCCGGGAGCGGGTTAGCCACCAAACGCGGGAGTGCACGTGTCCGAACACGCAACTGTCGAGTCTTCCCGGGTCGCCGCGGTCGTCGTGATGGCCGCCGGGGCTGGGACGCGGATGAGATCCGCCGTACCCAAGGTGCTGCACCGGCTGGCGGGACGGTCGATGATCTCCTTCGCGGTGGACGCCGCCAGCGCGCTGGAGCCGGAGCACCTGGTGGTCGTGGTCGGACATGGCCGGGAGCAGGTCGAGGCTCACCTTGCCGAGGTGGCGCCCCAGGTGAGGACCGCGGTGCAGGAACGCCCGATGGGCACCGGGGATGCGGTGCGTTCGGGGCTGGCCGTCCTGCAGGGCGTTGCCGGCGAGGTCGTGGTGACCAGTGGCGACGTCCCGCTGCTTACCGGTCAGACCCTCACCGAACTGGTGCTCTCGCACCGCGACCAGCGCAACGACGTGACCTTGCTGACCGCCGTCGTTCCCGATCCCACCGGCTACGGACGGATCGTTAGGGACGGGGCCAGGGTCACCCGGATCGTCGAGCAGCGGGACGCGAGCCCGGACGAGCAGGCGATCGACGAGATCAATGCCGGCATCTACGTCTTCGATGCCGGACTGCTGGCCGAAGGGCTGGCCGGCCTGCAGGCCAAGAACGCCCAGGGCGAGCTTTACCTCACCGACGTGATCGCCCACGCCGTGGGCGCAGGACGCCGGGTGGGCGCGCAGGTGCTGGACGACTACCTGCAGACCGAGGGCGTCAACGACCGCGTCCAGCTGGCTGCGATGGCCGCCGAGCTCAACCGGCGCATCCTGCGTCAGGCGATGCTGAACGGGGTGACGATCGTCGACCCCGACACCACCTGGATCCACGACGGCGTCGACTTGGCCGAAGATGTCACCCTGCTGCCCAACACCTCGCTGGAGGGCGCCACCTCGATCGGCCGCGGTGCCACCATCGGCCCCGACACCACCTTGATCGACGTCGAGGTCGGCGAGAACGCCGCTGTCGTCCGCACCCACGCCGAACTGGCCGTGATCGGGGACGGGGCCACCGTCGGCCCGTTCTCCTACCTGCGGCCCGGCACCGAACTGGGCGTGAAGGCCAAGGTGGGCGCCTTCGTCGAGACCAAGAAGGCGATCATCGGCGACGGCACCAAGGTGCCGCACCTCACCTACTGCGGCGACGCGGTGCTGGGCGAGGGCGTCAACATCGGCGCCGGCACGATCTTCGCCAACTACGACGGAGTGACCAAGAGCACCACCACGGTCGGCGACCACAGCTTCGTCGGCAGTGACTCGGTACTGGTGGCGCCGGTCCGGATCGCCGACGGAGCCTACGTCGCGGCCGGCTCCACGATCACCGGTGACGTCGGGCCGGGCGAACTCGCCGTGGCCCGCGGTCAGCAGCGCAATGTCCGTGGCTGGGTGGCCCGTCGCCGGGCCGGAACCGCCACCGATCGGGCGGCACAGGCCGCATTGAAAGACGAGCCGGCTCCCGGCAACCAAGGCGATACGCTGACCGCAGCCCAGCGCCAGGAGGAGGCCGAGTGAGCGGGATCAAGCGGCCCACCGAGAAACACCTCATCGTGTGCACCGGCCGGGCCTTCCCCGAGCTTGCCCATGAGGTGACCGAGCTGATGGGGGTGGATCTCGTCCCCACGCGATCGCTCACCTACGCCAACTCCGAGATCTACGTCCGGTTCGAGGAATCGGTGCGTGGTGCGGACGCCTTCGTGATCCAGAGCCACCCGGCCCCGGTCAACGAGTGGCTGATGGAACAGCTGATCATGGTGGACGCGTTGAAGCGGGCTTCGGCCAAGCGGATCACCGTGGTGTCGCCCTTCTACCCCTACGGTCGGCAGGACAAGAAGCACGCCGGACGCGAACCGATCTCGGCCCGGCTGATCGCCGACCTGTACAAGACCGCAGGTGCCGACCGGCTGATGTCGATCGACCTGCACGCCGCCCAGATCCAGGGTTTCTTCGACGGCCCGGTCGATCACCTGCTCGGGTTGCCGGTGCTGCACGAGTACGTGGCCAACCACTACGACACCTCCGAGATGACCGTGGTCTCCCCGGACGCCGGACGGGTGCGGCTGGCCGACATGTGGTCGGACCGGATGGGCAGCCCGCTGGCGATCATCCACAAGCGCCGCGATCCGAACCGTGCCAACGAGGTGGCGGTCGGTGAGGTGGTCGGTGACGTCGAGGGCCGGATGTGCATCCTGGTGGACGACATGATCGACACTGCCGGCACGATCTGCCAGGCCGCCGAAGCGCTGATCGAGCACGGCGCCAAGGGCGTCATCGCGGCAGCGACCCACCCCGTGCTTTCCGGCCCGGCCGCCCAGCGGCTGAATGAGGCGCCGTTCAGCGAGGTGATCGTCACCAACACCCTGCCGATCCCGGATTCGGTGTCGATCCCGAAGCTCACCGTGCTCTCCATGGCGCCGCTGATCGCCCAGGCGATCACGGCCGTCTTCGAGGAGGGCTCGGTCACCTCGCTCTTCAACGGCCACAACTGACGTCCCAACGTTCGGCGATCACTGAGAGGCCGGACGGACCTCAGGGCGGACGACTCTGCGGCGTGCTCAAGGGGTTCGTGCCCATCTCGCGGAGCGGCGGGTTTCCGGCTGCCGACGATTTCGCCCTCACCGAGCGTCCGCGATAGGATTCTCGGGTTGCCTCGGCGAGGGGCCCGGTGCCCGTGATCGACAAGGTCCTCCCTCGCTGAGCCCTGAGAACGAACGAGGTTGAGGAGTCATAACGTGTCCGAGAACAAGATCGCAGCAGTAGCGCGCACCGAATTCGGCAAGGGCGCCGCCCGGCGGACCCGCCGCGCGGGCCTGGTGCCTGCGGTGCTGTACGGCCACGGCACCGAGCCGGTGCACATCTCGCTGCCCGGTCACGACGTGACCATGGCGCTGCGGGTGGCCAACGCGCTGCTCACGATCTCGATCGACGGCGGCAAGGAGCAGCTGGCCCTGCCCAAGCAGGTGCAGCGCAACCCCGTCAAGGACAGCATCGAGCACGTCGACCTGGTGATCGTCCGGCGCGGCGAGAAGGTCTCGGTCGAGGTCCCGCTGGTCGTCGTCGGCGAGGAGAAGGTGGACGGCCTGGTCGTGATGGATCAGCAGACCATCACCCTTGAGGTCGAGGCCACCCACATCCCGGCCTCCGTCGAGATCTCGGTGGAGGGCCTCGAGGTCGGCGCCTCTGTCACGGCCGGCGACCTGAACCTGCCCGAGGGCGCGGTCTTCCCCGGTGAGGCGGACGACCTGATCCTGAGCATTGCCGCGACGCCTGCCGCCGAGTCTGCCGACACCGCCGACGAGGGCGAGGACGAGGCCGAAGGCGCCGCCGAGGAGGAGTGATCGCTCCCGTGGCGGGAACCTGGCTGGTGGTCGGGCTCGGCAACCCGGGCCCGACCTACGCCGACCATCGCCACAACGCCGGTTACCGCGTGGTCGAGGCGCTGGCCCGCGAGGCCGGCGTCTCCTTCAGCCATTCCCTACGCCTGGGCGCGGACATCGTCCGTACCCGGGTGACCGCTGCCGGTTCGCTCGGCGGAGTGGGCGCGGATGCGACGCCGGTGGCGTTGATGAAGTCGCGCACCTACATGAACGACTCCGGCCGGTCGGTGGCCAAGGTGGTCAAGTACTTCGATGTCGCGCCGGAGCGGCTGGTGGTGATCCACGACGAGATCGACCTGCCTCCGGGTAGCCTGCGGGTGAAGTTCGGCGGCGGGGACAACGGCCACAACGGCCTGAAGTCGATTCGCCGCAGCCTCGGCACCGGTGAGTTCTACCGCGTCCGGGTCGGGGTGGGACGTCCGGCCGGCAACCGCGACCCGGTCAACTACGTGCTCACCGCCGTCCCGGCGTCCGAGCGCGAGAACTACGAAATCGACCTCGCGAAGGCCGCCGACGCCACGGTGGCCCTGCTCACCCTCGGCCTGGAGGCCACCCAGACCCGCTTCAACTCCTAACCCCGTCCGGCCGCCTTGGGCGCGCTCTGCCCATCGACCGCTTGTCTTCACGTCGAGCGCTTGTGCCTGGGGTGTGGCGCTCGACGAGAAGGGAAGCGGTCGATGGGTGCGGGGCAGGGCTGTTGGGCTGCGGGGGAGTGAGCGGCGGGGAGTAAGGTATCCCGGTGCGCATGGCGGGTCTGGTGGAGTTGTTCGGGACGGATCCGACCGTAGGCGCCTGCCTGGAGGCGGCGGACGCGGGGGTGCGCACCCTCGACATCACCATTCCGGACGCAGCCCGGCCGCTGCTGGTCGCGGCGCTCGGCGCCCGCGCCGATGCTCCGCTGCTGCTGGTCACCTCGACCTTCCGGGAGGCAGAGAACGCCGTCGCGGCGCTCGGTTCGCTGCTGTCGCCGGAGGAGATCGCGTACTATCCGGCCTGGGAAACGCTGCCGCACGAACGGCTCAGCCCTCGCTCGGATACCGTCGGACGCCGACTGGCCGTGCTGCGCCGGTTGCTCGGCAACGACGGGCTGCCGGTGCCGCGGGTGGTTGTGGCACCAGTCCGGGCGGTGCTGCAGCCGCAGGTCGCCGGCCTGGGTGAGCTGCTTCCGGTGCGGCTGATCACCGGTCAGGACTACGAGATCACCGAGGTGGCCCGCGCCCTGGTCGACGCCGCCTACATCCGGGTCGATCTGGTCGAGCGGCGCGGCGAGTTCTGCGTCCGCGGCGGGATCGTTGACGTGTTCCCGCCCACCAGCGAGCACCCGGTCCGGATCGACTTCTTCGGCGACACCATCGAGGAGATCCGGCCGTTCTCGGTAGCCGACCAGCGTTCGATGGACGAGGTGCTGCCGGAGATCACGGCTTCGCCCTGCCGGGAGCTGCTGATCACCGAGAAGGTGAAGGCCCGGGCCGCCGAACTGGCCGACCGCTACGCCAGCGTCGAGGGCACCCTCGGCGAGATGTTCGACAGGATCGCCCAGGGCCACGCCGTCGACGGGATGGAGGCGCTCGCCCCGGTACTGGTGGACGGCCTGGAACTGCTGATCGACGTGCTGCCGGCCGGCACCCGCATCCTGACCAACGATCCCGAGCGGATCCGCACCCGCGCCCATGAACTGGTCACCACCAGCGAGGAGTTCCTCGCCGCCTCCTGGGCGGCCGCCGCCGAGGGCGGACGCCAACCCATCGACCTGGGTGCCTCTGCCTATCGCACTCTGGCCGACGTCCGGAGCCATGCCCTCGAGCGCGGCCAGGCCTGGTGGAGCCTTTCGCCCTTCAGCAGCGGTGAGAGCGGCGACGAAGGGTCGTCGCCGGAGCCGGGTCTCTACCTCGACCCGGACGCGGAGGAGGCGGCCGTCCGCGATCTCGTCGCGGCCCGGGCGTCCTCCGGCGGAGGTGTCACATCCCTGGTGGTGGACGCCCAGGAGACGCCGGTCTGGCGAGGCGACGCCCAGGCGGCGATAGCCGCGGTGGGCGAAGCCGTGCGCGCCGGCAGCCACACCGTGCTGGTGGCCGATTCGGCCGGTCTGGCGAACCGGATGATCCAGGTGCTGACCGAGGCCGACCTTCCTGCCCGGCTGGACAGCGGTGGCGAACCTCCGTCCGACGTCGTGGTGGTCAGCGTCGCCGAGTTGCGCCACGGCTTCACCCTGCCCGCGATCGGGCTGGCGGTGTTCACCGCCGCCGACCTCTCCGGCCAGCGTGACGTGGACAAGTCGGCCCGCAAGATGCCCGCCCGGCGCAAGAACCAGATCGACCCGCTGGAACTCGCCGCCGGCGATCCGGTGGTCCACGAGCAGCACGGGGTCGGGCGCTACGTCGAACTGGTCACGCGGACGGTGGCCGGCTCCACCCGCGAGTACCTCGTCATCGAGTACGCGCCGAGCAAGCGCGGCCAGCCCGCCGACCGGCTCTACGTCCCGATGGATCAGCTGCACCTGATCACCCGCTACGTGGGAGGCGAGAGCCCCACCCTGGACCGGATGGGTGGCGCCGACTGGGCCAAGCGCACCTCCCGGGCTCGCAAGGCCGTCCGTCAGATCGCTGCCGAGCTGATCAAGCTGTATGCCGCCCGGCAGGCCTCCAAGGGTCACGCCTTCGCTCCCGACACGGTCTGGCAGCGGGAGCTGGAGGACGCGTTCGCCCACGTCGAGACCCCCGATCAGCTCGCGGCGGTCACCGAGGTGAAGGGCGACATGGAACGCCAGGTGCCGATGGACCGGCTGATCTGCGGCGACGTCGGCTACGGCAAGACCGAGATCGCGGTGCGTGCCGCCTTCAAGGCGGTGATGGACGGCAAGCAGGTCGCCGTCCTGGTTCCCACCACGCTGCTGGTCCAGCAGCACCAGGCCACCTTCGCCGACCGCTACGCGGGCTTCCCGGTGACCGTCTCGGCGCTGAGCCGCTTCCAGAGCGACGCCGAGAAGAAGAAGGTGGTCGCCGGCCTGGCCGACGGGGCGGTGGACGTGGTGGTCGGCACCCACCGGCTGTTCTCCGACGAGATCACCTTCAAGGATCTGGGTCTGGTCATCGTGGACGAGGAGCAGCGGTTCGGTGTCGAGCACAAGGAGGCGCTGAAGAAGCTGCGGCTGAACGTCGACGTGCTCTCGATGAGCGCCACGCCGATCCCGCGCACCCTGGAGATGGCGATCACCGGGATCCGCGAGATGAGCGTGATCACCACTCCGCCGGAGGAACGCCACCCGGTGCTCACCTTCGCCGGCCCCTACGACGAACGCCAGGTGCGGGCCGCGATCCGCCGGGAACTCGCCCGGGAGGGTCAGGCCTTCTACATCCACAACCGGGTAAACTCGATCGAGAAGACCGCCAAGAAGCTGGCCGAACTCGTCCCAGAGGCCCGGATCGCGGTCGCCCACGGCCAGATGAACGAGCACCTCCTGGAACAGGTGATGGTCGACTTCTGGGAGCGCCGCTATGACGTGCTGGTCTGCACTACGATTGTAGAGGCGGGTCTGGATATCTCGACCGCCAATACCCTGCTGATCGAACGGGCCGATCTGCTAGGCCTTTCGCAACTGCACCAATTGCGCGGACGGGTGGGACGCGGCCGTGAGCGTGGCTACGCCTACTTCCTCTACCCGCCGGAGAAGCCACTCACCGAGACCGCCCACGACCGGCTGGCCACCATGGCTGCCCATACCGACCTGGGCGCCGGTATGGCGATCGCCATGAAGGATCTGGAGATCCGCGGCGCCGGCAACCTGCTGGGCGGCGAGCAGTCCGGCCACATCGCCGAGGTCGGCTTCGACCTCTACCTGCGGCTGGTGGGCGAGGCGGTCGCCGAGTTCCGCGGCGAGGACACCGAGCCCGAGCCCGAGATGCGGATCGAACTGCCGGTGAATGCCCACCTGCCGACCGACTACATCGAGAGCGAACGCCTCCGGCTGGAGATGTACAAGCGGCTCGCCGCTGTCACCACCGCCGCCGAGCTGGCCGCCGTCCGCGACGAACTGGTCGACCGCTACGGCGAGCCGCCTGCTCCGGTGCAGGCGCTGCTGGCGGTCGCCACGTTCCGGCTGGAAGCCAAGCGCCGCGGCGTCACCGAGGTGATCCAGGCCGGCACCAACATCCGGTTCGCCCCGGCCGAGCTGCCGGAATCCATTCAGTTGCGGCTGGCGCGGGTCCATCCGGGCGCGCAATACCGCAAGGCCGCCGGCTTCCTGCTGGTGCCGCGTCCGATGACCCGTCCGATCGGCGGTCAGCCGGTCGCGGACGCCGCCCTGCTGGAATGGGCCACCCAGCTGCTCAGTGACGTCTTCCCGGTCTCCGCCGGACTGTGACGCCGAATGTGATGCGGGCGGCGCGACCGCCGGCGTGCCGGACGACGAGTGGGGGTTGTTCGGAATCATCCCTGGCGACCAGCTGGAACCTCTAGGCTGAGCTAAGCAATTCTTGGTAGATGCGGGCATGCCAGCTGTCTCGCTGGCGTGGCACCCGCCTGCGTCGCAGCCTGGGAAGAGGGGCTTGTCATGGACCAATCCGCCCGTTACGCCGACCTGAGCCTGGCCGAGGACGACCTCGTCGCCGGTGGCCGCCACATCCTGTGCGCCTACCGGCTCAAGCCGAAGCCGGGCACCTCCTATCTCGAGGCCGCGGCGCACTTCGCGGCGGAGTCCTCGACCGGGACGAACGTCGAGGTCTCGACCACCGACGACTTCACCAAGGGCGTGGACGCGCTGGTCTACCAGGTCGACGAGGCCTCGCAGGAGGTGCGGATCGCCTATCCGCTGGAGTTGTTCGACCGCAACATCACCGACGGCCGGATGATGCTGGTCTCCTTCCTCACCCTGACCATCGGGAACAACCAGGGGATGGGGGACATCGAGTACGCCAAGATGTACGACTTCTACGTCCCCCGGCGCGCGATCGAGCTGTTCGACGGGCCCGAGAAGGGGATCGCCGACCTGTGGCGGATCCTCGGTCGTCCGGTGGTGGACGGCGGCTACATCGCGGGCACGATCGTCAAGCCGAAGCTGGGCCTGCGGCCCGAGCCCTTCGCGCAGGCGGCCTACGAGTTCTGGCTGGGCGGCGACTTCATCAAGAACGACGAGCCCCAGGGCAACCAGGTGTTCGCCCCGTTGAAGCAGACCATCCCGCTGGTGTACGACGCGATGAAACGCGCGATGGACGAAACCGGCGAGGCGAAGCTGTTCAGCGCCAACATCACCGCCGACGACCACACCGAGATGATCGCCAGGGGCGAGTTCATCCTGCAGGCGTTCGGGCCGGACGCCGACAAGGTCGCCTTCCTGGTCGACGGCTTCGTGGGTGGCCCAGGCATGGTGACCACTGCCCGGCGCTGGTTCCCGCGGCAGTTCCTGCACTACCACCGGGCCGGGCACGGCATGGTGACCTCGCCGTCGTCCAACCGCGGCTACACCGCCTATGTGCTGGCCAAGATGGCCCGCCTGCAGGGTGCCTCCGGAATCCATGTCGGCACGTTGGGCCACGGAAAGATGGAGGGCAGCGCCGAGGATCGCGCGATCGCGTACATCTGTGAGCGGGACGAGTTCCAGGGCCCGGCCTACTTCCAGCCGTGGTACGGCATGCGCCCCACTGTCCCGATCATCTCCGGCGGCATGAACGCGCTGCGGCTGCCCGGCTTCTTCGCCGACCTGGGGCACGCGAATGTGATCAACACCGCCGGGGGCGGATCCTACGGCCACCTCGACGGCCCGGCGGCCGGCGCCCGGTCGCTGCGGCAGGGTCACCAGTGCTGGGCGGCAGGAGCCGATCCGGTGGAGTGGGCAAAGGACCATCGCGAGTTCGCCCGCGCCTTCGAGTCCTTCCCCGGTGACGCCGACCGGCTGTTCCCGGATTGGCGGCAACGGCTGGGCATCGCCGGCTGACGTCGCATGTCGCCGAACTGCACGTCGATCACGATCGGCCGGGGTTTCCGGATCTCGACGAGCATCGAGGTGTGCGACGGCGGCACGTTTGGAACGGAGTGAGCGCCCGATGGCAGCCCGAACCCTGACCCAGTACCTGCTGGACCTCGGCAGGAACACGGCCGAGCCCGATTTCGCGCACATCGTGAGCGCGGCCGCGGTTTCGGCCAAGCTCACCGCTTCGGCGGTGGCCCGCGGGCCGTTGATCCACGACGCGACCGGACGCGAGGCGCCCACCGAGAAACAGGTGCGGCGTACCCTGCGCCGGTTGGCCACCGACGCCCTACTGGCCCAGACCGAGGGCATCGAGCAGTTGGCCGGCATTTCGGTGGCGGGCTCGAACAAGATCCAGCAGGTGTCGCCGTCCGGGAGGTACCTGCTGCTGTTCGAGGCGATGCACGGGATGACCAACCTGACCGACAACCTGCCGGTCGGCTCGGCCTTCTCGGTGCTGGAGCGGTCCGGCCGCGGGCCGTGCCTGGCGGAGGACTTCCGGCAGCCCGGCAATCGGCAGATCAGTGCCGGGCTGACCCTCTACGGACCACGGACGGTGCTGATCCTCACCACCGGCGACGGCGTGGACGGTTTCACGCTGGATCGGGATGTCGGCAATTTCGTGCTGACCCACCCCCGGCTGCAGATCCCCTCCGACAGCCCGCTGTTCGTGATCAACGCCACCGAGGCGCCGCACTGGCCCGATCCGGTGAAGCGCTATGTCGAGGAGTGCGTGCAGGGTGCCGCGGGGCCGCGGGGCCGCGACTACGCGATGCGCTGGAACGCGTCTGCCCTGGTCAGCGCCTACCGCGTGCTGACCAGCGGCGGGCTGTTCCTCGTCCCGCGGACCGACCGTCCCGAAGGCTGGCTGGCGCCGCTGCTGCACAACGCCGCACCGTTGGCCTTCCTGGCAGAGCAGGCCGGTGGTGCCGCGACGACCGGCACTCAGCGGGTGCTCGACGTGGTGCCGACCTCCCTCACCGAGCGGGTACCGCTGTTCCTGGGCTGCACCGGCGAGGTGGAACGGATCCAGCGCTACTTCGCCGACCAGCCGGACGGCCAGGAGTTCTGCCACCCGCTGTTCCACAACCGCACCCTGTTCACCGACTGACCACAGCGAACCGAGGAAAGCACCAATGTCGCGCAAGCATCCCGTGGTGGCCGTGACCGGATCGTCCGGCGCCGGCACCAGCACGGTCACCGACACCTTCCAGCAGATCTTCGCTCGCGAAGGAGTCACCTCCGCCATCGTCCACGGCGACTCCTTCCACCGCTACGACCGCGAGGGCATGCGGCAGGCCGCGCTGGAGGCCGCGGCCGCCGGCCGCAGCGAGTTCAGCCACTTCGGCCCCGACGCCAATCTCTTCGAGGGTCTGGAAGGGCTCTTCCGGCAGTACGGTGAGACCGGCAGCGGCCGGGTCCGCGAGTACGTCCACGACGACCGCGAGGCGGCTGAGTTCGGCCAGCCGCCCGGCACCTTCACCCCGTGGCGCGACCTGCCCGAGGGTACCGACCTGCTCTACTACGAGGGGCTGCACGGAGCGGTACAGACCGACACCGTCGATGTTGCTCGCTACGCCGACCTGCGGATCGGGGTGGTGCCGATCATCAACCTTGAGTGGATTCAGAAGCTGCATCGGGACCGCACCAAGCGCGGCTACACCACCGAGGCGGTGACCGACACGATCCTGCGCCGGATGCCCGACTACGTGCACTACATCTGTCCCCAGTTCACCAACACCCACATCAACTTCCAGCGGGTGCCCGTCGTCGATACCTCCAACCCGTTCATCGCGGGGTGGATCCCGACCCTGGACGAGTCGATGGTGGTGATCCGGTTCGCCGATCCCCGCGGGATCGACTTCCCCTACCTGCGGTCGATGATCGACGGCTCGTTCATGTCGCGGGCCAACAGCATCGTGGTACCCGGCGGCAAGATGGATCTGGCGATGCAACTGATCTTCACACCGCTGATCTGGCGGCTGGTCGAGGCCGGGCGCAAGCAGCGCGGAACCGCCGTAGCGCGGTGACGCCGCACCCTGCGTCCGCGATCACGCAAGGCCGGGATCCGGGCTAGGATCGGGTGCGTCGCAGAACAAGGAGTCGAGCATGGGACGGGCCGTGAAGGCGCTGGTCGCGCTGGTGGTCGCTGGAATGTTGGTGCTGAGCGGGTGTGCTGGGCAGAACCCGAATCACGCTGCGACCATCGACGGCGTGGTGGTCCCGGTCTCCGAGGCGGAGGCCATCTTCGAGGTGCTGAAGCCCTACCTGCAGGCCCCGGCCACCGAGGCCAAGGCGGTCAGTGTGCTGGTCAGCACCCGGGTCGGAGCGCAGGTCGCGGCGCGGCAGGGCCTGGAGTTCACTCCCGAGGAGCGCGAGGCGGCCACCGCCTCGGTACTGCCGCCCGACCTGGCGGCCGATCCGAACGCGGCTGCCTTCAACGCCGACTACGTCACCACCGCGCTGGTCAGCCAGCAACTCGGTCAGGAGGCCTTCGTGCAGGCGGCCGCCGAGGTCGACGTCCTGGTGAACCCGCGCTTCGGCAGCTGGGATCCGAGCCTGGTCGCGGTCGTCCCGGGAACCGGCTCGCTCTCCAGCCCGGCACCTGCCAGCTGAGTGGAGACGATCCCCGCGCCTGACGCAGAGCCGCAGGTCGTGCGCCTGATCCAGGTGATGCACGCCCTGCGCAGCGGCTGTCCCTGGGACGCGGAGCAGACCCACCGGTCGCTGGTCCGCTATCTGGTGGAGGAGACCTGCGAGGTCATCGAGGCGATCGAGAACGGCGAGGATGCCGATCTCGTCGAAGAGCTCGGCGACCTGTTGCTGCAGGTGCTCTTCCACAGTGAGATCGCCGCTGAGACCGGCCGGTTCACCATCGAGGACGTCGCCAAGCGGATCGCCGACAAGCTGATCGCCCGCCACCCCTACGTCTTCGCCGACGCCGATGTGCCGGCCGACCTGATCGCCTCCTGGGAACAGCGCAAGGCGGTGGAGAAGGCCCGCTCGTCGTCGCTGGAAGGCATCCCGGCTCAACTCAGCGCTCTGTCCCGCGCGCACAAGGTGATCGTCCGGGCCCGCAGCCACGGGCTGCCGGCCGCGCAGCTGGGTGTCGACCCGGCGTCCGTGTCCCCGGAACGGATCGGCGACGAGTTCCTGCGATTGGTGACCGCCGCCGAGGCGGCCGGACTGGATCCGGAACAGGAGGCCAGGGACGCCCTACGCCGGCTGGAAGCCCGCGTCCGGGCTGCCGAGGCCGCGGCAGCGGACTGACCCAGCCGGCGTCGTTCCTCACTTCGCCCCGTCTTCCCGCGAAGGCGGGGATCTCCGTCGGCGAGGTCCGGACCCGGCCCGAACGGATTCCGCCCGTGCCTCCCGATGGCGGTCGCACTGCAATAGGGTGGGGTTGTCCGACCCCACTTCTGAAAGGTCCAACAGTGGCATTCATCGATCAGATTGGCGCGCGCCAGATCCTCGACTCGCGCGGTAACCCCACCGTCGAGGTTCAGGTGCTCCTCGATGACGGCTCCGAGGGCACCGCGGCCGTTCCCTCCGGCGCCTCCACCGGCGCCTTCGAGGCCGTCGAACTCCGTGACGGCGACGCTGCACACTACGGCGGCAAGGGCGTGCTCAAGGCCGTCGAGAACGTCATCGAGCAGATCGCTCCCGACGTCCTGGGCATGGACGCCACCGCCCAGCGCGCGCTGGACGACGCGATGATCGAACTCGACGGCACCCCGAACAAGGCATCGCTAGGCGCCAACGCCATCCTCGGCGTCTCGCTCGCCGTCGCGCATGCCGCGGCCGAGTCGGCCGAACTGCCGCTCTACCGCTACCTGGGCGGTCCGACCGCCAACCTGCTTCCGGTCCCGATGATGAACATCCTCAACGGCGGGTCGCACGCCGACTCCAACGTCGACATCCAGGAGTTCATGATCGCCCCGATCGGCGCGGCCACCTTCGCCGAAGCCCTCGAGATGGGTGCCGGCGTCTACCACGCGCTGAAGACCGTGCTGAAGAGCCGTGGCCTGGCCACCGGCCTGGGTGATGAGGGCGGCTTCGCCCCCAACCTGGCCTCCAACGCCGAGGCTCTCGACCTGATCATCGAGGCGATCAAGAATGCCGGCTTCGAGCCCGGCAAGGACGTCGCCCTGGCCCTGGACGTGGCCGCCTCCGAGTTCTACAACGAGGACGGCAGCTACTCCTTCGAGGGCGGCTCCAAGAGCGCGGCCGAGATGACCGCCTACTACGCGGGCCTGGTCGCGAACTACCCTCTGGTCTCCATCGAGGATCCGCTGAACGAGGATGACTGGGACGGTTGGAAGACCATCACCGACGAGCTCGGCGACAAGGTGCAGCTGGTCGGCGACGACCTGTTCGTCACCAATGTCGAGCGGCTGCAGCGGGGCATCGACAACAGCACCGCGAACTCGCTGCTGGTCAAGGTGAATCAGATCGGTACCCTCACCGAGACGATCGACGCGGTCACCCTCGCCCACCGCAGCGGCTACTCGACCATGATGAGCCACCGCTCCGGCGAAACCGAGGACACCACGATCGCGGACCTGGCCGTCGCGCTGGGCTGTGGCCAGATCAAGACCGGCGCTCCGGCCCGGAGCGAGCGGGTGGCCAAGTACAACCAGCTGCTGCGCATCGAAGAGGATCTGGAGGACGCCGCGCGCTACGCCGGTGCCGCCGCCTTCCCTCGGTTCAGCTCCTGAACCACCTATCCTTGACCCGATGAAGGTCAAGGATCATGGCGCGCGACACGCGTAGCCCACGCTCAGCCAGTACCGGCCCGGGACGCTCCACCAGGCGTCCCCGGGCCGGTACTGCTGCATCTGCTACCGAGCCGGATCCGGAAGCGACCGTCAACCTGAAGAGTGCGGCGCCGGCCCCCGGTGGGGTCCGGAACACGCTGCTCGGGCTGGGTGCCCGGATCACCGGTCGGGCGCTGGTGCTGGCCGCGGTGGTCGTCCTGCTCGGCCTTTCCTACGCCTCCAGCCTGCGGATCTACCTCGACCAGCAGCATCAGCTCGCGCTGGCCGATCAGCAGATCGCCGAGCGAACCGAGAAGATCGCCGACCTGCAGGCCGAACTCGAGCGCTGGGACGACCCGAACTTCGTCCGCGCCCAGGCCCGGGACCGGCTCGGCTGGGTGATGCCCGGCGAGATCGGCTACCGGGTGGTCGACGAGAACGGCGAGCCGATCGGCGCCGGCGTCACGCTCGAGGGAGAGCAGCAACTGCCCTCCGGCGAGCACGATCCGATGTGGTGGGACCGGATGTGGGGCTCCGTCCAGACCGCCGATGCGCCCGTCCGCAAGGTCACCACCCGCTGACCATGCCCATCGAACCGATGACCTCCGCCGACGAGGCGACGATAGCCGAGCAGTTGGGACGTCCCCCGCGCGGTGTGGTCGGGATCGCCTGGCGGTGCGCCTCCGGCCACCCAGGGGTGGTGGCGACCGAGCCGCGACTGCCCGACGGCACCCCGTTCCCCACCACCTACTACCTGACCTGCCCCACCATGACCTCCGCCGTCTCCACCCTGGAGGCCGGGGGAGTGATGGCGGAGATGACCGCCCGGCTGGCCACCGATCCGGAACTCTCGGAGGCCTACCAGCGCGCTCACCAGGCGTACCTGGCCGATCGCGCTCGCTACGGCGACGTCCCGGAGATCGCCGGCATCAGCGCCGGTGGAATGCCGTCCCGCGTGAAGTGCCTCCACGTCCTGGTCGGCCATTCGCTGGCCGCCGGACGTGGCGTGAACCCGCTGGGCGATGAAGCCGTCGATCTGCTGATCGCGGCGGGCGTCCCCTGCCTGGCGCCCGCCCACTAGGCTGCCCACCGGGCCCCCATAGCCCAACTGGCAGAGGCAGGCGGCTTAAACCCGCTCCAGTACGGGTTCGAATCCCGTTGGGGGCACAGACGATTGAGCCGAGTGAAATGAGCACTCGTGCTCATGGCCGAGGCGATTGAGTCCGTCGAGTGATGAGGCCAGGTTCGAACCTCGCCTCATCAGGAGCACAAGCGATTGAGCCGAGCGGAAACGAATGCTCGCGTTCAAGTCCGAGCCGATTGAGCTTGTTGAACGATGCGACGTCCCATCAGCAGGACGGGACGATACCCAGCCCGGTGAGGAACGCTGGGGTGAGGGCGAAGAAGGCCGGGGCCCGGTGCGCTCAGGGACCAGGCGGGTCGAAGACGCCCGCCCGACGGAGATAGTCGGCCAGATCGGTGGTCAGCGGCATGCGGTCGAGGTCGGCATCGGAGACCCAACGGGCGTCGTCGGCATCGTCGCCGGGACGGAGGCCACCTCCGATCACCGTCGCGGCGAAGTCGTGCGTCTCGTAGCTGCGACCGGGGCCGCCGGGAAGCATCACCACCCACAGCTCCTCGCCGATCGCCACCCGCAGTCCGGTCTCCTCGAACGCCTCCCGAGCCGCCGCCTCGGCGAAGGTCTCGCCCGGTTCGCAACTCCCGCCGGGGACGGACCAGCGTCCCTTCTGCGGCTCGTGGCCGCGCTTGACCAGCAACACCCGGCGCTGGTCATCCACGATGATGGCGCTGGCAGCAGGGACGATCTCCACGCTCACCCCTTCCGTCGCTGTCGGGTTGGCGTTCCCCTACGCTAGCCGCTCCGCGTCCGGCACGAATCGCACGGTCATTCCGGGACGCAGCAGGTCGACCAGCCCCAGGTAGGGTGCGGCGATCTCGCCCACGCGGGCCTGCAGGTGGTTCAGTGGACGGTCGGCGCGCATCAGGTGGATCTCCCCGCAGTAGCGGCCGTAGCCGGCCAGGTCCATCTGCAGGCTGCCGCGGAGCCGCTGATCGGCGTTGACGATCCGGGCGGGGGAGCGGGCGACCCGGGTGTCGTCCAGGCGCAGTGAGGCCTCGGTGCCTTCGACGCGCAGGTGCCAGGGTCGTTGGGTGAGGAAGCCGACCGAGTCGTCGATGCCGGCCAGAGGCAGGGTGATCTCACCCGTTCGCTCGAAGTGGGCGATCCAGCGCAGATGGTCGGGCAGCAGGGTGCCTTCGGCGCAGAAGATCTTCACCTGCGGGCTGAGCGCGAGCAGTTCCACGGCATTGCGGTAGGAGTTGCGGTGCCGCTGCTGTTCCAGCATCGGCAGGCCAGCGAACAGGGGAGCCCGGAAGCTCATCTCGCCGGGAATGAAGGCGTACACGGGCAGGCCGCGATCGCCGAAGAGCCGGTTCTGAGCCAGGTAGAACGCCGTCGCCAGCCCGGTCTCGGGACGGGGATAGTAGTTGTGCCAGCCGATCACGTCCAGGCCGGCCAGGTCGTCCAGCAGCGCGGCGTCGACCGTGCTGGCGTTCACAGCGATCGGGAGCTCTCCGGCGATCCGCCGCATCTCGTCAACGGTGAATCCGTAGTCGATCCGCAGGCATTCCACGCCCCAGTCGCGCAGCCGGCCGATCTCGTCCAGGGTGATGCCGAGCTTGCCCAGCGTGGCGGGGGAGACGTCCCCGCAGAAGGTGACCCCGTGGTCGCGGTGCAGTTCGCCCAGGTACTCGCCGTACTGCAGCAGCCCATCGCTCTCGGGGATGTGGAAGGAGGTGAACAGCAGTCGCTCGGGCTGGCTGACCGCCTGTTCCAGCACGGCCCGCCGTACCTGCGCGGTGTCGGTGGGATAGATCGAGAACTGCATCGTCACATTCTTCCGTGGTCGATCCGGTGAGGGTAGTGGGCGGCGCGCCTCGGGGCGATGCTCGGCCACCCGGAGGAGCGCGGTTGGGGCGGCACCGGTGAGGGGCGGCCCGACAGCGCGGTGAGTCAGCCGAGCCGCTCGACCATGTGTTCCTTGAACCCGAAGAACCAGGTCAGAATGAAGCCCATGACGTAGGAGACCAGCAGGCCGCCGACGTACCACAGCCACATGCCGTTGCTGATGATCGGGGTCATCAGGATGCCCGAGAGGCCCAGGGCGCCGGCTCCGAAACCACCGGTGGACTGAATGCCGAAAGCGACGAAGGCGCCGCCGAAGCCACCGCCGAGACAGGCCGTGATCAGCGGGTAGAACAGCGGCAGCGAGACGCCGTAGATCAGCGGTTCGCCGATGCCCATGATGCCGATCGGCAGTGCCGCCCGAATGATGTTCTTCAGCCGCTGGCTCTTGGTCTTGATGTAGATCGCGATCGCCATGCCGACCTCACCGGCGCCGGCCATCGCCAGCACCGGCAGCAGTTGGGTGTAGCCGTGGTCGGCGATCAACTGGGCGTGGATCGGGGTGAGTCCCTGATGGATGCCCAGCATCACGAGCGGCAGGAAGAGCGAGGCCAGCAGGTAGCCGCCGATGACGCCTCCCTGTTCCAGAGCGAAGTCGATCAACAGCCAGTTGATGCCCTGCATCAGCAGTGCCGAGATCGGCATGATCACCAGGATGCACAGCGCCGCGCCCACGATCAGGGTCACCACCGGGACGACGAACAGGTCCAGGGCGGCGGAGACGCGCTTGCGTACCCACTTCTCGATCACCGTGAAGACCCAGGCGGTGATCATCACGCCGATGATGCCGCCGAGGGCCGGCTTCAGATCACCGAACAGCGGAATCGACAATGGCTGGGCCGGGATCTCGGTGCCGTCGGCCGCGACGCTGGCCGGAATGCCTGCCAGGGCAGGCATGTAGGAGACCGCGCCGGCGATCAGGCCGAGCACCGGGGTGCCGCCGAACTCCTTGGCGGTGTTGTGGCCCACCAACAGGTGGAGGGCGCCCACGACGATGCCGCCCAAGCCTGCGAAGGCGAGGAACCACGGGTTCTTGACCACCTCCGGGTCGATGATCTTCCAGACATTGGCGATAGCCACGATCAGGCCGCAGGCGATGAAGCCGGGGATGATCGGGATGAAGATGCTGCCGATATGACGGAAGGTGGCGTGCACGCCGGTGGTGTGCGTGGCCTTCACCTTCGCCTTGTTCTCAGCCTCCAGCGTGCGCAGATCCTCGTTGGCGTCCACCTCCGCGCCCGGCGTCACCCCGCTGACCTCGCCGAAGGCGTCCCGCAATCGCTGCGCGTGACCGGGCCCGACCACGATCTGCAACTGCTCGCCGGGGACGATGCCCAGCACCCCGTCCAGGTTCTTGATGGCGTCCAGATCGGCCTTTCCGGGGTCGACCAGGTTCAGCCGGAGCCGGGTCATGCAGTTGGTGAAGGTGGCGACGTTCTCGTTGCCTCCGATCAGATCGACGATCTGCCGGCTGAGTTGTGCGTAATCCACGGTGATTCCTTCCTTGTTTTCAGCGGTTCAGTGTTCGGACGTGGTGGTCAGGGCGGCGCGGACGAAGCCGTCGGCGTCAGCCAGGCGAGAGCGGGCGGTCTCGGTGTCGACGTCGCACAGGATGGCGACGATCGCGGTCTTGGCATGGTTGTCAGCGTCGGCGAGCGCCTGGGCGGCACGTTCGGCCTCGCAGCCGGTGGCCGCCTGGATGATCCCGATCGCGCGGGAGACCAGCTTCTCGTTGGTCGGACGGACATCCACCATCAGGTTGCCGTAGACCTTGCCGAGCCGGACCATGGCGGCCGTCGAGATCATGTTGAGGATCAGCTTCTGGCTGGTGCCGGCCTTCAGCCGGGTGGATCCGGTCAGCACCTCCGGCCCGTTGTCGACCTCGATCGACACGTCGGCGTGGCGCCCCACCTCGGCGCCCGGGTTGCAGGCGATCGAGACCGTCGCCGCGCCCACCTCGCGGGCGTGGTCCAGACCGCCGATCACGTACGGGGTGCGTCCCGAGGCCGCGATGCCGACCACCACGTCGTTGCTGGTCAGCCCCAGCTCGACCAGGTCGGCAACCCCCAGTTCGGCCGAATCCTCGGCGCCCTCGACGGCCTGGAACATGGCCTGCTGCCCCCCGGCGAGCAGGCCGATCACCAGCTCCGGCTCGGTGCCGAAGGTGGGTGGGCACTCGGCGGCGTCCAGCACTCCCAGCCGGCCACTGGTGCCGGCGCCGGTGTAGATCAGGCGTCCGCCGCTGCGCAGGGCGGCCACCGCCAGGTCGACGGCCCGGGCGATCTGCGGGATCTGGACGGCGACGGCGTCGGCGACGCGGTGATCCTCGGCGTTCATCACTTCCAGGAACTCCGTCACGCTCATCGCGTCCAGCGTCGCGGTGCGGGGGTTCCGGGATTCCGTTGCGGTCAGTGCACTCAGGTCTGGCATCAGGCTCCTTAGGACGACTTCATCGACATCTGGCGTGATGTTACATCAATTTGGATTTCTGTGAAACTATGCAACATTGCGGTATGGCCGCACTGACGTCCACGCTTGACAGCGACCATCGGAAAGGGGTGGCGATGGATATTCTCGAGTCGATCCGGACGGCCCTGCCACGGCTACGTCCGGCCGAGGCCAAAGTAGGGCGGCAGGTGCTCGCCGATCCGGAGGCGGTGCTGGAGTTCACCGTTGCCAGCCTGGCCCGGCGGGCCGGGGTGTCGCAGGCGAGCGTGGTCCGCTTCACCCATGCGCTGGGCCTGAACGGGCTGCCAGCGCTGCGGATAGAACTGGCTCAGGAGCTCTCCCGCCGGGCGGTCGAGTTCGAGCGTTCCAACATTGCCCAGGGTCAGATCAACCCCTCCGACACGGTGGCGGAGGTGGTGGCCAAGCTGGCCTTCCACGAGGCGCGCTCGATAGAGCAGACCGCCCGCGGCCTCGACCTGGAGGCCCTCGAGCGGGTGGCGCAGGCGATCGCCGCCGGCCATCACGTCGTCACCTTCGGGGTCGGCGCCAGCGGGCTGGCCGCTGCGGACCTGGCCCAGAAGCTGCAGCGGATCGGACTGATGTGCCTTTCTTCGCATGACACACACGTGCAGCTGGTCCACGCCGCGCTGGCCGACCCGGACACGACCGCCGTCGCCTTCTCGTTCGGCGGACGCACCGTCGAGGTGCTTCGTGCGCAGCGGATCGCCCGCCAGGCCGGCGCGCTGACCGTCGCGGTGACCAACGACCCGGAGTCGCCGGTGGCGCAGGCATCCGAACTGGTGCTGCGCACCAGCGCCCGCGAGGCGGCGATGCGGGCGGCCGCGCTGGCCAGCCGGATGGCCCAGCTGGCCGTCGTCGACTTCCTGTTCGTCAGGGTCGCCCAATTGCGGTTCGACGATCTCGGAACGGCCCTGCGAGCCACCTTCGAGGCGGTGGGCGAGCAGCATCTGCCGCAGACGGCGCGCTGAGTTGGCGGGAATGCCACGCGGGGCGATCGGGTTGACATGGATAGCCGGTGACGCGCTGGGCGAGGGCCAGCACCGCGAGGCGTTGCGATAATCGTCCCCGTCTGGGACGAGCACGCCGGGCGTCGTGCCGCAGACGCTCAGGAACGTCACCTACCATGGATATCTGACGACGGTTCACCGCCGCCACATTGAGAGGACATACCGACGATGCAGAGCAACAACCCGGTGCTCACCAAGACCGACTGGGGTCAGTCGCAGCAGGCTCAGTACCCGCCCGGCCAGCAGTACCCCGGCCAACCCCACGCGCCCGGTCAGCAGTACCCCGGCGCCGGCTACGACCCCAATGCCGCCCAGTTCCAGCCGCAGCCGTCAGCGGCAGTGATGACGATCGATGATGTGATCACCAAGTCGGCGATCACCCTGGGCACCGTGGTGCTGGTTGCCGCGGTCACCATGTGGGCCTTCATGCAGGGAATCGTGCCGATCACCCTGCTGCAGCCCGCCGTGATCGTCGGTGCGCTGGTCTCCTTCGGCGTGGTGCTGCTGGTCAGCTTCCGCCGTCAGATCAAGCCGGGCTTCGTGCTGGCCTACGCCGCCATCGAGGGTGTCTTCCTGGGCGCGATCAGCCTGATGTTCGAGCTGCTCTACCCCGGCATCGTCATCCCCGCCGTGCTGGGCACCTTCGTTGCGGCCGGCGCCACCCTGGCGGCCTACAAGGCCTTCCGGATCAAGGTGACCAACAAGTTCCGCAAGATGGTGATCATCGGCACCATGGCCTACGCCGGCGTGCTGTTGGTGAACCTGGTCCTGTCGCTGTTCGGCATCGACCTGGGCATCATCTCGATCACCGGTGGTGTCAGCTGGATCGCGCTGCTCGCCTCGGCGGTCGGCGTCAGCCTGGCGGTGTTCAACCTGATCCTCGACTTCGACTACATCGAGCAGGGGATCGCGATGCGTGCCCCGGCCAGCGAGTCCTGGCGCGGCGCCTTCGGCCTCACCGTCACCATGGTGTGGCTCTACATCGAGATCCTGCGGATCCTCTCCTACTTCCGCCGGTAGAACCTTTCGACGACGGTGCGGCTCGCTTCGGCGGGCCGCACCGTTGCCGTGTCCGGACGCTCCCGGCCTCGTCGGTCAACTGCTCTCGATGCTTCCTTCACGCCGAGAGCCAGCCTTCGTAGCGAGAGCCAGCGCTGAAGGCAGGTTCTCGCACACTTACGCAGGCTCTCGATTCAGGTGGGAAGGTGGGCAGCGATGTCTCGGAAGCTGTGGATAGTGAGACCTCCTGCCGGCCGTTGTGGATGAGTGGCCGGCACGATCTCAGGCTGACAAGACTGCGAGGTATGGCGGTTATGTCGACAAGGGAATGGTTGGACGACGGTCACGCTCGCGGAGACCTGCGGACGGAACTGGCCTCCGGCAGACTGATCCGCCTGCGGCGTGGCTTTGTGATGGAGGCTGGCGAGCATCAGCCAGCCACCCTGCATTTGAAGAAGATGATTGCGGTGCGTCGGGTGGTCTGTGCATCTACCCTGTTCAGCCACACTTCGGCAGCAATCCTCCATGGACTTCCAGTGATGAACCGACGTCTGGCTCAGCTGACCGTCGTCCGCGCAGGGGGTGGGCACGGCGGAGTGAGCGTGGCCCTCCATGCCCGAAGCGCCGACCTCTCGCCCGACGACGCCACCGAGGTGAACGGGGTTCCGGTCACCTCCCTGGCCCGGACCGTCGCTGATCTGGTCCGGACACTGCCTTTTTCCGGAGGCGGTGATGGTGGCGGATGCTGCTCTACGGAAGGGAGTTGACCGAGACGATCTCCTTGACCGGACCGCGTCGGGGCGTGGTTGCCGGATGGCGATGAGAGCACTGCGGTTCGCCGATGCCAGATCGGAAAGCGCCGGTGAATCCCTGAGCCGGGTGCGGATCCACAACCTTGGCCTGCCGGCTCCCGACCTGCAACGGACGCTCTACGACGACCGGGGTCACTTCATTGCTCGGGTGGATTTCTGGTGGGAGGAATTCCGGCTGGCTGGGGAGTTCGACGGCATGGTCAAGTACGGAGCCAACCTGCCTCGCGGGCAAACCCCAGCGATGGTGATCGCTCAGGAGAAGCAACGTGAGCAGCAGATCATGGCAACCAGGAAGTTCGTTGTGAGGTGGGGTTGGGAGAACCTTTGGAAGCCGGGACTGGACCTGCTGATTCGCAACATGATGGTTCCCGGTCAGCGCCCCGACGTCGAGAACCAGCCTTAGGTACCGAAAGCCTGCGCAAGAGGCTGGTACTCGACACGCAGGTTGGCTTTCGGCACGCCGGTGGCTCTGGACGGGAGCGGCGGGAGCGGAGACGGCGGGCGCGGCGACCAAACGGCGGACGACAGGCAGGACGGGGTCAGCCGGCGGCCAGCCAGGCGTCCGCCAGCGGCTGCAGGTGGCGTTCCAGCAGCGCGCGGGCACTGGCCGACCAGCGGGTGGTCGCCCAGCGGGTGAGCGGGATCCAGGCCGCGGCGGACGTCGTCCCGCCGACGTCGTTGACCACCGGGGTGGTGGGCTCGGGGCAGCGTCCGGCGAAGATGATCCGGACGGCGTGGAAGTCCTCGATCAGGCCGGTGGGGGAGCGTCCGATCCAGTGGTCGGTCTGCAGGTCGAGCAGGTGGGAGATCTCCAGGGCCTGGCCGGTCTCCTCGTCCACCTCACGGATCACCGCCTGCGCGGCGGCCTCACCGGGATCGATCCCGCCACCAGGCAACCCCCACAGGCCCGGTACGGCGGTCTTGTGCGAGAACTGAGTGGCCAGGATCCCGCGGGAGGAGAGGGCGATGGTGTAGGCGGCCAGCCGCTGGCGCACGATCGGGGTGACGTCCTCGGCCAGTTCCAGGTCGGGATCCATCGAGCGGGTGCGGGGCGCCACCCTGGGGTGGACCCGTCGGCCGTGCCGGGCGACCTGGACCGTGAGTGCGAGGTCGGGGGCGCGTCCGCTGATCGACAGCGGCCTCACCACCCGGTAGCCGCGTTCCCAGACCAGGCGGTGCGGCTCGACGCCGTGCGGCAGGGTCCGGCTGAAGACCGGCGATCCGCCAGCAACCTCAACCCCGATGATCCGCATCGATTCATCATGACCGAGCTAGCCAGCGAAACCAAGCGGACTCCCCGGGCCGCACCGGATCGACGTGGTCGCGGCTCGAGCCAGGTTGCCGGCCATGAGAGGCGATCGAGCGCCCGCCGCCGGCGTCGCGGCTGCTCCGCTTCCGGGCCGGGATGCCGAAGACCTGTGACCCGCTTGGCGCACGGAGGCTCAGGGGTCGGAGAGCTCGAGTCCTCCGCTGTCGGTGGTCAGCGACACGCCGCCCACCTGGAACCGCAGCCGGGGCTCACTCGTGCCTTCCGGGGCCTCGATGATCACCGACCAGGCAACTTGCGGATCGAGGTCGTGGGCCAGCACGGTCTGCCGCACCACCTGCCAGATCACCTGGGCGTCCACCTGATTGACGGCGAAAGCCTCGGCGGGTGGCAGTTCGTCCCGGGTGACCGTGGTGACCGGCACCTTGGGCGGACGCTGGCAGCGGATGGTGGTGCCCCCCGGGCCGGCGTAGCTGGCCCAGGCGCCGGCCTCGGAGTCGACGCCGACCTGACGGACGACCACCCGCCCGGCCAGCACGTCCGCCAGCCCCGCGGCGATGCCGGCGGGAGTGTGGTAGTTGAGTTCGGGCAGCAGTGAGCCGTCCGGATTGAAGAAGACGGTCCGCGATTCCGGATTGGTGGTGACGGTCATCATCACCCGGCCGCCGGAGTAGTCGACGATCTGCAGGGTTTGGTTGGTGGTCTCGTCCGACAGCGCGGCCGCGATCCGGAACAGCCGGCCGACATCGCCGAGTTCGAAGTCGTCCAGGTCGAAGCTGGCCTGATCGACGTACTGCAGGTCGCTGGCGGCCTGTTGGATCCGGCCATCACGGTAGATCCAGGTGACCGGCTCGGTGCCGTCCGAACCCAGGACGCTGACGGCCGCGGTCTGGGTGGTGAGTTCCGCCATGATCAGTCGCCCCGGTCCGGCGGCTTTCAGCAGTCTGTCCAGCATCTGGCGGGCGGCGCCCGGTGCGCCGAGATCCACCGTGGGCGTGGGACTCGGGGTCGGGGTGGTCGGCGTGGGCGTGGGGGAGGGCGGCGTCGCGGGGACGACCGGCTGGCAGGCGGCGAGTAGAAGGGCCGCGAACACGCTGAGCACGATCGGCGCGACACGTCGAGCGGTGGGCCGGGGGGAGTCGCGACGAGGCTCGCGCGGTTGGCTCGGCGAACGCAGGCCCGCCGCCACACGCCTCCGGTCAGCGGCCGAGGGGGAGCCTCGACGGCGCCTGCGCGTGCGGACGGGGGAGTGGCCGGTGACGGGCACCCGTGATGGGGGCATATCAGTGAGGTTAGCGCGGCGACGAAACGGTCGGCACACTGGGCCCTGTGATCGATCTGACCGCCGATGCCATCGACGTGGCGCCCAGGCTGCTCGGCTGCCTGCTGCGGGCCGCCGAGGTGACGCTGCGGATCACCGAGGTGGAGGCCTACTCCGGGTCGGACGACCTGGCTGCCCACGCCGCGATCGGGCCACGTCCTCGCACGGCCGCCCTGTTCGCCGGGCCAGGGGTGCTCTACTGCTATCTGTCGCACGGGATCCATGTCTGCGGCAACATCGTCTGCGGCAGGCTCGGGCACGGCTCGGCGGTGTTGCTGCGGGCCGGTGAGGTGACGGCCGGTCTGGAGATAGCCCGGCGGCGGCGGCCGGGGATCGCGGACGTGGCGTTGGCGCGTGGGCCTGGAAACCTCGGCCGCGTGATGGGCTGGACGCTGGCGGATTCCGGCACCAGGGTCGGTGAGGACGGGCCGCTGCTGGGCCCCGGTGAGCCGCCTCCGGCGGTGGCGAGTGGTCCGCGGGTGGGGGTCTCGGTCGCCCACCAGCGTCCCTGGCGGTTCTGGATTCCCGGCGACCCGACCGTCTCGGCCTACCGCCGCAGCCCGCGCGCGGTCGCCGACGACCGAGCCTGGTAGGTGGCCCGGACGATCGCCCGAGCCCGACCCGGCTCCTCCGCGCTTCGGAGGGGCTGCCTGCCCGATCTGACACGACGTATCGCGCGGTGGCCGCCGAGGAGCGGCTCGAGGAGGCGCTTCGGTGGACGCGGGACAAGCGACGGAGAAGCCCTGCCGGCAGAAGCCGGTCCGATCCCTGGACGTGGAGGACGAAGGATGAGAGGGCCAGCAGACTTGTGTCCGAACGTAGGCGAGGGCCGGACCAAGTATGAGTTGGTCCGGCCCTCAAGTTGTTCAGGATGGACGCTACCTGAACTCGGTCAGCCCGCCTGATCCGCCTGTCCGTCCCGACAGGACGCCTTCGGGTCTCCCCGAGGGCAATGGACCTCGATTGCTGTCCGACCGCTTCTCCACTGCCTCCCTTTCGGGTGACCGCTTCGATCGCGTGTGATATTTCTACCGGTCTGGCAGGGCGGATGCAAGGGGTTCGGCGAAAGATCTTCAAGAATTTTCCGGAGCTTCGGCGTGTCGCCTGGACGGGATCTGCGGAGGCCCTCGTCGGAGGCGGTTGACGCGCGTCCGGAGATGAACTGACCGGACCACCTCATACTTGGTCCGGTCATCCCTTTTCTACCGGGCGTCGCCCGTGGCGGCTGTCAGCGACACGCCGGGCCGCCAGAATTCGCCGCCCGGTGGCGGCTGGTCGCAGGTCTTCGACGAGCCCGTGGGACGAACCTCGCAGACCTTCCCCTCTTGTCGCCGATGGCGAGTAATGTGGCCGTACCGGGCGGCCCAAGGGAGGGCCGGCCACCTGTCGGATCGAGGTATGACATGACTGATCAGGGCGCGGGCGACACGCTCGCAAACGCCGTGGGCACCACCGTGACAGTGAGCCGGTCGGTGTCCAAATCCCCGAAGAGTGTGTGGAAATTCCTGGTCACCCGTGAGGGTGCCGAAACCCTGCTGGGTCCTGGCGGGGAACTCGGCGACAAGGGTGACAGCTGGCGTGCCGATGACGGTACCTTCGGTGTGATCCGCTCCTACCATCCGCTGGAGCAGATCCGGTTCAGCTGGCACGCCGCCGAGGAGGCGCCGAAGACCATCGTGGATGTCCACCTGGTCTCGGGTGGCGAGAACGAGACCACGGTCGAGATCCGCCACGAGGCGATCCCTCGTTACTTCGACGCGAAGGCCCTCACCCAGCGCTGGGAAGCTGTGCTGACCAAGCTCGAAGAGGCGGCCGCCAGCTGATACTCCTGGTTTTCGATGGATGAGCCCGTCGAGACCTGGCCGGCCCGGCTGGTCTCGGCGGGCTCGACCGTCAATGCCGCTGTGCCGGTGTGACGCTGGGCCGGGCCGGATCAGCCGGCGGTACAGCGCACCCCGGTGGCGTGCACCGGGCAGTAGCCGTTCGGATTCTTCACCAGGTACTGCTGGTGGTACTCCTCGGCGAGGTGGAACGGCCCGGCCGGTGCGATCTCGGTGGTGATCGGGCCGTAGCCCGCGGCGCTCAGCCTGGGCTGGAAGCCGGCGGTCACCTCGCGGGCCAGTGCGGCCTGCTGCTCGTCCACGGTGTAGATCGCCGAGCGGTACTGGGTGCCGTGGTCATTTCCCTGGCGCATTCCCTGGGTGGGGTCGTGGTTCTCGAAGAACACCGTCAACAGGTCGCGATAGCTCACCCGCTGCGGGTCATAGGCGACCAGCACCGTCTCGGCATGGCCGGTCAGGCCCGAACACACCTCGCGGTAGGTCGGGTTGGGGGTGATGCCGCCGGCGTAGCCGACCGCGGTCGAGGTCACCCCGGGGATGTTCCAGAACAGCTTCTCGGCTCCCCAGAAGCAGCCCAGCGCGAAATAGGCGACCTCGGAGCCCGCCGGCACCTCTCCGACGCGATTGCCGAAGATCTCGTGCCAGCAGGGAACGGACAAGACCGGTGTCTCCCGGCCGGGTAGCGCTTGAGTCACAATCTGTTCAACCTCGGCCAGGCGCGCATCATTCCAGTCGCCAGTCGATCCCGGCGGCGCCCTGGGCTTCCAGGGCGGCGTTCACCCGGCTGAACGGACGCGAGCCGAAGAAGCCGGCGTGCGCCGAGAGGGGCGAGGGGTGAGCGGAGGCGATCTTCGGTACATCACCCAGCCGGGAGGAGAGGTTCTGCGCGTCCCGGCCCCACAGCAGGGCCACCAGCGGTCCACCACGGGCCACCAGCGCGTCGATGGCGCAGGCGGTCACCTGTTCCCAGCCCTTCCCCCGATGCGAACCCGGTTGCCCCGGACGGACGGTGAGCACCCGGTTCAGCAACAGCACGCCCTGCTCGAACCAGGGTGTGAGGTCGCCGGAGCCGGCAGGGGGAATGCCCAGGTCGGCCTGTAGTTCGGTGTAGATGTTCACCAGGCTCCGGGGCAGCGGACGGACGTCCGGCGCGACCGAGAAGCACAACCCGACGGCGTGGCCCGGGGTGGGGTAGGGATCCTGTCCGACCAGCAGCACCCGGACGTCCGCCATCGGACGCGAGAATGCCCGCAGCACATTCGCGCCGGCCGGCAGGTAGCTGCGTCCGGCCGCCAGTTCCTGCCTCAGGAACTCGCCCATCCCGGCGACGACATCGGCCACCGGGGCGAGCGCTTCGGCCCAATCGGGTGCCACCAGTTCGGCCAGCGGACGAGGTGAGGTCATGCTCGCAGCCTAGCGGTGGGACGCGATCGGCCCAGGCGGCACTACGGTTGGGACAGACCGCGAGCCCGAGGAGATCCCGTGACCTTCCGTCGTTCCCAACCTGCTCCCGCCGTCCCTCGAGGGCTGGTGACAGCCTCGGAGTGGGCCTGGCGCAGTCTGGTGGTCGCCGGGCTGGTGCTCGGCATCTGGTACCTGCTGCGGTACTTCTCCGGCGTGGCGATCCCGCTCGCGGTCGCGATGCTGTTCACCGCCCTGCTCAGCCCGGTCAACGCCCGCCTGCGTGCCTGGGGCTGGCCTCCGGTGCTCGCCTCCCTGGCCTCGCTGCTCACCCTCGCTCTGGTGATCGGTGGCGTGCTGACGGCGATCGGCGCGCAGGTCGCCAAGGAGATGCCGCAACTCGTCGAGCAGTCGATCGCCGGCGTGCGTTCCCTGCTGACCTGGCTGGCCGAGGGGCCGCTGCAGATCTCGTCGGAGGACATCAGCGGTTACATCGCCCAGCTCACCGCCTGGCTGAACGAGTCACGGGCGGCGATCGCCGGCTGGCTGGCCGATGCCGGGGTCGGGTTCGGGCACTTCGTGGCCGGTGCCGCGATCGCGCTGATCGCGAGCTTCTTCTTCCTCGCCTCAGGCAGCCAGCTCTGGTCGTCGGTTCTCACGCTGGTGCCCAGGCGCTACCAGCGCAACGTCCGGCGTGCCTCGGGCAACGGCTGGATCTCGCTGGTCGCGTACATGCGGGCGCAGGTCCTGGTGGCCTTCGTCGATGCGCTCGGAATGCTGATCGGCGCGTTGATCCTGCGGATCCCGATGGCCTGGGCGCTCTTCGCCCTGACCTTCATCGTCTCCTTCGTGCCGGTGGTGGGCGCGGTGATCTCGGGCACGATCGCGGTGCTGCTCGCCCTGGTGACCCACGGCTGGGTGACGGCGCTGATCATGCTGGGGATCACCGTGCTGGTGGTGCAGACCGAGGGTCACTTCCTGCAGCCGATCCTGCTGGGACGGGCGGTGTCGCTGCATCCGCTGGCCGTGCTGATCGGGCTGGCCGTCGGTGCCACGCTGGCGGGTATCGTCGGCGCCTTGCTGGTGATCCCGGTGCTTGCCTTCGGCGTGGCCTTCGTCCGTGGGCTCGATCCGGGCCGATTCGGCGGCGCGCTGCCCGAGGAGCGTTGACCCTGGCCGAACCCTGGCTTCGTTACGAATCTGGCAAAGACTGTTTTCCATTCTGGAAAGTGCGCGTACCGTTGAAGCATGACATCGCCTGAACTTGGTCCGATTCTGGAAGATCTCGCCGCCGGCCGGATCGACGCCGCCGAGGCGGCTCGCCGGATCGATGCCCTCAAGCCCCGTCCCGAAGCGGAGACTGCCGACGAACCGCAGGCCGAACCGCGCCATGCCGAGCCCAGCAACGACGAACTGGGTGACGACAATGACGCCGGGCGCCGGCAGTACTCGCCCTACGCCCGGGAGGTGTTCACCCCCGGCGGGGACGACGAGGTGCCGCCCAGCCATCGCCGTGCCGCCGGCTCCAAGGGGGTCGACCGGATCTCGGTGCACGCGGTCGGACGCCGCGTGCGGATCGTCGGCGACCGCTCGGTAGCGACTGCCTCCGCCGAAGGCCCGCACGTGCTGCGCCGTAACGGCTCAGTGCTGGAGGTCTCCAGCGACGGCGAGATCGGCCCGAACCTCGACGGCTTCAGCATCCTGCGTCCGCCCCGCAGCCTGGATGAACTGCGCGCTCTCGGCCTGGGCAAGGAGCTGTACCTGCGGATCAATCCCAGCATCCTGGTGGACGTGGAGGTGACCGCCGGTGGGCTCACCTGCACCGACCTGCCCTACCTGGGCAAGGTGCGCCTGACCGCCGGCAGCGCGGAGCTGACCGGCATCGCCGAGGCCGATGACGTGCTGGTGCAGGCCGGCTCGGCGTCGATCAAGGGATCGATCGCCTCCGGGCGCTCGCGGGTGCGGGTGGAATCCGGTCAGCTCACCGTGGAACTCGACGATCGCTCGAACGTCACCGTGCGGGGCGAGGCCCAGCTCGGCAAGATCACCTGGCCTGACAACCAGACCCTGGACGAGCTCGTCCTCGGCAACGGTTCGGCCCGCCTCGACATCGGCGTGGTGATGGGCTGGGCGACGGTGAAGGCCGGTCTGCGATGACGGTTTACCATGCGCCGACGGATTGCCCGGTCTGCGGTGGCGAACTGATCACCACCCGGCTCGGCTGCCGTTCCTGTGGCACCGAGCTGGCGGGCGACTTCGCCACCTGCGACTTCTGTTCCCTGGATGAGCGCGAGACCGAGCTGCTGCGGGTCTTCCTGGCCTCGCGCGGCAATCTGCGCGAGGTGGAGAAGCACCTGGGTGTCTCCTACCCGACCGCGCGCAGCCGGTTCACCCAGCTGCTGGTGAAGCTCGGCCTGGCGGGGGAGTCGGAGGCGCCGCCGGCGCTCACCCGCGACCAGGTCCTGGCCGAGGTGGCCAGTGGGGCGCTCGCCCCCGCGGAAGCCGCGGTGCTGCTCGCCGAGCTGGAAGCCTCGGCCGCCGGCTGAGCAGCCCCGCTATCCGAGAACCCACCCTCCGCAAGGTGGGCATCTTCACCGTGTGGTCGATCGTTGCGATCCACCGCGATCCGGCGGCACCGCGAGGCGGACCGGAAGATGGCGTCATCGCGCGGAACTGCCTGTCAGGGTGGGGACGGGCGAGTGCCTACCCGGTGAAGGGAGCCACCGCGACGACGGTGACCTCGATCGGCTTGCCGTTGGGAGCTGTGTAGCTGACGGTGTCGCCGGGGGCGGCGCCCAGCACGGCGGCACCCAGCGGTGACTGCGGAGAGTAGACCTCGATGTCGACCGAGTCGTCGAGCCCCATCAGCTCACGCGAGCCCAGCAGGAAGGTGTCGTCGTCGTCCGGGTCGTCGTCGAAGTAGATCGTGACCAGGGTGCCGGGGGTGACGTGGGTGCCGGTCGGCGCCTCGCCGACCTGGGCGGATTCGAGGATCGCCGTCAGCTGCCGGATCCGGGCCTCCTGGTGGCCCTGCTCCTCACGGGCGGCGTGATAGCCGCCGTTCTCGGAGAGGTCGCCTTCCTCACGGGCCTGGGCGATCTTCGCCGAGACCTTCTGTCGGCCTTCGCCCTTGAGGTAGTCGAGTTCAGCGGTCAGCTTGTCGTGGGCCTCCTGGGTGAGCCAGGTGGTCGTGGATTGCTCGTCAGCCATCGATCGACCATATCCCATGTCCTCAACCGGTGGGACGGCAGGCCTCCACATCGGCAGAGGTTCCAGGCTTGAAGGTGCGCACGACGACCGTCTGGCGGGTGTGGTGCTCCCCGCCCGGCTCCACGATGACCTCCAACTCGCCCACCCGTTCGTAGGAGACCGCCTGGACGAACAGCAGACAGTGGGCGCCGCGGTCGACGTCCCTGCGTTCCAGCGCGACCGTGACCTCGAACTCGGTGTCCGAGATCAGCTGGAAGGCATCCACCCGGGCGGCGACCGGTGGGACGGCTCGCTCGACCGCCACCCAGCCGACCCAGGCCAGCCCGATCACGCCCATGAGCACCGCCCACAGCCGCCAGTCGGCCAGGGGTCCCCGGCGGGTCGGGTAGCGGCGCGCGATCCGTTCGGCGTCGGTCTCCATGCGTCCCATTCAACCCGATCTGGAAGGGAGCGGTTGACGAGGCGTTCACAATGGTGTCGATGTCGAACCTGCCTGATGCCGGCCTCCGGCTGCTCCATGTCCACGCCCACCCCGACGACGAGTCGTCCAAGGGGGCGGCCAGCACCGCCTACTACGTCTCCCGCGGCGCCCGGGTGATGGTGGTGAGCTGTACCGGCGGCGAAGAGGGCGAGATCCTGAACCCGAAGCTGGACACCCCGGAGAACTGGGCCCGGATGTCGGAGCTGCGCCGCGCCGAGATGGCCTTCGCGGCGCGCATCCTCGGTATCGAGCACGTCTGGCTGGGCTACCGCGATTCCGGCTTCCCGTCGGGGGAGGACTGGCAGCCGGCCAGCCCGGAGGCGTTCGCGTTGGCCGATGTGGACGAGGCGGCCGGCCGGCTGGTGAAGGTGATCCGCGCGTTCCGTCCGCAGGTGCTGACCACCTACGACGAGCGCGGCGGCTATCCCCATCCCGATCACATCCAGTGCCACGTGGTCTCGATGGCCGCGGTGGATCAGGCCGCCGATCCCGAACTGTGGCCCGAGCACGGTGAGCCGTGGCAGGTGTCGAAGGTCTACTACCAGATGGGCTTCCACCGGGGCCGCTACGCCGCCCTGGACGAGGCGATGCACGCCCACGGCCTGGAGCGACCCTATGCCCGCCGGCTGGCGGACTGGTCGGAGGAGGCCGACGCCCAACTGCGGCCGACCACCTTCATCCCGGCCGCCGACTTCTTCGAGGTGCGGAATGCGGCCCTGCTCGCCCACGCCACCCAGATCGACCCGGACAGCTTCTGGTTCGCCGTCCCGCTCGAGGTCGAACGGGTGGGCTGGCCGACCGAGGACTTCCAGCTGGTGCGTTCCACCGTCGAGACCGAGATCCCGGAGTCGGATCTGTTCGCCGGTCTTCGCGACCAGGCGTAGGGTCGAGACATGGTGCTGCTCGACCTGGGATCCGACATCGTCACGCCCTCGTGGTTGCCGTTGGCCATGGCGGGAGGCCTGCTGATCGTCCTCGGCCTGCTGTACGTCAGCCTGCGCGGCCATCTGCGGAAGATCAACATCCCCGGTGAGGACGACGCGCCCGCCAGCCCGGAGTCACCGCCGGTCGCCACCAGGTGACATCCGTCTCGCTGCTCGCGACACTGGAGACATGACGGCCACAGCGATCCCCATCCTGCCCAGTGCCGACTTCGATCGGACGGCGCGGTTCTGGGCGACGTTCGGCTTCGCCGAGGCGGCACGCTGGGAGGCGGAGTACCTGATCCTCCGCAATGCCGGGCTCGGCGTCGAATTGCACTTCTGGCATCAACCCGCGGTCGACCGGTGGACCAACGACGTGGCCTGTTTCGTCCGATTCGACAGCCCGGGTGAGGCTGCTGCCTGCCACGCCGAGTGGGCCGGTGTCGTCGTCCCGGAGCCTGCCGTGCTCAACCCGCCGGCAACCGATCCCGAAGGAGCGATCGAGTTCCAGGTGATCGACCTGGACGGCAACCTGGTGCGGTTCGGAGGATTCCCGGCGTCCTGGGATGGGGGCCGCCACGGCTAGGGTTGACGGGTGAACCGACTCGCTGAGGCTGCGTCCCCCTACCTGCGGCAACATACCGACAATCCGATCGACTGGTGGCCGTGGGGCCCCGAGGCGCTTGCCGAGGCCGCGCGGCGCGAGGTCCCGATCCTGCTGTCGATCGGCTACTCGGCCTGTCATTGGTGCCATGTGATGGCGCACGAGTCGTTCAGCGACCCGACGGTGGCCGAGCTGGTCAATCCGAACTTCGTCGCGATCAAGGTCGACCGCGAGGAGCGTCCTGATCTGGATGCGATCTACATGAAGGCGACCCAGGCGCTGACCGGTCAGGGTGGCTGGCCGATGACGGTCTTCTGCACCCCGGACGGCCGCCCGTTCTTCGCCGGCACCTATTACCCGCCGGTCGCGACCCCGGGGATGCCCTCGTTCAGCCAGGTGGTCGAGGCCATCGCGGAGGCCTGGCGGGAGCGGCGGGACGAGGCGGTGCATTCCGCGGCGGCGATCCGCGAGCACCTGGCGGCCGAGTTCGTCCCGCCCGCCGCGCCGGACTCGATCGACGTGTGGGGCGCGCTGGGGTCGCTCGGCGAGGATTTCGACCCGATCCACGGTGGTTTCGGGACGGCGCCGAAGTTCCCGCAGCCGGGAGCGATCGACGCCCTGCTGGTGAAGGGCGAACCCGGCTCGCTGGATGTCGCCCAGCGCGGCCTGGAGGCGATGGCCCGCGGCGGCGTCGTCGATCAGCTGGGCGGCGGCTTCCATCGCTACAGCGTCGACGCTGGCTGGGTGGTGCCTCACTTCGAGAAGATGCTCTACGACAACGCGCTGCTGCTGGGCACCTACACCCGCGGCTGGCGGCGGGTGCCCGATCACGAGCCGCTGGTCCGCGGCCTGTTCGAGCGGACGGTGCGGGGCATCGTGGGCTGGCTGGAGCGCGAGATGGGATTGCCCGGCGGCGGGTTCGCCGCCAGCCTTGACGCCGACAGCCTGGACGTCCGAGGCATCAAGCACGAGGGTGTCTACTACGTCTGGAATCCGGATCTGCTGGTGGATGCGCTGGGTCAGGAGGACGCCGACTGGGCGGCTGGCGTCTTCCATGTGACCAGCACCGGAACCTTCGAGCACGGACTCTCCACTCTGCAGTTGCGCGGGCATCCGGATGCCGAGCGGCTGGCTTCGGTGAGCGAGAGGCTGCTCGCCGTCCGGCGCAATCGATGGGCGCCCGACCGGGACGACAAACTGGTCGCGGCCTGGAACGGCTGGACGATCGACTCGCTGGTCTGGGCGGCCACCGTCTACGACGAGCGCGGCTGGCTCGATCTGGCTGAGCGGGCGGCCCTGGCGCTGTGGGAGACGCATTGGGTGGACGGACGACTGCGCCGCACGTCGCTGGACGGCTTGGCCGGCGACACCGAGGGCCTGGCGGAGGACTACGGCGCGGTCGCCCAGGGCTTCGCCCGGCTGGCCGGCGCACTCGGCGATCCGGTCTGGCTGGAGCGGGCCGTCGCGTTGCTGGAGGTGGCGCTGGCCCGGTTCGGAGCGGACGACGGCGGCTTCCACGACACCGCCGACGATGCCGAGGCACTGTACGTCCGTCCCCGTGACGTCTCGGACAATCCCACGCCGTCCGGCACCAGCGCGCTGGTGGCCGCGCTGCGGCTCGTGGGTCTGCTGGCTGATCGGCCGGACTACCTGACCCGGGCCGATGCGGCTGCCGCCACCACCCGCGGACTGGTTGCCGCCGCGCCCCGGTTCGCCGGCTCGGCGCTGACCGATCTGGTGGTGGCCGACGAGGCGCGGACCGGGCTCTCGCCGGCGGTGGCCGTGGTGGTCACGCCCGACGGGGATCCGCTGGCCGAGATCGCCCGCGCGACCTGGCGGATGGCTCCGATCGGCACAGCGGTGGTCGCCGGACGACCCGGTACCGCGGGATTCGCCCACCACTTCGATGACCGTCCCGCGGGGGAGTCCGGTCTGGTCTACGTCTGCCGCGGCACGGTGTGCTTCGCCCCCGCGTCCGAGATCGCCGACCTGCGCACCGCCCTGTGGAGCCGCGCCTGACGGATCGGCCGTCGCTCCACCGGCGGATTCAGTGCGCCGCTACCCCAGTACCGCCACCGTTATCGCGGCGAAGTGGCAGGCGGCTGCGGCGATCGTGCAGGCGTGGAAGATCTCGTGGTAGCCGAAGACGCGGGGTGACGGATCGGGCTTCCTGAGGGCGTAGACCGCTGCTCCGAAGGTGTAGATCACCCCGCCGAGCAGCAGCAGGATCACCACGGCAGGGCCCCCTGCCGCCCAGAACGCGCCCAGCCAGCCGATGGCCACCCAGCCCATCGGGACGTACAGGGCGACGTCCAGCCATCGGGGACGGCCCGGCCAGAGCAGGGTCAGCCCGACGCCGGCGGCGGCGATCCCCCAGACCAGGCTCAGCAGCAGGACGCGTTCTGTGCCCTCCAGCAAGGCGAGGGTCAGCGGGGTGTAGGTGGCAGCGATGAACAGGAAGATGTTGGAGTGGTCCGCCCGCTGTAGCCAGGATCGCACCGTCGGCGTCCAGCGGCCGCGATGGTAGACCGCGCTGGTGCCGAACAGCACCAGGGAGCCGGCCAGCCAGACCGCGGCGCCCAGGCGGCCTGCTCCGGCCGGGGCAAAGACCACCAGCAGGATGCCGGCCAGCAGCACCACCGGGGTCATGCCGACGTGCAGCCACCCGCGCAGGGCGGGCTTGGGCATCGGGTTCAGTTCTGCGGCGGCCATGGGAACCTACTTTACTCCGTGTCAACTAGCGTACTTTACGAAGCGTAGGTTACGGAATCGTAAGTTTCAAGTCTGTGGCCGGCCCTGGGCGTTTCCGGGGGCGAAGGGCCGCCTGCGGACCGGTGTCGGGCCGTTCCGCACGCGTTGTGGAGGCGGGGGAGGGGCAGCCTGCCGGTTTCGTGTGGGACGAGCCGTGGCTGGCGGGCCGCCCTCGAGCTTTCGGCCACCCCTCGTGCGGGGGCGAGCCTGTGGCGCGTTGCTTCCGGGCGCTAGGCTGCGGGCATGTCGTTGGCCACGGGCCTGAAGGCCGCGGTGAAATCGCTCGTCCCCCGTGGCCTGATCTACGCCACCTACGAGCAGCGGTTGCTGCGCAATCTCGACCGTGCTCGGCTGCCTGAGCACGTGGCGGTTCAGGCGGATGGGAACCGGCGCTGGGCGCGGGCCAACGCCCCTGGTCAGGAGCTTGTGCTGGGCTACCGGGCCGGGGCGGACAAGCTCAAGCAGTTCATCGGCTGGTGCGAGGAGGTCGGCGTCCCGATCGTCACCCTGTGGGTGCTCTCGACCGACAATCTCGGGCGCGCCGAGGACTCCGAACTCCGCCCCCTGCTGGAGGTGATCCGCGACCTCGTGGTCGACCTGGCCGCTGACGGCCGCCGCCGGGTGCAGGTGGTGGGTGATCTGAACCTGCTGCCCGAGCCGATCGCCGACGACCTGCGGGCCGCCGAGCAGTCCTGTCTCGACTCCCCGGGAATGCACGTCAACGTGGCGGTCTCCTACGGTGGCCGCCACGAGTTGCGTGATGCCGTCCGGTCATTGCTGGCCGACGAAGCTGCCAAGGGGACGGACCTGGCCGAGTTGGCCGAGACCCTGGAGATCGACCACATCTCCGAGCACCTCTACACCGCTGGCCAGCCCGACCCCGATCTGATCATCCGCACCTCCGGCGAGCAGCGGCTCTCCGGCTTCCTGATCTGGCAGTCCGCCCACAGTGAGTTCTACTTCTGCGAGGCGCTGTGGCCCGACTTCCGCAAGGTCGACTTCATCCGCGCCCTGCGTTCCTACACCCAGCGCGAGCGCCGCTTCGGCCGCTGAGCGTCTTCCTCGCCACTGCTGAACGGTGGCGGGACCGGCGCCGGTGAGGACGTCCTGTGCTCCACCCTGGCGGCGCAGGCGTCCACGAGCGCGCTGGGGCCGGCGAGGAAGAGGTACTCGAGATTGCGGAGATGACCCACCTTTCCCACCTTTTCCCCCGACGGGCTGTAGATGCCGATCTGCGCGCCCACGTAACGCCGGCGGTCGAAGGACAGCAGCCTGACGTCCTCGAAACCACTCTCGCGCAGGGCGGCCATCATCTCGGACGGCTCGATCCAGGATTCGTTGTTGTAGGACACGACCGCCAACTCGGCGTCGATCGAGTGCAGCAGTCGTCTCATCTCGGCCGGCATCCTGCGCTTCATGTTGAAGACGCTCTTGGTCGCCTCATCGCGTGCGTCGACCCGCTTCCGGGCTACCCCGTAGGTCTGGGGAGCGTCCCAGCGGATCAGCGTCTCCCAGATGTGGTAGTTCGTGAAGTAGCGGTGCTGGTTGTACGGGGGATCGAGATACATGAGATCGGTGCGCGGAAGCTCGCGCGCGAGTTCCAGGGCATCCCGGCGGGTCGCCTCGCCGGCCCCGGGCAGCAAGGGGGGGAGACGGAGTTCCAGGTCATTGTGCGCGCGCGGCGCCCATTCCTTGAGATAGGCCATCTGAACTCCGGTGGTGGAGTCGACGCGATCGGCGGCGACGATCAGGCTGGTCAGCAGGATGGGCCGCATCCAGGAGCCCGCGTACCTCTCCTCGATGGCATCGCGGATGGCGTCGACACGCTCGCCGTTCTTCGGCTGGAAGTAGCGGGCGTCCTCGCAGAAGGTCCGGGTGAAGTAGCCCCGCCTGCCGGGGAGACGGTTCAACTCGGCCAGCGTGCTGCGGAGCTCGTCGAGATCGATCGCCTCCGCGTCCGTGCGGATGTAGCACTGCGCCATCGCCTCCGAATAGGTGGCCACGTCGTTGGCCACCACGTGGAGGCCCCGGCGTTTGAACTCCTGAGCCACCCGAGTGGTTCCGGTGAAGAGGTCGACCGCCGACAGCGCGCCCGACTCCGTGGCGATCTCGCCGAGGACGGGTAACAGCGAGCGCTTGCTGCCGAGGTACTTGACCACGGGGCTGACCCTACCGGCCGTCGCCGTCGCCACCGCCGAACCACCTGGCGGGCGGCAGATGAACCCTGGGTAACGCTGGGCGTGTCGGTGCTTGTCGCCGGGTTTCGCCGACTTACTCTGCCATTGTTCCGGCAGACGCCGGAGCGTCGGGAGGCAACCACGTCCATGCGTCGTCCAGCTCCGATGAGCCAGACTCGCGGGCCCGCACCAGGCCCCATCATCCCCGGCTGACCACCACCAGGTGGGGCCGGACGAGGTGAGGTGCGGCCCCGGAAACGAGACCATCGTGCCGCGCTCGACCACCCGCACCGCCTTCACCGGTTCGCCCGCGATCGCTGCCGGGCTGAAGACCTACGTCCTGGACACCTCCGTGCTGCTCAGCGACCCGGGGGCGCTACGGAACTTCGCCGAGCACAGCGTCGTCGTCCCGATCGTGGTGATCGCCGAACTGGAGGCCAAGCGCCACCACCCCGAACTCGGGTACTTCGCCCGTGCCGCACTCCGCTTCCTGGACGACCTGCGCGCCACCTACGGCACCCTCGACTCTCCGGTGCCGGTCAACGAGACCGAGGGAACGCTGCGGGTCGAACTCAACCACACCGACCCCGAGGTGCTGCCGCCCGGCTTCCGGCTGGGCGACAACGACTCGCGCATCCTCGCCGTCGCGCTGAACTACCGTGCCGAGGGCAACGACGTGGTGCTGATCAGCAAGGACGTGCCGATGCGGGTCAAGGCCTCCGCGGTCGGCCTCGCCGCCGAGGAGTACCGCCACGAACTGGCGCTCGACTCCGGCTGGACGGGGATGGCCGAAGTGGATGTCCCGGCCGCCACGATCGACCGGCTCTATGCCGAGGGCGCCGCGGTGATCCCCGAGGCGCTCGACCTGCCCGTCCACACCGGTGTGGTGTTGCACGGCTCGTCGTCGTCGGCACTGGGCAGGATGCTGCCGGACGGCTCGGTGCGGCTGATCCGCGGCGACCGGGAGGCCTTCGGCCTGCACGGCCGCTCGGCGGAGCAGCGCGTGGCGCTGGATCTGCTGCTCGACCCCGAGGTGGGCATCGTCTCGCTGGGTGGCCGAGCGGGGACCGGCAAGTCGGCGCTGGCGCTGTGCGCCGGGTTGGAGGCGGTGCTGGAGCGGCAGGTCCACTCCAAGGTGCTGGTCTTCCGTCCGCTCTACGCGGTGGGCGGTCAGGAACTGGGCTACCTGCCCGGCTCCGAGGGCGAGAAGATGTCGCCCTGGGCGCAGGCGGTCTTCGACACCCTGGGTGCGGTGACCAGCCGGAACGTGATCGACGAGGTGCTGGCCCGTGATCTGCTGGAGGTGCTGCCGCTCACCCATATCCGCGGGCGCTCGCTGCACGACGCCTTCGTGATCGTCGACGAGGCGCAGTCGCTGGAGCGCAACGTGCTGCTCACGGTGCTCAGCCGGATCGGCCAGAACTCGCGCGTGGTGCTCACTCACGACGTCGCCCAGCGCGACAACCTGCGGGTGGGACGCCATGACGGCGTGGTCGCGGTGGTGGAGAAGTTGAAGGGCCACCCGCTCTTCGCCCACGTGACCCTGACCCGCTCCGAGCGCTCGCCGATCGCGGCGATGGTGACCGACCTGCTGGACGACATCATCCTCTGAGCCCCAGGAGCCTCACCCGATAGCCTGCGCTCATGCCTTCTCTCGGTACGGCGGCGGTCGCTGCCGCAGCATCGGAGCAGCGTGCGCTGCGGTTCTCGATGCGGTTCTCGATCGGGTTCGCCGTCGTCGCCATCGTCTGGGGGCTGATCGAAGGCTCGCAGGTCATCCTGCTGGACGCGGTCTACACCCCGCTCAGCCTGCTGCTGACCTGGGGGTCGATGCTGGTCTCCAAGGTGGTGGCCAAGGGCCCGTCCCGGCTCTTCCCGTTCGGCCGCGACGCCCTCATCCCGCTGTTCGTGATCGCTCAGGCCTTCGTGCTGTTCGGCACGCTGGGCTACGCCATCCTGGAGGCGATCCGAGTGATCCGCTCGGGCGGCGCCGAGGTGTCGGGCTGGTCGCTGCTGGCGTACGGTCTGGTCAGCGCGACCGTGTGCCTGGTCGCCTGGTGGGTGCTGCGCCGGATGGCGAACGGGCAGTCGCTGATCGAGGCAGAGGCCGCGGGCTGGTTCGCCGCCGGGGGCAGCAGCGTGGTGATCGTGGCGGGTGGCGTGTTCGTCCTGGCGGTCGAGGGGACGTCTCTGGCCGGCTGGGCGCCGTTCGCCGACTCGGTGCTGGTGATGGTCAGCGGCGCGGCTCTGATGGCGGTGCCGTTCGGTCTGCTGCGCCGGTCGATCCGCGAGTTGCAGAATCCGGTGCCCAACCCGGTGGTCCAGCGGCAGGTGCGCGAAGTGGTCGAGGCGGTGCGGCAGCAGGAGGAGTTGCCCGAGCCCATCCTGCGGATCGGACGAATGGGCAGCACCCTCACGATCGAACTCGGCTTCGTCCTCGCCCCGGGCACGGGTGACGTCGCCTGCGAGGACAGGGTGCGTCGCGCCGTCCGGGAAGGACTGGCCGAGGTTCCCTACGAACTCTGGATCGTGGTGGAGTTCAGCCACGACCGATCCCTGGTCGAGTAGGCGGGCTCAACCAGCGTGACCGCGGGTTGTCAGCGTTTCCTTGGGCGTCCCTACGTCAGCGCTGTCAGTGCGTCCTCGATGGCGTCCAGGCCGCGGCGCAACTCGTCCTGGGTGACCACCAGGGGCGGACGGAACCGGACGCTGCGGTCGCCGCAGCCGAGCATGATGACGCCGCGGCGCAGCAGTTCCTCCAGGAACCGGGCCCGGGTGGCCGCATCGGGCAGACTGAAGGCGGCGAGCAGTCCGCGTCCGCGAGGGCTGGTGAGCAGCTTCTGGCGCCCGGCGATGGATTCGAGTTCGCCCAGCAGCCAGGTTCCCAGTTCGGCGGCGTGCTGGATCAGGTTCTCGGTCTCGATCGCGGCCAGGATGTGCTTGGCTCGCACCATGTCGGTCAGGCTGCCGCCCCAGGTGGAGTTCAGCCGGCCGCTGACCGCGAACACGTGGTCTGTGATCTCGTCCAGCTTGCCGCCCGCCATGATCCCGCAGACCTGGGTCTTCTTGCCGAAGGCGACGATGTCGGGTTCCAGGCCGAGTTGCTGGTACGCCCAAGGGGTTCCGGTCATGCCGACGCCGGTCTGCACCTCGTCCACGATGAACAGGGCGTCGTGGGCGTGGGTGATCCGCTGCAGCGCCTGCAGGTACTCCGGACGGAAGTGGTGGTCGCCACCCTCGCTCTGGATCGGCTCGACGATGCAGGCGGCGATGTCGGCGCCGTAGGTGGCGAAGGCCTTCTCCGCGGCGGCGAGCGAGATCTGCTCCAATGCCTCGACCGGCCTGGGCTGGCCCTTGTCGTCGGTGCCGAGGTAGGGCGAGGTGATCCTCGGCCAGTCGAACTGAGGGTAGCGGGCGGTCTTGACCGGGTCGGTGTTGGTCAGCGACATGGTGTAGCCGGTACGGCCGTGGAAGGCGTGGCGCAGGTGGAGCACCCGGGTACCCAGCTGGGGGGAGAAGCCACGGGATTCGTTCAGCCGGCTCTTGTAGTCGAAGGCGGCTTTCAGGGCGTTCTCGATCGCCAGCGCGCCACCCTCGATGAAGAAGTGGTGCGGCAGCCGGGGGTCGCCGAGCACCCGCCGGAAGGTCTCCACGAACTCCGCCATCGCCACGTTGTAGATGTCGGAGTTGCTCGGCTTGTGCAGCGCGATCCGGCCGATCTCGGCTGCCACGGCCGGCTCGGTGAGCCGGGGATGGTTCATCCCCAGCGCATTCGAGGAGACGAACCCGAACAGATCGAGGTACCGCTGTCCGGTGACGGCGTCGACCAGTTCGCAGCCTTGCGAGGCCTCCAGGTCGAGGACTATCTGCAGGCCATCGACCAACATCGACCGGCGCAGGGTCTCAAGAGCTTCCTCGGGCAACAGACGCACGGGTTCCATGACAAGACACTACCGGCGACGGCTCGGCTTGGCAGGGTCATCGCGGAGGTCACCGGGATGTGACGGCTGGCGATTGGTCGCGGTGATCCTCGGCCCAGGCCCGCGGCGGACATCCGTGCCGCTGGGTGAAGGCACGGGAGAAGGAACTGCTCGTGTAGCCGAGTTCCGCCGCCACCCAGGCGACCGGCCGGCCCTGACGAAGCAACTGCTGGGCCACGGTCATCCGCCAGGCCGTCAGGTAGTCGTACGGCGTGGTTCCGACCAGTTCGCGGAACCGGGCGGCAAACGCGCTACGGGACATCGTCGCGAGGCGGCCGAGCGAGTCGAGCGTCCAGGCCCGGCCGGGATCGGAGTGCATGCGGGCGAGGGCGCGCGCGATGTGCGGATCACAGAGGCCGGTGAAGAGCCCGGGGGGAAGACCGATCTCGCGCGGATGATCGAGGAGCCAGCGAAGAAGCTTCAGCAGGGCGATCTCGAACAGGCGATCGACGACGTAGCGATGCCCGCACCGGAACTCGTCGATCTCGGTGAACAGCAGTTCCAGCGATCGATCCAGACCCGGGACCTCCCCGGTCGGCACGATCACGACCTCCGGCAGTGCTCGCACCAGCGGGTGGTCATCGCCGCCGTCGAACTCGAGCGTTGCGCAGGCCAGGTCCACCCCCGGGTCGAACCGTGTCCGGAAGACGTGGTCTACCGGCCGCGGGTAGAACACAAGACTCGGCTCGGAGACGGCCCGCGGGTTGGTGTCTGGTCCGTCCGTCACGATCAGCTCGCCCGAACGCAGGATGTGCAGGAAGCCATGCCCGGGTACGGCCGGGAAACGGCGGACGCCGCACAGCGCGCCGAGGTGGAATTGCTGCGCGCGGACTGAGAAGCGTTCCAGCAGGGCATCGAGGCGATTGAGGGACTCCACCGCGCAACCATAGACGATCTGGCAAGAAACCTCGACGAAAAGACGCGAATCGGCGCGTGGTCTCCGGGAAGCTGGTCCTAGATCGCACCTGCGACCGACGTCCCGAAGGAGAACACCATGTCCCGCGTACCTCTCATCGACCCCGCCGAGACCGATGCCCGGGTTGCCACCCAGTTGAGCCGGATCGAAGGAGCCTTCGGTGGCGTTCCGAACATGTTCCGTGCGGTGGCGAACTCGCCTGCCGCCCTGCAGTCGATGTGGGGCGCTTTCGGCGCGTTCTCGACCGGGTCGCTCGGCCCGGCGTTGACCGAGCAGATCGCGGTCGCCGTTGCCGATCGCAATCGCTGCCGCTACTGTCTGGCGGCCCATTCCGCGCTGGGAGCGGCGGCCGGCCTTGACCAGGACAGCCTCGCTGCCGCGCAGCAGGGACGGGCCACCGACTCGCGCACCCAGGCGCTGCTCGAGTTCACTGTCGCTCTCGTCGAGCACCGCGGCGAAGTGGATGCTCAACGTGTTCAGTCGCTACGCGAGCAGGGATGGAGTGACGAGCAGATCGTGGAGACGATCGCCCAGGTCGCTCTCAACCTGTTCACGAACTACATCAACATCGCCCTCGACGTGCCCGTGGACTTCCCTGAGGTTCCGTTCCGGGCCTGACGGGCAGGCCGCCATCGACGACCCCCGATCGCTCACGGCCGCGATACCGACGCCCGATAGAGGGTGTAGGTGAACTCGCGTCCCTCACGCACGACGAGGATGTCGATCGGCTCGACGGTGGCGGCCACTCTCCGCAGGACGATCTCCAGGGAGGGGCTGGCGGTCTCGCACCAGACCAGCAGGCTGCCGCAGGGGTTGAGGCGGGCCAGGCAGGCGGCCAGGAACCCCTCGGTGTACACCTCGGCGTTGTCGGCGTGGATCAGGAAGCTCGGGCCGTTGTCGACGTCCAGCACGATCGCGTCCCAGGCGTCGGCCGTCGTGGTGACGAACCGGACGATGTCGTCATGGTGCAGCCTGACCCGTGGGTTCGCGGCAAGGCGTTCCAGTTGCTCGGTGGCACCCCGGCGGGCCCATTCCAGCAGTGGCCCGGCGCGTTCCACCACGTCGAGCCAGGCCCCTCGTTCCAGCAGGCGGGCAGCGGTGAAGCCCAGGCCCAGCCCGCCGACCAGCACCCGTCCCGGTCGCTCGCCGGCGGCATCGGCCAGGGCGAGTTCGCTGCTGACATCTACGGTGTCCATCGCGAACACGCCGTTGACGATCAGTTCGATCACCGCGCCGCGGCGGCGCATCACGATCTCGCCGTCGGGAGTCTCGGCCCGTCCCAGGATTTCGGTCTCCACCCCACCATGGTCACCCATGGGCGGCAGCCGTGCATTAGGGTCGTCGCCATGACCACCGTCCAGGTAGCCCGGCCGAGTCAGCTCGGCGATGTCTACGACTCCATTCTGGTGCGCTCCTTCCAGCCCGACGAGGTGGTGGACAAAGCCGCCTTCATGCACCAGACGACCTGGGGTGAGGTGTTGGTGACACAGGACGAGGAAGGCGTCGCGACGGGAGTCGCCGTAGCCGACCACCACACGGCGACCGGGATATCGGTGCTGGAGTACCTTGCGGTCGCCCCCAGCCACCGGGGTGGCGGTGCCGGCTCGGCGCTGCTGACGGCGGCGGTGGCCCAGTGGACCGAACTGGTCAGCCCCGGCGCGCTGCTCGCCGAGATAGAGCGTCCCGACGCGCACCAGACCACCGAGGCGTTCGGGGACCCGACGCGGCGGCTCGCGTTCTACGAGCGGCATGGTTTCCGGGCGCTGGCGCTGCCGTACTATCAGCCGGCGCTCAGCGAGGAGCAGCGTCCGGTGCCGGATCTGATCCTTGGCATCCTGATCCTTGAGCCCACCTGGGCGAACATCGACGCCACCCGGTTTGTCGAGGGACCGCGGCTCGAGCAGACCCTGACCGAGCGGAACCCGGACTCCGGCGAGCAGCGCGAGGCCTGGGAGCGGCTGCTGGCGGCCACCCGTGACCCGCAGGGGATCGAACTGTTGCCGCTGTCGGAGTACGCCCGCATTCCTCGCAGCGGTCCGATCGGCTGACCTGGACGCACGCTTCGGAGTTGGCTGACGCACTGGTAGCCATGGTCGGCGAGATGGCGAGGAATGCACTGGGCCGGAACCGGCCAGGATCCTGACGGATCGCGGGTCAGTCTCTTCTCGAACGTACAATCCCTGCCGACTCGCGGTGTCTACGGTGCACCCATGGATGCTGCGACGTTGACGATGATCGAGAACCTGCCGGCCAAGACCGGCCGCTCGCTGCAGGAGTGGTTCGAGTTGCTCGATCAATCACCGCCGGCCACCCACGGGCAGGGGATGGCGACGGTCAAGACCGCCGGGGCGTCCCATGGCTACGCCAACCTGATCGTCACGCTGTACCGGGATCGCGACGTGCAGGAGAGCGACTTGGTGGCGCAGCAGTTCGCCGGTGCCAAGGCAGCGCTTCGTCCGTTGTACGACGCCGTGGTCGAGATGGCGGTCGGGCTGGGGCCGGATGTCGAGGTTGCGCCGCGCAAGACCGCGGTCGCGCTGCGCCGGAGCAAGCAGTTCGCCTATCTGGAGGTGCCGAACGCGAGGACGTTGCGCGTCGGACTGAACCTGAAGGACGCCACGCCGACCGCGCGGCTCGAAGTGGCCGGCGGGATGTGCAGCCACCGGGTCAGCATCTCCGGGCCGGACGAGGTGGACGAGGAGTTGCGCGGCTGGCTCCGCGACGCCTACGAGCGAGCCTGATCGGTGCCGCGAGCCGGGACTTCCTGCAGCGGGATGAAGTAGGCCTCGGCCGGGCCGAAGTCGGCGATCCTCCGGTGGTGCTCGGCCGGCGTCCAGCCGCTGAAACGACGGAAGGCGCGGATCACCTGGGGCTGGTCGTAGAAGCCCGAGCCAGCTGCCAGCGCCGCCCAGTCCGGGGGCGTGCCGAGTTGGGCGGCGGCGACCAGGCGATGGAATCGGCAGACCAGAGCGTAGCTCTTGGGTGCCAGCCCCGCTGCCTGACGGAAGCGTGCGGTGAGCGTCCGGCGGGAGATCCCCAGGTGGGTCGCCAGGCTCTCGATCGTGGTACCGGGCTCGCGCCGCAGCGTGTCAGCCACCGCCACGGCGACCGGATCGGCAGCCGGCGGCGAACCGCTGCAGAGGAACTCGGTGAGCGCGGCCAAGGCGGCATCGGGAGTCAGCGAGCCCAGCCGGGCGGCCAGGCGATCCGCGCCGGGGAGGACGCCGGCGGCCGGCACCACCCGTCCGCCAGTGAACGCACCCGCCCGTCCGGTGCCCAGTGCAGTGGTCAGGGCGTCCAGCCCGGCGGGGGTGAACTCCGCGACGACATGGCGCAGCCGCTCGGGCAGTTCGCTGATCAGGTAGTGCGTGCGCAGCCCAGCGACGAAGGCTCCATCGACGACGATGGCACGCCCGTCCGCTTCGATCAACCGGTAGGGGTCGGAGAGGTTCACGATGAGGTGGGCCAGTGGCAGCGGCAGGATCTTCTCGTAGCGGGCGTTGCGCGGAGCGTCCAGGTACCACAGCCGGGTGATCAACTGCTCGAACCCGGCCGGCGGGGCCTGCTCCTGGAAAAGCACGCGGCCCACGGTATCGCGCCTCGGTCGTGCGGCCGAGCACCCTTCCGTCCGGCCAGCGGCGGGACTAGGCTCGCCCGGAGTCTGTCGATGTGGAGGATCAATGAGCGAGCCCAGTGTCGAATTCGTCCGTCCCGATCCGGAGTTCGTGCACCTTGCCGAACTGCCCGACGCCGAGGCGCTGCGGACAGCCGCCGCGGCCGATCCGGTGGGTTTCTGGGAGGCCGAGGCCAGGGAGCTGGAGTGGTACGAGCCGTGGGAGAAGGTATTGGACGATTCCCAGGCGCCGTTCTACAAGTGGTTCACCGGGGCGAAGACGAACATCGTCCACAACGCCGTCGACCGGCATGTCCACGGGCCGCACAAGAACAAGCTCGCGTTGATCTGGGTGGGGGAGGACATCTCCGAGCACCAGACCTACTCCTACTTCTCGCTGAACCGCGAGGTCACCAAGATGGCGAACATCATCAAGGCGATGGGCGTCACCAAGGGCGACAAGGTCACCATCTACCTGCCGCGGATCCCCGAGATCGTGTTCGCCATGCTGGCCTGCGCCAAGATCGGCGCCATCCACTCGGTGGTGTTCGCCGGCTTCTCCGCCGATGCCCTGTCGGCCCGGATCGACGACTCGGAATCCAAGCTGGTGATCACGGCTGACGGATCCTGGGTCAACGGCGGCATCTTCAAGCTGAAGGACATCGTCGACGAGGCGATCCGGTTCAGCCCCTCGGTCGAGAACGTGATCGTGGTCAAGCGGACTGGGCACGAGGTCACGATGGAGCCGCTACGCGACCACTGGTATCACGAACTCGGCGCGCTGCCGATCGCGAATGGGCCCTGCGCGACCGAGCCGATGGACGCAGAGGATCCCCTGTACATCCTGTACACCTCCGGCTCGACCGGTGCGCCGAAGGCGATCCTGCACACCCACGGCGGCTACATGGTGGGAACCTACGCGACGCTGAAGTACACCTTCGACGTCCGCGAGGAGGACCGCTGGTGGTGCACCGCCGACCCCGGCTGGGTGACCGGGCATTCCTATCTGGTCTACGGCCCGATGCTGAACGGTGCCACCACCTTCATGTACGAGGGTGGCCCGACCTATCCCAACCCCAACCGCTGGTGGCAACTGATCGAGTACTACGGGATCACCACCTTCTACACCGCGCCCACCGCGATCCGTTCGCTGATGCGGTTCGGTGAGGCGTGGCCGAACCGGCACGATCTGTCGTCGCTGCGACTGCTGGGCTCGGTCGGCGAGCCGATCAATCCGGAGGCCTGGCAGTGGTACCACCGGGTGATCGGCAAGGGGCGCTGCCCGATCATGGACACCTGGTGGCAGACCGAGACCGGCATCTTCCAGATCTGCCCGACGCCCGGGATGCCGCTCAAGCCCGGCTCCGGCGGCAAGCCCTTCTTCGGCCAGGAGGCCGAGATCCTGGACGAGGCGGGCAACCCGGTGCCGGACGGCGAGGAGGGGTTCCTGGTGCTGAAGAATCCCCAGCCCGGCATGCTGCGCACCCTCTACAAGGACCCCGATCGCTACGTGAGCACCTACTGGTCGAAGTACCCGGGCAAGTACCTGGCCGGTGACTCGGCGAAGCGGGACGCCGACGGGTACTTCTGGGTGATCGGACGTACCGACGATGTGATCAAGGTCTCCGGGCACCGGCTCGGTACGGCCGAGGTCGAGTCGGCCCTGGTCTCGCATCCGGCGGTCGCCGAGGCCGCCGCGATCGGCCTGCCGCACGAAGTGAAGGGCAATGCCATCCACGCCTTCGTGGTGCTCCGGATGGGCTACGCCGGCTCCCAGGAACTGGCCGAGGACCTGCGCAAGCACGTCTCGGTCCACCTCTCGCCGATCGCCAAGCCGGATTGGATCGACTTCACCGACAAGCTGCCCAAGACCCGCTCCGGCAAGATCATGCGCCGGGTGCTGAAGGCACGTGCGCTTGGCCAGGACGAGGGCGATGTGACTACCTTGGACGAGTGACGACTCCAGATCCCCTCGCTGCTGCCGAGCGGCGGCGCCGTGACCTGGCGTCCGCGGCGAAGCGGCTGCGGGTGGCGGTGATGACCGACCCGGCGCGCGCCGGCGAGTTCGCCGACACGCTGGTCGCCCTGGTCGGGAACCGCCTGCTGGCCTGGTCGTTCACCGACGCTGCGGCGGACGCACCGGAATCGGTGGTGCTGTCGGCGCGGATCCTGGCCGAACGCGGGCCGCTGGGGCCCTACGCATCCGCAGACGATGCGGTGCGCTACGTCACCGCCTCGGTGCAGCTGGCTGCGGTGCAGGCCGGCCTCGGACAGCCCGAGGCGGCCGGGCGGACGCTGGATGCGCTGGACGCCTGGCGTGCCCAGCTGGGCCGGCTGCCGTTGCTCGAGCAGCTCGCACCGCTCACCGTCGTGTGGGCGCTGGCCGTTCGCGCCCGCGCCGCCCAGGAGGTGGCGGCCGCGAACGGCTACGCGGACGCGGCGCTGCTGCGGCTCTACGCCGCCGGCCTGGATCTCGATGCCGGGAGCGCCTACCTGGCCGTCACCGCGCATCTGGTTGCGGCGGACGCACGCTGGGCGGCGGGGCATCCGGACGCCGCGCTCGCCCAGCATCGGCTGGCGCTGGCCCGCTACCGTGCGGCGGTCGCGGGGGCGGACG
>JASGEM010000041.1:0-11891 GCA_049841235.1 Propionicimonas sp. | reverse complement strand
GACTACGCCGACATCGCCGGCCGGCTGCGTTCGATCCTGGACGGGCACGCCCACACGTCGCACCTGCCGCGTGATCGGCAGCAGCGCGCGCCGGTCCCGCGGCAGGTGCGACGTGTGGGCGTGCCCGTCCAGGATCGAACGCAGCCGGCCGGCGATGTCGGCGTAGTCGTCGAAGCCGAGCACGGCATCGGCCTCGGGAAGTTCCCGGGCCAGATCGGCGCCGTAGCGCTCGGCCAGGCAGCCGACCGCCACCACGGAGGCGACGGTGCCGGCGTCCTTGAGGTCGGCAGCGGCCAGCAGGGTGTCGATCGAATCCTTCTTGGCGGCGTCGATGAAGCCGCAGGTGTTCACCACCACGACGTTCGCCGCCTCCGGCTCGGTCACCAGGGTGAACCCGCCGGCGGCCAGCCTTCCGGCCAGTTCCTCGGAGTCGACCTCGTTGCGGGCGCAGCCCAGGGAAGCGATGTGAACTGCTGGTTGCGCCGTCATGGTCCGGTCAGCGTACTCCTCCGACCTGTCAGCCCTCACGCAGGTTCGCCAGCACCTCGTCCAGGTCGTCGGGCTTCACCAGCACCTCGCGCGGCTTCGAGCCCTCGGAGGGGCCGACGATGCCACGGGTCTCCAGGATGTCCATCAGCCGGCCGGCTTTGGCGAAGCCCACCCGCAGCTTGCGCTGCAGCATGGAGGTAGAGCCCAGCTGCAGGTTCACCACCAGCTGCGCGGCCTCCAGCACCAGTTCAAGGTCGTCACCGATGTCCTCGGCCACCGCGCGTCCAGAGTCGGCCGGAGCGGTCACGTCCTCGCGATAGGCCGGGGCCTGCTGCTCGGTGACGTGCTTGACCACGGCGCGGATCTCTGCCTCGGTCACCCAGGCGCCCTGGACGCGCAGGGCCTTCGACTGCCCCATCGGCAGGAACAGTCCGTCGCCCTGGCCGACCAGCTTCTCGGCGCCGGGGGTATCCAGGATGACCCGGGAGTCGACCTGGGAGCTGGTCGCGAAGGCCAGCCGGGAGGGGACGTTGGCCTTGATCAGGCCAGTCACTACATCCGTAGAGGGACGCTGGGTGGCCAGGACCAGGTGGATGCCGGCGGCACGGGCGAGTTGGGTGATCCGGACCACCGAGTCCTCCACGTCGCGCGGGGCGACCAGCATCAGGTCGGCCAGCTCGTCCACGATCACCACCAGGTACGGGTAGGGCACCAGCACCCGCTCCGAGCCGGGCAGCGGCTGGGCCTGACCCGAGAGCACCGCCTTGTTGAAGTCGTCGACGTGCCGGAAGCCGAAGGCGGCCAGGTCGTCGTAGCGCGCGTCCATCTCGCGCACCACCCACTGCAGCGCCTCGGCAGCCTTCTTCGGCGAGGTGATGATCGGGGTGACCAGGTGCGGGATGCCCTCGTAGTGGGTGAGCTCCACCCGCTTGGGGTCGACCATGATCAACCGCACCTCGTCCGGCGTGGAGCGCATCAGGATCGAGGTGATCAGCGAGTTCACGAAGCTCGACTTGCCCGAACCGGTGGCGCCGGCCACCAGCAGGTGCGGCATCTTGGCCAGGTTGGTCACCACGTAGCCGCCCTCGACGTCCTTGCCCAGCCCGATGGTGAGCGGGTGGTGGTCGTTGCGGGCCCGGTTGGAGCGCAGCACGTCGCCCAGGGAGACGATCTCCTTGTCGGCGTTCGGGATCTCGATGCCGATCGCGGACTTCCCCGGGATCGGCGACAGGATCCGGACGTCGGCCGAGGCCACCGCGTAGGCGATGTTCTTCTCCAGCCGGGTGACGGTCTCGACCTTCACCGCGTTGCCGAGCTCGACCTCGTAGCGGGTCACGGTCGGGCCGCGGGTATAGCCGGTCACCGCGGCATCGATCTCGAACTGGCGCAACACCTCGCTGAGCCGGGCGACCACCTGGTCGTTGATCTGGCTGCGGGCCTTGGGCAGCGACCCCGGCTTGAGTACCGCCTGATCGGGCAGGGTGTAGACGATGTCTCCGGAGAGCGGCGGCTGGGCGGCCCGCAGCGGGGCGTCCGACATCACCGGAGCCTCCGGCTCGGCCTTCCTCGCCTTGCCGGCGGTGATCGGCAGCGGCGGATCCACCGGCTGGGTCTCCTCCAGGTCGACCGGGTCGGTGGCATCCACCTCGGCAGCATCGGTCACCAGCGGGCTGACGAAGGCCTCGTCGCGGGTGTAGTCGGTGGGCTCCTCTGGCTGCTTCGGAGCCAGCTTCGCGCGGGCGGCGGCCACCCTCTCCCCGATCTCGTGGACGGGGATGCCGAGCACCACCAGCAGGCCGAAGCCCGTCACCAGCACCAGGATCGGCACCGCCAGCCAGGCCGATACCAGATCGACCAGGAAGGAGGACGAGAAGAAGCCCAGGAAGCCGCCGGCCTCGCGCACCGCCTCGGGATCGGCCCCTCTCGGCACGCCGTGGGCGATGTGGATCAGCCCGAGCACTCCCAGCAGGGTGACCGTCCAGCCGATCGCCTGCCGTCCGCCCGGGCCGTTGCGGTCCGGGTGCCGTAGGGTCCGCCAGGCCATCACGACGGCGATCACCGGAACGGCATAGGCGAAGCTGCCGACAAGTGTGGTCAGCGCGATCCTCGTCCAGGCACCCGCGGCGCCCGGCAGGCCGAACCAGAACTCACCGGCCACGACGATCGCGAAGATCAGCAGGGCCAGGCCGGCACCGTCGCGGCGCAGCGCCGGGTCGAGATCACGGGCCGAGTGCCCGATCGCGCGAGCCAGCTGACCGGTCACGGTGGCCAGGCCGCGCCAGAAGGAGGCGATGCCGCGTCCGATCGCGGAGAGGAAACGACTCAGGCCCGAGGGCTCGGCCGTGCGCCCGCGCGCAGAACTGCTGCGGGCCGGTGTCTTCTTGCTTCCGGACGCTCGGGAAGCCGTGGAGGTCCGCGTGGATGCGTTGCTCCGGCTCCGCGAGGGGGAAGACGCGCGGGTCGCCATGGGGGCAGCCTAAGGCACAGCTGCGGCATAGCGGCAGTGACCACGCCGCGAGAGCTCTTTAGGAAAGCACCGATTGTCGGTGAGTCCCTAGAAGTGACTCCAGCCGGTCGCGCCGTCCCATGGCCGACCGTCGACCAGGACGGCCGGCTCGCTCACCGAACCGCCGCCAGGCTCGGGAAGGGCCAGCACCCTGCCCACCACCTCCCACCCCTGTGGCACAGCGGACGGGGCGAAGCAGGCGACCAGGGCGTGATCCTCGCCACCGGCGAGGACGAAGGCCAGCGGATCCTTGCCGCCGAGCGCGGCGGCCACGGCGGTCTGGGGCTCGGCGATGTCGAAGGCGGCGGAATCGAGGTCGATCACCACACCGGAGGCGGCGGCGATGTGGCCCAGATCCGCCAGCAGTCCGTCGGAGACGTCCATCATGGCGGTGGCGCCCGCCTCGGCCGCGACGATGCCCTGACCGTAGGGCGGCTCGGGGCAGCGGTGGGCATTGACCACCGCTGCCGGGGAGCGGAAGCCGCGGTTCAGCACGGCCAGCCCGGCTTCGGCCCAGCCCAGCCGGCCGCGGATCGCGACCACGTTCCCGGGAACCGCGCCGGCCCGGGTCACCGGAGCGCGTCCACCCAGGTCACCGAGCACCGTCGCGGTCACCACGATCTGATCGGCGCCGGTGGTGTCGCCACCGAGCAGCAGGATGCCCGCCCTGGCGCATTCCTCGCGCACGCCCGCGCTGAACTGACGCACCCAGTCGGCCGGAGTGTCGGCCGGCATCGCCAGGCTCATCACCAGACCGATCGGACGGGCTCCCTCGGCCTCCAGATCCGCGGTGGCCGAGGCCACCGCCTTGCGTCCGACATCGCCCGGGCCCGACCAGTGGGGACGCCAGTGCCGTCCTTCCACCATGGTGTCGGTGGAGACCGCGACGGCGCCGTCCGGCGCGAAGACCGCACAGTCGTCGCCCGGCCCGACCAGCACGTTCGCCGCGGTGGGCAGGCCGGCGGTGATCTCCGCGATCAGCCCGAACTCCCCCAGGTCGCCGACCGTGCCGGCCACTACCGCAACCCCGGGCGCTGGGCCAGGCCGAGATCGACGAGTTCGCGCACCAGCTCGGAGTAGGAGAGTCCGCTTGCCTGCCACAGCAGAGGGAACATCGAGGTGCGGGTGAAGCCGGGCATGGTGTTGAGTTCGTTGACGAAGAACTCCCCCACCGGGTTGAGGAAGAGGTCGACCCGGGCCAGCCCTTCGACGTTCATGGCGTCGAAGGTTCGGGCCGCCAGCGTGCGCGCCTGCTCGGTCTGTTCCGGGGTCAGTCCGGCGGGCGTGTCCAGGCTGACGTCGTCGTCGCCGAGGTACTTGGAGTCGAAGTCGTAGAAGGCGTCGCGGCGGTGCAGCACGATCTCGCCGGGGACGGACGCCCGTGGGGGCTCCCCGTCACGGCCCTGGAGGACCGCCACCTCGATCTCGCGGCAGCCGACGAACCCGGCCTCGACGACGACCTTGGGGTCGTACCGCAGCGCCAGCCCGAGCGCCTCCGGCAACCGCTCGGGGACGTCGACCCGTGAAATCCCCAGGCTCGATCCGCCCCGGGCCGGCTTCACGAAGACCGGGTAGCCCAGCCCGGCCACCGCGGCAGTCCAGTGTCCGGGATCGCGCTGCCAGTGGCCCGGGTTGATCGCGATCCAGCGGCCCACCGGCAATCCGGCCGACCACATCGCCCGCTTCATCAGGTCCTTGTCCATCCCGATCGCGCTGGAGGCCACGCCGGCGCCGACGTAGCGCACGCCGAGCATCTCGAACAGCCCCTGGATCGTGCCGTCCTCGCCGTAGGGCCCGTGCAGCAGCGCGAAGGCGACATCGACGTCCACCACATCGACCAACCGGTCCCCTTCCCGGGTGGCCAGCTGTGCGTTCCCGGGGCCCCGCAGCAGCACCGCTTGCGGCAGGTCGTCCGCCACGTGCGGCAGCACGCCGTCGACCACCTGGAATCCCGCCACGGCTTCGAGCGGCACCCGCACCCAGTCGCCCCGGGCCGTGATGCCCACCGCCACCACATCACAGCCCTCGAGCGCACGCAGCACGCCTCCCGCCGTCAGGCAGGAGATCTCGTGCTCAGAACTGGTGCCGCCGAAGATCAGGGCGACGGTGGGACGTTCTGCGGTCATTTTGCCCCTTCTCGACGTTCGCCCAGCAGACTACCCGGCCCGGGCCCCGCACCGTAGCGGAACCGCACCTTGTAAATAACCAATATCCCGGATATTGTATGGGTATGGCGGTAAATCTCGGGCCATTCATGTCGCGCAACGGGCTGGCAGCGATGCAGCTCTCCCGGCAGCTTCTGGCATTGCCTGTCGGCGAACAGCTCCCGCGGGCTCGCGACATCGCGGTCGAACTCGGCTTCGGCAACGGGACGGTTCAGGCCGGCCTGCAGCTACTGGAGCAGTCCGGCGCAATCCGCACCAGCTCTCATGGCCGGCTCGGCACCACCCTCGATGCCGCAGACCGTGCGCTGCTGTGGGAACTGGGCGGCCTGCAGACCCTCACCATGTCCATGCCGCTGCCCTACTCCCGGCGGTACGAGGGCCTGGCCTCGGGCTTCCTCTCGGCCTTCAAGAAGCTCGGCATCCCGTTCGACCTCCTCTACCAGCGCGGCTCGAAGGGCCGGCTGGGCGCCCTGGTGCAGGGCAGCATGGACATCGCGGTGACCTCGGGCCTGGCCTTCGACCTGCAGCACGACGAGCTTCCCGTCCTGGAGCTGGCCGACCTTGGCCCGGCGACCTACGTCGGCGCCCACGGCATCGTCCTGGCCCAAGGCAAGGAGCTCACAACCCCCGGCCTGCGCGTCGCGATCGACCGCTCCTCGGTCGACCAGACCCACCTCGTGGAGAGCGTCTTCGGCGACCGGGACGTCACCTTCGTCGACACCTTCTACTCCCAGCTGGACGACGAGTTCGCCGCCGGCCGGATCGACGCCACCGTCTGGAACGTCGACGAGATCGATCAGCACCTGCACGCGGCAGTCACCGTGCAGGAGCTTCCCGACACCGATCGCAGCACCCACGCGGTGCTGTCGGTCCGCGAGGGCTCGCAGCGGGTGCCGAAGGCCCTGTTCGACGACCTCGACCTCGACCAGGTCCACACCGTTCTGGACGATGTGCTCGCCGGCCGTCGCTTCCCCGCCTACTGACAAGGAGCACGATGCTCGACGAAACCCTGCGACTGCGGCTGGAGATCTTCACCGGCAGCGACGAGCACGGATCGGTGGTGGAGCCCTTCGTCCGCCAGGAGCTGGAGCGGATCGCCATCCCCGATTCCGCTCGCACCGACGACAACCTCGGCATGTTCGCCTCGCATCTGTTCGCGGCGCTGTGCCGCTCGCTGCGCGGTGAGGCACTGACCGAATTCAGCGCGGACGAGGTCATCGACGCCGCGCTCGCCGAACGCCCGGACGCGCTGCCCGCCTCGCAGGCGATGGCCGATCGGGCCCTGGAAGAACTCGGCGCCGAGCTTCCCCACACCGAAGTCCGGCTTCTCGCGCTTCATTTCGCCACATTGCTGGCTCAACACCCGAAGGAGAACCGATGAAGATCATCACCGGAGGCGTCGGCAAGGCCCATGTGGCCGACGCCCTCAAACCCCTGGTCAGGCCGGACGACGAAGTCGTCGTCGGCTCCGACATGCAGGCGGGCATGGCGCTGCGCAACGGGACGGCCGACTTCTACCTCGGCACCTGTCACACCGGAGCCGGCGCCTCCCTCGGCGTCCTGGTGGGGCTGCTGGGTTCGGCCAAATGCCACACCTTCGGACGCGGTGTGCCCTCCGCCGAGTCCGTCGCCGCCGCGGTCGACTCGGGCGCGGTCGCCCTCGGCTTCGCGATCGACCAGATCGACGACGTCGTCCCGGTGGTCTGGGGCGTCCTGGACGCCCGCCGCTAGCCGGAAGAGCAACCCGGGGGCAGCAGGCTTCCACCCCGCTGCCCCCGGGCCCAACCCACCCATCGAAGTGCCCGCCGGCACCGCCGGCGGTTTCCATCCACTCCGCGAGTGAGTCAGCTACACCCTAGTTGGCTCACCCAGCGGGCTCCCACCTAAGGAGTGTGTCCTCATGGACGCTGCGCAAGGCGCAATCAACTTCCAGCTCTGGCAATCGCTCGTCGTGATGCTCGTCTGTGGCCTCGGTGCCGTTCTGGCCCAGCAGGCCCTGGCCGTCTTCAACGACGGCGTGCGCCCGTTCCTGCTCGACTTCATCCAGGGACGGACCACCCGTCCGGCCATGGCGATGATCGCCTTCGGGCTCTCGGCCGGCTTCATCTTCGGCCTCGGCGCCCCGATGGCCCTGGCCACCACCGTGCTGAACCCCTGGTTGCTCTTCCTGCCGGTCGAGATCCTCGGCATCCTGGCCCCCCGCAAGTGGCTGGCCGGTCTCGCCGGCGTTGCCTGGGGCGCGGTCTGTTCGTTCGGCCTGGTCGGTGCGACCAACCTGGCCACCCAGCTGCCGGTCGACTTCCTCACCTCGCTGCAGGCGATGTCCAGCCCGATCCTGTGGCTGTTCGCGATGTTCCCGGTGATCGCCATCACCCGGCAATTCGGCAAGATGTGGGGCGGCATCACCTTCGCTGCCGAGTTCCTGGTCGTGCTGTTCATCACCAAGGCCGCCGAATGGTGGGGCTGGTCGATCTTCGCCCCGTCTGTCGCGATGGCGATCGGCGTCGTGATGCTGATCGTCCTGGCCTTCGTCAAGGACCACGGCGAGAAGAAGGCCGGCACCCTCGTCCACTCGGCCGAGGACGAAGCCGTCATGGACGAGCTCTTCGGCCCGAACGCCGCCCGGCTGCGCAAGAACATCGTGTGGTTCATGGCTCTCGGCATGGGCGTGGCGATGGTGGCGGCGTCCGGCATCTTCGGTGGCGGCGAGGCCACCAGCTTCCTGATCGCGCAGGGCGACTTCAGCGGCGCTGCCGCGCTGGATGCGGTGCGCGTGCTCGGCTTCGTGCCGCTGATCGTCACCACCGCGCTGGCTTCCGGCGCCTACGCCATGGCCGGCATCACGATCGTCTACCCGATCGGCTACCTGATCGCCACCCTCGGCCTGCCGGTTCCGGCCACCCTCGCCCTCGCCGCCGTGGCCGGTGCCGCGGTGTTCGGCGCGGAGATCCTCGGCGTCTCCACGATCGGACGCTGGCTGGGCCGCTGGCCCTCGCTGCGGGATTCCTCCGACCACATCCGCAACGGCATCACCGAATCGCTCAGCCTGGCGATCCTGGTCGGTTCCCTGATGGCCGGCAACAGCATGGGCGGCGGCATGGGCATGCTGATCGTGGGTGGCCTGTATCTCATCAACGAGGCCATGGGTCGTCCGGTGATCCGGATGGCAGCCGGGCCGGCTGCGGTGATCGTGGCGGGCGTCGCGCTCAACCTGATGACCTGGGTGGGGCTCTTCACCCCGCTGGGAGGCTGACATGACTGCGATCCGGACCACCGCGGGGCTGCTGCCGGCCGGCGAGATCACCGGCACCACGCTCGCCCACGAGCACCTGGCAATCGATCTGCGCACCCCTGACGACCCGGCCGGGAGGCTCGCCCAGGAAGGCGAGATCGTCGCCGAACTGGTCGACTGCCGCGAGCGTTTCGGCTTGTCACTGGTGATCGACCTGACCTGCCGGGGAATGGGACGCGATGCTCTCGCGGTGGACCGGATCGCACGCTCGGCGGGCGTCCACGCCGTGGTCGCCACCGGCTACTACTACGAGAAGTTCCACCGGCCCGAAGTCGCCGAGTGGCAGGTCGAGTCCCTTGCCGCCGATCTGGTGGCAGAGATCGAGAACGGCTGCGACGGCACCGGCATCCGGCCGGGAGTGCTCGGCGAGATCGGCTCGCACGGCCCTGAACCGACACCGGCCGAGGAGCGCTCGCTGCGGGCGGCGGCACTCGCCGCTGCGGCCACCGGGCTCTCCGTGGCCACCCATGCCCACCTCGGCAGCGGTGGTCTTGGTCAACTGGAGCTGTTGATCGCCATGGGCCTGGAGCCGCATCGCATCTCGATCGGCCACCAGGACCTGTGGCGGGACTCCGCCCAGCACCGGGCGATCGCCGAGCAGGGCGGCTACGTCGCCTTCGACACCTTCGGCAAGAACTCCTACCGTCCCGACAGCGAGCGGATCGCCGCCCTGCTGGAGTTCATAGACGCCGGGTACGCGGAGCACGCCCTACTCTCCAACGACATCTCCCGCGACCCGTACCTGCGGGTCAACGGCGGCACCGGCTACAGCCACGTGCTGGACGATTCCGCGGCCGGCCTGCGGGCGGCCGGACTGGACGACGACACGCTCGACCTGCTGTACCGCCGCAACCTCGTCCGCTTCCTCACCGGAGAACAGCGATGACCCCACCCTCCCTGCCCCTCACCCACCCACTCCGCACCACCACGGCTTCAGAGGCCCACGAGATCCAGCAGCGCCTGGTCGCGGCCCTGATGCGGCACCTGCCCGACGCCGGCCTGTTCCGGTCGGACGTCGGTGTGCTGCCGGGTCTGGGACGTCCGTCCACCACCGCCGGAGTCGAGCTTGCGCTGGCCGACGCCTTCGGAGCACCGGCGGCCGCCCTCGTCCAGGGCGCCGGGACGGGTGCCATCCGGGCCGCGCTCAGCGCCGGTCCCTGGCGCTCGGCCGGACGCCGGCTGCTGGTGCACGAGGCAGCGGACTACCCGACCACCGCCGTGCTGTTTGCCGATGCCGGCGCGGAACTGGTGCGCGCCGACGCCAACGACACCGAAGCCTGGGAGGCCGCGCTGGCCGACCCGGGTTGCCCCGAGTGGGTGTACCTGCAGCACAGCCGGCAGCAACTCTCGGACCGCTACGACCTGGGTGCGGCCATCGAAGCGGCCAGGCGGCACGGCAGGCGGGTCGTGGTGGACGACAACTACGCCGCCATCCGCACCCCGCGGATCGGCGCCCAGCTGGGTGCCGCGGCGAGCGCCTTCTCACTCTTCAAACTGCACGGCCCGGAAGGGGTCGCGGTGGTGCTCGGCGATGCCGACCTCGTGGCGGCCGTGCGCCAGGCCAACTACTCCGGTGGCGGCCAGGTGCAGGGGCACCAGGCGCTGGACGCGGTCAGGGCCCTGGTGATGGTGCCGCTGAACTGGGCCGCTCAGTCGGAGGCCTCACTTGAGGTCGCCGCCCGGCTCAAGGCCGGGGAGGTGCCCGGCATCGCGGACGCCACCCTGGCCAATGCCCAGGATCTCTGTGTCATCGCCCTGCTCGACCAGCCGATCTCCGAGCGGATCCGCGCGGCCGCGGCGAAGCTGGGGGCGGCGCCCTACCCGGTGGGATCGAACTCGCGCTACGAGATCGCCCCGCTGGTGTACCGGATGTCCAGTTCCTCGCTGGCGGCCAATCCCGAATTGGCGGCCTGGTCGCTGCGGATCAACCCGATGCGCGCCGGCGCCGACCTCGTCCTCGACCTGTTGCGCCAGGCGATCGACGCCGTCAACGGCTGATCCCGCTCCCCCTGATCCTCCGCACCGAAAGGAGTGCACGGTGTTTCTTCCCGTCACGAGCCGGCGAAACCCGCATCTCATCGAGGCAGCCTTCGCGCTGCACGGCGCGGGTGTCGTCCCGCCCGACACCTACCTGATCGACCTCGACGCGGTCGAACGGAACGCCGCCGTGCTGGCCACGGAAGCCAGCCGGGTCGGCCTGACCCTGTGGTTCGTCGTCAAGCAGATCGGACGCAATCCCCTGGTCACCGCCGCCGCCGCCCGCTCGATCCCACGAGCCGCTGCCATCGATCTCCGCGAGGCGGAACGGGTGGTCGCCGGCGGCGCGGAACTCGGCAACGTGGGCCATCTGGTGCAACTCCCGGTACGTGATCTGCCGGGGGTGCTCTCGAGCCGTCCGAGCGTGGTCACGGTCTATGACCTGGAGAACCTGCGCGCGGTCGGAGCGGTGGCCGCCGAGGCTGGCTTCGTCCAGGAGGTGCTGCTCCGCGTCGCCGGCGCTCCTGAGGACGTCTACCCGGGGCAGGAGGGCGGGTTCTCCCCTGCCGAGGTCGCGGAGGTCTACCGCCTCGCATCCGGAGTGCCCGGCGTGCGGGTCGCCGGGGTCACCGGCTTCGCCTGCGTCCTGTTCTCGGAGGCCGAGCAGCGCCCGGTTCCGACCGCCACGCTGGGCAGGGTGCTGCGGGCCGCGGAAGCCCTGCGTGCCCAGGGTCTGCAGAACCCGATCGTCGATCTGCCCAGCCTGTCCTCGGTGGCGACGCTGGGCGAGTTGGCCCGGCTGGGTGCGACCCACGCCGAGCCGGGACACGCGCTGACCGGCACCACCCCCTACCACGCGGTGGACGACACTCTGGCCGAGCTGCCGGCGATGGTGTACCTCACCGAGATCGCCCACCAGGACGGCACCGGTCCGTCCGTCTTCGGCGGCGGGTTCTACGACCGCGCGCACGCCCTGAACGCGGTCGTCCGGACCGCCGGCGGTGATGTGCCGGCGGCGGTCCGCGAGGAGCCGGCGGAGTTCATCGACTACTACCGCAGGATCGTTCCCGAGGCGCCGGTGCAGGTCGGCGACGGGGTCGTCATGGCCTTCCGCACCCAGATCTTCGTGACCCGCTCGCTGGTGGCGGTAGTCTCCGGGCTGCGCGGTGACGCCCCGGTGCTGGAGGGCTTCTTCGACGCCAACGGACGCCCGGTGCGGTTCTCGGAGCTTCGGGTGGGCGCGGGCGAGCCGCACCTGCCGTCCGGCTGGAGCCTCGGCTCCGGCTTCGCCTCATGAGCGCCCGCCGAGCACTGATCCTGGTCGTCGACGGCTTCGGCGTTGGCGCCATGCCGGATGCCGGGACACTGCGACCCGGAGATGCCCGGGCCGACACCCTCGGCTCGCTGGTCGCCTGGTCGCGTGCGCAACGCGGACGCGAACTCGCCATCGGCAACCTGGCGG
>JASGEM010000040.1:0-47971 GCA_049841235.1 Propionicimonas sp. | reverse complement strand
GTTCGCGGCGTCCGTCATCTCGGCATGCACCCACACCTCGTCCAGCAGGCCGGCGTCGGCGAACTGCCCGGCGAGGTCACCGCCGCCGACGACCCACAGATCGCGTCCGTTCGCGGCGTCCGTCATCTCGGCATGCACCCGGTGGACGTCGGCGCTGGTGAGGCGGATGTCCGCACCGGCGAGGATCGGCAGTTCCCGGTGGGTGAACACCCAGGTCGGCCGGGCATACGGCCACCCGTCCGGATCGTTGCGGAGCACCCACTCGTAGGTGGAAGCCCCCATCGCGAGCGCTCCGATCGATCGCTCGAACTCCGGATACGCCATCGGGCCGTGCTCGTCGAACTTCTGCTTCAGCAACCAGTCGAGCGAATGCCCGGCCGTGGCGATGAAGCCGTCGAGGCTGGAGGCGGTGAAGTAGTGCGTGACCATCAATCCATGGTGTCACCAACCACAGCACATGGCGACCGACCCGGCTTCCGGCCAGGTAGCGGGGCTCTCGTGCCAGCGACGCCCCCACGTGGTAGGCAGGTGTGATGAATCCGCGCGTCATCACGGTTGGTCACTCCACCCATCCGATCGAGGAGTTTCTCGAGTTGCTGCGCGGGACGAACGTCACCTGCGTCGTCGACGTCCGCACCCTTGCCGGCTCCCGCCACAACCCACAGTTCAACGAGGAGAACCTCTCCCCCAGCCTGGAGTCCGCGGGCATCGCATACCTACGCGAGAAGCGCCTGGGCGGGCTCCGTAAGGCGGCTCACGCGATCGATCCCGAGGTGAACGGATTCTGGGAGAACCAGAGCTTCCATCGCTACGCCGACTACGCACTGAGCGCCACCTTCTCCGAAGGTCTCGACCGGCTCATCGATCTCGCCACCCCGCCACGGCTGCCAGCGATCATGTGCTCGGAAGCGGTGTGGTGGCGCTGTCACCGTCGCATCATCGCCGACTACCTGATCGCCCGCGGCATTCCGGTCGCGCACCTCATGCCCGACGGGCGGCTCGACCCGGCCACGCTGACCAAGGGTGCCCACCCCATGGCCGACCACACCGTCACCTACCCCGTCTGAGGCTCAAGCGAGGCGACGAGAGAACCAAGGAACCGGACGAACCTGCGCCGCGCGTCGGAATCAGCCGGCGCGGAGCCGGGCGCGAAGCGTCTCGACGGTCTCCTCCGAGAGGCCGAGGCCTTCGGTGAGGTAGCCGTCCAGGTCACCGAAGCGGGACTTCATCTCGTCCAGTCCGGCCTCCAGGTAGGAGGCGTCAACCTGCAGCAGGGCGCGCCTGATCTCGCCCGCCCGTTTGCCGCCCGAGCGCTTGGCCTTGGTCACCTCACGCTCGATCAGATCCTCGCGGTAGGTATTGGAGACCAGATACTCCTGGATCACCGCACGCTCGTTGGCACCGGCAGTCAGTTGCAGCATCGCCGAGATCCAGCCGGTCCGGTCCTTGCCTTCGGTGCAGTGCACCAGCACCGGCCCGCGGTCGTCAGCGATCGACTCCAGCACCGACGCGATCGCCTCCCGCTGGGCCGGCACGGCCGCGAAGTCGCGGTTGATCGTCCGCATGTGGTCACGCGCTTCGGCCACGCTGGACGGACGCACCGGATCGCTGGCCTCCACCGCGAAGACGTTGGCCTCGTGCCGCTCGGCGCCCTTGACCGTGGGATCCGGCGTCCGTTTCATCACGGTGGGCGTTCGCAGGTCGTAGATGTCGGTGAGTCCCGCTTCGACCAGCCGGGCCTTGTCCGCCCTGGACAGCGGCGCCAGCTTCCCGGACCGGAAGACCACCCCGACCGCCATCCGGGAGCCATCGGCCAGCAGCAGCCCTTCGCCACCGCCGGCGACATCCCGGAAGTTGCGGACGCTCTTGATCTCCAGCCCGGGTGCGGCACGATAGCCCTCCACCTCGTCCGGAGCGCTTTCGGACGGGCTGGGCGCCGCGGAGGTGGCCGTGGGCGAAACGACGGGTGTCGGCGAGCTTGTCGAGGGTGCGGTGACCGTCGGCTCCTCCAGGACCGCCACAGCGCAGCCCGCGAGAAGGAAGGCGGCCGTTCCCGCCGCCAGCAGCCGCCCCAGGACTCCGGTCACCAGCCAAGCTTACGTGGTGGTGATCAGCAGCGGCTCACCTGCCAAGGGCACCACCGCAAGCCCTCAACCGTGGTCGCTGGCTCAGCGACGGATGCCCTTGGGGCGAACCAGCTTGTGAGCCTGCCAGTCGGTGGAGACCGACGCCGGGTTCGCCAGTGCCAGCCCGGCGGTCAGCGCCGCCTCGGCCAACTCGGTCGGCTCCACGTAGCCCTCGCGACCCACCTTCGGGGTGAGCAGCCAGATCCGTCCGTGATCGGCCAGGTCGGTGAGCGCGTCCACCAGGCCGTCTGCCAGGTCGCCATCCTCCGCGCGCCACCACAGCAGCACCACATCAACGGCTTCGAGCGCTTCGTAGACGAACTCCTCGCCGAGGAGATCCATGATCTCCTCGCGCAGACGCTCATCGACGTCGTCGTCCCAGCCCAACTCCTGAACGGCCACCCCGGGTTCGAATCCCATGGCGGCGGCCCTGCCTCCCACGCCGGGCGCGGTGCTCACGCAGCGACCCTCCTCTCACGACTTTCGTCAGGTGAAGCCTAACCAGAAAGGACGGTCTCCTCCAAGGAGATCAGGCGTCGCCGCCGACGGCTCCGGAACTGCCCGCATTGATGTCGAGCAACCGGTACCGCTCCGCGGCCTGCCCCGGCCACGTCGGATCGACCTCGCCACGCTTGGCCAACTGCTGCAGCGTCCGCACCACGATCGACGGTCCGTCGATGTGGAAGAACCGCCGCGCGGCCGCCCGGGTGTCGGAGAAGCCGAAACCGTCCGCGCCGAGCGAGACGAAGTCGCCCGGTACCCAGTTGAGGATCTGGTCCTGCACCTGCCGCATGTAGTCGGAGACCGCGATCACCGGGCCTGGACGATCCTGCAGCTTTTGAGTGACCCACGGCACCCGCGCCGGCTCCTCGGGATGCAGGAACGCCTGTTCGTCGGCGTCCAGCCCGTCGCGGCGCAGTTCGGTCCAGGAGGTGACGCTCCAGACGTCGGCCACGATCCCGTAGTCGGCCTTCAGCAGTTCCTGGGCCTCCAGCGCCCAGGCGACGCCGACGCCGGAGGCAAGCAGCTGTGCCCGGCGGGCGTCGGGGCCGACGCCTTCGAAGCTGCCTTCCTTGAGCAGGTACATGCCGCGCAGGATGCCTTCGGAATCCACGTTCTCAGGCTCGGCCGGCTGCTGCATCGGCTCGTTGTACACGGTCAGGTAGTAGATGATGTCCTCGGGGTTCTCCCCGTACATCCGGCGCAGGCCGTCCGCGACGATGTGGGCGATCTCGTAGCCGTAGGCCGGGTCGTAGATCGCCATCGCCGGGTTGGTGGCGGCCAGCAGCGGGCTGTGCCCGTCCATGTGCTGGGTGCCCTCGCCGGTCAGCGTGGTGCGGCCTGCGGTGGCGCCGATCAGGAAGCCGCGAACCAGCTGGTCGGCCGCCGCCCAGAAGGCGTCGCCGGTGCGCTGGAAGCCGAACATCGAGTAGAAGATGTAGAGCGGCACCATCGGGACGCCGTGGGTGGCATATGACGACCCGACCGCCTGGAAGGCGGCTACCGAGCCGGCTTCGTTGATGCCGGTGTGCAGGATCTGGCCCTTCGTCGACTCGCGGTAGGCCAGCATCAGTTCGTGGTCGACCGGGGTGTAGTCCTGGCCGTGCGGGGAGTAGATCTTGATGGTCGGGAAGAAGGAGTCCATCCCGAAGGTGCGCGCCTCGTCGGGGATGATCGGCACCACGTGCGGGGCGAAGCCCTTGTCACGCATCAGATCCTTGAGCAGCCGCACGAAAGCCATCGTGGTGGCGACCGGCTGATTGCCGGAACCCTTCTTGACCCCGGCGTAGGCCTCTGCGGCCGGCAGCGTGAGCGCCTGACCGGTGGTGCGGCGCTCCGGCACCGAGCCGCCCAGCGCCCGGCGACGCTCCAGGATGTACTGAATGCGTTCGTCGTTCGGGCCAGGATTGACGTACGGCGGCTGGTAGGGGTTCTCCTCCAGCACGGCGTCGGTGATCGGCATGTCGAGCCGGTCGCGGAACTGCTTGAGATCGTCCAGCGCCAGCTTCTTCATCTGGTGAGTGGCGTTGCGTCCGGCGAAGTGGGAGCCCAGGAAGTAGCCCTTGATGGTGTGCGCCAGGATGACCGTCGGGGCGCCGCTGAACTTGGTGGCGGCGTCGTAGGCCGCGAACACCTTGTGGTAATCGTGGCCGCCGCGGGTGAGCGCCCAGATCCGCTCGTCCGACCAGTCCTCGACCATCTTGGCCGTACGGGCGTCGCGGCCGAAGAAGTGCTCGCGCACGTAGGCCCCGTCGTTGGCCCGGAAGGTCTGGTAGTCGCCGTCGGTGGTGCGGTTCATCACATTCAGCAGAGCGCTGTCGCGGTCGGCCGCGAGCAGCGGATCCCAGCCGCGTCCCCAGACGACCTTGATCACGTTCCAGCCGGCGCCCCGGAAGAAGCTCTCCAGTTCCTGCATGATCTTGCCGTTGCCGCGCACCGGGCCGTCCAGCCGCTGCAGGTTGCAGTTGATCACGAAGGTCAGGTTGTCCAGCTGCTCGTAGGAGGCCAGCTGCAGCGCGCCGCGGCTCTCCACCTCGTCCATCTCGCCGTCGCCGAGGAAGGCCCATACCCGCTGGTCGGAGGTGTCCTTCAGGCCGCGGTTGTGCAGGTAGCGGTTGAACTGTGCCTGGTAGATCGCGGCGATCGGGCCCAGCCCCATCGAGACCGTGGGGAACTCCCAGAAGTCGGGCATCTGGCGCGGGTGCGGGTAGGAGGGCAGCGCGCGGATCCGGCCGTCGACGATGTGGCTCTTCTCCTGCCGGAAGCCGTTCATGTCGTCTTCGTCGAGGCGTCCCTCGAGGAAGGCCCGGGCGTACATGCCGGGGCTGGCGTGGCCCTGGAAGAAGACCTGGTCTCCGCCGCCCGGGTGATCCTTACCGCGGAAGAAGTGGTTGTAGCCGACCTCGTAGAGGGTGGCCGAGGAGGCATAGGTGGAGATGTGGCCGCCCACCCCGACACCGGGACGCTGTGCCCGGTGCACCATGATCGCGGCGTTCCAGCGGGCGAGCCGGCGGAACTTGCGCTCCAACTCGACGTCGCCGGGGTACCAGGGCTCCTGCTCCGGCGGGATGGTGTTGACGTAGTCGGTGGCGACCAGGGAGGGGATGCCGACCTGCCGCTGACGGGAACGTTCCAGCAGCTTCAGCATCACGTAGCGGGCACGATTGCGACCGACCTGATCGATCATCGTGTCCAGCGAGTCGAGCCACTCCGCGGTCTCCTCGGAGTCGATGTCCGGCAGGTTGGTGGGAAGCCCGTTCAGGATCGGCCCCCTGGTATCGCGATCAGCCACAACGTTCCCTTCCTCGGTACTCCCGACGTTCAGCACACTCGACCTGCAACCTACCAGCCGGGCTCGATGTTCCAGAGTCATCGTCCCACCCGCGGCGGCGCCTGGCGAGAGCAACTCCGCCAGTCGATCGCGCTGCCTCCCCCAGCCTCCGGCGGGACCCAATAGGCTGGCGGCGATCGAGAGGGGTGGCCCCATGTCAGCTGCTTCGCCGGCCACCTGGTGGCCGTCGGAGGACGACCGCGCGGCGCTGGCGCGCGGTCTGCGGTCGTCCGCTGCTTCACTGACCACGGCGGCCATGGCACGGATCGCCGAGCAGCATCCCTGGTTCGCCGAACTTGACGCCGAGAACCGCTCCTGGATCACGGTGGTGGCCCGCTCTGGCATCGACAGCTTCGTCAGCTGGTTCGCCGAGGGCGGCGCCGGGAGTCCGCCGCGCACCATCTTCGACGCCGCCCCGCGCGCCCTCACCCGCCAGATCACGCTGCACCAGACCGTCGATCTGGTGCGCACCACGATCGACACCGTCGAGGCGGAGATCGCCCGGCTCGCCCCGGAGGCCCAGGCGCCGCTCCAGTTGGCGATCGTCCTCTACTCCCGGGAGGTGGCCTTCGGCGCCGCCGAGGTGTACGCCCGCGCCGCCGAACTCCGCGGCCGCTGGGACGCCCGTCTGGAAGCGCTCGTGGTGGACGCCGTGATCCGCGGCGACGCCGACGAGTCGGTGACCTCGCGGGCGTCGGCGCTGGGCTGGTCGGATCCCTCCGGGGTCGCCGTGGTGATCGGGGATGCGCCGCACGACCCGGGGGCGGCCATCGAGGAGATCCGTCAGGTGGCCGCTGCCGCCCAGTGCGACGTGCTGGCCGCCCAGCAGGGCAACCGGCTGGTCGTGATCGTGGGTGGCGCGCTGACCTCCGCCGACGCCGGCACCCTGGTGACGCTGGTGGCACGGTTCGAGTCGCGGTTCGGCCCGGGACCGATCGTCGTCGGGCCGATCGTCGGCAACCTCGCCGAGGCGGCCCGTTCGGCGCGTTCGGCGTTGTCCGGCCTGCGTTCAGCGCATGCCTGGCCCGAGGCGCCCCGTCCAGTCACATCGGCCGACCTGCTGCCCGAGCGCGTCCTGGCCGGCGACGGTCACGCCCGGAGGTTGCTCGCGGAGGAGATCTACCAGCCGCTGGTCGCCGCCGGTGGTGACCTGGTGGCCACCCTCACCGAGTTCCTGGCCCAGGGCGGTTCGATCGAGGCGACCGCCAGAGCGCGCTACATCCATCCCAATACCGTGCGCTACCGGCTGCGCCGCATTCAGGACGTCACCGGCTACAGCGTCACCGACCCCCGGGACGCCTACGTGCTACGCCTGGCCCTCACCCTTGGCCGACTGCTGAGCTGAGGCCCGTTCCGCAGCGACAGCCCTCGACGCGCTCAGCCGATCTCCGCAGAATCCGGGTGAATCCCGCCCTCTGCCTGGATAGTGCCCTCAGCCGCCCCGGATTGCCCGGATTCTGCGGTGGAGTGGCTGGTGGCTGTGCTTAGCCCCTTCTCAGAAACGCATGACCTCCACAATCAGGGCTGTCCATTCCCGCGTGTGACCCCTGGATCGTTTGTGGGGTTCCTACAAAGGCGGGCGTTCAGTTTCGTGGCGGCCTGGGCGACGGACTGGTCGCGGCCACGCCAGAGTAGAGACGTGCTCGCAATCGTCGCGCCCGGTCAGGGCGCCCAAACCCCCGGATTCCTCGCACCCTGGCTCGCAGAGCCCCGCTTCGCCGACCGGCTCGCATGGTTCTCCGCCGTCAGCGGTCTCGATCTCGCCCATTACGGCACCCAGGGCGACGCCGAGACGATCCGGGACACCGCCATCGCCCAGCCCCTGCTGGTCGCCGCCGGGCTGGCCACCGCTGCCGAACTGACCTCCGATGCCCCGGGCGCCGCGGGCGTGCTGGCGGGCCACTCGGTGGGCGAGCTGACCGCGGCCGCGCTCGCCGGGGTGCTGAGCGCCGAACAGGCGCTCGTCCTGGTTCGCGAGCGGGGCGCTCAGATGGCCGCGGCCAGCGCGGTCCGTCCCACCTCGATGATGGCCGTGGTCGGTGGCAACGCCGATGAGGTGCTCGCCGCGATCGAGGGCGCCGGCCTGACCGCGGCCAACAACAACGGCTCGGGCCAGATCGTCGCCGCGGGCACCGTGGAGCAGCTCGCCGAGCTCGCCGCGAATCCGCCGGCTCGCGCCCGGCTGATCCAGCTCAGCGTCGCCGGCGCCTTCCACACCGTCCACATGGAACCGGCGGTGGCCCACCTCACGCAGCTCGCACACGGGATCGAGACGGGCAAACCCCGCACCCGGCTGCTCTCCAACGCCGACGGTACAGTCGTCGACAGCGGCGCGGAGTACCTCGGCCGGCTGGTCAGGCAGGTCGCCAACCCGGTGCGGTGGGATCTGTGCCTACAGACCATGGCCGATCTCGGGGTCACCGGGCTGCTGGAACTGCCGCCGTCCGGCACCCTCACCGGCATCGCCAAGCGCAATCTCAAGGGAGTCGAACTGTTCTCGCTCAACACCCCGGATCAACTGCCTGCAGCGCAGGAATTCGTCGCCAACCACGGAGGTAACGCGTGACCACCCTGAAGGCCAGCGTCGGTTCTACTCCTCGCTCCGCTCGTCCCGACCCTCAGCCGGCTCGAGAGAGCGAGCCCGTTCGTTCTCTTCTGGCCTCAGTCGGATCGCCCTACGCTCGCATTCTCTCGATCGGCTCGGCCCTGCCCAGCCGGGTGCTCGACAACGAGTACATGGTGCAGTTCATCGATTCCTCCGATGAGTGGATCCGGCAGCGTACGGGCATTCACGAGCGCCGCTGGCTCGGCGAGGGGGAGTCGCTGGAGAGCCTCGCACTGGATGCGGCCCGCCAGGCGATCGAGCGGGCCGGGTTGCAGCCCAGTGATGTGGACGCGCTGCTGCTCTCGACGGTCTCCCACTTCCACCAGACCCCGGCGCTGGCTCCACAGCTGGCCGACCAGCTGGGCATGGTGGATGCCGCCGCCTACGACATCTCGGCCGCCTGCGCCGGCTTCTGCTACGGCCTGGCGCAGGCCGAGGCGCTGGTGCGTGCCGGTTCGGCCCGCCATGTGCTGGTGATCGGCGCCGAGACGCTGAGCCAGATGACCGACGTTCACGACCGGGGCACGGCGTTCATCTTCGCCGACGGCGCCGGTGCGGCGATCGTCGGGCCCAGCGACACCAACGGCATCGGGCCAGTGGTCTGGGGGTCGGACGGCTCCCAGGCCGGTGCTATCTGGCAGACCGCCGATTGGCAGTCGGCCGTGGCCGACGGAAGCTGGCCGGCGCTGGGCATGGACGGCCGCGCGGTGTTCAAGTGGGCGACCAGCTTCATCGCCACCGCGACCGCCCGCTGCCTGGAGGAGGCCGGCCTCGCCCCCGAGGACCTCGATGTCTTCATTCCACACCAGGCCAACAACCGGATCACCGACACCCTTCTGCGATATCTGAAGCTGCCGGAGAAGGTGGTCGTCGCTCGCACCATCCAGGGCCTCGGCAACAACTCCGCCGCCTCCGTCCCGATCGCGATGGACGCCCTGCTCTCGTCCGGTGAAGCCAAGAGCGGCCAGACCGCGCTGCTGATCGGCTTCGGCGCCGGGCTGGTCTACGCCGGCCAGGTCGTCACCCTCCCCTAGTTCCCCGGCACCGCCGGAACCCGCCACCAACCCAGAAGGAGAAATCCCGTGGCCACCACTGAAGAGATCCGTTCCCAGCTCGCCGAGCTCGTCAACGACGTCGCCGGCGTTCCGGTCGACGAGGTACAGCTGGACAAGTCCTTCGTCGAGGATCTCGACGTCGACTCGCTGGCGATGGTCGAGATCATCGTCGGATGCGAGGAGAAGTTCGGCGTCACCATCCCCGACGAAGAGTCGAAGAACCTCAAGACCGTCGGCGACGCCGTCGCCTACATCGAGGCCCACAGCTGAACCCTCGGGAAGCGCTGCTCGGCCATCCTCCGACCCTTTCGACCCCTCGACAAGCTCGGGGTGAACCAGGCTCAGGGATCGTTCCCCGAGCCTGTCGAGGGGGTACGGACGATCAGCGCTTCCCAAGCAGTTGGCCCGCCACCCGATCTACGGTGAGGCCAACCCGCGTGTGAGATCCCTGAGCCTGTCGAAGGGTCGCACAGCAGCCCGTCCCAATTCCTCCTCACCTGCGGAGAGTCATGACTGAGATTGTGATCACCGGCCTCGGCGCCACCACGCCACTGGGCGGCGACCTCGCCTCCACCTGGGCCGGCCTGCTGGCCGGCAAGTCCGGCGTCACCCGGATCCCGGAGGAATGGGCCGAGGAACTGCCGGCGAAGATCGCCGCCAGCGTGGCCGTCGACCCCTCCGAGGTGATCGAACGGGTGAAAGCCCGGCGCCTCGACCGTTCCACCCAGCTGGCGCTGATCGCCGCCCAGGAGGCCTGGCAGGACGCCGGCTTCGACTGGGAGGCCGAGGAGCAGGCCGGTGTTGACCCGCAGCGGTTGATCGTCTCCCTGGCCAGCGGGATCGGCGGCCTGCACTCCCTGCTGAACAACTGGGACGTGCAACGCGACAAGGGCTACCGCCGGGTGAGCCCGTTCACCATCCCGATGCTGATGGCCAACGCGCCGGCAGCGAACGTCGGCATGCAGGTGCACGCCAAGGCCGGGGTCCACACCCCGGTGTCGGCCTGCGCGTCCTCCAACGAGGCGATCGCGCTCGCGCTCGACCAGTTGCGGCTGGGCCGGGCCGACATGGCGGTGGTCGGCGGTACCGAGGCGACCATCCACCCACTGCCGATGGCGGCCTTCGGCCAGATGCAGGCGCTCAGCCGTCGCAATGACGAGCCCGAGCGTGCCTCCCGTCCCTGGGACGTCGATCGCGACGGCTTCGTGATGGGCGAGGGGTCGGCGATCATGGTCATCGAGACCCTGGAACACGCCAAGGCCCGCGGTGCGAAGATCTACGGCACCCTGGCCGGTGCAGGCATCACCGCCGACAGTCACGACATCGTCCAGCCCGACCCCTCCGGCGAGGGCCAGTTCGGCGCCATGCGCAAGGCGATCATCGACGCCGGGCTGCAGGCCTCCGACATCAAGCACGTGAACGCGCACGGCACCTCAACCCCGCAGGGCGACGTCACCGAGGCCGGCTCCATCCGCCACGGCCTGGGCGATGCGACCGACGGCTGCGTGGTCACCTCCACCAAGTCGATGACCGGCCACCTGCTGGGTGGCGCGGGCGCGCTGGAGACGGTGGCCTCCGTCCTGGCTCTGCGTGACCGGATGGTGCCGCCGACGATCAACCTGGAGAACCCCGAACCCGGTCTGGGCATCGACATCGCCGCGAACGTGGCGCGTCAGCTCGCCGCGACGGGCGACCTGGCCGCGGTGAACAACTCCTTCGGCTTCGGCGGAGCCAATGTCGCCGTCGTCGTGACCAACGCCAACATCACTGACTGACCCCGGCGCCGATTGACCAGTTCGGCCGCTAACTCACCCGGTGCAACCAGCGGACGGGAGCGTCCTCACCGGCGTGACGGAAGACCTCGAGCTCGGCGTCCCAGTCGGTGCCGAGCAGTTCGGCCAGGGCGTCGTGGATCGGCTTGCCACCGAGCGCCTCGCTGACCAGCGCACGCTTGATCCGGTTCTCGTGCACCAGGATGTCGCCATTGCGTCCGGTGGTGGCCGAGAACACTCCCAGGGCCGGGGTGTAGGCCCAGCGCATCCCTTCGCCGCCGCGGCCGCCGTCCTCGGTCACCTCGAAACGCAGCCGCCGGCAGCGCACCAGGGCGCTGGTGATCTCAGCGCCGGCCCCGGCGGCACCCGACCAGGCGAACTCTGCCCGCTGGGCACGCGGCTCGATGGGTTGGGGCGTCCAGTCGAAACGCACCGGGGAACCGACGGCGGCGCTCACTGCCCACTCGATGTGCGGGCAGAGCGCCGTGGGCGCGGAGTGGATCCAGACGATCCCGCGCGTGCTCTCCATGTTGTCGTCCCTTTCGCCGAGATGAGCCTTCCCCAGCGCTCTCGACCCGAAAGGGATGTCTTATTGTGCCCCACCCGTCACAGCAGCACCAGCCCCGCCTCCGGCACAGGGATCGCGGCTGATCGAGCTTGGGCCGCCCTGAACTTGTCGAAAGGACGAGATCGAGGCGGCGAGCACCGCGGTGATCTCGGCAAACTCGACCACCGAGAGACCTGAGCCGGCCGGTGGCTAGGGCCAGCGAGCGGCCAGGGAGGCCACGGCCAGGGACGCCAGGATGGCGAAGGCCAGAGCGTACCCGGCGTACTGTTCGGTGACCTCGCGATCCTCCAGGACGTAGCCGACGGTGTTCGCGATGGACTCATAGACCTGCTTGAGCTCCGCGCTGGTGCCGGCGGAGAACTTCTTGCCGCCGGAGATCCGGGCGATCTGCTCCAACTCGTAGTGGTCGACCGGAACCGGCTCACACTGTCCGCCGCTCTCGACACACCCGTTCGGCGTGCCGTAGGCGATGGTGTAGATCGGGAACCCCAGCTCCTTGGCCTCCCGAGCAGCCTGATCCGAAGGTCGTGGAAGGTTGGAGAAGCCGTCACTCAGCAGGACGATGGCTCCTGGCGCCGGGTCGTCGGGATGATCGGGATCGGGCGGCGCCTGCGCCAAGGCGTCCAGCGAGGAGTAGATGCCTTCACCGATCGCGGTCGACGGCGCGACCTCCAGGTTGTCGATCGCCGCAGCGACCATTGCCCGGTCGGTGGTCGGCGGCACCACGATGATCGCGGTGGCCGCGAAGCTGACCAGCGCGACATTGAATCCGGGCGGGAGCATGGTCAGGAAGCCCTGCGCGGCGTCCTTGGCCGCGTCAAGGCGATTCGGGGCGACGTCCTCGGCCAGCATCGAGCGCGACACGTCGATCGCCAGCACCACGGTGGCGCGATCGCGAGGCACCTCCACCTGTCCCTTCGGCTGGGCGTAGGCGACGTTCAGCGCGGCCAGGCTGAGCACGGCGGCACCGACCGCCAGATGGCGTTTCCATGCCTTCTGCTGAGGCAGCACCCGTTCCAGTCTGCCGATCGAGCGATGCCGGACCCGGGCGCGCCGGCGCCACAGCAATCCCAGGTACAGCAACAGCAGTACCGGGATGATCAGCAGCCACCACAGCCGCTCGGGACGCATGAACTGCAACCAGGGATCCATCACGGCCACCTCGCTCCCAGCGACACCGCAGCCAGCGCGGCCACCACGGCGAAGGCCAGGCCGTAGCCCGCCCACAGCGCGGTGGTCTCCTTCTTCACCGGCACCATGCCCACCTCGCTGCGGATGTTGGAGTAGACCCGCTCCAGCTCCGGCAGGCTCTCTGCTTCGTAGGCGTCCCCGTCGGTCAGTTGGGCGATGCTGCGCAGCAGCGCGGTATCCGGCGGCACCTTCTCGCGCTGACCGTCCAGGTCGACGTAGCCGTTCTCGGTGCCGTAGGCGATGGTGTAGATCGGCACCTTCGCCTGTCCGGCTTCGTTGGCGGCCTGCAGCGGCGCCCGGCCGGCAGTGTTCTGCCCGTCGCTGAGCAGCACGATCGCGCCCGGCGCGATGCTGCCGTCCTCGCCCATCGGCGCCATCTGCAACGCCGAGATGGCGGTGTAGATGGATTCGCCGATCGCGGTCGAATCCTGCACCTTCAGGGTGCTGATCGCCTGCCGGGCCATCACCCGATCGACCGTCGGCGGCAGCCGGACGGCCGGATGCCCCGACATGCTGACCACTGCCAGGTTGAACTTGGCCGGCAGCGCCTCGGCGAACTCGATCGCGGCCTGCTTGGCGGCGTCCAGCCGGTTCGGCTTGACGTCGGTGGCCAGCATCGACTGGGAGATGTCGATCACCAGCACGACGGTGGCACGCTCCCTGGGCATCATGTCGACGCCATTGGGACGGGCCCAGGCCGCGCTCAGCGCGACCAGGGAGGCCAGGGACAGCGCGAACGCCAGGTGCCGGCGCCACTGCGACTGTTTGCGCATCACCTGCGAGAGCAGGGTGGTGTTGGTGTAGCGCATGCCGGACTTCTTCTTGCGCAGCACTGCCAGGATGTAGCCCACGACGACGAACGGCACGATCAGCAGCACCCAGAGGCGCTCGGGGTTGAGGAAGCTGAGTTCGAACGTCACTTGCTCACCCCCTGCGGCGGCTGGTGCAGCATGGCTGCCGTCCGCCGGTAGTTGAGCACGAAACGCGCGATGTCATGCACCCAGTCTCTATCCGTACGCAACTGGATGTGCGCGACCCCCGCGCGCCGCAGCGCCACCCGGATCCGTTCCCGCTGGGCGCGGGCGGCGGCGTCCATTCGGGCGCGGGCGGCGTCGTCGCTGGTGTTGACGTAGCGCTCGAAGTCGGTTTCCGGATCCCGGATCAGCAGGTCGCCGACATCGGGGAAAGCCGCCTCATGCGAATCGACCACCTCGACCGCCAGCACCTGGTTGCGGATCGCCAGATGGCGCATCGCCCGTTCCCAGTCCGGCGGGACGTTCGGGTCGAGTTCGTAGTCGCCGGCGGTCAGGAAGTCGGAGACCACCAGTCGCATGCCGCGACGGCGCTCGGTACGGGCCAGCCGCTCGATGCCGGCGGCGAGGTCGTACGGTCCGTGGGTCCGGTCGGAGACGATCGGCTCGGTGAGCATGCGTCGCAACAAGCCGTACAGCGCCGTCCGTCCGGAGCGGGCGGGCAGCCGCTTCAGCGAATCCGGACGCATGATCAGCCCGCCGAAACGGTCGCCCATCTTCTGCGACAGGAAGCCGATGGTGGCGATCGCAGCGATACCGAGGTCGCGCTTGGTGACGCCCTCGGTGCCCCAGTTCATCGACGGAGTGACATCCAGCAGCGCCCAGACCTCCAACTCGCGGTCGGCGATGGTGTCGCGGACGTGCGGGACGGTGGTCCGCGCGGTCACCGCCCAGTCGATCTTGCGGACGTCGTCCTGGCCCGGGACGTAGACCCGGGCATCGCTGGATTCCGAGCCAGGCCCGGGCAGCAGCCCCTGGTGATCGCCGTGCAGAAAGCCCTCCAGCCGGCGGACGATCGCCAGTTCGAGCCGGCGCAGAGCCGCTTCGGGGGCGAGCTTGTTCAGCGGAAGGGTGGGGGCGGTGGGCTCGGCCAGCACCGATCGCACCGCACCGAGTTCGTCGGGCGGTGGAGCGAAACCGGGAGTCGACACGCCCTGCCTCAGCCTTGGGCGTACCGTTGCGGCTGGCGCTGCTGCTGGTTCCAGACCGGGGTGGGGGGCGGCACCATGGCGACGATCCGCTCCACCACCTGGGTCGGCGTGATGTTGTCGGCCACCGCGTCGAAGCCGAGCACCAGACGGTGGGCCATGACGTCCTTGGCGATGGCCTGGACGTCGGTGGGCAGCACGTAGTCGCGGCCGTGGATCAGCGCCAGCGCGCGGGCCGCGGCGACCAGGCCGAGGGTGGCGCGAGGAGAGCAGCCGACCTGGATCACCGGCAGCAGGTCGGGCATCCCGAACTCGTCGGGGGTGCGGGTGGCCAGCACCAGCCGGACGATGTACTCCGCCACCAGGTTGTGGACGAAGATGCCGGAGGCCTGGTCCTGCAGCGCCTTCACCTTGTCGGGGCCGAGGACGGGACTGGGCTTGGGCGGGGTCAGGCCGCTCATCCGGCGCAGGATCTCGAACTCCTCATTGCCGCGCGGGTAGGGCACGTCCACCTTGAGCAGGAAGCGGTCGCGCTGGGCTTCGGGCAGCGGGTAGACGCCCTCGGATTCGATCGGGTTCTGGGTGGCGATCACGATGAACGGCTCGGGCACCGGGTGGGTGGCGCCGCCGATCGACACCTGCCGTTCGGCCATCAGCTCCAGCATCGCCGACTGCACCTTGGCCGGGGCACGGTTGATCTCATCCGCCAGCACGAAGTTGACGAAGACCGGGCCGAGCGCCGTATCGAACTTCTCCTGCGAGGCCGAGTAGATCCGGGTTCCGACGATGTCGGAGGGCACCAGGTCGGGGGTGAACTGGATCCGGGCGAAGTCGCCGCCGACCACCGTGGCGAAGGAGCGCACGGCCAGGGTCTTGGCGACACCGGGAACGCCTTCCAGCAGCACATGGCCTTTCGCCAGCAGGCCGACCATCAACTGCTCGACCATGTGCTCCTGACCGACGATCACCCGCTGCACCTGGGCGATCGCCTCGCCGAGCAGCTTCGAGGCGTCCTGGATCGCGGGACTGGTCGCCGGAGCGGGAGCTTGCGGCGGCGTCGTCCTGGCGGGCGGCTCTCCGGCCGGCGGGTATGCCTGGCCCTGTGGCGCGATCGGCTGCCCCTGCGGCGGCGGATAGCCCAGCGGTGGCTGCATCGGGTTGCTCACGCGGCACTCCTGCTCTGATCCGTGGTGTGGTGACGTGCAGCGACCACGATACCGTCCCGCTCCCACCCCGCTTCGTGGGGCTTCGGGCTGGGCTGGCACAATGGGCGAGGTACGCAGACCGCCTGCTCACGACGATGGGATCCGATGACGACGCCACAACCCGCCGGTGCGGACGGCGATCTGCCGCGGCTGTCGCCGCTGTGGCGCGACGATCCTCCCAGGGTGGGCGATTTCTGGCTGGACGCGCGGCTCACCGCCGCACCCTCGGGAGTGGCCTACGTCGCCCACGACGATCAGTCGACGTCGGTGATGCTGATCCTGCTCTCCGAGGGAGCGGCGGCTGATCCGGCCGCACGCGACCGACTGGCCGGCGAGATCGACAAGCTGCACATCGACACCGTTCTCGCACGCGGCGGACGCGGACAGTCCGAGGGCCGGCTCGGTCATCGCAGCCGGGAGGAGGCCGACGACCCGGTCGGGCCGGACGATCCGCCCCTGGCACCCTGGGTGGCCCTGGCCTACGACGGCAGCGCGAAAGCTCTGGCGGAAGCCGACCGGATCCTGGCGACGGTGCAACTGTCGCGGCTGCCGCTCCAGGGCACGCCGAGCGGGCCCGCCTACCGGCTGCACTGGATCGACCACACCCGTCCCGGCGTCTCCCGGCTGTGGCCGCTGCCCTGGCCGGGGCGGAACGATCGAGCCGGGTGGCTCAGCATCCTGGCGTCCTGGCTGCTGATGATGCTCCTGGCCGCGCTGGCCGTACTGATCGCGATCCTGATCTTCCAGCAGGCCCCACAGACCTCCCCGCCACCGCCCGTCCCGCCGACCGGCTCACCGCCACCCAGCAGCGGTTCCCCGCCACCCAGCAGTGGTTCCCCGCCGCCGAGTTCGGCCTCCCCCTCGCCCAGTTCCGGCTCGCCGTCGCCCAGTTCGGGCTCCCCTTCCCCTTCGGGTTCGGAATCGGGCTCGCCATCGCCCTCGCCGGGGGAATCGAGCCAGTCCGGCCAGCCGTCGCCCAGTGGCTCGGAATCGCCTTCCGGGGCACCCGGCTCACCTACTCCCAACTCCCGGCTGTGAGCCCAGCCCACCAGAGAACTGCTACCTGCACGACCCCGGCCCGGCAGGTTAGGGTCTGATACCGCAGGCGGCAGCGACGACCGACCCTCAGCAGACAGGAACTCCCATGGCAGTCATCACCATTTCCCGCCAGGCCGGCAGCCGTGGCGCGCGGATCGCGCGCGGGTTGGCCAAGGAACTCGGCTGGGAATTCGCCGACAAGTCCACCATCAACCGCGTGATCCGACAGTACGGCCTGGTGCGGCTCAACGAGTTCTACGACGAGCTGCCGACGCTGGGCGATCTGTTCAGCGACAACGCGGCCCTCACCATCGAGATGATGAACGAGACCATCGCGGCCATCGCGGCGCGCGGCAACGTGGTGATCCTGGGCCGCGGCGCCTTCGCCGTCCTGAAGGATGTCGCCGATGTGCTGAACGTCTTCGTCGAGGCACCCCTGGAGGCCCGGGTGGCCCGGATCGCGAAGCGCGACGACACCGATCTGGAGACCGCCGAGGAGCGGGTGAAGGCCGACGACAAGCTGCGTCGCCGGTTCACCCGCCGCTACTACAACGCCAACTGGGCGAACCCCGAGAACTACGACCTGGTCGTCAACACCGGCGAGATCACCGATGACCAGGCGATCGAGCAGATCCTGGCAGCCCTGCACGGACTGCCCGCGCGAGCCGAGGGTTCAGCTTCCGAGGCGTTGGCCGTCCATCCCGTCCTGGCGCAGACCATCGACGAGGTCATGGGCGGCAAGGCCTAGCCGGGCACGATGGGCGTCATGCAGCGCTTCAGCAGCAACCGACTGAATCGTTCGGTCCTCACCTCCCTGACCGACTTCCTCGGACGCCGGCCCACCATTCTGGCGTGGGCGAACACCCCTGACGGATACGTGGTGGGCCTGCCCGGAGCGATGCTGCTGGGCGATGGTGATTCGTGGCGGGCCTTCCCATGGCACCAGGTGACCACCGGCCAGTGGGACAGTCCCAGTGGGCGGTTGACCTGGCTCGATGCCGACGACATCGCCCATGAGGCGGTCCTCGAGAGCGGCGGCCGGTTCGCCGATCTGTTCAACGAGCGGGTCAGCGCCTCGGTCGTGGCCAGCCGCCGGATCGACCTGGAAGCGGGCCGGCACGTCACCTTCGCGCTGCGCCGCAACCTTGAACCGGCTTCGGATCAGACCGCCTGGCAGGTGATCCCGGGCACCGGTATTGATCTCTCGCACCCGGCGACGCAGGCCCGGGTTGATCAGGAATTGGCTGCCACCAAGGCCGATTTCGGGTTGTACTGAGGTTGCTGGTAACGTAGCGCCGCGCGATCCCCTGTAGCTCAATTGGCAGAGCGTCGGACTGTTAATCCGCAGGTTCCTGGTTCGAGTCCAGGCGGGGGAGCTCTCCAGAAACAGCGTCCCGACAAGGCAAGAGACCGAATCGGGACGCTTCTTCGTTTTGCTACGCGGAACACTGACCACGACGCACTGCCAGGCTGGTTGAGCTTGTCGAAACCCATCGCCCGCGGCGGGCTACCGATGGCCTGTTCCCCGGTTGACTGACCCGTTCGCAGCTCCCCCAGCGACGCTCGCCCTCCGGCTCGATCGGCGACCGGCTTTCCTAGATCAGTCCGAGCTTGCGGAAGGCATTGGCCAGGCCGTCGTCGTCCACGTGATCGGTCACGAGATCGGCGATCACCACCAGTTCGGCCGGTGCGTTCCCCATGGCGACCGCGGTGCCACAGGCTCGCAGCAACTCCAGGTCGGGCAGCGCGTCGCCGAACCCGACCATCTCCGAGGTGCTGACACCCAGGTGCTCGGCCAGCCGCTGGACGGCCACGCCCTTGTGGATGCCGAGTTGGCCGAACTCACCGAACTCCTGCCGCTTCCCGCTGCCGCTCCAGGTGCTGATCGCAGCCTCCCCCTCGAACTCCCGGGCGAGTCGTTCCAGGTCGACGCTGGGCTCCAGCACGAAGCTGATCTTGTTCACGTCGTCGCGCGGGACCGGCCGGCCGTAGATCAGCACCGGGATCAAGCTCACGATCTTCGTGATGCTCTCGGCGTTCGGTTCACCGAAGATGCCCGCCGCCTTGACCGGAAAGTTGTCGCTGGCGAACAACCCCGAGTTGCACTCCGCGTAGTAGCCCAGCCGATTCTGGTCCAGCCAGCCGAGCGCACGGTCGACCACGTCCGGCGCCAGCACCTGATGGTGTACCACCTCGCCGTCGTGCTCGACATAACTGCCGTTGCCGCCGATCATCCCGTCGACACCGAGTTCCCACAGTTCGGGATACACCTCGGCACGAGCGCGTCCGGTGCAGAAGTAGACCTGGTGCCCGTTGGCACGCGCCTGCGCGACGGCGAGCGCTGCGCTCTCCGGGATCTCCGTGCTGTAGTTGACCAGCGTCCCGTCCACGTCCAGCAACAGGATCCGGCGGGCGGTTGACGTGGTCACAGAGAAGCGTCCCTTCGTTGGCCTGCTCGAAGTATGCCGCATCCAAACCAGGCACACGCCTCGCCCGCCGTCTCGGTGTGATTCGCCGTGGGCTAGTGGATCAGGGCCTTGAGCAGCACCAACGCCAGACCCAGGCCGGCTGTGGTGAGCGCTCCCGCCAGGCGCACCCAGAGCCGATCCGACCAGCGGGAGAGTCCCCAGAACCCCAGCACCGCCAGCAGGCCCACGTTCACCCAGAGCGTGCCCCAGATCGCCTGCTCCTGGGTGATCAGCCCCAGCGCACTCGCCCCCAGCGCGACACCCGGCACCACCGCCGACGCCAGCATCCCCCACAGGTGACCCATCGAATGACGGATCGCACGACCCAGCCGCGCCCCGCCGGATTCGCCGGGCTCGGCGTCGTCGCCGAGGTGGGAGACGGTGCCGGCGTAGACGTGTGCCAGCCAGAACACCACCGCGGTGCCGAGCACCTTGAGCAGGACGTAGCCCGGCAGGGCATCGGACTTGTTGGCCATGATCACCAGCAATCCCGAGACCAGTACGACGCCGTACACCGCCGACTCCGAGAGGATCATCGAGACGATGCGCCCCAGCGAGGGAGGGCTGGCCGGCGGGGCATGGGTCATGGCTGTCATTGTGACGCCTTCTCCCCTACCCTGACGACCGGCACCGAGACAGCGGCAGGGCAGAAGCCGGTTGCCGTCCGGCTCTCGCCTCAGAGCGTCGATGCGGAACTCCAGCTACCCCCGGCTTCGGCGCCACTTTGGACACCCCGGGCGCCCAGCCACTACCGTGACACCCGGACACCCTGGGGCGGTAGCTCAGCCGGTCAGAGCAGGGGACTCATAATCCCTGGGTCGTGGGTTCGAGCCCCACCCGCCCCACCAGCCCCGTCATCACTTCGGTTGATGATTGACGTTCGGGTTCGGTTGATCGTTGTCAGTGTTTCGGTTGAGGGGTTACGGCCACTCGATCCTCAAGCTCACCGTCGACACCCCGGCCATCGTGACGTGGCATCGTGGCACGCTTCAGGCGCCGGTCGCGCTAGATCGACGGGAAACCGCCCTTGGCCGCGACGCTCGAAGCGTTCTGGCGAACCGCCCTCAGGGACAGCCTCCTGTGACCGCACGGTTGTGCTCCAGAGCGACACCGACCCAGGAGGAGAGCTTCTCGTCATCGCCGAGCGCGTCGGCCTCGACCTCGATCCAGCCCGGTCCCATGTCGCGGCCAGGTCCCATCTCCGCCTGCGCCGCTCCCTGCCCGTGCAGGAGTTCATCGTGCCGAGCGGCATCGACGCGCACCAGCAGGCTGCCGTGCTTCAGCGCGCTGACGATCAGCTTCTCGTTCACCATGAACGATCGGCCACCAAACATCGACACCTCCCGCAGCACCGGCTCGTCCGCGAGCAGAGCACGCAGGCGGTCGATGAGCGCCGACTGTGCAGCAGCCATCGCACGCCTCATCGCTGCTCGGGCGAACCGTAGGAGAGGCGGTCGAAGATCAGCACGCTCTCGGCGATCTTCCCCTGCCTGACCGTGAAGAACTCGGCCGCGGGGGCCGTGGAGGTCACGGCAGTCTGCGGGTAGTAGAACAGCGCCACGCGATCCCCGTCCACGAACTCGGCGATGTCTCCGATGCCGGTGAGCATCGGTGCGAATCCACCGATGAAGCCCCGGTAGGCGTCCCTACCTTGCAGGTCAACGCCCGGTGCGCGGCAGGTGATGTCGTCGGCGACGTAGTCCATCGCCTTCTCGACGTGGCCATTCGTCCATGCCTGGTGGTATTGCTTCACGATGTCGCGAGCCGCGGCCTGCGCCATGGGGGTCCTCCTCAGTTCGTGCCACGAAGGTGGCTGTGGATCCTTCAGTCCGGAAGCGGCTGCCAGTCGTCCGCACCGGCATCCCCACCAGCCCCGGCGATCGCGAGACGGGGCAGGAAGTTGGCCCATCCATCCGCGTGACCGCGCACCTCGGTCTCGGGCAGATCGGAGTGGCAGAGATCGACCCTCGTGCCGTCGGCGGTCCGGGTCAACCGGAACTCCACCGTCGACGCCCCGGCGGGCAGGTCGTCGCTCCCCGCGAAACCCCAGGAGACCACGACGCGGTTCGGAGGTTCGACCTGCAGATACTCGCCCCGGACGGGATACCCGGCGATGTCGACGGCGAACCGGCCTCCGGGTGTCGGGTCGAGGTCGGCGTACTGACCCATCCACGCCGACATGCCCTCGTTGGTGGTGAGGTATCCGAACACCGTCTCGGGAGATGCCGCGATGTCGATGTAGTCGTGGAACTCAGCCACGACTCTCGCCCTCCCGCTCTTCGATGACGGCCTTGAGCACAGCCAGCCTGGCCGGCCAGAACTCATCCAGGTACGAGCGCACCGCCGCGAGACCATCGGTGTTCACCGCGAACAGATGACGGGTGCCCTCCCGCGTGCCGACCGCAAGCCCCGCTTTCCGAAGCACCCCGAGATGATGCGAGGTCGTCTGCTGTGACAACCCGAGTTCGTCAGCTATCGACCCCACCGGCTGGGGAGCCGAGCGGATCACGCTCAGGATCGCCCGCCGGTTCCCGTCGGCGAGAGCCCGCAACGCCAGCTCAAGATCCGCCACAGCCTCCGCGGCCATCGTCGCTCCCCTCGCTCGACTACCCACACCCTAGCACAAGTATCCATTTGTACTTATCTGAATGCGTATATGCCCGATACAGCGGGCCGGACGGACTATGCCGACGACTTCAGATCGCAGCTGCCACCCGGGCAGTACCTGGGCGCCCGCTTGCCGAACCGCGCCTGCAGCGCGCAGCCCACGCAGATGCCGAACGCAGTTTCGAGGAAGAGCAATGACAAGCAGATGCCGCACAGCGCCAGCGTCACCCAGAGCGGTGCCGCCAGCAGACCCATGGTCAGGCAGGAGGTCAGCGCGAGGCCGAGTCCCAGCCACCAGGCGAACTCCTTCTGCGAGGCACCCACCCATTGCGGGCGTTGCCGGCGGACGACGAGGCGGCCGAGCGCGAGGGTCGGTGACCAGCGGTCACCGGCGACCACCCGGACGAACACATCCATCACGAAGAACACCCCGAAGGGCTGCAAGGGACGCGTGGACTGTTCGAAGACGGCCAGCGCGAACGCGATCCCACCGCCGAGCAAGAGGACGCCGGCAGCCACACGCACCGCGCGCTCGTTGATCATCGGCACGTCATAGCCGGGCACGACGACACCGATCCGGGTGGCCTCGTCGGCGGAGTTCTTCATGCGGCCATCCTTCGATGGGCGACGGTCAGCCTGCCCCACGTCGAGACCCCCGCGCCGATGCCCGCCCACCGCCGTGGTCAGCGTCCGAGCAGACGAGCCAGGAAACCCTTCTGGTTCGCCTGTGCGGCATCCAACTGCGCCTGAGTGTGCTTGCCGCCACACCACTGGCTCGACGGGACGCTTGCCTTGACCGAGGCGGCGTGCTGCCCACAGCCGGCCCAGGTGGTCTTCCCGCAGATCCGGCACTCGACCGCTCGGCACATTTCTGGATTCCCTTCACGAAACCACCCGCACCCCAGCGGTGCGATCTCCTTGTTAAGACTATACCCCCCGGGGTATTTTCGCCAAGCCGGCCCCTCCTGCGCACTAGGGTTGGCGCATGCCAGGCGAGCTCCTCCTGATCACCGGTCCGCCCGCGGTCGGCAAGATGACCATCGGACGAGCGATCTGCGAGCGTTCCGTTTTCAAGCTGGTTCACAATCACCTCACCATCGAGCCCTTGCTCGAGGTCTTCGAGTACGGCTCCGCGCCGTTCAACGTACTGAACGAGGAGTTCCGGCGGCGTCTGATCGAGGAAGCCGCGACCGCGGGCACGCACCTGATCTTCACCTTCGTGTGGGGCATCGACCTGCCTTCGGACGCCGTGGCGGTACACGGCTACATGAAGCCGTACCTCGACGCCGGGCTGCCGGTCTCCTTCGTGGAACTGGACGCCGACCTGCCGACCAGGCTGGAGCGCAACAGCGGCGCGGACCGCATCCTGGCCAAGCCCTCCAAGCGGGATCTGGCCTGGTCCGATGACAATGTCCGCTCACTCGAACGGCTCCGCATGGTCACCGATCCGGCACAGCCCTCCCTGGCCGACCAGGTCATCGGCGATCACCCCCATCTCCGCCTGAACACGAGCCACCTCTCCGTGGTCGAAGCCGCCGAGGGCGTCCTCGCCTGGCTCGGCCACTGATCGGGGAGCATTCGGACGCGGGCGGTGTCCGCGCTCAGCGCCGCGGCGGAAGGCATCGCTGCTCGAGGGCGCGCTCCCCCGCCACCGACCGATGCCTCGAGGCTCTGAGCCACACCACAGGAGCCAGACATGTCAGCGGTGCCACGGCCAGGACGATCCAGATGGCCGCGTGACGGGCCTCGATCGCCCAGGCCCACCCCAACCCGGTGCCGATCCAGGTGGTGGCCAGGGTCGTGGTGATCGCGACAGCGACACTCTCGGCCAGGAGGGACGCCCCGGCGACCGTTTCGAGATCGAGGCCGTCGGGGTGCGCCGGCTCCGCGAAGAGCCGATTGAGGGTGTCGAGGTACGCCATCCCCATGCCGGCGCCCGCCGTCGCCCAGGCGGCAACGAGCACGGTCAGCGCCGGCAGATCCGGCCGTCCGACCAGGTACCCTCCGGTCGCTGCGGCACTCAGCGCGATCAGCACCAGCCCTGCCGTGGCCCGGCGCCGGAAGCCGCGGAGATCGCGGGCGGGCCGCAACCCGCAGAGCAAGCCGACCAGCGCCCAGCCGAGCCCTCCGGCCATGACGATGGCGCCGATCTGTCCCACCCCCAGCCCGAGCCGGTCATGAGCGGTGAGCGCGATCACCGCATCCCCGGCGAAATAGACGCCGGTCAGCCCGAACAACAGGGCCAGCGCCCGGTGACGCGGAGAGCGCAGGGCGAACGTGCCGGCTGGAAGCACGCGAAGGGCACCGATCGTCAGCACTACACTTCCCAGGATCACCAGGGCGACCTTGGCGCCGCCCTCGACCGGGAGGATGGTCAGCGCGAGACCCACCCCCAGCAACGCCGCCGAGGCCAGCGAGAGCGCTCCAGAGCGCTGGGGGCGATGGTCGGGAAGGTGGCTGGCGACCATCCAGCGTCCCGCCACCAGCACCGGCAGATACAGCACCATCGCCCATCGCCAGGAGAGCAGTTCCGTGACGGCCGCGGCATAGACCGGCCCGAGGATCGACGAGATGATCCAGGTGCCCTGGATCATCGCCAAGGTGATCTGACGGGCACGGCCCTCCAGCCCGACCGCCACTGCACCGATCGAGATCGTGGCCAGGCAGCCACCCGCGAACGCCCGCAGCACCTGCCCTGCGAGGTAGATCCCGATAGTGGGGGCAAGGGCACAAGTCGCGGCGCCCACGCACAGCCCCACCGTGAAGAGCATGAGCAGCGGCCGGATCGGGTACCGGCGCACCAACTGGGCGCCGATCGGCAACGCGACGAAAGTGGCTATCTGCGCCACTCCGGTGAGCACGCCGTAGTACGGCTGCGCCTGGAGGTCGGCCGCCATGATCGGCAGGATGGTCTGCGTGAGGTACACCTGCATGCCCGAGACGAGTTCGATGGCGATCAGCGACGCGGCGAGCATCAGCTCCCGCTTGCGCTCGCCCGCTCCCACCATTCCGCCGCACCTCCGCAGCCCTACGCCAGCCCCAGCCCATGATTGTTAGGATGCTAGCATGCAGTCAAGCCACGATGTGCCCGGACCGAAGGTGCAGTTCAATGTGTACCTGCCCACTCCCCTGATCCGGCAGGTGAAGCACCGGGCGATCGATGAGTCGCTGTCGCTCTCCGCGTTGGTCGAGAAGGCGTTGACGTTGTATCTGGAAGAGGAGGCCGGTCGATGATCACCGTGCAGCCGATCCGCTACACCGCGCATCCGGACGAGTGGCACCGCCTCGCCGAGGCGCTCGGGTTCCGGCCGGCCTTCCCGCCGGACCCACGGTGGTCCGAATTCGACGGACGAGGCATCCTCGCCATCCATCACGCGGGCGCGGAGGACGAGCACGCGGGCCGGACTGGCCTGCATCTGCTCAGCGACGACCTGGATGCAGTGGAGGTGCGCCTCGCCGCTGCGGGCTTCAGCGTGCACCGCACCGTGCTGGACGACATCGGTCCGATGCTCACCGGGTCAGCCGCGTCGGGGGCGAAGCTGACCATCTCCGGGGGCGCCCGGGCCGCAGACACCGGCGCACTCGCCGTCCAGCCGATCTGGTATCAGTCCGATCTCGACGAACCGCGTCGATTCCTGGAGACCATCGGGCTGCGTCCGCATGTCGCCTCCCAGTCCGGCACCTGGATCAGCTTCACCGCCGAGGGCGGCGGCCTGGCGGCGCTCCACCACGCGGAGGCCGTGCGGTTCGAACTGAGCCTGGAGTACACCGGGGACCTGGACGCCCTGGCCGAACGCCTCGCCGCGGCCGGCCACCCGGCATCGGTGATCGACGAGGCCTACAACCGCACCCTGCTGGTCGACACCCCCGACGGCGACCAGCTCTGGGTCAACGGCACCATGGACGACCTCTACGGCTACACCCGCCTCGACGGCTGAGCCACTGAGCTCAGCCGAGCCGGACGAGCCCATGGCGGCCGGAGCCTAGCCCGGTACCTCCCAGGTGTGGACCGGCTCGTTGCTGTGCATGTTCGCGGAGTACAGGGCGACCATCTCGCGCAGTGCCTCGGGCCGGGTCAGGCCTCGCGCCTCGAAGGCACGGACGGTCTTCATCTGCCAGTCGGCGCCGTTCTGGCCGGTGAGGCAGCGGCCCTCGATCACGTCGAGCAGCCGGTCGCTCACCGAGGAGGCCACCCCCCAGGCGTCCAGTCCCTCGTGGGCCATCGGCAGCAACTCGCGCAGCACCAGTTCGCTCGCCGGGAGCTCCCTCCGTCCGGGCCAGAACTGCAGCGCGTCGATCCCGTCGCGGGCCCCGGCCAGGAAGTTCTCCTGCGCCGTCGCGAAGGACATCCGGCTCCAGACCGGACGGTCGTCGGCCACCAGCGCACGTACCGCCCCGTAGTAGAAGGCGGCATTGGCCAGGGTGTCGACGATGGTCGGTCCGGCGGGCAGCACCCGGTTCTCCACCCGCAGGTGCGGCCTTCCTGCGACGATGTCGTAGATCGGGCGGTTCCAGCGGTAGATCGTGCCGTTGTGCAGCCGCATCTCGGCCAGCTTGGGCGCCCGGCCGGCGTTGAAGGCCTCCTGCGGATCCTCTTCGTCAAGCTCGGGTAGCAGCGCCGGGAAGTAGAGCGCGTTCTCCTCGAACAGGTCGAAGATGGAGGTGATCCAGCGATCCCCGAAGAACACCCGCGGCCGCACGCCCTGGTTGCGCAGCTCCTCCGGACGGGTGTCGGCGGCCTGCGTGAACAGCTCGATCCGGGTCTCGGCCCACAGTTCGTGCCCCATGAAGTACGGGCTGTTCGCCCCTAGCGCGAGCTGGGCGCCGGCCAGCACCTGTGCCGCGTTCCAGTAGGGGGCGAACTCATAGGGTCGCACCTGCAGGTGCAGCTGCATCGAGGTGCAGGCCGATTCCGGCGCGAGCGAGTCGGCATAGCTCTGCAGATGGTCGCCCGAGCGACCGGCGATGTCGAGATGGATGTTTTCCCCGCGCGCCGCGAGGAAGGCGTCGTTGAGCGCCTGGTAGCGCGCGTTCGCGCTCATCCAGTCCCCCTCGAAGGTCTCCGGCATCACGGTCGGCAGGATGCCGATCATCACGATGTGCGCACCAACCTGTGAACACCGCCGCTCGGCCTCGTTCAGCGAGGCCCGCAGACTCTCCTCCAGTTCGATCACGCTGGCGTCGCCGATCGGACGCGGAGCGACATTGAACTCGATGTTGAACTGAGCCAACTCGGTCTGGTACTCCGGATCGGCGATGGCGGCGAGCACCTCGGCGTTGTCCAGCTTCGGCTGGTAGTCGGAATCCACCAGGTTCAGTTCGATCTCCATGCCGATCATCGGTTCGTCGAACTCGAACGACCGCGTGGCGAGCATCTGCTCGAACACGTCCAGGCAGGATTTCACCTTGTCCCGATAGAGTTGGCGCTGCTCCCGGGTGAAGGTGGCTGACTCCAATTCGCGGCCCATGCGGTGAGTATGCCGCCACGGGCCCCGCTGCGATAGACCGGAGGACGAGGAACGACGCGAGCTTGCTCGTGATCGGGCCGAGGACGACAGGTCCCCGAGCACAGCGAGGGACGCGACCGGAGGACGAGGAACGACGCGAGCCTGCTCGTGATCGGACCGAGGACGACGGGCCCCCCAGCACAGCAAGCGCGCCCGCGACCGGTGAGAATCCGTTAGCGTGGCGTGCGTCGCTCGAAGACGGAGGTTAGTGATGAACGTTGTGCTGGAGCGCGCCCGTGCCTGGGTCGCCGCCGATCCCGATCCACGCGACCGGGCTGAGCTCACCGCGCTGATCGGGGTCGCCACGTCCGGTGAACCAGCGGCGGCCACCGACTTGGCAGACCGGATGGCCGGCCCGCTCACCTTCGGCACAGCCGGACTGCGCGGCGCGATCGGTGCCGGACCGAACCGGATGAACACCGCGGTGGTGACCACCGCCACCGCTGGGCTCTGCCGGGTGCTGCGGGAGGATCTCGGCGCGGGCTTCCATCTGGTGGTCGGGTACGACGCCAGGCATCGCTCGGACGAGTTCGCCCGCACGGTGGCAGCGGTCGCCGTTGCCGCCGGCGGCCGGGTCTCCCTGATGCCGGGCACCTTCCCCACCCCCGTTCTCGCGTACGCACTGAACGCACTGGACGCCGACGCCGGTGTCATGGTCACCGCCTCCCACAACCCGCCGGCCGACAACGGCTACAAGGTCTACCTCGGGGCGCGGATGTCGGAGCCCGGAGGCGCCGGCGCCCAGATCGTGCCGCCGATGGATTCGCGGATCTTCGAGGCGATCCTGGCCTCCGGGCCGGCCGCGGACGTCCCGGTGGCGGCGAACGGCTGGGAGCCGATACCCGAACAGGTGATCGACGCCTACGTCTCCGCCGCCGCTTCGCTGGTGGCCGGCCGTGGCGCCCCGCTGAAGGTCGTGCTGACCGCGATGCACGGCGTGGGCGCGGCCACCGCGCTGCGTACCCTTGCTGCCGCCGGTTTCGACGACGTGACTCCGGTGGCCGAGCAGATCGATCCGGACCCCGACTTCCCCACGGTCACCTTCCCCAACCCGGAGGAGCCGGGGGCACTCGACCTGGCGATGGCGACCGCGGCCCAGATCGGCGCCGACCTCATCGTCGCCCTCGATCCGGATGCCGACCGCTGTTCCCTGGCCGTCCCCTCCGGCGAGGGCTGGCGTCAGCTCAGCGGCGACGAGATCGGCGCGCTGCTGGGAGAGCAGGCTGCGGCAGAACATCAGGGGGACGCCGATGCGACCCTGGCTCGGTCCATCGTCTCCTCGTCACTGCTGGGAAGGATCGCGGTCGCCCACGGACTGCGCGGGACGGAGACCCTGACCGGATTCAAGTGGATCTCCCGGGCGCCGGGCCTGGTCTTCGGCTATGAGGAGGCGATCGGCTACTGTGTCAACCCGACCGCGGTGCGGGACAAGGACGGCATCAGCGCCGCCGTGAAGGCCTGCGAGCTGGCCGCGACGCTGAAGGCGGCCGGACGCACCCTGGAGGATCAGCTCGCCGAGCTGGCCGTGCGACATGGCCTGCACGCCACCAGCCCACTGTCCTTCCGGGTGGCGGATCTGTCGCTGATCGGCCGGGCCCTGGAACGGCTCCGGGCGGATCCGCCGGCCGCGCTTGCCGGCGCGGCGGTGATCTCCTATGACGACCTCGTTCAGGGCTACCGGGGCCTGCCGCCCACCGACGGGGTGCGGATCGCGACCGATGCCGGCGACCGGGTGATCGTGCGTCCGTCCGGCACCGAGCCGAAGCTGAAGTGCTACCTCGAAGTGGTCGCGCCCGTCGACTCGGTGGCAGAGCTCCCCCAGGTCAGGGAGGCCGCGGCGCAGCGCCTCGACCAGATCAAGGGTGAACTGCGCAGCGTCCTCGGTTTGTAGCAGTTCACCAGGCTGTCCACTGTTCTCCCGTCACCCCGGCGCAGGCCGGGATCTCGCCGATGGGATGACGCCGGAATGACAAGAGGACTCACTCAGACGGCGGTGACGAGATCCTCGCCGTCCGGGGTGAAACCGATGCCCACCAGGTAGCGGCGGTGTTCGTCCGTCCCCGGGTTGGCGACGATCCGGTTGACCGCGGAGACCCCGAGCTTGCCGAAGCCGTCGCCGAAGAGCCACGCGCCGAGCTTGGAATCGCGATAGGGCGGACGCACGTAGTCGAGCTTGACCCGCAGATCCTGCCCGTCCACCCGGCCCACCAGGACCCCCGCCGGGAGACCTTCGCGGAGCAGCAGCCAGGCCTGGTCGCCGTCTTGGGGCTCGACGCCGGGCTGGAACCGGTCGATATCGCCGCGATGCGCCTGCAGGAAGTCGGCCAGGTACGGCGTGTCCACCGCGATCGGTGAGACGCCCAGGTCCTTCTTCGAGGTCAGTTCCCGGTAGATGTTCCACACGTTCAGGCCGGCGATGATGCCGTTGGCGATCACGATCGGCCAGGCGCCCAGCAGTACGCCGTAGACCACGTAGGCGATCGAGCCCAGCAGCGAGAACGTCCGCAGCCGCAGGACGGAGGTCATCGCCAGCGAGACGACGATCAGGAAGGACGCGACGTAGCCGATGACCTCGATGGTGACAGGAGACACGTCCGGACTCTATCCGTCCCCGACCACAGGCCACCATGCCGTCGAGCGCTTCCCTTACCGTCGAGCGCTTGCCCCTGGAGCGTGGCGCTCGACGGTAAGGGAAGCGCTCGATGGGAGAAAGGCGGTGGGGTGAGGGTCAGTCGTTTTGCAGCTTGTACAGGACGACGAAGCCCTCGGCGGCGAGATCGGCCTCGATCTCGTCGGTGTTGAGGGTGTTAAGCCCGACCACCACGATGCTGCGGTCGCCCTCACCCCGGTAGACAGCCAGGTGCTGGATGTTCGCGTGATGCTTGGCGGTGATCGAGCCCAGCCGGGAGAGCACCCCCGGGGCGTCGGTGGCGTCCACCGTCAGCCGGGTACCCGGATCGCGGAAGCCCAGGATCTCGATGAAGGCGTCGAGGATCGCGCTCTCGGTGATGATGCCGACCAACTCGTCACCATCGACGACCGGCAGTATCTCGACCTTGTGGTCGCGCATCAGCACGGCCGCTTCCTCCAGCAGCGCGTCCGGCGAGATGGTCACCGGATCGCGGGTCATCACCCTGGAGACCTTCAGCTTGGCCAGCAGGTAGTTGAGCTCGTGGGCGGACAGGGTGGTCGCCCTCGACGGTCCCGCAGCCGCGATGTCTCCGGGAGCCAGGATTCCGACCACGCGCCCTTCGCGGACCACCGGCAGGTGACGGACCCCCTTGGCCTCCATCAACGCGATGGCCTCGGGCAGGGTGGTCTCCGGCGTGACTGTGAACGGATGCGCCGTCATCCGCAGCTTCACGAACATGGCACTAGCCTCCCAGGTAGGCGCGCTTGATGTCCTCGGTTTGCGAGAGTTCGTCGGCTGGACCCGAGGTGACGATGACTCCGGTCTCCATCACGTAGGCCCGATCGGCCACCTGAAGGGCCATGTTCGCGTTCTGCTCGACCAGCAGGATCGTGGTGCCCGCGGCGTTGATGTTCCGGACGATGTCGAAGATCTCCTGCACCAGCAACGGGGCAAGGCCCATCGACGGCTCGTCGAGCAGCAGCAGCTTGGGCCGGGCCATCAGCGCCCGCCCCATCGCCAGCATCTGCTGCTCGCCGCCAGACAACGTGCCGGCCAACTGCTTGCGACGATCGGCCAGCACCGGGAACCGGGAGTACACGGTGTCGAGATCGGCAGCCAGGTTCCCGCGATCCTTGCGCAGGAAGGCACCGAGTTCGAGGTTCTCCAGCACGCTCATCTGGGCGAACACCCGGCGTCCCTCGGGGACGTGGGACATGCCCAGGTTGACCCGCTGCTGTGCCGACACCTTGGTGATCTCGTTGCCTTCCAGCCACACTGAACCGGTGGTGGGCGCCTTCAGCCCGGACGCGGTGCGCAGCGTGGTGGTCTTGCCGGCCCCGTTGGCCCCGATCAGGGTGACGATCTCGCCCGCCTCGACCCGCAGCGAGATGCCCTTGATGGCATGGATGCCACCGAAGTGGACGTTGAGGTCCTTGATCTCGAACACGCTAGACCTCCTCGCCCAGATACGCCTCGATCACCCGCGGGTTCGACCGGACCTCGGCCGGGGTTCCCGAGGCGATCACCACGCCGTGATCCAGGACGTAGATCCGCTCGCAGATCTTCATCACCAGGCTCATGTCGTGCTCGATCAGCAGGATGGTGAGCCCGAAGTCGGTGCGCAGCCGGGCGATCAGCCCGGTGAGTTCTGCCGTCTCGGCGGGGTTCATGCCCGCGGCAGGCTCGTCCAGCAACAGCAGGGTGGGCTTGGTGGCCAGCGCGCGAGCGATCTCCAGGTGCCGCTGGTCGCCGTAGGGCAGGTTCCGAGCCTGTTCTGCGGCCTTCTCCTCCAGGCTCATCAGGGCCAGCAGCTGCAGGCTTTCGGCGCGCACCTCCGCTTCCGTGCGGGCGAACGGCGGTAGCCGGAAGAAGGAAGCGGCCAGCGAGTAGCGGTGGTTCTGCTGCAGCGCGATCTCGACGTTCTCCAGGACGGTGAGTTCCTTGAACAGCCGGATGTTCTGGAAGGTGCGGCCGATCCCCGCCCGGCAGACCACATTCGGCTTCCTGCCGCCCAGCGAGAGCTCGGTGCCCTCCCGGGTGAAGGTGATGCTGCCGGCCGACGGCGGGTAGACGCCGGTGAGCAGGTTGAAGACCGTGGTCTTGCCCGCCCCGTTGGGTCCGATCAGCCCCACCAGTTCGCCTTCGGCCAGCCGCAGGTCGACATTGGAGACGGCGGCGAGCCCACCGAAGTTCCGGGTCAGCTTCTCGATCCGCAGGATGTCACTCATCGGGCGGCCTCCTGCTTCTCCGGATCGGCCGACTTACGTTGGAAAAGCCTGCCGAAGACCTGTAGCGAGACCTCCCGGGAGCCCATCAGGCCCTGCGGGCGGAACACCATGATGATCACCAGCAGCAGGGCGTACAGGATCATCCGGGCCGCGGTGAACTGCTGCAGTACGGTGGAGATGATGGCCAGCAGGATGGCGGCGATCACCGAACCGGAGAGGCTGCCCAGACCGCCGAGCACCACGATCACCAGGATGTCGATCGACTTCAGGAAGCCGAAGGTGTCGGGCTTGATGAAGTAGAAGTAGGAGGCGTACATGCCGCCGGCCAGGCCGCCGAAGAAGGCGCCCACGGTGAAGGACATCACCTTGGCCCGGGTGGTGTCGACACCGATCGACTCCGCGGCGATCTCGTCCTCCCGGACGGCGATCGCGTCCCGGCCGTGGCGGGAGCGCAGAAAGTTGCGGATCAGGATCACCGATCCGACGGTGAGGATGAAGAACCAGTTCCAGTCCATCAGTTGCGGGATGCCCGCCAGGCCGGCTGCCCCGTTGGTGAACTCAAGGTTGTTCAGCACGATCCGGATGATCTCTGCCAGCCCGAGCGTGGCGATCGCCAGGTAGTCGCCGCGCAGCCGCAGCGTGGGCAGGCCGATCAGGAAGCCGACCAGGGCCGAGAGCAGGCCGCCCACCAGCAGGCCCAGCACGAAGCCGCCCGCATTGGGGACGGCGATCGTGATCAGGCCGGTCGCGTAGGCGCCGATCGCCATGAAGCCGGCGTGACCCAGCGAGAACTGGCCGGTGAAGCCGGTGATCAGGTTGAGGCTCACCGCCAGCACGATGTTGATGCACAAGGTGGCGATGGTGGCCATCAGGTAGTCGTCGATCAGCCCCAGGTTGAGTCCGGCGAGCACGATCGCGTACAGGGCGATCAGGGGCACCCCGCGGGTGAGCAGGGTCTTGACCATCGGGTTGGTCATCACACCTTCTCCCGGACGTTCTTGCCGAGCAGGCCGGCGGGCCGGAAGATCAGCACCAGGATCAGGATGGCGAAGACCACCGCGTCCTTGAACAGTGAGCTGAAGTAGCCGCTGACCAGGGTCTCGGCGGCGCCGATGAAGTAGCCGCCGATCAGCGCGCCCGGGATGATGCCGATCCCGCCGAAGACCGCGGCCACGAAGGCCTTCAGCCCGGGCAGGACGCCCATCAGCGGGTTGATCGAGTTGTAGTAGACGCCCACCAGCACGCCGGCCGCGCCGGCCAGTGCCGAGCCGAGCATGAAGGTGAAGGAGATGGTGTTGTCGACATTGATGCCCATCAGGCGGGCGGCGTCGGCGTCCATCGAGACCGCGCGCATCGCCTTGCCCAGCCGGGTGCGATGGACGATGAACTGCAGCGCGATCATCAGGAGCACCGAGGTGCCGATGATCAGGATCGACTGCGCCGAGATCACCACCCCGCCGACGTTGAAGGAGGCCGTCAGGTAGTCGGGCAGCGGCGGGTAGGTGCGCACGTCCGCCCCGACGAAGGCCATCATCGTGTACTGCAACAGCAGAGAGACGCCGATCGCCGTGATCAGCGCCGCTATTCGGGTGGAGTTCCGCAATGGTTTGTAGGCGACCCGTTCGATCACCACACCGAGTGCGCTGCAGGTGACCATCGCGATCAACAGCGACTCGAAGAAGCCGAGTTGCAGGAAGGTCATACAGGCGTAGCCGACGTAGGCACCGACCATGTAGATCTCGCCGTGGGCGAAGTTGATCAGCTGGATGATGCCGTAGACCATCGTGTAGCCGAGCGCGATCAGGGCGTAGATGCTGCCCAGGCTCAGGCCGTTGATCAGCTGTTGTGCGAGTTGCTCCACCGGTGGGGTTCTCTCCGTCCGGCCAGGAGTGGTGGGAGACGGCGAACCGCCTCCCACCACGGCGTCGAAATGAGGGTCAGGCCTTCTCGGTGACGGCGATCTCGCCGTCCTTGTAGCCGATGAAGACGATCGACTTCACCGGGTTGTGAGTCTCCGGATCCACCGAGAAGGTGCCGGTGACGCCGGCGAAGTCCTTGGTGGCAGCCATCGCGTCCTTCACCGCAGGGCCGGTCAGCTCGCTGGCGCGGCTCACCGCGTCCGCCACGAACTTCATGGTGTCGTAGCCGAGCGCGTTGAAGGCGTTCGGATCCTCGCCGTTGGCCTTGTTGAAGGCGGCGATGAACTCGACCACCTTCGGGTCGGTGTCGGCCGAGCTGTAGTGGTTGGTGAAGTAGACATCGGTCAGTCCGGCGCCGGCCGCCTCGGCCAGCTTCGGGCTGTCGTAGCCGTCGGCGCCCAGGATCGGGGCGGTGATGCCCAGCTCACGGGCCTGCTTGATCGCCGGGCCCGCCTCCTCGTAGTAGCCAGGCAGGTAGATCACGTCGAAGCTCTGGCCCTTGATCTTGGTCAGGATCGAGTTGAAGTTCCGCTCGCCCTTGGCGTAGGCCTCCTCACCGACGATGGTGCCGCCGTTGGCTGTGAACTGGGCGTCGAAGCTCGCCGCCAGGCCCTTGCTGTAGTCGTTGGAGTTGTCCTTGATGATCACCGCGGTCTTCGCGCCGAGCTTGTCCGAGGAGTAGTTCGCCGCGGAGGTGCCCTGGAAGGAGTCGTTGAAGCAGGTGCGGAAGACGTACTCGTTCAGCTTGCCGTTGGTGACAGTCAGGTCGTCGGCGGTCGAGGAGCCGGAGACGATCGGCACCTGGTTCTTCTCGGCGACCTGCACCTGCGCCTTCATGCCACCGGAGGTGGCGGGGCCGATCACGGTGACGACCTTGTCCTGCGCCATCAGCTTGGTGGCCAGGGTGGTGGCTTCGGCGGTGTCGGACTTGGTGTCATACTCGATGAGCTGGATCTGCTTGCCGTTGATGCCGCCGGCGGCGTTGATCTCCTCCGCAGCGAGCTTGATGCCCGCGACCGATGCCTGGCCGTAGCTGGCCACGTCCCCGGAAAGCTCGTAGTTCAGGCCGATCTTGATGGTGTCTCCGGAGGCACCGCCCTCGGGGGCGGCGGTCACCGGCTTGGCCGAGCAGCCGGCCAGCACCGACAGGCCCACGGCCCCGGCAGCAAGCAGGATTGCCGTTCGCTTCATGTTCTTCCTCTGTCGTCTGTGGTTCCGTTTCCGGGGACGCGCGCCAGTATGCGGCGAAATGGCCCGGGGTTGACCCCGTGAGTGTAGCGGTTGGGTAGAACTGCTGACAGAGGCGTCTCGCCTGGGCGTTGACGGAGAAGGTGACGGCTGGTGGCCGGCACGGCGACAGGGCGAGCCCAGGGTTAGGATCGTGCCATGGCAGAGATCCGCAAGTTCGATCCGGCAGCGGGCAACGCGATCGCCCAGGCGCTGCGTCAGGCCATGGGAGATCCGGTACGTCCGGTGACTCCCGGCACGCCGGCGAACTCGCCCGCCGCAGAAACCCCGCAAGAACCCGCTCAGACCGCCTGGTTGACCCTCCAGGTCGGCGAACCGGATCAGAACAGCAGCGATCCGACCGCGTAGCTGACCAGTAGCGTCCCGACGCCGACCAGGAGCGACCGCAGCAGCGTCCGCCACAGCGGTGTCTCGCCCAGGTGGGCCGTCACGATCGACGTCAGGCTGAGCGAGATCACCACGGCGACGAAGATCGCGGTCGCTTCGATCCCGACCGGGAAGATCAGCGTGATCATCAGGGGGATCAGCGCACCCAGCCCGAAGGCGAAGGCTCCACCCACGCCGGCGAGCACCGTGTCGATGACGCTGGTCACCTCGCGGATCCCGTGTTCGCTGTCGAGTTGCGCCGCGAGCGGATCGTGGGCCATCAGCTGCTCGGCCACCTGGATGGCCAACTCCGGGCTCACGCCGCGTTCCTCATAGTGGGCGGCCAGGTCGGTCAGCTCTTTCGCGGGGTCGGCGTCGATCTCCCGCTGCTCCTCGGCGATCAGGCTCAGCTGGGCCTCGCGTTCCACCGAGGCCTCCATCCACTCCACGCCACCGACCGCGAGCATTCCGGCCAGCGTGGCCACCAGGCCCGCGATCAACAGCACCCGGTCATCGGCACCCGCTCCGGCGAAGCCCTCCAGCAGACCGGCGGTGGCGATGATCCCGTCGTTGGCGATGATCGACCAGGTCAGCAGGGAGGCCCGATCGGTCAATCCCTCCCACACCCGCGCCAGCGGACCGGTGGGCGCGTCGGCCATCCCGTCCTCCTTCGCCGCGACACGGACGGCAGGAGCCTATCGGCCCGCTATCGCCGAATCGCGACAGACCAGATGCATCCGCTTGCGGGATCAGCCACCCCGTCGGGGCGGAGGCGTCGCGGGATTCTCGTCGTCCGGCTCCTCCTCCTCAGGCTGCTTGCCCTTGCCGTCGGAGACCTTGATCGCCACCGAGCTCAGCTTGGGTGCCTTGCCGGCGGGGTCGGTGCCCAGCACGGTGCCCTTCGGCTCCGGCGATTCGACCTCGTCGAGGTGGCTGCTGAACCCGGCCCGCGCCAGGGCACTGCGGCACCCGCCGACGCTCATCCCGGTGCAGCTGGGAACGCTGAGCCACTTGCCGCGCAGCACCGATTCCGGCGGCTTCTTGAACTTGGTCTTCGGGTAGGCCTTGATGGCCGCGGCGAACGCCGGGCGAAGCAGCCGGTTGCCGGCATCACCGCCGGAGAAGCCGGAGAGGTACGTCCCCGAGGCTGGGAGCCGGATGTTGCGCAGGAAACTGGGCCGGCTCTTCCAGAACTTCTTGTAGTCCTTGTGGCTGTCGTAGGAGATCATCGACGCCGCGACGAGTTCGGGGGTGTAGCCCACCGTCCAGATCGCGCGGTTCTTCGGCACCGTGCCGGTCTTGCCGGCCATCTGTACGCCGGGCACCCGCGCGCTGCGGGCTGTGCCTCCGGTGTAGGGGCCCTGGAAGATCTTGTTCATCGCGTCGGCGACGCCCTTGTCGAGCACCCGCTTGCAGTTCGCGCTGGGGACCTTGTACTTGGTGCCCTCCCGATCGGTGATCGACTTCAGGATCACCGGCTCGCAGTGGACTCCGCGGTTGGCGAAGGTGCCGTAGGCCTCGATCAACGACAGCGGGGTGACCTCGACCGCACCGAGCGTGAATGAGGGGATGGCGCCGTACTTCTTGACCAGGTCGCCGCCCATCGACATCTCCAGGCCCAGTCGCTTGGCCATCTTCACCGACTCGCACACCCCGACGGCCTGGATCAACTGGGCGAAGTAGGTGTTGACCGAACTGGTCACCCCGCGGAACATGTTCATCCTGCCGGAAGGGCTGGCGTTCACCACGTCCCACTTCTTCTGCTTGAAGGGTCCGTTGCAGGATTTGAAGGTCTCACCGCCGAAGCTCATCCGGGCCTTCGCGTCGAAGACCCCGTAGGCGCCCATCTCGTTCTCCAGGGCCGCCGCAGCCACGAACGCCTTGAAGGTCGAACCGCCCTGATAGCCCTCGGCCCCGCCCATGGCGTGCGAGACCGCGTAGTTGTAGAAGGTCTGGCCCTTCTTCTTGCCCATCTTGGGCCGGCTCTGCGCCATCGCGACGATCTGGCCCGTCTTCGGCTCCAGCATCACGATCACCGATACCACCGGATCCTTCGGGCTGATCAGCTTCTTGATCGTCTTCTCCGCCTTGCGCTGCGCCTTCGGGTCGATCTGGGTCTTGATCGTCAGGCCGCCGCGCAGCACCCGATCCTCGCGCTCTGCCTCGGTCTCACCCAGGCTCTTGGTCTTCATCAGCGTGCGCCAGGCGTAGTCGCAGATGAACGGGAATTCGGCGTTCGCGCAACCCAGCTTGTACTTGCGCACCTTCTTCGGGTCGAACGGAACCGCCTTGGCCTCGCTGGCCTCCTCGGCGGTGATGATCTTCAGTTCGGCCATCCGGTCCAGCACGTCGTTGCGCCGCTCGATGGCCATCTTGGGGAACTTCACCGGATTGGTGGTGACCGGGTTGCGTACCAGGCCGGCCAGCATCGCCGCCTGCGGCAGGTCGAGATCCTTGGCCGCCACGCCGAAGAAGTGCCGGGCGGCCGATTCGATGCCGTAGGCGCCGTCGCCGTAGTAGGAGATGTTGAGGTAGCGCTCCAGGATCTCGCCCTTGCTGAAGCGCTCTTCCAGGGCAGCGGCGAAGCGCATCTCCCGGATCTTGCGAGAGAGGGTGTTCTCGGTGGCCTTCGCGCGCGCCAGGGCATCACCTGAGCGTTCCGCGGTGCCGACCAGGACCAGCCGGACGTACTGCTGGGTGATGCTGGAGGCACCCTGGGTGACCCCGCGGGAGGTGCTGACCAGCGCCCGCAGCGTGGCCTGTACGTCGACCGGTCCGTGCTCGTAGAAGCGGTGATCCTCGATCGCCACCTGTGCCTTCTGCATGATCTCGGAGACCTGATCGAGGGTGACCGAGTAGCGGTTCTGGTCGTAGAAGTAGGTGAGCACCGAGCCGTCGGAGTTGAGCAGCCGGGACCGCTCGGGCAGCGGCGGGGTCTCGAGTTCGATCGGCAACAGGCCGAGCCCTCCGGCAGCCTCCCGCCCGCTGGTGGCCAGGATGCTCGCGGCAGGGATCACCAGGCCGGCTGTCAGGGCCCCGCCCAGACCAGCGACCAAGAGAAAGACCGCCAGCGACCACAACCGCCTCCACAGGCCCATGCCCCCATCGTATGCACAGCGCTCCAAGGCCCCGGTTTCGGCGCCTTCGCGACAGGTGATATGACTGGCCCTGCGCGGAGCCTGTCGAAGCGCGCTCTCATGGAAGGATTCCCTCGTGGCCCCATCCCCGGCACGGCCCGGCCTCGGCCCCACCGCCTCGGAATGCTGGATCTCCGTCGATGTCGAGACGGCCGGCCCCCATCCGGGCGGCTACTCGCTGCTGGCGATCGGCGCCTGTCGCTACGACGACCCCGAGCAGGCCTTCTACCTCGAACTCGCGCCGGTGAACGACCGGGCCGAGGAGTCGGCGCTGGCGATCTCCGGACTGACACTGGACGAGCTCGCCGCTACCGGGACGGCGCCGGGCGCCGCGATGCAGGCCTTCGCCGACTGGCTCGGCGCTGTGGTGCCGGCGGGCAGCCGTCCAGTCTTCGTCGGCTTCAACGCCGGTTTCGACTGGATGTTCGTCTGCGACTATTTCCATCGCTACCTGGGCCACAACCCGTTCGGTCATTCCTCGATCGACATCAAGTCGGTGGCCATGGGCGCCCTCGGCATCGACTGGCCCGAGACCAGCCTGCGGTCGCTGAGCAAGCGGTTGCTGGACGGTCGCAGCCTCAGCCACGACGCGCTGCAGGACGCCCGCGACCAGGCCGCCCTGTTGCAGGCGATCATTCTGGGCCACAATCAGGTGGCATGCATGACCCAGCAGACATCGCCTTCCTGACCGAGTCCGCCCGGCGCCTGGGCCTGAGCGTGGACGAACAGGAGATCCTCGACTGGCTCGATGCGATCGCGGCGGACGAAACCGAGCACATCGTCGCCGACGCCACTACCGGAACCTTCGGCCACCGCGCGTCCATGCTGGATTTCAGCGACCGCGACCTGGACCGGTTCCGCTCCATCGGCGCGATCGTGGAGCTGACCGGCCCACCGGGCATCACCGATGCGGCGCTGGCTCTCTCCGGCTCGGCAGCCCAGTCGAAGATCCAGAGCTACCCTGGCGACTGCGACTACTTCGAGCGCTACAACATCCGGGCCAAGACCCGGGAAGCGGCCTGTGACGTGCTGGCGTTCACCATGCGGGAGAAGGTGCTCGCCTTCCACCGGGGTGCGACCTATCAGTTCCTGGAGGCCAAGCTCGGGTCGGTGCCCCACGACGGCTGGCATGCCGGAGAGCCGGTCAAGGCCGGCAGCGCGATCACCTGGTCGATCGACGAGGTACGCCGTGGGGTGTGGGAACTCACCGACGCCGAGGGCGATGTCACCTCGATCACCTGGCAGGAGGCCGCGCTCGACCCCGGCTGGGTGAAGCTCGACTGGGTGGTGACAGACCCGGTCCGCAAGCAGTTGTCGAACGCCAGCAATGTGATCGACGTCACCTGGGAGGCGCCGGACGGCAGCATCGTCGCCCTGGACGGCTACCTGGACGCGTACTTCCAGGAGGTCTACCTGGACGCGGACGACCTGCCGGCCTTCAACCGCATCATCGATCACGTCTCCAGTGACGCCATCGCCGACTATGTCGAACAACTCGAGGGTGAGGCCCGCAAGTACCTCACCAAACACCTCAACTACGGCAAGGCCGCCAAGCGGATGTACAACCTGTTCCGGCTCTCCGGCCGGTACCTCGACGCCGCGTTCATCCGGGAGCTGTTCGATCAGCCCGCCACGCTGCTCTACCAGGTCTGGTCGTTGATCGGCACCCTGGACAATGCCGCGCGGCCGGGTTCGGGGATCCCGTGGTCGGCCGTCGTCCAGCAGTCCGACCGGCTCCTGCTCGACGTGGTGGCGACGCTGGAGGGCGACGAGGAGGTCGAGATCGTCGCCGCCCTGCTGGGCCTGCGACAGGCGCTGGAACAGCACCAGCCCGGTGAGGAGCGGGATCTCGCCGTCGAGGGCGCCCGCGCCCGGGTGATCAACGTGGTGAACACCTTCTTCCACGACAAGCTGGTCAGCCGGCCGACCATCAAGGAGTACATCGAACAACTCCAGGCGGCCGGATAGACGCCATGCCGGGGCTCGACCCTTCGACAGGCAGCCAGCTCTGCCGGGGAATCGGGCACCGCTGAGTGAGCCATCAAGAGGTCGCCGCACACCGCCCAGGCGAGCCGATTTGCCCCATTGCATACCCCTAGGGGTATAGTCGGCGAGGTGACTGGAACACCGAGACGGATCGTGATCGTTGGTGGCGTGGCCGGTGGCATGAGTTGTGCCGCCCGCGCCCGCCGGCTGGACGAGGACGCCGAGATCATCGTGCTCGACCGAGGCGAGCACGTCTCCTTCGCCAACTGCGGGCTGCCCTACTACGTCGGCGGCGAGATCACCGATCCGGCCAAGCTGCTGGTGCAGACCCCCGCCTCGCTGCAGGCGGCGCTCGATCTCGATGTGCGCATCCGCCATGACGTGATCGGGCTGGATCCGGCCGGCCGGACGGTCACGGTCGCGACCGGCGACGGGGTCACCACGATCGGCTACGACGCCCTGGTGCTCTCCCCCGGCGCAGCCGCGATCCGTCCGCCCATCCCTGGGCTGGATTCGCCTCGGGTGCACACCCTGCGCACCGTCGAGGACGCTCTCACCCTGGAGTCCCGGGTCACCGACGGCGCCGGACGCGCGGTCGTCCTGGGCGCGGGCTTCATCGGCCTGGAGGCCGCCGAGGCCCTGGCCGGACGCGGGCTGGCCGTGACGGTCGTCGAACTGGCAGAGCATGTGCTGCCTCCGCTGGAGGTGGAGCTGGCCAGCCTGGTCACTGCCGAACTCACCCGGCTCGGCATCGACGTCCGCGACGGCGTGGCGGCCAGCGCGATCGAATCCGGCCCCGCCGGCGACGTCGTGGTGCTGGCCGACGGATCCCGGCTGGACGCCGATCTGATCGTCCTCTCGGTCGGAGTCCGGCCCGACACGGCCGTCTTCGAAGAGGCCGGAGTCACCTGCGAGCGGGGCGCGATCGTCACCGACGAGCATGGTCGGACCAACCTGCCCGGCGTCTGGGCGGTCGGGGACGCCGTGGTCAGCACGGACGCGGTGACCGGGCTGCGCCGACCCGTCGCCCTGGCCGGGCCCGCCAACCGCGCCGGCCGCCAGGTCGCCGAGGACATCCTGCGTCCCGGTTCGGCCACGCCGATCCCCCAGCCGCTCGGCACCGCCATCGTCCGGGTCGGCGAACTCACCGCGGCACTTACCGGCGCCAGCCGGGCCACCCTGATCGCCCAGGGGATCGACCACCAGTCCGTGCACCTGCACCCCAACCAGCACGCCGGATACTTTCCCGGCGCCGCCCAGCTGCACCTGGTCATCCATTTCCGGCCGGAGGACGGGTTGCTGCTCGGCGCCCAGGCGGTCGGCCCGGACGGGGTGGACAAGCGGATCGACGTGATCGCCACCGCACTGCGCTACCACGGCACGATCGGCGACCTGGTCGATCTCGATCTGGCCTACTCCCCGCCCTACGGCAACGCCAAGGATCCGGTGAACCTGGCCGGGATGGTCGGCCGCAACCAGCTCGACGGCATCACCGCCCTGTGGTACCCATGGGAACTCGACGAAGTCCTGGCCACCGCTCTTGTGCTCGACACCCGCAGCCCAGCCGAGTTCTCCACCGGCCACCTGCCGGGGGCGCTCAACATCGCCCACACCGAGCTTCGTGGACGGCTGGACGAAGTGGCCGCCGCGTCCGCGGGCCGCCCGGTCCGGGTGATGTGCGTCTCCGGGATGCGCTCCTACCTCGCCCATCGCATCCTGGCTGGGCACGGCTTCGACTCCGCCACGCTCTCGGGTGGCATCCTGACCTTGCGAGCTCATCTCGGTGAGCGCGCCCACGACCTGCTGGTCACCGAACAGCCAGCCTGAAAGGAACCCCGCCATGTGTTCTCCCGTCACCTGCCGGATCTGCGGCAAGACCACCTGGGCCGGCTGCGGCCAGCACATCGAACAGGCCCTCGCCGGAGTCCCGGCCGAGCAGCGCTGCGCGGGGCACGACGACGCCAAGCCCGTCGTCCCCACCAGCGGCCTGTTCTCCCGCTGAGACGAGCTCCCCTGGCCGCTACGCTGCCGCCATGCCTCATCCCGTCATCATCGACACCGACACCGCCCAGGACGACTGCGTCACCATCCTGTGGGGGCTGCTCGACCCCGCCGCCGACCTGCGCGCCATCACCATGGTCGCGGGCAATGTCAGCTTTGACCGCCAGGTGGCCAATGCCCAGCTCACGCTGAACGTGGCCGGTCGGCTGGGCAGCGTCCCGATCCACGCCGGCTGCCGTCAGCCGATGCTGCGCGAGTGGGCCTCGGCCGAGGACGTCCACGGCGACGGTTCGGGCGGGCTGTCGATGGATCTCACCGACACCAGGGTTGAGGAGGAGCACGCCGTCAATGCGCTGCTGCGGATCACCGCCGAGGATCCGGGCCAGGTGAGCATCGTCGCGATCGGCCCACTGACCAATATCGCCGCTGCCGCGGTGCTGGATCGCAGCTTCGCCTCGCGGGTGAAGAGCCTCTACATCATGGGCGGCTCGATCAACGGGCTCGGCAACATCACCCCTGCCGCGGAGTACAACATCTACGTCGATCCCGAGGCGGCCCAGATCGTGATGGAGGCGGGGTTCGCCGACCTCCGGCTGCTGACCTGGGATCCGGTGACGCTGCGCGACGCCACCATCCCGCGGGCCGACTACGACCAGCTGACCGCGATCGACACCCCGATGGCCCGCTTCTTCAAGGCGGTCTGCGACACCACTCTGGACTTCAACGAGTCGGTCGGGGTGGACGGCTCGACCCATCCGGACTCGATGACCCTGGCAGTCCTGCTGCACCCCGAGTTGATCGTCGAGCAGTCGCCCTACCGGGTCGATGTGGAGGTGGCCTCGCCGCTCACCCGCGGCGCCACCGTCATGGCCTGGCCGAAATTCGAGCAGGAGCCCAACGCCACCGTCTTCGAGGCGGTGGACGGACCGGGCTTCTTCGCCCGGCTCGCGGACATCCTGCAGATCCAGACCACACCGAACCTGCCCATCTCCGGACTGTAGGTCTGGGCAGGACGCTGACCCCGCTGGCCGGCCCGTTCATCGGTGACGGAGCGTGTGCGCCTGGCCCGCGGCTTCGAACACAGCGGCGACGGGTTGGCGGCGCAATGCGGCCAACCCGCGCTGCTCGATCCGCCGGATCGAACTCGATGACAGCTCGTGGCGGGCGGCGATCTCGCGGTAGCTGTAGCAGCGTCCATCGGCGAAGCCGAACCGCAGCTCGATCACCTGACGCTGGTCGCCGGGCAATCGCTCGAGCTCACCCCGCAGCCGGTCGTGCATCAGGTCGTCTTCCCGGCGGTCATGGGGCGACCGGGAATCCGCCGGCAGCTGGACGAGTTCGTCGAGCGACTCCGGCGGCCGATGCCGCAGCAGCCTCGCCGTCCACGCCTCGTCGCGCCCCAGTACCTCGGAGATGTCGGCCAGGCCCGGGGTGCGGGCCAGCTCCTGGGCAAGCTCCTGCATCAGTCCCTGCGCCCGGCGCATCGTCACCGCCCGGCTGGGCGGGAGGCCAAGCTGACCACCCAACGAACTGGTGACGCGTGCCAGGTGACGCCGGATCGCGGGAAAGGCGTAGGTGCTGAACTTGCCTCGACGCGGATCGAACCGCAGCAGCGCCTGTCCCAATGCGACCACGCCTTCCTGCAGGAGATCGTCGAACTCCATGCCGGTGCGGTGGGAGGCGTTCCGCGCCAGCATGGCGGCCAACCGCAGGTTGGCGTTCAGGAACTCATGCCAGGCCTGGCGTCCCTCCCGCCGGATCCGGCGCAACTCCTCGCGACTCGCATCGGTGCGCCAGGGGTGGGTGAGCGCATGGTCGGCGACCAGGCCTGCCTCGATCCGGCGGGCCAGGAGCGGCTCCCGCGCGGGGTCGAGCAGCTCGGGCAACAGAACGGCGTTCAACATGCCGCCCAGCATCGGCGGGGATGGCCTCGCCGGGCACTCCTGAGCAGACCACCGGACAACACTCGGACAGCACTACGCCCGAGCGCGCCCGTCCGCCCGAACTCTTCCGCCGACCCAGAGCTACCACGCGGTGACGCGCAGAGGTCGAGCAGGGCCGGTCGAGGCACACCCGGCTCGCGATTGACGAGGAGCGGTCGCGGTCAGGGGCCGGTGGCTCGGGTGAAGAGTTCCTTGCGACGGGCTTCCAGTTCGACCAGGGTGGCGAACATGCGGTTGTAGTCGCGCTGGTTCTCCACCGGGTTGGTCCGTTGCAGCCGGGATTTCAGGGTGTCGATCTGGCGGGCAGTGGAGGCCAGCCGCACCCCGGCGGCGTACTCGGCGGCGTACTCCGGGGAAGGTTCCCGGAGCACAGGCTCGACGGCAAGGGTGATCGCCAACTGGGCAAGCACAGGATCGGCGTCCCCCAGCATCGCCTGGGTCCATTCCCCGGTGCGGTCGGGGACCGCCTGGATCCGCTCGAACAGGGCGCGGTAGGCCGGCTGGGCGAAGTCGTCGGGCACCAGGTCGTTGAGGGTCTCGGTGAACACCTGGGGTGTCCGCAGCAGCAGGCGCAGCGTACCCCGCTCGGCCTCCCCTCGCCGGTCCTTCGGGTCGGGCAGTTCCAGTGAGGGCGCCTGGGGGGTCTCCGGTGCCGGCGACGGGTTCGGGGCCGGCTCGGCGGTCTGTCGCCGGCCTCGTGCCCGCTTCACCTCGGCACGCACCTCCTCGGGGTCCATCCCCAGCATCTGGGAGAGCTCGCGGAGATAGCCCGGCACCATGGCGGCGTCCCGGATGCTGCTTACCAGCGGTACGGCGGCGCGCAGGGCGGCGACCCGTCCGTCCACCCGATCGAGGTCGAAGCCGGCGATGGTGTTGCGCATCACGAAGCGGTACAGCGGCTCGCGACGCCCGACCAGTTCGCGTACCGCCGCATCGCCCGACTGCAGCCGCAGGTCACAGGGGTCGAGACCGGTCGGCTCGACCGCAACGTAGGTCTGGGAGACGAAGTGTTGATCACCCTTGAACACCTTCAGCGCCGCGGCCTGTCCGGCGGCGTCACCGTCGAAGGTGAAGATCACCTCGCCGGCCTGCACGTCCGAGGTCCCGATCAGCCGTTGCAGCAGCCGGGCATGGTCGTCGCCGAAGGCCGTTCCGCAGGAGGCGACCGCGGTGTCGACGCCGGCCAGGTGGGCGGCCATCACGTCGGTGTAGCCCTCGACGATCACCGCCTGGTTCTTCTTGGCGATGTTCGTCCGGGCCAGGTCGAGCCCGTAGAGCACCTGCGACTTGCGGTAGACCGGGGTCTCGGGAGTGTTGAGGTACTTGGCCGGCATCCGATCGTCGTCGAACAACCGGCGGGCGCCGAAACCGAGCACCGACCGTCCGGCATCCCGGATCGGCCAGAGCAGCCGGGCCTGGAAGAAGTCCCAGCCAGATTCACGGATCAGCCCGGCTTTCACCAGTTCGGCGTCGCTGAACCCACGGGCGCGCAGGTGAGCGCCCAGCGCCCTTCCACTCAGCGGAGCGAAGCCGACACCGAAGCGCTCGGCGGCGTCGCGGTCGAAGCCGCGTTGATCCAGGAACTGGCGTCCGGCGATGCCGTCAGGGGTGGTGAGTTGTCGTGCGAAGAAATCTGCCGCCTCCCGATTGGCCTCAAGGATCCGCTGCCGCAGACCCGGCTCGGGACGGTCGCGACCACCACCTTCGGCGTAGCGCAACTGGATCCCAGCGCGGTCGGCGAGGTACTCGACCGCCTCGGTGAAGGACAGATTGTTGATCTTCTGGACGAAGTTGATCACGTCTCCGCCCTCGCCACAGCCGAAGCACTTGAAGAACCCGCGGGAGGGGACGACGTGGAAGCTGGGGGTTCTCTCGTCGTGGAAGGGGCACAGCCCGCCGAGCGAGTCACTACCGTCCCGGCGCAGAGTCACGTAGGAGCCGACGACCTCCTCGATCCGGGAGCGCTCTCGGACGGTCGCCAGATCCTCGTCGTTGATCAGCCCTGCCACGCCGGAATCCTACTGACCCTTGGGCAGCCGCGCCGGATCCCAGCCGAGCAGGCTCAGCGCCGCGTCGAAGGCGAACCGGTCGGTCATCCCGCCGACGTAGATCACCGCCGCCCGCACGGGGTCGCTCCGGTCGAGGTCGGCAGGCAGCGAGGCGGCGTTTTCGGCGTAGTACTCGACCAGCGCGGTGAGGACGGCGATCACCGCGCTGGACTGCGCGACCGACTCCTCCCGGGTGTAGATCCGCTCGTAGTTGAAGGCGCGCAACGCGGCCAGCGCCGCGGCCGGCTCGGGGGTCATCGAGACCTGTCCGGTCGCGCAGGTGGCCGATACCGCCGCCCGGACGAAGGTGGAGAGCTGCTCGCGCCGGCTCCGGCCGGCGACCTCCGCCACCTCGGCCGGCAGGTCGTCGAGGGTCAGGATGCCCGCGCTCACGGCGTCCTCCAGATCGTGGGCGCAGTAGGCGATCCGATCGGCCCAGCTGACGATCTCGCCCTCGATGGTGGCCGGCGCCGGGCGCGACCAGGAGTGGTTGCGGATGCCGTCGAGGGTCTCGGCGCACAGGTTGAGTGAGGCCAGCACCACGTCCGCCCCCCAGGGGCCGTGTTCGTAGCCGCCCGGGACGAACGGGTCGAAGGCGTCCTCGCTCGCGTGGCCGCCAGGCCCGTGGCCGCAGTCGTGGCCGAGCGCGATCGCCTCGGCCAGGGTGGCGTTCGCGCCCACCCCTCGGGCGATCGAGGTGGCCACTTGTGCGACCTCCAGGGCATGGGTGAGCCGGGTCCGCTGGTGATCGGTCGGGAAGACCACCACCTGGGTCTTGCCGGCCAGCCGCCGGAAGGCGGTGGAATGGACGATCCGATCGCGGTCGCGTTCGAAGCAGGTGCGTTCCGCGTCCGGTTGCTCGGGGACGGCGCGGTTGCCTGCCCCGCGGGCCAGCGACGCTCCCGCACGCAACCGGCCGGCCTCGGCCTCCTCGCGGGCGACCCGGTCTACCGGCGCCGCAACCGCGATGCGCGCAGTGGGGTCGGCATGGGCATGAATCGCACCAGCGGCCGCGTGGCCGGCCATGGTT
>JASGEM010000039.1:0-52468 GCA_049841235.1 Propionicimonas sp. | reverse complement strand
GACCGTAGTCCTCAGCGGCCAGAGCCGAGAAGGATGTCTCCGAGCGGACGACGGGATTCGAACCCGCGACCCTCACCTTGGCAAGGTGATGCTCTACCAACTGAGCCACGTCCGCACGACCTTCGACCAGAACCTCGGCTTCAGGCGCGACGACAACCATACCCAGCCGCACGATGCGTAGCAAACCGAGGACGAGGAGCAACGGGAGCTTGCTCAGGATTGTTCCGAGGACGAAGGTTGCCTCGTCAAAACGAGGCAGAAACCGAGGACGAGGAGCAACGGGAGCTTGCTCAGGATTGTTCCGAGGACGATGGTTGCCTCGTCAAAACGAGGCAGAAACCGGGAACGAGAGCACCGATACGAGCCTGCTCACGATCGCCGAGGCCCGCGTCCGTCTCGATGTGACGCGACACCCGTCGCTGGGCTATCGTTGTCGATCGCGGGCGTATGGCGCAGTGGTAGCGCGCTTCGTTCACACCGAAGAGGTCACTGGTTCGAACCCAGTTACGCCCACCCCGCAGAATACCTGGGATGCCCCGCCACGGCGGGGCTTTCCCGTTCCCGAGGCGCTTCGCCGGGTGCTGACCGGCCCGCAGGCAGCCCGCCGATCGCGCGCCTCCACGGCATGCAGAGGCTCACGGAGGCCAGATCGGATCTTCCCCGGGCCGCCCAGGCGCCGGATGTCTCGTTATTCGGGCATATGTCTCAAATCTCGGCGTGGAGAGTTGCCAACACCGGCCCAATGGGAGGAACCTGTTGCCTGCAAGAAACCGGCAATGGAGCCGTCCCTTCGAAGATCCAGGAAGGCACGCTACATGACGGCTCCAGCACTGGTGGTTGTGTCCAATGGCAGCCCCGACCCGCGGGTGGCCCAGGTTACGCATGAACTGCGCAAAGGCCTGCAGACGCTGCGTCCCGAACTGACCGTCCACGGCGCGTTCCTCGATCAGTGCCCGCCCAGCGGCAGCCAGGTCGTCTCCCAGCTCGTCAAGCAGGGTGCCGACGAGATCGTCTTTGTCCCGCTGCACCTCACCAACGCCATCGAGGCCGATGCCGACGTCGAGATCATGGCCCAGCGCTGCCGGGCCACCCACCCCAATGCCCGGTTCGCCATCGCGCGCCCGATCGGTCCCGAGCTCAGTCTGCTGACCGTGCTTGACGAACGGCTGCGCGCGGCTCTCTCGCACGCCCGCTGCCTCGAACTGGACGGCCTGGTGCTCTCAGCCGAGTCCTCCGGTGATGTGCGCGGCAGCGCGCTGATGGCTCGCCGTGCCCGGCAGTGGTCCACCCACCACAAGCTCCCCTGCCTCATCGCGGCGGCGGACGATTCCGGTCCGTCGGTCGCCCAGGCGATCATGGGCCTGCGGGCGCAGGGCCGGCGGCACATCGCGGTCGGTTCGTTCTTCCTGAGCGCCGACACCTCGTACCATGCCCAGGCCGACCTGGCCTACCGGTACGGCGCGGTCTCGGTCAGCGAGCCGATCGGAGCCGCCCGCGAGGTGCTCGATCTGGTACTGGCCCGCTACGCCTTCGCCGCCATGGACCTGCTCGACTTCGGCGTCGCCGAGGAACTCGACGAGCCCGAGCGTCCGCACCTGACGGTGGTCAGCGCGTAACACGCCTTTCGTCGGTCGACGAGGAGCGCTACTCGGCAGCAGCCAGCCGCGCCTTCTCGGCGTCGACGTCGAAGTCAGCCGCCGGCCAGTCGATGTCCAGTCCGGCCAGGGTCTCGCGCAGCAGTTCGGCGACCGCCCAGTTGCGGTACCACTTGCGGTCCGCCGGGATGACGTGCCAGGGGGCCACTTCGGTATTGCACTTCTCCAGCGCGGCCGCATACGCCTCCTGGTAGGCCGGCCACTTGGCGCGGGCGTCGAGGTCACCGGGATTGTACTTCCAGTACTTGGTGGGGTCGTCCAGGCGTGCCTTCAACCGGGCCAGCTGCTCAGCGAACGAGACGTTCAGCATGCACTTGATCAGCGTCGTCCCGCCGGCCACCAGTTCGGCCTCGAACTCGTTGATCTCGTCGTAGCGCTTGCTCCACTCCGATTCCGGCACCAGGCTCTCCACCCGCACCACCAGCACGTCCTCGTAGTGGGAGCGGTCGAAGATGCCGATCATGCCGCCGGTCGGCAGGGCCTTGCGGATCCGCCACAGGTAGTGCTGGGCGCGCTCCTCGGCGGTTGGGGCCTTGAACGACTTCAGCTGGACGCCCTGCGGATCGACCAGTCCGATGGCATGGCGCACCACCCCGCCCTTGCCCGAGGTGTCCATCCCCTGCAGCACCACCAGCACGCTCCGGGCATGCTCGGGGTCGCTGCGGCCGTGGGCGTACAGCCGCTCCTGCAGGTCGGAGAGCTCCGGCGTCATGGCCTCCATCAGAGCCGGCGCATCGTCCCTGTCCTTCCCGGGGAAGCCCGGCGTTGCCGCCGGATCGAAGTCCGTCATCGACACCGGACCTGAAGGGACCCGCAGCAGCGAGCTCAACGGAGCCGAGAGAACCTTCTTCTGCTTCTTTGCCATGGCCGTAGTCTGCCGAAGAACGCCATCCGGTGGAAGGATGACCCTCATGTTGCTCAGGAGGACGTTGTGAGTCTGCCCGTTGCCCCGCCGCTGGAACCGATGCTGGCCCGCCCCGCGGCGTCCATTCCGCCGGGGATGGCCTATGAGCCCAAGTGGGACGGCTTCCGCTGCCTGGTGTTCCGCGACAACGACGAGCTGTCGCTGATCTCCCGCAACGGCCGTGAGCTGACGGTCTACTTCCCCGAGGTGGCCGCCGGGTTGCTGGCCAACACTCCCCCGCGCTGTGTGCTGGACGGCGAGTTGATCGTGATCGACGGCACCCGGCTCGACTTCGTCAAGCTCACCGAGCGCATCCATCCCGCGGCCACCCGGATCGAGTTGCTGTCGAACACCACGCCGGCATCCTTCGTGGCCTGGGATCTGCTGGCTCTGGACGACACCTCCCTGATGGAGCGTCCCTTCACCGAGCGCCGCGAAGCGCTGGAACGGGCGCTGGCCCACGCCGACCCGCCGGTGTTCCTGACTCCCCTGACCACCGATCTGAAGCTGGCCCAGAGCTGGTTCTCCGAGTTCGAGGGCGCCGGCCTCGACGGCGTCATCGCCAAGCCCCTGGACGGCCCGTACCTGCCCGGCCAGCGCACCATGACGAAGATCAAGCACAAGCGCGAGGCGGACGTGGTGGTGGCCGGCTATCGGCTGCACAAGAACTCGACCCCTGAGCGCCGACTGCTGGGCTCGCTGCAGCTGGGTCTCTACGATGACGCGGGCGTGCTGCACTTCGTCGGGGTGTCGGCGGCCTTTCCCGAGGCCACCCGGGTCTCGCTGGCCGCCAGGCTCGGCGCGCTGGAGCTGCCCGCCGGCGCCGAGCATCCGTGGGCCGCGGCCGAGGTGGAGGGCCGCCGCCCGGGTGCGATCAGCCGCTGGAGCGCCGAGCTGAAGGAGACCCACCTGATCGACCCGCTGCTGGTCTGCACCGTGGGCTACGAGCACATGGAGGGGACGCGGTTCCGTCACACCACCCGCTTCCTGCGCTGGCGAGAGGACCGCGATCCCGCCTCCTGCACCTTCGACCAGCTGGAGGAGGTCGTCTCCTTCGATCTGGACGAGATCCTCGGCCGCTAGTCTCCCGGGCTCTCAGACGGAGCCTGCAGGCAAGACGTGTTCTGCGCAATCTTCGGGCGACCGAGACCGTCGGCGTGCGTGGACCGCTCGCGTAGGGTGAAACCCATGGCGACGACGGCGATCGAACTCGAGGTGGACGGACGAGCGGTCCGGCTCTCCAGCCCGGACAAGCCGTACTTCGCCGATCTCGGGGTCACCAAGCTGGGCGTGGCCGAGTACTTCTGTTCGGTCGGGCCGGGCATCCTGAACGCGCTGCGAGATCGTCCTACCACCATGGAGCGCTGGCCCGGTGGGGTGCGGGAGGACGTCGTGATCGCCACGCGGGCCGACGCCCGCGGAGAGGCGTTCTACCAGAAGCGGGCACCCTCGGCGACGCCGGAATGGGTGCGGACCACCACCATCACCTTCCCTTCCGGACGCACCGCGGTCGAGGTGGCACCGGCCGATCTGGCCAGCATCATCTGGATGGTCAATCTGGGCACGGTCCGATTCCACCCCTGGCCGGTGCGGGCTGCCGATCCCGACGCGGTCGACCAGTTGCGGATCGACCTCGACCCACAGCCCGGTTCCGACTTCTCGATGGCCGTCTCCGCGGCGCTGGAGCTACGCGAGGTGCTGAAGGAGGCCGGCCTGACCGGCTTTCCCAAGACCTCCGGTGGGCGCGGGTTGCACGTCTTCGCACCGATCCGCCTCTCCGACTTCATCGATGCCCGCCACGCCGCGATCGCGGTAGGCCGCGAGCTTGCCCGCCGGATGCCGAAGGTGGTGACGGTGAACTGGTGGAAGGAGGAGCGCGGCGAGCGCATCTTCGTCGACTTCAACCAGATGGCCCGTGACCGGCTGATGACCTCGGCCTACTCGATCCGCCCCACACCGCTGGGACGCGTTTCCGCGCCGCTCACCTGGGACGAAGTGACCTCTGTCGATCCCGGCGACTTCACCCTCCTCACCATGCCCGGGCGCTTCGCCGAGGCCGGCGATCTGTGGCAGGAACTCGAGGATGCCGAGCCGGGTGCCCTCGATACCGCGCTGGAATGGTACGAGCGTGACGCCGCAGCCGGTGAGGGCGAGATGCCCTATCCCCCGGAGTATCCCAAGATGCCGGGCGAGCCGCCCCGCGTCCAGCCCAGCAAGAAGAACCCCGCCAACTGGGAGTGAACCTTGCCGGGGTCCGTCGGATCGGGGATTACTGGTGGGGCTGACCTCGGCCGGGCACTGGCTCGGGAGGCTCGGGTGTGACCGCTTCCACCGGCTCCCAGAAGGTGCGGTAGAGATCGGACGAGGGGGAGGTCACCACCGAGGCGTACTCCTCCGGATCCAGCTCCAGCGCCGTGCCGGTCAGCGAGCGCGAACCCACGAACGAGACCCCCAGGCCGGCGCGGCCCCGCGGCGGCTCGAAGCCCAGCAACTCCAGGATCGTGGGAAGGACGCTGAACTGATCGGCACGTTCCCGGGTGAACTCCACCGGGTCAGGGCTCCAGACACGCAGCACGATCGTGCGGTCGGCGGTGCCATCGAGTTCGGCCTTGTAGAAGCCTCCCTCGGCGGTGGACTTCAGATGATCGCCCATCACCACCACGACGGTGTCCTGCAGCGCGCCGACCTGCTCAAGATGGTTGAGGAAGCCCGCCAGCGCCCGGGAGGAACAGGTGATCGCGGTTGCCATCGGCACCGCGTCATCGGTCTCGCAGCTCGGGTACACCCCGCCCGGCTCGTGGGTGTCGAGGCTGAGCATGGTGAGGTGGTACGGCTGGCCGGTGGCGCGCAGCTCGTCCAGGGTCTCGGCGGCGCGGGCGAACATCCGGTGATCGGAGAGCCCCCAGATCGAGACCTCGGACGGATCCTCGTCGGCTTCCCACCGCTCCCGGCCCCGGATCGAGGTGTAGCCGTGATCGCCGAGGAAGGTGTCCTTGCCGGCGAACCGGGTGTTCGCGCCACCCACATAGGTGTTGCTGTAGCCGGCCTGCGCCAGCAGATCGCCCAGGCAGGTGGCGCCGGGCAGGTAGCTCTCCATCCGCTCGCCGAACCTGTTCGGGTCGATGCCCTCGACCAGCAGCCGGCTCTTCAGCGGGATCGCGCACTGGGTGCTCACGATGCCGGCCATCGTCCAGCCGCCCTCGGGATACTGCATCAGGGTGTCGTACCGCGCCCAGCCGTCGGTCGCCTCGTCCAGCGTCGCCAGCAGGTTGCGGCCGAACAGGTCGGCATTGCCGTAGGTGTTCTCCATCGACTCCAGATAGATGGTGATCAGGTTCTTCGGACGCTCTGGAGAAGCGCCGAGCTGTGGGGGCACGTAATAGTCGGCGAAACTGCGTCCGTCCAGCTGGGCGGCGACATACCGCGGCAGGCCCACCACCGACACCAGCAGACCCAGCGAGAGCGCCGCCGCCAGCGACGGCAACACCACGCGGCGGCAGCCACCGAGGGTCCAGCCCCGCTGCTGCCGGACCAGGATGGCCATCGCCACCAGCCCCAGCGGGATCAGCACGCACACCACCAGCGCCTCGAACACCAGCGTGTCGTCGCCGGCACCCCCTCCGCCCAGCGGGATGTGCAGGATGAACTGCTCGAACACGATCGAGCCGAACCGGTACCGGATCCACCCGGCTGTCGCCAGCAGCATCAACGCCAGGGCGGTCAGTGACCACCCTGCGATCGCAGGTTTGCGGGAGCGCTCTGGCTGGGGCATCAAGCCAAGAGTTTACCAAGCCCGCTCCGGGCCACCTGGCGGACGGTGCGACTAGGCTCGACGTATGGAACTCACGGTCATCAAGACACCGGACGAATGGCGCGCCCAGCTCAGCGCGATGGAGTATCGCGTGCTGCGCGAAGGTGGCACAGAGCGTCCGTTCACCGGGGAGTACACCGATCTGGACTCCCCCGGCATCTACCGCTGCAAGGCCTGTGGCACCGAGCTGTTCCGCAGCGAGCACAAGTTCGCCTCGCACTGCGGCTGGCCCTCCTTCTTCACCAGCGCGGCCGAGGATCGGGTCCGCTACCTGGAGGACGACAGCATCCCCGGCCGTCCGCGCACCGAGGTGCGCTGTGCGGCCTGCGATTCCCACCTGGGACATGTCTTCGCCGGGGAGGGCTACGAGACCCCCACCGATCTGCGCTACTGCATCAACTCGGTCTGCCTGACCTTCGAGCCCACCAGCTGAGCGACCCTGGCCAACAGACGCTGAGAGCTTGTTCGCTCTCGACCGGCGTGGCAGCAGCGGTTGAGGCACGCGGGGAAGTTACCCTCACCACGTGGGAGCGAGATACCAGCGGGCGACGCCCCGGGTCTTCGAGGAGGCGGTTGCCGCGCTGTCCTCGATGCAGTGGCGGCCGGAGCTGGTGATCGAGGATCTGCCCGCTCCCCAGAAGATCGCCCCCTATGCGGTCGCGGTGAGCGCGGAGGTGACGCTGCACGACGAGGAGTTGGGCAGTGGACGCCTAGTGCTGCTGCACGACCCGGACGGCAATGCCTCCTGGGACGGCGACTTCCGCTGTGTCACCTACGCCCGTGCCGATGTGGATGCCGAGATGGTCTCCGATCCGCTGCTGACCGAGGTCGGCTGGTCGTGGCTGATCGACGCGCTGGAGCGCCACCAGGCCACCTACACCGCGCCGAGCGGCACGGTCACCGCAGTCTCCAGCAAGGCCTTCGGCGCGATCGGCGACGATCCGCCGCGCGCGGAGATCGAGTTGCGTGCGTCATGGACGCCGGTGATCACCAGTGGTGACCAGCTCACCCAGCACCTGGCCGCCTGGTCGGAATTGCTCTGCATGACCGCCGGCCTACCGCCCCTGCCGGATGGCGTGGTCTCCCTGATGCCTCGCCGGCCCGGGCCGAGGCCACGGTGACGGACGAGGTCACCGCCGAGACGCCCAGCTATCCGGTGCTCACGGCGCCGGTGGACGGGGTTCCTCCGGTCGTGGACACCGTGGACGAGTACCGCAGGATGCTGGACAGGCTCACGGCCGGGGACGGTCCGGTGGCGATCGACACCGAGCGGGCCCAGGGGTTCCGGTATTCGGGCAAGGCGTATCTGATCCAGCTGCGACGTGCCCGCGCCGGCAGCTTTCTGCTCGACCCGACCGCCTTCGAGGAGGGCAAACCGCGGGCCGATCTCTCCGATCTGTCGGCGGTGCTCGCCGGTGCCGAGTGGATCCTGCACGCCGCCAGCCAGGACCTGCCCTGCCTCGCCGAGGACGGGCTGCTCCCACGCAGGCTCTTCGACACCGAACTGGCGGCTCGGCTGCTGGGGCTGCCCAAGGTGAACCTCAGTGCCCTGATGGAGCAGGCCCTCGGCATCAGCCTGCTCAAGGAGCACTCGGCGGCCGACTGGTCCCGGCGCCCGCTGCCGATCGAATGGCTGGTCTATGCCGCGCTGGATGTCGAGCGCCTGGACGATCTGCGCGGCTGGCTGATCGACCAGCTGCAGGCTGCCGGGAAGCTTGAGTGGGCCTACCAGGAGTTCGCCCACCTGGCCGCCCACGCGGGCGATCCGCCCACCGGGCACACCGAGCCGTGGCGACGCACCTCCGGCCTGCACGACGTCCACAGCCCGCTGGGGCTGGCAGTGGTGCGGGAACTGTGGCAGATCCGCGACGAGATCGCCCAGCAGAACGACCGGGCTCCCGGTCGCGTGCTCAACGATCGTTCGATGAGCGGGATCGCCGCCCGGGTCGAGAAGGCCAAGACGGTTCCGACCCGGGTCGAACTGCGCCAGGAACGCGGCTTCACGATGCGGTTCGCCGCCCGCTACGAGCGGGACTGGCTGGATGCCATCGCCCGGGCGCTGGCCCTGACCAAGGGCGAACTGCCGCCCCGTCAGGCCCGGACGGCCGGCCCGCCGCCGCCCCGCAATTGGCAGAATCGTTGGCCGGACGCCTACGCCCGCTGGTCGCGGGTGCGTCCCGCCCTGATCGCATGCGCCGAAGAGCTCAAGCTGCCGGTGGAGAACCTGATCTCCCCCGACGTCGTCCGCCGGCTGCTCTGGGATGCCCCGGCGGGCGCAGACGCCGCGTGGCTGGCTGAACGCCTCACCATGCTCGGCGCCCGTCCCTGGCAGCGCGAGCTCACGATTCCGGTCTTCCTCGACCACTGGAACTGAGCCGGGTCGCCATCAGGCCCGTAGTCCCTGTCAGTTCTTCTTCCGCGCTGGAACCGCACGCTTGGGGCGGGGCCGTGGTGGGTAGCCCGTGCGCCAGACGATCGCCACCGCCATCAGCAGCGTGGCCCCGAGCACCAGCGTCCACCAGGGGAAGCCTGGAATGTCCGGACGTTCGCCCGCTGCCGCAATGTCCTCCACCGGGGTGGGAGTGACCCGTTCGGCGGTGACCAGGATGCGGTGGGAGTTGATTCCCAGCGGCGTGCAGGTGACCAGAGTGGCCAGATCGCGGCCGTAGACAGGGTTGAGCGCTCGGCTCTCGTCGGGCTCGACCACCTGGCTGGCGAACACCCGGTAGGTGAGCACTTCCCCGAAAAGCTCGACCGTGAAGGTGTCCCCGATGCTGACCCTGTCGAGGTTGTCGAAAAGGGTGGCTTCCGGCAGGCCGCGGTGCGCGGTCAGCACGGTGTGTTGCGAGAGTCCACCCACAGGCAGCGAAGTGCCCTCCAGGTGGCCCACGCCTTTGGTGAGCGTGATGTCGTCGGTGCCGTGGTAGATCGGGAGGTCGACCTGGATGGACGGTATCCGCAGCCGTCCCATCACGCCGGTGGACGTGGCGTTGAGCAGAGTGGAGTAGTCGTAGTCGCCCACGTGCGCGGACCCGGAGGTGGGCTTGCGGTTGTTCGCCTCGATCAGCGCCCCGCCGATCAGAAGATCGTTGTAGGTGTGGGCGCGCTGGAGTTCGTTCAGCAGTTCGGGGACGGGCTCGGTTGCCTGTGCATCGGAGACATCGGTGATCAACAGCGACTGGTAGTACTGCGACAGCCAGCTCGCAACGGAGGGGTACTGGTTGACGCCGACGCCGATCACCAGCAGCAGTGCCAGGCCAGCGGCGCTCCAGGAGATCCGCCAACGCGGTCGTGGAGAGGCCGGCAGAGCCATCGGCGGCTGGATCTCGACTCGCGTCACGATGTCTCCGTTCGGTGAGCGGGTGGGGAGCATGGATATCTCCCCACCCGCTCGGATCACGCTCCCCGCTCAGCCGGGAGACCGCGACGAGCGGTCAGCGGCTGGCGCGCGCCCGACGGACCAGGAATCCACCGCCGGCCACTGCGACCAGCGCCACGCCGGCCAGGGTGAACAGCATGGTGCCTTCCGCACCGGTGAGCGGCAGGATCGGACCCGGAACCGGTGTGTTGGCGACCTGGATGGACGCCGTGGTCGTGGCGGTCCCCTCTGCCTTCACGACAATCGGGCGAGGAGTGGCGTCCACCAGATAGCCCGCCGGCGGTGCGACCTCCACTACGCAGTAGGTGCGGCTTGCGGTCGTACCGTCCGTTCCAACCCACAGGCCGGCGATCGTCACGATGCCGCCCGCCTTGGAGGTGAATTCGGTCTCACCGTTCACCTCGACGATGCTGCCAAGCGTGCCGGTGCAGGTGCCGTTGGTGTCTGCCTTGTACACCGAGAACACGGCACCATCGAGACCTTGGGCGATGTTGCCCGTCTGGTGCTTCAGGACCTGCGCCGGCCCCCACTGGGTGGAGGCGCTACCGATGCTGTCCGGGTCGCTTGCATCGCCGGTCAGATCCTCGAACGCCTCGTTGTTGATGTCGCCCGCGCCGTCGACCGTGGTGTCGAAGGTCAGTTCGAAGCTCGTCCCCGCCGGCAAGGCGTTGAGCGCTGCCAGGTCCGTGAAGGTGACGGTCAGAGTGCCACCAGCGCCGGTCGGCTCCGCGAGCGTGTATGCCGGGATGGTCGCGGTAGCACCGCTGGGGAGGTTCATCGTCAGAGACGCGCTCGCCGCGACATAGGCAAGGCGGGAGTCGAGGGTGTCAAAGACCGAGTAGGCGCTGAGCGGCTGACCGTTGTTGAAGGATCCGAGGGGACGGGTCTGGATGGTCCAGGTCACCGTGGAACCCTGGCCGTTGGCCAGCGGTGCGGTGACGGTCTTGTCACTGGGGCTGTCGATGGTGTTCTTCGGGTAGACATGGACGTCATACCGCCAACCGTCAGCGGTCGTCGTGTCGCTGCGGTACGGGATGGTGACGAAGAAGGGCGCGGCGGGGGTCTCGACGAAGTCCACGGCCCCTTCGGTCACGTGGTAGAGACCCAGGGCGAGGTTGTCGAACTCGGCCACACCGCTGGGATTGGTGGACAGCGTGTCGGTGAACAATCCGGTGGTGCACGGGGTCTGGGTTCCGGCGATGATCGCCTGAGCCGTATCCCAGCCCGCTGCCGTGGTGAGGTCGACCGCGGTGCAGGTTCCGCTGACCACCGTGCCCTGCCGGGTGACGGTGAACGGAACGCCACCGAGCGGCGGGCGGTCGACGTCCTGCACTGTGCCGTTGTTCTGTTCGCCGCTTGGGGAGCCGGCATGCTTGTGGATGGTCAGCGAGCCCTCGGTGTCCGCGCCGGGCTGGCCCGGTCCGGGGGCGGCCTGGGCGGTGCCGGCGAAGCCGACCGCACCCATCAGGGCCAGGGCGAGAGCACCTGCGCCGGCGGCGAGACGCCGTAGGGGCGTCTGGTTGGTTGTCATTCGATTTCCCTTTCTCCTACCCTCAGCCGGATTTCCGGTCCCCCGAGGATCAGTCCTTGTTGATGTGATGTCTGGTTTGGTCACGGTGGGCTCACTCGGTCCTCACCCGCCGGGATCTCATCCGCGACAGGCTGAAGCCACCGGCGGCCAGTCCGATGACTCCGAGACCGAGCAAGGTGTAGAAATCGCGGCCCAGGCCGCCGGTCAGCGGCAGCGACGGCCCCGTACGCGGGGTGTTCTCGAACGGGCTCGCGAAGGTGTGGTGCAGGTTGTTCGCGCTCACCACGAACCCGTGAGGCGTGGGATCGACGAGGTAGCCCACCGGAGGCTTGACTTCGATCAGGTCGTATGTGCCCAAGGTCAGGCCCGGTACGTTGAAGTACCCGGCCCGATGGTCCTTGTCGGACTCGGTCACGCACATCGTTGAGGCCTCAGCCACACAGTCGGTGACCGGAATCTCGGCCGCGGAGGGAGCCGGGCCAACGATCTTCCAGGAGGAACCCCCGAGGTGCGCTGGATCCGCCGTGGCGCTGACCTTCTCCCAGCTGACCGAGCCGGCGATCGGCTTGTTCACGAAGGTGCACGCTACGCTCTCGCCCGCCGCAACGGCGTCAAGCTGGCCGGTGATCGTCACACCGCTCTGCGTGGTGTTCAGCACAACCTCTCGTACTCGGCCCCCACGCTCGGTGATCGTGCAGGTCGCAGTGACCAGCTGGTATCCGGTCTGCTGACGCTCGGTGATATTGAGGTTCGTCAACGAATTCCGGTGGGTGTTGGTGTGGGTGACCGTGGTGACATTCGGCTGCCGGCCGTCTGAGGCCCGGGTCGTCTGGTTGCCACCGTTGGCCAGCGTCCGGCCGGTGTTCGTGCCGCGAAACGCGACCCCGACCGTCCACCCGCCGGCGGGAGCCTGCCCGCTGCCGTCCGCTTGCTGGGTGTTCTTGTAGACCACGACGGTGGCCGGGGCGTTGGCATTCGCGGTGTTGGTGTAGGTGCAGACCCCGTCGGTTCCGGGCTGGATCGTCACCGTGGCGCCGGTGGTGCGCGTGCCGTCCTTGGTCTGCTGGGCAGTGGCGCCGGTACAGGACAAGTTGGTCCAGATGTAGCCCGGTTTCCAACTGGCGCTCGCCACCGGCGGGGCGATCTCGGAGAGGTCATAGACTCCCGCCGCGACGGCGCGCTTGATCCCGGTCGTTCCCGAGAAGGAGGAAAGAGATCCGTCGGCGTTCAGAGTGAACTCACCAGGCACGTTCACGGTGCTGGATTGACCGTTTGTGTTGATGTTCTTCGCCAGGGTCAGCGTCGGGGGGCGGTACTGAACGGTGCACTCCAGGAACTCGCCGACCCCGACTGCGGCGTTGCTGCCCGTGGGTGGAGTCGAACTGTACCCAGTGGCCGGCCACCGGGTGGTGGTCCCGCCTGGAGTCGTCCGCTGGCAGGACCATTCCCGGACATAGGAGGAACTGACCTCATCCTGCTGTGCGGCCGATGTGAATGTGATCGGCATGGAGCCATCGATCGGGAAGTGATGCTCGCCGGAAGCCGTGTCGCCATCCCCACCCGTCTCGATATCGACCGCAGCGCCGCCGGGTCGAGTCATCCGACCGGTGAAGTTGGTGTCCGTGGGATCGCCGTCCTGGTCGACGATACGGCTGATCACGTTGACGTTGAGCTTGGCACCGCTGACGATGACTCCGAAGGCCACACCCTGAAGACCGTTGCCGGTCATGGTTTGAGTCACCGCAAACGTACTTCCGTCTGCGGGCGCTCCACTCTGGAGCATCGGGGTGCCGGTCTTGGTGCTGCTCGCGTTGGCGACGCACGACGCGGTGCTGGAAGATCCGCCTGGAGCGGCCGGAGAGTGACTGCCCGGGCACGCATTGCCCATCGTTCCGGTCCTGTTGGTCGCACCGGGGGTGTTCGGAAGCCACCTGAACGGCTGACCTGTCGTGACCCAGTCGATCCGTTCACCGCTGTCGGTCGACTCGGCGTCGGCAACGACGACGGAGTACCCGGTTATGACCTCTCCGCTGGCGTTGGTGACATAGATGTCCTTCAGACTGATCGTTGTCACCGCTGCGGGAGTCGAATCGTTCGGCCCCTGGTAGATAGCGGGATATCCGGTGGTACCCGGGTAGAAGTTGCCATTACCGAGATATGCCCCACTCCATGTGGGAAACGGCACTGCACGCACCTGCCGGGAGCGGTAGCGCGTCGTTCCCGAAGCGGGGACGGTTCCAGTGATGTCGATCTTGGCGAAAAGGGTGTAGCCACCCCTCAGGGAAACGGTAATCGGGACATTCTGAAGTTCTCCGTAATAACCAGCGCCCGGAGCGGGCACGGATCCGCTGCTGCCGGGCACGGTGTATTCGTCACCGAGGATGCTCTGCCAATTGGGGTTCTGAGCAGTGCCCCTGTTGACGTACTCGGTGGTCAGCCCCTCCATATCGAGCCAGCACAGCGTGTTCGTGTAGGCCGCCGTTCCACCGGTCGCGTAGCTACAGGTGGTGGTGGCGAGGCTGAAGGCTCCGATGTCCGGGAGCAGCGCGTCGCCGGGGCCCGCTTGGCCGGCCCAGTTCTCGGTCTCGGTTCCGGGTTGATCCGGCGACGGTTCGGGCGCTGGCTCGGGCTCGCTTGTCGCGTCCTCAGGCTCCTGCAACACCGGCTGCTCCGTTGCGATGCCCGGCTCCTCACCCGTGGACGAATCCTCGGCAGGGAGAGAAACCTCAGCCGGAACCTCCGGTGAGGCCGCACCCTCGTCCTCAATGGCCTCCGGTTGAATGGTGGCTACTGGGCCGGCCGGCTCTTCGGCAGTTGCGATGGGCAGAGCAGCCAAGCTGGGTGCCGCTGATTGCGTGGCAGCGGGCTCGGCGCCGACCGGGGGGCCAGCGTCCTCAGCACCCGCTGTGGCCAGGCTGGAAACCGACAGCGCCACGGTAAGGCTGATCGCGGCGACGGCACGCGGCCATAACCTGCGGCCACTTCCGATGCCTGTGACGCGTCGAAACAACGATGGCATGACGCGTCCGCGGGCGTGCGGACATTGCACAGTGAATCCCTCGGGTCTCCCATTCTCGTCCCCCACAGACGAGTACTTTTGCTACCATAGCGGCCTGCTCAAGGCGGCTGGGAAATCCGTTCTCTACAGACGTACAGGGTTGGTGCCGGTTGCTTTCCAAATGCAACCCAGCCGTCGAATTCGGCAGCGGGCACCGCACCCACGGCTGGGACGCCGCTCCTATTGCAGGTTCCGTTTTCCGACCTGCCGGCACCGCATCCAGGCACGCGCCCTAGGCTGGGCGCGGGCGGTCGTCGTGCGGGATCGCTGCGGCCTGCCGCCCAGGGATCCGCTTCACGGCGTGCCCCACTCCTCGGCCTAGACGGGGCTCGCTCACACCGCTGCGGGCGGGCGTGGCGGCCCCGTCGTCCCAGGTCGCCGGTCAGCGCTCCAGCAGCGAGCGCAGGACGTACTGCATGATGCCGCCGTGACGGTAGTACTCGGCCTCTCCGGGGGTGTCGATCCGGACGAGCGCCTCGAAGACGATCGGCTCGCCGTCGCCCTGGGCGGTCACCGTCACCGTGGACGGAGTGACGCCCTCGTTCAGCGCGGTGATGCCGCTCACCGACAAGGTCTCGGTGCCGGCGAGGCCCAGCGAATCGGCCGTCTCCCCCTCGGGGAACTGCAGCGGCAGGACGCCCATGCCGATCAGGTTCGAGCGGTGGATCCGCTCGTAGCTCTCGGCGATGACCACCTTGACGCCCAGCAGCGCCGTGCCCTTGGCGGCCCAGTCGCGGGACGAACCCGAGCCGTACTCCTTGCCGGTCAGCACCACCAGCGGGGTGCCGGCGGCCGCGTAGCTCTGCGCGGCCTCGTAGACCGTGGTGACCGGACCATCCGGCTTGGTGAAGTCGCGGGTGAAGCCGCCCTCGGTGCCCGGCGCGATCTGGTTGCGCAGCCGGATGTTGGCGAACGTCCCCCGGATCATCACCTCGTGGTTGCCGCGGCGTGAACCGTAGGAGTTGAAGTCGTTGCGGGCCACGCCGTGGTCGGTCAGGTACTTGCCGGCCGGGCTGTCGAACTTGATCGCGCCGGCGGGCGAGATGTGGTCGGTGGTCACCGAGTCGGCCAGCTTCAGCAGCACTCGGGCGCCGGCGATGTCGCCGACCGGCTCGGGCGTGTGCGGCATGTCGTCGAAGTACGGCGGCTTGCGGACGTAGGTCGATTCGCCGTCCCACTCGAAGGTGTCGCCCTCGGGCGTGGGCAGCGAGCGCCAGGCATCGTCCCCGGCGAACACGTCGGCGTAACGCGAGGTGAACATGTCGGAGCTGATCGAGGAGTTGATCACCTCGTCCACCTCGGCCTGACTCGGCCAGATGTCCGAGAGGTAGACGTCGCTGCCGTCGCTGGCCTGGCCCAGCGGCTCCGTGGTCAGATCGATGTCCATCCGTCCGGCCAGGGCGTAGGCCACCACCAGCGGGGGGCTGGCCAGGTAGTTCATCTTGACGTCGGGGTTGATCCGTCCCTCGAAGTTGCGGTTGCCCGACAGCACCGAGGTGACCGCGAGATCGTGCTCGTTGACCGCCTGGGAGACCTCCGGGATCAGCGGGCCGGAGTTGCCGATGCAGGTGGTGCAGCCGTAGCCGACCAGGTCGAAGTCGAGGGCGTCAAGGTACTGGGTGAGGCCCGACTTCTCGTAGTAGTCGGTCACCACCTTCGAGCCCGGGGCCAACGAGGTCTTCACCCACGGCTTGCGGGTGAGGCCCTTCTCGACCGCCTTCTTCGCCACCAGAGCCGCGCCGACCATCACCGACGGGTTCGAGGTGTTGGTGCACGAGGTGATCGCGGCGATCGTCACCGCGCCGTGGTCGAGGGTGAAGCTTGTGCCGTCGGCAAGGGTCACCGGGGTCGGACGGGAGGGCCGGCCCAGGCCGGCCGGCACGCCCTCGCCGTACTCACGTGGCGCCGGGGAGCCGTTCTCACCGTCGTGGGCCGGGGCGTCGGACGCGGGAAAGCTCTCGGCGACGGCTTCGTCGTAGCCCGTGAGGTCGTCGGCGACGTAGTCGCGCAGCGCCTCGTTGAAGCCCTGCTTGGCGTTCGCCAGCAGCACCCTGTCCTGCGGGCGCTTCGGGCCGGCGATGCTCGGCACCACGGTGGCCAGATCGAGTTCGAGGTATTCGGAGTAGCGCGGTTCGACGGACGGGTCGTGCCACAGGCCCTGGACGCGGGCGTAGGCCTCGACCAGGTCGAGCTGCTCCTGCGAGCGTCCGGTGAGACGCAGGTAGTCGATGGTGTTGTCGTCAATCGGGAAGATCGCGATGGTGGAGCCGTACTCGGGGCTCATGTTGCCGATCGTGGCGCGGTTGGCCAGCGGAACCTCGGAGACGCCGGTGCCGTAGAACTCGACGAACTTGCCGACCACCTTGTGCTGCCGCAGCATCTCGGTGATGGTGAGCACGAGGTCGGTGGCGGTGGTGCCCTCCGGCAGCCTGCCGCTGAGCTTGAAGCCGACCACCCGCGGGATGAGCATGCTGACCGGCTGGCCGAGCAGGGCCGCCTCGGCCTCGATGCCGCCGACCCCCCAGCCGACCACGCCCAAGCCGTTGACCATCGTGGTGTGGGAGTCGGTGCCGACGCAGGTGTCGGGGTAGGCCTGCAGCACGCCGTTGACTTCGCGCGGGAACACGACGCGGGCCAGGTGCTCGATGTTGACCTGGTGGACGATGCCGGTGCCCGGTGGGACGACCACGAAGTCGTCGAAGGCGGTCTGGCCCCAGCGGAGGAACTGGTAGCGCTCGCGGTTGCGCTGGTACTCGAGCTCGACGTTGCGCGCGAAGGCGTTCGGGGTGCCGAAGAGGTCGGCGACGACCGAGTGGTCGATCACCATCTCCGCCGGAGCCAGCGGGTTCACCTTGGCCGGGTCGCCGCCCAGGTCCGCCATCGCCTCGCGCATGGTGGCCAGGTCGACTACGCAGGGGACGCCGGTGAAGTCCTGCATGATGACCCGGGCCGGGGTGAACTGGATCTCCCGGTTCGGTTCGTCGTCCGGGTTCCAGTGGCCCAGGGCCCTGATGTCCTCGGCGGTGACGTTCGCGCCATCCTCGGTGCGCAACAGGTTCTCCAGCAGCACCTTGAGGCTGTAGGGCAGGCTCTGGGAGCCTGCAACCGCGTCGACCCGGAAGATCTCGTAGGTCTTTCCCCCCACCGTGAGTTCGTCCCGGGACTGGTAGCTGTCGGTGCTCATCGATCCTCCTCGACGCAAACTATCTCGATATCGAAATAATAGCTCAGTTGTCCCTACACTATCGACCAGCCCGCCGCACGTGTGGGCCTTCATCGTGTGCAAGGTCGCCCGCGATGACCCTCCGGCGGCAACGGGGTGCCAGCCTTCGACGCGCCCAGGGGTCCGTCCGGAACCCAGGGATCGACCGGGCTTTTCAGACCATCAGAGGGCGCTCGGTGGGCAGGATGGGTTTGGGCAGCTGGGTCGAGCCCTGCAGGAAGGCGTCCACCTCGCTGGCGCAGGAGCGGCCCTCGGCGATCGCCCAGACGATCAGGGACTGCCCGCGTCCGGCGTCGCCGCAGACGAAGACCGCCGGAGCGCTGGTGGCGTAGCGCTCGTCCCGGGCGATGTTGCCACGCGGGTCGAGTTCGAGGCCGAGCTGCTCGACCACACCCGTCCGCTCCGGGCCCGTGAAGCCCATCGCCAGCAGCACCAGCTGCGCGGGGATCACCCGCTCGGTGTCCTCGATCGGCTCAAAGCGACCGTTCACCATCGCCACCTCGCCGACCCGCAGTCCGGCGACCCGGCCCTCGGCGTCGGCCTCGAAGGCGCTGGTGGAGACCGAGTAGATCCGCTCCCCCGCCTCCTCATGGGCAGATGACATCCGGTAGGTCATCGGGTAGGTCGGCCAGGGCTGGCTCTCCGGACGAGTCTGAGATGGCATCGGCAGAATCTCCAGCTGGGTGATCGAGCGCGCGCCCTGGCGGATCGCCGTGCCCAGGCAGTCGGCACCGGTGTCGCCGCCGCCGATGATCACCACGTCCTTACCGGTCGCCAGGATCTGGTCGGGCACCTCCTGATCGAGCGCGGCCCGGTTCGCCTGCGGCAGATACTCCATCGCCTGATGGATGCCGGCATGTTCCCGGCCCGGGATCGGCAGATCGCGTGCCACGGTCGAGCCGGTCGCGAGCACCACGGCGTCGAAGCGGTCGAGCAACTGCTCACCGGTCAGATCGGAACCGATGTTCACCCCTGCCTTGAAGACCGTGCCCTCCAGCCGCATCTGCTTCAGCCGCCGGTCGAGCACCTCCTTCTCCATCTTGAACTCGGGGATGCCGTAGCGCAGCAAGCCGCCGATCGCGTCCGCCCGCTCGTAGACGACCACGGTGTGGCCGGCCCGGGTGAGCTGTTGGGCAACCGCCAGTCCGGCCGGTCCGGAGCCCACCACCGCGACGGTCTTGCCGGAATGCCATTCCGGGGTCTGGGCGATCACCCGACGGTCGTCCCAGGCCCGGTCGATGATGGCGACCTCGACGTTCTTGATGGTCACCGGATCGCGGTTGATCCCCACCACGCAGGCCGTCTCACAGGGGGCCGGGCAGAGCCGGCCGGTGAACTCCGGGAAGTTGTTGGTCGCGTGCAGCCGCTCCAGCGCGCCGCGCCAGTCGTCGCGCCACACCATGTCGTTCCACTCCGGGATCAGGTTGCCCAGCGGGCAGCCCTGATGACAGAACGGGATGCCGCAATCCATGCACCGACCGGCCTGCTGGCCGATGATCGGCAGCAACGCCCGCCCGGGCGAGCCCGGGTAGACCTCGTGCCAGTCGTGGATGCGTTCCTCGACCGGACGCCGCTCGGCGACCTGGCGCGGGGTGGTCATGAAGCCTCGGGGATCAGCCATGTGCCGCCTCCATCATCACCGTGACGATCTCGTCCTCGCTCAGCCCGGCCGATTCGGCCTCGGCGCGGGCGGCCAGCACCCGGGCGTAGTCCCTCGGCATCACCGTGGTGAACCGCTGCGCCAGCTGTTCGTCGGTCAGCTCCGCCAGGGTCCCGGCGACCGTCGAACCCGTCTCCTCGCGATGCTGCACCAGAAGCTCCCGGATCCGTGCCAGGTCGGAGGGTTCGGGCTCGTGGGCGTCCACCAGCTCGGTGTTCAGCCGGATCGGGTTCAGGTCGAGCACCCAGGCGACACCGCCGGACATGCCGGCCGCCAGATTGCGGCCGGTCGAGCCGAGAATCAGCACCTCGCCACCGGTCATGTACTCGCAGGCATGGTCACCCACCCCTTCGACCACCGCGGTCGCTCCGGAGTTGCGGACGCAGAACCGCTCGCCCACCCGGCCACGCAGGAACAGCTGCCCGCTGGTGGCGCCGTAGCCGATCACATTGCCGGCGATGATCTGCTCCTCGGCGGCGAACACCACATCCTTCGGCGGCCGGACCGTGAGCCGTCCGCCCGACAGGCCCTTGCCGAAGTAGTCGTTGGCGTCGCCCACCAGCCGGAGCGTCACCCCGCGGGGCAGGAAGGCGCCGAAGCTCTGCCCGGCGGTGCCGCGGAAGGTCAGGTCGATGGTGTTCTCCGGCAGTCCCTTGCCGCCGGTCGCCTTGGTGACGTGGTGGCCCAGGATGGTGCCGACCGTCCGGTCGACATTGCGGACGGTCAGGTCGGCGCGCACCAACTCGCCGTCCGCCAGCGCCGGCTGGCACAGCTCGAGCAGTTGGACGTCCATCTTGTCGTCCAGCCCGTGATCCTGGTCGACGATATGGTGCAGCGGCGTTCCCTCGGGCAGTTCCACCTGATGCAGGATCGGGGTGAGATCCAGTCCCTGGGTCTTCCAGTGTGCGATCGCCTCGGTGGTCCGCAGTACCTCGGCGTGGCCGACGGCCTCCTCGATGGAGCGGAAGCCCAGCTCGGCCAGCAGTTCGCGGACCTCTTCGGCGATGAATTCGAAGAAGTTCACCACGTAGTCGGCGTGGCCGGCATACTTCGCCCGCAGTTCGGGGTTCTGGGTGGCGACGCCGACCGGGCAGGTGTCGAGGTGACAGACCCGCATCATGATGCAGCCGGAGACCACCAGCGGCGCGGTGGCGAAGCCGAACTCCTCCGCCCCCAGCAGGGCGGCGATCACCACGTCCCGGCCGGTCTTCAGCTGGCCGTCGGCCTGCACCACGATCCGGTCCCGCAGGCCGTTCAGCAGCAGCGTCTGCTGGGTCTCGGCCAGGCCGAGTTCCCAGGGACCGCCGGCATGCTTCAGCGAGGTGAGCGGCGCGGCGCCCGTCCCACCGTCATGGCCGGAGATCAGGACGACGTCCGCCTTCGCCTTGGAGACGCCGGCGGCAACCGTCCCGACGCCGACCTCGGCGACCAGTTTGACGTGCACCCGGGCGCTCGGGTTGGCGCACTTCAGGTCGTGGATCAGCTGCTTGAGATCCTCGATCGAGTAGATGTCGTGATGCGGCGGAGGGCTGATCAGGCCGACGCCCGGCGTGGAGTGCCGGGTCTTGGCCACCCACGGGTAGACCTTCTGGCCGGGTAGCTGACCGCCCTCGCCGGGCTTGGCGCCCTGAGCCATCTTGATCTGGATGTCGTCGGCATTGGTCAGGTAGTCCGACGTCACGCCGAACCGCCCCGACGCGACCTGCTTGATCGCGCTGCGCCGCACCGGGTCGTGCAGCCGTTCCGGATCCTCGCCGCCCTCGCCGGTGTTGGACTTGCCGCCCAGCCGGTTCATCGCGATCGCCAGCGTCTCGTGGGCCTCCTGGCTGATCGAGCCGTAGCTCATCGCACCGGTGGAGAACCGCTTCACGATCTCGCTGACCGGCTCGACCTCTTCGATCGGAACCGACGGACGATCGGAGGCGAATCCCAGCAGGCCGCGCAGGGTCATCAGCCGCTCGGACTGATCGTTCACCCGGCCGGTGTACTGCTTGAAGATGTCGTAACGGCCGGTGCGCGTCGAGTGCTGCAGCCGGAAGACGGTGTCCGGATCGAACAGGTGCGGCGGACCTTCGCGGCGCCACTTGTACTCGCCGCCCACGTCGAGCGTGCGGTGCGGCAGCAGTCCGGACGAAGGGTAGGCGCGAGCGTGCCGGCGGGCGACCTCTTCGGCCAGTTCGGCCAGGCCGATCCCCTCGATCCGGCTGGTGGTACCGGTGAAGTAGGCGTCCACCAACTCGCGGGAGAGGCCGAGAGCCTCGAAGATCTGCGCACCGGTGTACGAGGCGATGGTCGAGACGCCCATCTTGCTCATCACCTTCAGCACGCCCTTGCCGAGCGCCTTGCGGACGTTGTAGACCGCCTGCTCGGGATCGACCTTGACCAGCCATTCCCGGCGGGCCAGATCCTCGGCGCTCTCGAAGACCAGGTAGGGGTTGACCGCCGCCGCGCCGTAGCCGATCAGCAGCGCGACATGGTGCACCTCGCGGACGTCGCCGGCCTCCACGATCAGGCCGACCTGGGTGCGCTTCTTCTCCCGCACCAGATGGTGGTGGATGGCCGCGGTGAGCAGCAGCGACGGGATCGGGGCAAGTTCGGCGGTGGAGTGCCGGTCGGAGAGGATGATCGTCCGGCAACCGCGGGCGATCGCCTCGGAGGTGGCCTCGCAGAGCTCGTCCAGCTTCGCCTTCAGTGCCTCGCCGCCGCCCTCGACGTCGTAGAGACCGCGGACGACGTGGGTGTCGTAGGCCGGCATCGAGCCGTCCCGGTTGATCCGGACCAGCTTCGCCAGCTGGTCGGAATCCAGGATCGGGTAGCCGATCACGATCTGCCGGCAGGATTCCGGTCCGGGGTTGAGCAGGTTGCCCTCCGGGCCGAAGGTGGCCCGCAGTGAGGTGACCAGCTCTTCGCGGATCGCGTCCAGCGGCGGGTTGGTGACCTGGGCGAAGAGTTGCGCGAAGTAGTCGAACAGCAGCCGCGGACGATCGCTGAGCACCGCGACCGGGGTGTCCGAACCCATCGAGCCGATCGGCTCGGCTCCGGTGTTGGCCATCGGCGCGACGATCATCTGCAGTTCTTCGTGGCTGTAGCCGAAGACCTGCTGGCGCCGGGTGACCGAGGCGTGGGAGTGGACGACGTGCTGCCGTTCGGGCAGTTCGTCGAGATCGACCCGGCCGGCTTCCAGCCATGCGGCGTAGGGATGCTCGGCGGCCAGCGCCGACTTGATCTCGTTGTCGTCGATCAGCCGGTGGTTGGTGAGATCGGCCAGCAGCATCCGGCCCGGCTGCAGCCGGCCCTTGGCGATGATCTTCGAGTTCGGGATGTCCAGGACGCCGGCCTCCGAGGCGAAGACCACCAGGCCGTCATCGGTCACCCAGTAGCGCCCCGGGCGCAGACCGTTGCGGTCGAGCACCGCGCCGATCAGGCTGCCGTCGGTGAAGGCGACCGCGGCCGGCCCGTCCCAGGGTTCCATCAGCGAGGAGTGGAAGTCGTAGAAGGCACGCCGGGCCGGATCCATCTCGGCGTGGTTCTCCCAGGCCTCAGGGATCATCATCAACACGGCGTGCGGCAGGCTGCGTCCGCCCAGGTGCAACAGTTCCAGTGCCTCGTCGAAGGAACAGGAATCAGAGCCGCCGGGCGTCATGATCGGGAACAGCCGCTCCAGATCACCGGGGATCAGGTCGGTGTCCAGCAGCGCCTCCCGGGCCCGCATCCAGTTGCGGTTGCCCTTGACCGTGTTGATCTCGCCGTTGTGCGCGATCAGCCGGTACGGGTGGGAGAGCTCCCAGGCCGGGAAGGTGTTGGTGGAGAACCGCGAGTGCACCAGCGCGAGGGCGCTCTCCACCCGCTCGTCCAGCAGGTCGGAGAAGACCTCGGCCAGCTGCTGGGTGGTGAGCATTCCCTTGTAGACGGTGGTTCGCGAGGAGAGCGACGCGAAGTAGACGCCGGTCTCGTTGCGGATCCGCTGTCGCAGCGGATAGCACAGCCGGTCGAGGTCGATCCCGCTCTCCAGGCCGGGGCTGGAGACGAAGACCTGCTCGAAGAGGGGCATGTTGCCCCGGGAGATCGGGCTCAGCGTCGAATCGTCGGTGGGCACGACCCGCCAGCCGTGAATGACCAGGCCCTCTTCGGTGGCCAGGAATTCGGCGGTGCGCTTGGCCGCGGCCCGCTTCACCGGATCGGTGGGCAGGAAGGCCATCCCGACGGCGTAGTGGCCCGGGTCGGGCAGATCGAAGTCGACCACGGCGCGCAGGAACCGATCCGGCACCTGCAGCAGCATGCCGGCGCCGTCACCGGCTGCGGCATCGGCACCGGTGGCGCCGCGATGGTCGAGGTTCTCCAGGGCGGTCAGGCCCTTGGCGACGATGTCGTGCCGGGCCTCGCCGCCCAGGTTGGCCACGAAGGCAACACCGCAGGCGTCGTGTTCGAAGGCGGGATCGTAGAGTCCCTCTGCGGGGCGGGCGGGGTAGGACAGCATCGCCATCTGATCACTCCCATCGGTTCGCACGAACGCGGACAACGACGGTGGACCTGTCGGCCCACGCCGACATTGAACGCACGGGGACTCTACAGGACGGGTACGGACTGCGCAGGTTTCAGCGTATTGTGGACGGCCTCGCGCCCGCCGGCCCGCCCGGATCGTGGCTCACGACGCGCTTCTTGCAGAGCCGGGCCTGTGCAGGTCCGTCGCCCGGTACCGCGGGCGGACCCTCATCGGACGAAAGGGCTTCCGCCCAGTGCGGTCGGCCACTCGGAAGCCAAGACGGCGTACTCATAGGTGTCCTGCCAGATCGGCTCGCCCCCGCCATCGGTCCGGAAGTACACATTCTGCACCTGGTGGCCCTCCCTTCTCATGGGCAGCCGGTCCAGAAGCCTCCAGGAACGGTGATTCTCGGGATTGCACCGGGCGACGATCCGATGCGCCCCATGCTCTGTCACAGCATGATCGACAGCCGCCCTGGCACTCTCGAGGGCATACCCTCGCCCTTGATAACGCGCATTGAACACGTAGCCCAGTTCCCAGGTGTCAAGTTCGCCACGGGCAAGGAACACATTGCCTATCAGCCTCCCGTCGCCCTTCAGGCAGACCGCCCAAAAGGCCGGATCGCCGGAGCGCCTGGCCGCCTCGCTGCGGCATTCGTCCTCGGTGAGGACGCCATAGGGCTCGTAGCGGACCACCTCGGGATCGGACAGGTACTCGTAGAGTTCCCTCCAGTCCTCCGCGCTGAACGGTCGCAGTATCAGCCTCTGCGTCTCCATCACTGCGCACCTGCGATCCCTGCCATACGGCGATGGGCGTTCCGGAACAACACCGCGATCATGATCGCTGCCCAAGGGTAGAGAATCCCGACGAAGGCGCTGATACTCAGCAGCGGCGGCCAGAGCAGCACACCGACCACGGTGGGCGAGATTACTCCATGCGCCAGCAACACTCCTCTGGTTACCTTCTCCAACCTGCCGCCGCCCTTGAAGGCGGCTGCCAGGAACAACGTCGACAGGCCCATCAGAGTGTAGGCAAGAGCGTTGGCGGCAATGAGCGGCTTACCGGGCGCCATTTCGAACAGAGCCACCGCCTCGAACCCGCCATTCAGCATGCTGGGCGCCACGATCAGCACCTGGATGATGTAGATGAAGCAGTTGATCGTGGCATACATGCACGCCAGGCAGACTCCGACGTGAGTCCACACCCTTGATTCCGGCCGGGAGACGCCATGGATGACCGCTGCCATCGCCAAGAAGGTCAGGGCCAGGAATATCGAGGGAGCGTACGACAGCACCGACCTCCAGAACGGCGAGGACAATACGCCCGACAACTCCAGAATCGCCACGACATCGAAGGCCACGTAGAAGAATGCCGAACCGCCGGCCGACCAGGCCCCCAGCCGGAGGACACCTCTCGACGCGCCAGGCCAGCCTGTGCCCTCCTCCCTCTTCACCGCCTCACCAGCTAGGACCGTCATTCCAGACATCCCTTACCGGCTCTCGTTCGGAATTCCGGACGAGAGCCAATGACCGAAGTGAAGACGTGCGTTCACATCCACTGGGAGTTGGCGAGATTCCGGCAACTCCCTGGCGGGATACCCCAAAGCCAGATAACACGGAATCTCGTAACCATCCGGCACGCCCAACGTCGCCTTGAGATGACGAGTCTCGGCCTCGAACGGAATGCGAGTGACTCCGAACACTCCCTCGGCGGCGGCGGCCAGCAACATGTTCTCAATGCAGCACCATATGGAGGCGAAGCTGTTGAGGGCGGACAACGACTCCGGTTCCAGCAGTATTCCACGATGCCGGAAGGCAGGGACGATCAAGCAACCCGCGTTCAGCAGCATGCGATACTGCTTGGGGATCCCGACCAGATACATCGCCCTTTGGCACTCGTCGATCAAGCCCCAATTGTCGACGATGGCCGTCGACTCCTCGAGAGTCAGATCCCTGGGTACGTAGCGGATCGCCTCAACGCGGTCGACCTCGTGGGGCAGGACGATGAACTCCCAGTCTCGGAGGTGATCGTTGGTTGGCGCCTGGAATCCGGCTTCGACGATCCGGTACAGGACGTCGGGCGCCACTGGACGGTCTTCAAAGTCGCGTACCGTCCTTCTGGCCATCACAGCCTGATAGAAATCCATCTCTGCTAGACCCTCCCCTGCGCCGTCCGCGCTCCCACGCGCGCGAGGAACTCGTCCATATGAGCATAGAACTGTCGTTTATCGGCCAGATGAACATTGTGATCCGGATGGGCCACTTCGCGCGCGGTGCAATCAGAGATCAACTCCCGCATCCTGACATAGTCCTCATCCGGTACAGCCGCGTGACTGCCGGCACGGAGGAGCAGAACCGGGCACGATATCGAGGGGAGCAGGTGATACCAGGTCACGTACTGCCCGATGCCCTTGGCGATGGCATCTGAACTGAACATCATTTCGTACCCGGCGACGGTCTCAGTCAGGCTGCTCATGAAATACTGGTGTTCCAGATCAGAGTGAGCGATCCTGCAGATGTACTCAGATGCGTGCTTCCGAGAGGGAAAAGGCAGGGGCCAGTCCTTCGTCGGATCGTGCCTGCGGCCGTCTTCGGTGGACATTGGGCTGTGAGGCCCCGCAGCGGACTTGTCGAGGATGGCCACCGCGGCCACACGCTGGGGATGAACGGCAGCTACGTGCGCTGCTACGGCGCCGCCCATCGAATGCCCGACGATGATCGCCGATCCGATGCCCAGGTGGTTCATCAACTCCACGACGTCCTCCGCGAGTTCCATGTCGGAGTAGGTCGAACGCGGCCTGCCACTCAGGCCATGGCCCCTTTGATCGGGTGCGATGATCCGGAAGTCGTCTCCGTACCGCTGGATCAGGTCGCTCCAGGTTTCGGCCCTGCCACACCTGCCATGAAGGCATACGATCGCCGGACCTTCCGTCTGACTATCGAGGAAGAAGAGCTCCACGGAGCCCAGCTTCGCCAGGCCCCGGCGCACTTGTCCTGCGATCATCGTCGCTCGAACCCGTCTCTCAGCGTTCATTCGTTCAGGTAGATGTCCAGGATCGTCTGGAAGAGCTCGTCCCGTTGGCGCTTGTCCTCGATGTCGATGCCGGTGTACTTCAAGAAGCTCGCTGAGCGATAGAACACAAGTTGCGAAAATGACACCAACTGGTACGCGATGATCCGGCATTCGGTGTCTGACCGGCGGTCACCGAAGCACTCCCTGACCAGCGGAAGAAGATGGTGGGTGGCGTCCAGATCGCCCTCCAGCAGAATCCAGGGCACGGTGGGCCGAGTCAGTCCGGCATACTCCATGGTTATGTCCGACATGGTGGTCAAGAAGTCGCGGAGTTTCTGGTCCGCCGGGCCGCTGCGTCCGCCTATCTCTCTCAGCGCAGCCGCCTTGTCGGCGATGACGAGGCTCACCGCCGCGGTCAGCAACGCATCTTTTGAGCCGAAGTAGTAGTTGATCATCGCCAGATTCACATCCGCCTCGCGGGCGATCTGACGAGCGGTTATGCCACTGGCATCGGCTCTCTCACCCAGCAGCCTCACCGTGGCGAGCAGGAGCCGGTCCTTGACCGTCTCGCCCAGCATTGCGCACTCCTCACCCGTGGCCGATCATTAAACACGTTTAGAACGCGTACAACATAGCATTGCCGCACCCAAGGGTCAACGCGGTGTGCCGTTCGGATGATCAGGGCGGCTCCAACGGACCGGTGCACGCTCCACCTGCGCTGCCGGGTGTGGTCCCTACGTCCGCGCATGGGCGACGCTGGTCACGCCCCGGCTCAGCGCGAAGGCTGATCGCCTTCCAGACTGCCTTCGGTGCCGGAATCGGCCGCGTCGGACGACTCCTCGGCAGGCTCGGGGATCGCCTCTTCACTTGCCTCTTCAGAAGGCTCGGGGACGACACTGGACGGCCGTTCCACCTCGACTTCCCGGCCTGGGCGGAACCTCGCCAGCAGGGCCAGCAGCAGGATGCCGGCGAGGCAGATCAGGATGGCGGCGAACTGGTTCTGACGCAGCGGGCCGAACATGGTCTCCGACGGATCGGTGCGCATCCCTTCGGTGAAGAACCTGCCAAAGCCGTAGAGCGCCAGATAGAGCGCGAACACCTTGCCGCGTCCGAGGCGGAATCTGCGGTCGGCCCAGATCAGCAAGCCGGCGACCAGCAGGTTCCAGAGCAACTCGTAGAGGAAGGTGGGATGGAAGGTCTCGTACTGCTCGAAGCCGGGCAAACGGTGCTCCGGAGCGATCTCAAGCCCCCAGGGCAGGTCGGTCGGCCAGCCGTACAGTTCTGAGTTGAACCAGTTGCCGAGCCTGCCCAGCGCCTGCCCGACCGCGAGGCCCGGCGCCAGGCTGTCTGCCAGCGCGGCGAACTTCGCGCCCTTGACGCGGCAGGCGATCCAGGCGGCCAACGCCCCGCCGCCGATCGCGCCGTAGATCGCGATGCCGCCCTCCCAGATGAAGAACACGCTCCACGGGTTGCGTCCGTCGCCGACGTAGTCGCTGAGGTGGGTGAGCACGTGGTAGACCCGGGCACCCACGATCCCCATCGGGATCGCCCACAGCAGGACGGATTCGAAGGTCTCCTGACTACCCCCCCGCGCCCGCCAGCGCCGCAGCCCGATGATCCAGCCGGCGATGATGCCGGCGATCAGGCAGAGCGCATAGAACCGGATCGTCAGCGGCCCGAGCGAGAATCCATTGATCGACGGGCTGGGGATGGAGAGCAGCACGCCCTTCATCGGCGGACGCCGTCCGCGAGGTCGGCCACCACTCGGCGCAGTTCGGTCAGATCATCCGGAGCACCGGCGTCGTCGGACGCCAACAGGGTCTTGACCATGGCCGAGCCGACGATCACGGCGTCCGCGTACTGCCCGACCGTAGCCGCCTGTTCGCCGTTGGATACTCCCAGGCCGACACCGACCAGCGTGTCCGGAGCCAACTGCCGCAACCGGGCCACCAGTTCCGGCGCGGCGGACGGCGCCGAGCTGCGGGTGCCGGTCACGCCCATCACGGCGGTCGCGTACACCCAGCCGCGGCAGGCAGCCGTGGTCAGCCGGATCCGCTCATCGGTGGACGACGGGGAGACCAGGAAGATGCGGTCCAGACCGTGGGCCTCGGAGGCTGCCAGCCAGTCGGCGCCCTCGTCCGGGATCAGGTCGGGGGTGATCAGGCCGGCGCCGCCGGCATTGGCCAGGTCACGTGCGAAGGCGTCGGCGCCGTAGCGGTCGACCAGGTTCCAGTAGGTCATCACCACGGCCGGTTTCCCTGCGGCGCGGACCGCCTCGACGGCGGCGAAGACGTCGCGGACCCGCAGGCCGCGCTCCAGGGCGCGGGTGCCGGCTCGCTGAATCACCGGTCCGTCCAGGATCGGATCGGAGTACGGCAGCCCGATCTCGACCAGGTCGACGCCGGGACTGTCACCGTCCCCGCAGATCGCGCGGAAGGCCTCGAGGGAACCGGCGACAGTCGGGTAGCCCACCGGCAGGTACCCGACCAGGGCGGCGCGGCCCTCGGCCTTGGTGGCGAGCAGAGTCTGGCCGCTGATTCCGGCCGACGACCCTTCGACAGGCTCAGAGAGAATCCCGAGGGGCGTCGTGCTGCTCATGCGTCACCTCCGACTGCGTAGTCGGGTCTGCCGGTCAGGCCGAACCATTTCACGGCGGTGTCCACGTCCTTGTCGCCGCGGCCGGAGACGCACACCACCAGAATCGGCTTCGCATCCGGGTCGGTCTCGGCGACCCGCTTACCGAGCCGGATCGCGCCGGCCAGAGCGTGGGCGGATTCGATCGCGGGCATGATGCCCTCGGTCCGGGTGAGGGCGCGGAAGGCGTCCATCGCCTCGGCGTCGGTGACCGATTCGTAGGTCGCCCGGCCGGTGGCGGCCAACCAGGAGTGCTCGGGGCCGACGCCTGGGTAGTCCAGACCGGCGGAGATCGAGTGGCTGTCCTTGGTCTGGCCGTCCTCGTCCTGCAGGATGTAGGTGCGCATGCCGTGCAGCACCCCTACCGAGCCGCCGGTGATTGCGGCGGCGTGACGTCCGGTCTCCACCCCGTCGCCGCCGGCCTCGTAACCGTAGAGGGCGACCTCAGGGGTGTCGATGAAGTCGGCGAAGGTGCCCAGGGCATTCGAGCCGCCGCCGACACAGGCCAGCACCGCATCGGGCAGCCGGCCGTGGGTCGCGGTGACCTGCTCGGCGATCTCGGTACTGATCACCCGCTGGAACTCGCGCACCATCTTCGGGAAGGGGTGCGGGCCGGCGACCGTCCCGATCAGGTAGTGGGTGTGGTCGACCGTGGCGACCCATTCCCGCATCGCCTCGTTCATGGCGTCCTTCAGGGTCTGGCTTCCGGACTCGACCGCCACGACCTCGGCGCCGAGCAACTGCATGCGCGCCACGTTGAGGGCCTGCCGGTCGGTGTCGACCCGTCCCATGTAGACCCGGCATTCCAGTCCGAACAGGGCGGCTGCGGTCGCGGTCGCGACACCGTGCTGGCCGGCGCCGGTCTCGGCGATCACCCGGGTCTTCCCCATCCTGCGGGTGAGCAGGGCCTGGCCGAGCACGTTGTTGATCTTGTGCGAGCCGGTGTGGTTCAGGTCCTCACGCTTCAGCAGCACCGTGGCGTTGCCGCAGAGCTTCGCGAATCGCGGCGCATCGGTGAGCGGGCTGGGGCGTCCGGTGTAGTTGGCGCGCAGGTCGGAGAGCTCGGCCCAGAAGGCCGGGTCGGTCATCGCCTTCTCGAACTCGGCGTCCAACTGGGCCAGCGCCGCCATCAGGGCTTCGGGGACGTAGCTGCCGCCGAAGAGGTCGAAGTGCCCGCGCTCGTCGGGCAGGGTTGGTCGAGTCACCCAGCCATTAAACCAGCGTGTGCGCAGCCTGCCGCGCCGCGACCGTTCCGGGCGTGTGCAACTTCTGCCATGGGGCAGGCCTGGCCGAGGTATCCATCGGCCAGAGGATCTCGGTGACGACAGTGGCGTCCATCGCCGCACCCCGTTGCAGTGCGGCCGTTCAGCGGTGGCGAGCTAGACCGCCGATGTCGTGCCTATCCGGCGGAAAGTGCTCGCATCGCCGCGACGGCGGCCCGCGGGTCGCCGCCGGTGACCAGCGCCTCCCCCACCAGGACGGCGTCCGCTCCGGCGTCCGCCATGCGCTGGGCGTCGGCGAGGCCGAGGATGCCGGATTCGGCCACCTTCACCGCGGTGTCCGGGACCAGGGACGCCAGTTGTTCGAAGGCGGCCAGATCGACGTCCAGGGTCTTCAGGTTGCGGTTGTTCACCCCGATCAGTTCCGCACCCGCGTCGATCGCCCGCCGCACCTCGTCGGCTGTGTGGGTCTCCACCAGGCAGGTGATCCCCAGCCGCTCGCCGAGCGCCAGGAAGCTGCCCAGTTCGGCATCGGTCAGCGCGGCGACGATCAACAGGGCCAGATCGGCACCGCCGGCGCGGCCCTCCCAGAGCTGGTACTCGGTGACCACGAAGTCCTTGCGCAGCAGCGGCGTCGCAACCGCCTGCCGCACCGCCTCAAGATCGGCCAGCGAACCGTTGAACCGGCGCCCTTCGGTGAGGACGGAAATCGCGGACGCACCGCCGGCGGCATACTCCACGGCCAACCGGGCCGGGTCGGCGATCGTGGCCAGGTGTCCCTTGCTGGGGCTGGCTCGCTTCACCTCGGCGATCACGCTCAGGCCATCGCCGCGCAGCGCGGGTAGGACCGGCAGCGCCGGAGCCATGGCCGCCACCGCGGCCTCCAGGTCGGACTGGGGGCGGAGGGCGATCCGTCCGGCCAGATCCTCGCGAACACCCGCGATGATCTCGTCGAGCACCGTCACGGGATCTGACCGCGTCCCGTCCGGCGCAGCACATCGCCGGCTACCACGGCGGTGATCAGCAGGGCGACCGCGACCCAGACCAGTGTCCAGTTCGGGCCCAGCAGGAAGGCGATCGCACCCAGAATGAAGGCGACACCGGCGATGATGCTGCCGGTCCAGGCCGCGACGGTTCGTCCGTGATGGACGTGGGCACGCTGCTCGACGGCCTGCGGTTCGCTCTCGCTCACTGTCTACTCCTGCTTCGTGGGCTGGGTGTCATCTTCGCAACCTCGACCCGTCGTTTCAACTACCGTGGATGCCCAGCCGCACCAGGCGAGAGGCCTCGGCGACCGCGCGGAGGACGGTGGCTGCCTTGTTCTGGGCCTCGGTGTCCTCACTGGCCGGGACGGAATCGGCCACCACGCCGGCACCGGCCTGGACGTAGGCCACGCCGTCGGAGATCACCGCGGTCCGGATCGCGATCGCGGTGTCGGAATCCCCCGCGAAGTCGAAGTAGCCCACCACACCGCCGTACAGACCGCGCCGGGTCGGCTCGAGCTCGTCGATGATCTCCATCGCCCGCACCTTGGGTGCGCCCGAGAGCGTGCCTGCCGGGAAGCAGGCCAGGGTAGCCGCCAGTGCGGTCTGACCGGGCGACAGGGTTCCGGTGACCGCCGCCTCCAGATGCATCACGTGGCTGTAGCGGCGCACCTTCATGAACTCCACCACGCTCACGCTGCCGGGCAGACACACCCGTCCCAGGTCGTTGCGGCCCAGGTCGACCAGCATCAGATGCTCGGCGGCCTCCTTGGGGTCGGCCAGCAGTTCTGTCTCGTAGGTGGCGTCCTGTTCCGGCGTGGCTCCCCGCGGTCGGGTGCCGGCGATCGGGTGGGTGGTGGCATGTCCGTCCGCGACCGTGACCAATGCCTCAGGGCTGGAGCCGACGATCGAGAAGCCCGCCAGCCGCAGCAGGTAGAGGTAGGGGCTGGGATTCTGCCGGCGCAGCACCCGGTAGACATCCAGCGGGTCGGCGGTGCAGTCGATCTCGAACCGCAGGCTGGGGACGATCTGGAAGGCCTCGCCGGCACGGATCTCCTCGATCGCCGCCGCCACCATGGCCTCGTACTGGGCGGAGGTGCGCTGCCGCCGCGACTCCGGCTCGACGACCGTGTCGTCGCGCAGGGCGAGCAACGGTTCGGACGGCCGCTGCAACGCCGCCGCCATCGCCTCGACGCGCGCGCAGGCCTCCGCGTAGGCCTCCGCGGCACGCTCCGGCCGTCCGTCGAAGTTGATCGCATTGGCAACCAGCCAGATCTCGCCGGTGTGCTGATCGAGCACGGCCATGTCGGTGACCAGCAGCATCGCCAACTCCGGGATTCCCAGCTCGTCGGGGTTGTTGTCCGGCAGCTTCTCCAGCCGGCGCACCACGTCGTAGCCGAGGTAGCCGACCAGCCCGGAGACCAGCGGCGGCAGTGCTGGATCGCGCGGGGTGTGCAGTTGCTCCAGCGTCTCGGCGAGCACCTCCAGCGGATTGCCGCCGCTGGGCAGCCCGTCGATCGGCCGGTCGCTCCAGGTCCAGACCGCCTCGCCGTCCTGCTCACTCAGCGTCGCCGCCGCGGACACCCCGATGAACGAGTAACGCCCCCAGACTCCACCGGCCGCCGATTCCAGCAGGAAGGTGCCCGGACGATCCCCGCACAGCTGGTGATAGAGCCCGACCGCGGTGAACTCCTCACCCAGCAGCCGGGTGTGCACGCTCACCACTCGTCGGGTGGCGGCCGCTTCGATGAAGCCGGTGAGATCCGGCTGGATCGGCAGGTCCATGCTCATCGCGCCTCCTCAGCCAGCAGTAGATCAGCGTCGAAGCAGGTATCGGTCCCGGTGTGGCAGGCTGGGCCGATCTGGTCGACCCGGACGAGCAGGGTGTCGCCGTCGCAGTCCAGCCGCACCTCGCGGACGTGCTGGGTGTGGCCGGAGGTCTCTCCCTTCACCCAGTACTGCCGACGGCTGCGCGAGTAGTAGGTGCCGCGCCGGGTCGCCAGGGTGCGGCGCAGCGCCTCGTCGTCCATCCAGGCCAGCATCAGCACCCGGCCGGTGGTGGCCTCCTGCACCACGGCCGGCACCAGGCCGTCCGGGTTCCGTTTGAGGCGCCGGGCGATCGCCGGGTCGAGTGTCTCGGTCACGTCCGACATTGTGGCAGCCGATCCAAGCGGGTCGTGGTTCGGTCGTGGTCATGGGCACCCGGGCAGCGGTGGAAGAATGACGGTCATGCGCGTTTTCAACTTCTCCGCCGGCCCCGCCATGCTTCCGACCGCCGTGTTGGAGCAGGCCCAGTCCGAGTTGCTCGACTGGCAGGGTTCCGGGATGTCCGTGATGGAGGTGTCGCACCGCAGCAAGGCCTTCGTGGCCTGCGCCGATCAGACCGAAGCGCTGCTGCGCGAGGTGCTGGGCGTCCCGGAGAACTACAAGGTGCTCTTCCTCCAGGGCGGCGCGAGCGCGCAGTTCGACGCGATCCCGATGAACCTCACCGCGCCCGGCGACCGGGCCGATTTCCTGCACACCGGTCAGTGGTCGGCCAAGGCGATCAAGGCCGCGAAGCGCCAGGGGCTGGACGTGAACGTGCTGGCCGACGAGGCCGCCTCCAGCTACACGACGGTCCCCGCGGCAGGCAGCTACCAGGTCGATCCCGCCGCCGCGTACCTGCACTACACCCCGAACGAGACGATCGGCGGGGTCGAGTTCGACTACGTCCCCGAAACCGGCGGGGTTCCGCTGGTGGCGGACTTCTCGTCCACCATCCTGTCGCGGCCGATCGACGTCTCGCGCTACGGGCTGATCTACGCCGGTGCCCAGAAGAACATGGGGCCTGCCGGCCTGTGCGTCGTGCTGGTACGCGAGGATCTGCTCGGACGGGCACGTCCCACTACGCCGTCCGTGCTGCAGTACGCCGAGATGGCCGCCAGCGATTCGATGCTCAACACTCCCCCGACCTTCGGGCTCTACCTGCTCGGCCTGATCCTGCAGTGGGTCAAGGAGGCCGGTGGGCTGACCGCCATGGCCGAGCGCAACCGGGCCAAGGCGTCCGCGCTCTACGGTGCGATCGACGGCTCGGGTTTCTACTCCAACCCGGTCGCGGTGAACGCCCGGTCGTGGATGAACGTCCCCTTCCTGGTGCCGGACGCTGCGCTGGAGAAGCCGTTCGTCGCCGAGGCGGCAGCGGCGGGCCTGACCAGCCTGGCCGGACATCGCTCGGTGGGCGGCATGCGCGCCAGCATCTACAACGCCATGCCGATCGAGGGCGTCCGGGCCCTGATCGACTTCATGGCGGACTTCGAACGACGCAATGGGTGAGGACATGACTTTCGCTATCAAGACCCTGAACGCCATCAGCCACAGCGGGCTCTCGCGGCTGCCCAAGGACGAATTCGTCGTCGGCTCCGATGTCGAGAACCCGGACGCGCTGATGCTGCGCTCGGCGAACCTGCACGGCGTCGAGATTCCGGACACGGTGCTGGCGGTCGCCCGGGCCGGCGCCGGCACCAACAACATCCCGATCGCCGACTACTCCGCCCGTGGCATCCCGGTGTTCAACACCCCGGGCGCCAACGCCAACGCGGTCAAGGAACTCGTCATCGCCGCGCTCTTCCTGGCGGCGCGAAACATCGTTCCGGCCGCGGCCTTCGCCCACCGGCTGGACGGCGACGCGCAGTCCATGGACAAGGCCGTCGAGGCCGGCAAGAAGGCCTACGTGGGCTTCGAGTTGCCCGGACGCACCCTCGGCGTGATCGGACTCGGTGCGATCGGCGTGGAGGTGGCCAACGCCGCCGCAAGCCTGGGGATGCGGGTGCTGGGCTATGACCCGGCGGTCACCGTCCAGCACGCCTGGAAGCTCAACTCCAAGGTCGAGCACGTCACCAACCTCGACCAGTTGCTGAAGCGGGCCGACATCGTCACCCTGCACGTGCCGCTGATCGAGGCCACCCGCGGCCTGATCGGCGCCGAGCAACTGGCCGGGATGCGCAAGTCGGCGGTGCTGGTGAACTTCGCCCGTGGCCCGATCGTGGACGAGCCGGCGGTCGTCGAGGCCCTGGAGAGCGGACAGCTGCGGGCCTACATCTGCGACTTTCCCTCGCCGTCGCTCAACAAACGGGACAAGGTGGTCACCCTGCCGCACCTCGGGGCGTCCACCAACGAGGCCGAGGAGAATTGCGCCCGGATGGCCGCCGACCAGCTGCGTGAGTACCTGCTGGAGGGCACCATCCTGAACTCGGTGAACTTCCCGAATGCCTCGCTGGCACGCAGCGAGGGCACCAACCGGATCGCGATCGCGAACTCCAACGTGCCGAACATGGTGGGCCAGATCTCCACCCTGGTCGCCGAGGGCGGACTGAACATCGCCGATCTGCTGAACAAGTCGCGCGGTGAGCTCGCCTACACCCTGGTGGACGTGGACGGCGAGATCTCCGAGGCTCTGCTCGCCCAGATCCGCAGCATCGAAGGGGTGCTCAGCGCCCGGGTGATCTGATCGCGGGTGCCGGCCGGAGCCGTCACAGACTACCGGCCGAATGCGCCATCGAACTCCACCCTGCCGGCTCCTATCGACGGTTGAGTTCGGTTCGCCCTAGTGGTCCTCGCCAGCCCCGAGTCGTACCTCGTGGACCTCCAGCCCATCGATACCTGAGAAGTCCAGCGGATTGCAGGTGAACAGCGGCACCCCCTCAGCGATCGCCGAGGCGGCGATGAGCGCGTCGAAGGCTCGCGCCCGCGGCTTTCGCCCGGCAGCGCGCAGGCTCGCCGAGACTCGCCCGAAGGCTCGTGCCGCAGCGGCATCGAAACCGAGTACTTCGAAATCCGCCTCGGCTTGTTGCAGATGCGCCTGCCGTGCTGCGCGTTCCAGGTCGGAAGCGGCAACCTGAGGGCCGACCGTGAGTTCGGCCAGGGTGATGGCGCTGATCACGCAATCCTCCGGCAGCGAGGCCGGATCAGCCACCTCACCGAGCAGGATCACCGTCGAGGTGTCCAGAAGGCCACGCTCGATCGTCATAGCGTCATGTCCAGCAGTTCGTCGATATCGCGTCGCAGTGCCTTGGGATCAACGGCGGGCAGTCGGTGACGGCGGGCGATGAGTTCGGCGGGTGAAGGACTGCGTCGGGGCAAGGGCGAGAGCTCTGCGATCGCAGTTCCGTCCCGGGTCACGATCACCGACTCTCCCCGGGCAACCCGATCGAGCACCGCGCCTCCGTTGTTGCGTAGTTCACGCACGCTGACCGTCTCCATGCGGCCAATGTATCACCGGTGAGACACCATCTATCGGGCGAGGTCTCAGCTCATCAGATCGTCCCCCGCGAAGGGCACCAGGCACGCGTCGTTGGCGAGATGAATCGGCTCCAACCGGAGGCCCGCCCGTCCGCTGGCAGCCACCAGTTCCCGCGCCCAGGTCTTGTCGTGCGCGTCCATGGGATGGCGGCCGGGCCGGGTCAGCAGCAAGGCGAAGGCGAAGCTCTCCGCGAAGTGGGCCAGGACCGACATGAACGCGTCCAGGAACTCACGGTCCGGGCTCGCGGGCAGTTCATTGATCTCGTGCAGCTGGCGGACCGCCCGCCGCTCGTGGTCGAGGAAGACGAAGTACAGCCGCCGAGAAGGAAACCCGAGCGGGCTCATGAGTTCCAGCCAGTACTGATGGAGATCGATGTCGGTGTGAATGGGCTTGTCGAGAAGCTCTGCGTTCTTCATGGCCGAACCCTTGCCAGCCCGGCACCGAGTGCATCAGTTGTCCACAGAGCCGGCGCTGGGTGGCGATGTCCGAGCACATCGTCCACAGATCTGTCGGCGGCGTGATGAACTCCCGCCATGACTGAGCCGGACGTACTCGGGTGGTTGCTGGCACCTGGCAGCAGCAGATCCGCCACGGCGGCCCCACCTGGTTCGACCTGGAGCCGGTGGGTGAGCCGTCGCGTTGGCTCACCCTGTACGCGCTCCGCGTCCTGCGCTGGCGGGACGGCGACCACCCGGCTACCGGGTGACCTTGACCGTGCCCGTCGCCTGATGGAGGCCGGTGACATCGGACGCAATCCCGGTGCCGTCCGCTGCGGATGCCTTCAGGATCCACGTATAGCTACCCGCGGCGACCTTTCTGCCCTTCGCGTCGCGGCCATCCCAGCCGAGACCACGCAGGGAGCCAGAGGCAGTCGCCTTGGTCGGCAGGCTGCGCACCAGTGCACCGGAGGCCTTGCGGATCTCGACCGTCCCGGCCCGCAGCGGCTTGGTCACGTCCAGAGCCAGCTTCCAGGTCTTGCCCGCCCGGAACGAGGACGCTGCCACGGCGCCGAGCAGGCGGGGCTTGGAGGCGCCGGCGCCGGGCAGCTTCGCCACCTCGATGGTCTTCTCGGTCACCCAGGCCACCTGGTTCACGCCGTCGATGGTGACCTCGAAATGGGTGGCCACGGGCACCGGATGATGCTCGCCGGTCTGGTAGTTCCAGAGTTCCACCGAGCGGGGGTAGTCGTCGTCGCCGGGGCCTATCGGGCCGAAACGGAACACCAGCGCGTAGCCGTCGCCCAGCGCCCGCACGTCACCATCGATCGTGTAGGTCTCCCCGGTGCGGTAGTTGACGACCTGCGAGCTGTAGCCGTCGTCCTCGGAACCGGTGGAGACCGAGATCCAGTCGCCCCAGATCCGGATGCCGCCTGCCCAGTACTCCGGTCCGGCCGGCAGCGTCCGGGTGATCGGCGCGGCGGACGGCCGCGTCAGATCACGGATCGTCAGCCTGCGGTTGTCGGGGTTCAGAGTTGCCACCAGGCTGCCGAAGATCACCGGATCGAACCCCGTCGCGTAGCTCTTGCCGTCGGATCGCCGGATGCGGTCGTAGGTGGCGATGTAGGGCCCGGAGACACTCGTGACGTTGCTCTGCATCCGCTGGTTGAACACCCGCTTCGCGCCGTCGTAGAACTTCGTCTTCAGCGAGGTGCAGCAGTCCGCGACGCTCCGAGCGCCCGAGGCGAAGGCTCGCCAGCTGGCGCCGACCGGCCCGGCCAGCCTGACCTCGTCGCCCACCTTGGCGCCGGAGAAGGTGCGATACCACAGCGGCGTCGGGGACGCCTCGAGGAAGGGCCGGGAGTCGATGGCCAGCACCCGGTTCGGCACCAGCGCGAGGCTGGTCACCTGGGTGGGCACCTTGCGTCCGATGATCGCCCAATCCGCTTTCAGCGAGGTGGTCAGCCGCCCGAACACGACGCCTTTGCCGGAGTGGATCCCTTGCACCAACGGTCGTGAAGGGTCGCGGAATCCGGTGCCCTGCACCCGTCCGACCGTGCTGTTCGCCGTCAGCTTCCGCACTGTGGTGCCCTTGCTGATCCAGAGGTGGTTGCGGTCGTCACCAGTCCAGCTGGTCACCAGGTCGACCCCCTGGGACACGTCCAGGACGACGTCCAGCGATCGGCTGTCACCCTTGCGGAGGGTCACGCACTTCGGCTTCGTCGGCGCGGTCAGCACCGCCCGGCACACCCTCAGCCCGGTCTTCGTCGCGACCAGATAGTGCAACCGGCCGGCCGCCACCGCCGTACCGCGGAGGCCGGCGAGTTCGAAGGCCGGCGGCCCCTTCGCGCCATCGGTCGGGGCGACCGCGAGGTAGTCGCGGACTCTCTCCTGCTTCGCATCCCATACCGAACCCTGACCCAGGACCGTCCTGCCGTCGGCCGAGATCGCCCGGGCCCGGATATCGGAAGGCGCGTTCGCACCGAACGTGATGGTCAACTGCCGGGCGGTAGCCGCGGAGAGGTCGAACACCCGCCCGTCGTTGAGCACCACCCGGTTGGCCACCGCGTCCTCGATGCGCAGGCACTCCGATTCCACCGCCGCCTGTTCGGGAGTCACGGCGACGGTGCGGGTGGCACCGGTCACCGAATTCCAGATCGTGAAACCGCCGACCTTCGCCACCGAGCAACCCTCGTCGGCCGGGACGTAGTCGGCGAGCTCAAGGCCGTAGAAGATCTCCTTGTAGCCGGCCATGCGCAGGCCGGAGAGCGCCGCCGGGAGCCGCTTCCAGGTCTTGCCGTTGTCGCGTGAGTACTCGTAGGCGACCTGCTGGGAATCCACCGCTACCTGCCGGACCACCGTGTCGCCGCTGGCCGCGATCAAGCTCGTGTCTCCGTACATCCGGGGCAGCGCGATGCTCGTGACAGGTGTCAGAGCATCGTCGGCATGGGCCGGCGTCATCACCGGCAGCTGGCTGAGCAACAGGATGGAACCGGCGACGAGACAGCCGAGGGTACGGCGCATGGGAACTCCTCAATCTGCGCGACATGGCCACCCTCACACGCGCCGGAGCCGGCCGGCGTGGCATCCGCACGGGAATTCAGGAGATTCTCAACGCGCGTTGATCAAGACGCGGCCAGCCAGCGGCGGGCCAGGGCGATCCTGGCCTCGACCTGATCGGTGGTGGCCTGCGCCAGGGACGGTCCGCCCGCCTCCCGGCGCAGGCCGGCGTGCACATGGCTGTGCGGCGTCCCCCTCACCCTCGCGAGTTGTGAGACCAGGGAGTTCAGTTCCTTGCGGCGGCTCTCGAGCGCCCGATGAAGGCTGACGGCTTCAGGGACGCGTTCGCGGCGTTCCTGCCGGACCCGGCGGGCCAGCTGGCGGCGCTGCCGCTGGGCGAGCAAGGACGCCACCTGGTCGGGTTCGAGCAGGCCGGGCAGGCCCAGGTAGTCGGCCTCATCGGCGCTGGCGGGTTCGGCGAAGAGACCGAACTGACGATCCTCGAACAGGACGTGATCGAAGATCGCCTGCGACTCCAGGGCCTCGAACCTGCCGTCGTCGAGGTCGGCGGTGTCGCGGCGACGGTTGGCCTCGGCGAGCAGAGCCTCCTCCGGCGCCCAGAGGTCGCCCTCGTCGTGCCTGGGACGGCCCAGGACGTGATCGCGCTGCCGCTCCAGGGCACCGGCATGCGCGAGCAGGATGGGCACGGTCGGCAGGAAGACAGTGGCCAGTTCACCGCGTCGCCGGCTGCGGACGAAGCGTCCGACGGCCTGGGCGAAGAACAGCGGCGTGGCGATCGCGGTGGCATAGACGCCCACCGCCAGCCGCGGGACATCCACGCCCTCTGAGACCATCCGCACCGCGACCATCCACCGATCGGTCGATCCGGCGAACTCCTCGATCCGGCGACTGGCACCGGCATCGTCGGAGAGCACCACGGCAGCCGGCTCGCCGCTGATCGCCTCGAGTGCCCGCGCATAGGCGCGGGCCTGTTGTTGATCGGTGGCGATCACCAGCCCTCCGGCATCCGGGATGTGCCGCCGCACCTCGCTGAGTCGCTTGTCGGCGGAGGCGAGCACGGCGGCGATCCACTCCCCCTTCGGATCCAGCGCGGTGCGCCAGGCCTGGGCGGTGATGTCCTTGGTGAGCGGCTCCCCCAGCCCCGCCGCCAACTCGTCGCCTGCCTTGGTCCGCCAGCGCATGCCGCCGCCGTAGGCCATGAACACCACCGGGCGCACCACGTGATCGCGCAGTGCCTCGGCGTAGCCGTAGGTGTAGTCGGCCACCGAGCGGCGGGTGCCGTCCGCCTCCTCTGCGTAGTGGACGAATGGGATCGGCGTGGCGTCGGAGCGGAACGGCGTCCCGGTCAACCCCAGCCGACGGGTGGCCAGGGCGAAGGACTGCGCCACCGCGTCTCCCCAGCTCAGGTTGTCGCCGGCATGGTGGATCTCGTCGAAGATCACCAGGGTGCGTGCCCGGACGGTGAGCGCCTCCCAGGCGAACGGACGAACGGCCACGCCCGCGTAGGTCACCACCATCCCGTGATACTGCCGCGACCTTCCCCTGCGCGATCCGCCGAGCCCTGGATCGAGCTGGATGCCCGCTTTCGCCGCCGCCTCGGCCCACTGCACCTTCAGGTGTTCGGTCGGCGCGACCACGATGACCTGTTCGACCCGCCGGTCGGCCAGGAGTTCCGAGGCGACCCGCAGCGCGAAGGTGGTCTTGCCCGCACCGGGGGTCGCCACGGCGAGGAAGTCCTGGGCGTCCAGTTCGCGATAGCGCGTCAGCGCTTCCTCCTGCCAGGCCCGGAGCCGGGAGGCCGTCCCCCAGGCAGCCCGGCCCGGGAAGGCCGGGGAGAGCTGCCAACTAGGGTGGGCGGAGGATTCAGACATGGGCGACCGACACTAGTACGGACCCTCGCGCGGCCTGTCGGCGGCACGCCGCGAAGGACCAACCCCGGCCTCGACTCAGTCCTGTCGACGGTCGAGCCCGTCGAGACCGCCGATGCGCTACCTCTCTCCTGGAACGTCCTGCCGGCTGAGCACCCACACTGCCAGCGCGATGCCGACCAGGTCCGCGAGCAGATCCAGCGGGTCACCGGAGCGGTGCGGGACGAACCAGTGCTGAACCAGCTCGCTCACCAGGGCATGAGCGGCGAAGAAGCCCGCGACCAGCCACACCCGGCCGGTCAGCCGGCCCAGCAACCAGACCGGGACGGCGAAGAGCAGGACGTGAACCACCTTGTCAGCACCGGGTAGGTCGAACTGCGAGTCCGGTGATCCCGGCAGATAGAGCGCGAGCAGATGGGCGAACACCGCCACTGCGGACAGGCCCCAGAGCAGCGTGCGACCTGGGGTCACGTCAGCGCCCCGTCGGGGAGGAGGTTCCCGGCCAGTCCGGTTGGCATCACGTTCCTAGGTGAGTTTGGTCAGGATCAGTTCGCGGACGCGTCCGGCGTCGGCCTGGCCGCGCATCTCCTTCATCACGGCACCGATCAGGGCACCGGCGGCCTGCACCTTGCCCTCCCGGATCCGGTCGGCGACGTCGGGGTTGGCCTCGATCGCCCGGTCGACGGCGGCCGTCAGCGCGCCGTCGTCGGAGACCACTGCCAGACCGCGCGCCTCGACCACCTCGGCGGGCTCGCCCTCGCCGGCCAGCACCCCGTCGATCACCTGGCGGGCCAGCTTGTCGTTCAGCGTCCCCGCCTCGACCAGTCCCTGCAGGGCCGCGACCTGGGCAGGCGCGATCCCGAGCTCGTCCAGCTCGACACCGGCCTCGTTGGCTCGGCGGGTGAGTTCGGTCGTCCACCACTTGCGGGCGGCCTGCGGCGCACAACCGGCAACGATAGTCGCATTGACCAGGTCGACGCCGCCGCCGTTGACCACATCCCGCATCTCCAAATCGGTGAAGCCCCATTCGGCCTGCAGCCGGGTGCGGCGCGCGGCTGGCGGCTCGGGCAGGGTGGCTCGCAGCTCCTCCACCCACTCGGCGCTGGGGGCGACCGGCACCAGATCGGGCTCGGGGAAGTAGCGGTAGTCCTCGGCCTGCTCCTTGGAGCGCCCCGGCGAGGTGTAGCCGCCGTCCTCGTGCCAGTGCCGGGTCTCCTGGTGCACCCGTCCCCCGCTGGCCAGGATCGCCGCCTGGCGGCGGATCTCGTAGGTCAGCGCCGCCTCGATCGACCGCAGCGAGTTGACGTTCTTCGTCTCCGTCCGCAATCCGAGTTCGTCCGATCCCTTGGGCATCAGCGAGACGTTCGCATCACACCGCAGCGAGCCCTGTTCCATCCGGACGTCGGAGACATCCAGGGCACGCATCAGATCCCGTAGGAAGGCGACGTAGGCCTTCGCCACCTGTGGTGCCCTGGCCCCGGTCCCCCGGATCGGCTTGGTGACGATCTCGATCAACGGCACCCCGGCACGGTTGTAGTCGACCAGCGAGTAGTCCGCGCCCTGGATGCGGCCGGTGGCGCCGCCGACGTGCAGCAGTTTGCCGGCGTCCTCCTCCATGTGGGCGCGCTCGATCGGGATCTGGAAGACCTCACCGTCCACCTCGACCTCCACGCCGCCCTCGAAGGCGATCGGCTCGTCGTACTGCGAGGTCTGGAAGTCCTTGGTCATGTCCGGGTAGAAGTAGTTCTTCCGGGCGAACCGACACCACTGGGCGATCTGGCAGTTCAGCGCCAGGCCGATCCGGATCGCCGATTCGATCGCCTTGGCGTTCACCGCCGGCAGCGAGCCGGGCAGGCCCAGGCAGACCGGACAGGTCTGGCTGTTCGGCGGCGCGCCAAAGGCGGTGGAACAGCCGCAGAACATCTTGGACGCCGTGCTGAGCTCGACATGCACCTCCAGCCCCAGCACCGGATCGAAGCGTTCCAGCGCCTCGTCGTACTCCAGCAGCGGCTCGCTCATGCCCGTGCCTCCCTCGCCGCCAGCTGATCCAGCAGCAGCCCGCCCCAGCGATCCTTCAGGGCCGCCTCCAGCGCCGCTCCCACCAGATACACCCGGTCGTCGGCCAGCGCCGGCGCCATCACCTGGAAGCCCACCGGCAGGCCGTCGTCCGGGCTCAGTCCGCACGGGAACGAACCGGCCGCGTTTCCCGCCATATTGGACGGGATGGTGCACAGGTCGGCCTTGTACATCGCCAGCGGATCGTCGATCCGCTCCCCGATCCCGAAGGCTGTGGTCGGGGTGGAAGGCGAGACCAGGACGTCCACCTGACCGAACGCGGCCTCGAAGTCGCGGGCGATCAGCGTCCGCACCTTCTGGGCGGAGCCGTAGTAGGCGTCGTAGTAGCCGGAGCTGAGAGCGTAGGTGCCCAGGATGATCCGGCGCTTCACCTCGGCGCCGAAGCCAGTGCCGCGGGTGAGGCTCATCACCTCCTCGGCGCTGCGTTCCCCGTCGTCGCCCACTCGCAGGCCGTACCGCATCGCGTCGAACCGGGCCAGGTTGGACGAGACCTCGGCAGGCATGATCAGGTAGTAGGTGGCCAGCGCGTAGTCGAAGTGCGGGCAGGAGACCTCGACGATCTCGGCACCCAGCCCTTCCATGACGGCCAGTGCCTCCCGGAACCGCTGCTCGACGCCGGGCTGGTAGCCCTCGCCGCCGAGTTCCTTCACCACGCCGATCCGCAGGCCCGTCACGTCGGCTCGTCGCGCCGCACCCACCACATCCGGGACGGGGGCGTTGACGGAGGTGGAATCCAGCGGATCCCAGCCGGCGATCACCCGGTGCAGCAGCGCCGCGTCCAGCACGGTGCGGGAGCAGGGGCCGGGCGTGTCCAGCGACGACGCCATCGCGATCACGCCGTATCGCGAGGTCGCGCCGTAGGTGGGCTTCACCCCCACTGTCCCGGTCACCGCCGCCGGCTGGCGGATCGAGCCACCGGTGTCCGTACCCAGCGCCAGTGGCGCCTCGAAGGCGGCCAGCGCGGCGGCCGAGCCGCCGCCCGAGCCGCCCGGAATGCGGGTCGTATCCCAGGGATTGTGGGTGGTGCCGAACCCGGAGTTCTCCGTCGAGGAGCCCATCGCGAACTCGTCGAGGTTGGTCTTGCCGAGCAGTACCAGGCCGGCATCGAGAACCCGCTGAGTGAGCGTGGCGTTGTAGGGCGGACGCCAGCCCTCCAGGATCCGGGACGCCGCGGTGGTCGGCAGTTCGGTGTAGCAGAACAGATCCTTCACCGCGATCGGGATGCCGGCGAGCTCGCCGAGTTCCTCACCCGCCGCGCGGCGGGCGTCGACGGCGGCGGCGGCGGCCAGCGCCTGCTCGCCGGCCGTCGACAGGAAGGCGTGGACCTCGCCATCCACGGCAGCGATCCGGTCGAGATGGGCGGCAGTGACCTCGCGGGCCGAGACCTCGCCGTCCTGCAGCATTCGCGAGAGTTCGGAGGCAGTCAGCATCAGCAATGGGTTCATGCCTGCTCCCCCAGAATCCGCGGCACCCGGAACCGGTCGTCCTCGGCCGCGGGTGCGCCGGCCAGGACCTCCGCCACCGGCAGCGATCCGGTCACCTCGTCGGGCCGGAAGACGTTGGTCAGTGGCAGGGCATGGGAGGTCGGCGGCACGTCGCCGGCAGCCACCTCGGTCACCCGTGCGACCGATTCCAGGATCACCTCCAGCTGCGGGGCGAGCTGGGCGAGCTCCTCTGGCGTCATGGCGATGCGGGCCAACTCGGCCAGCCGGCCCACTTCGGCGGGTGTGATTGCCACGTGCGGCTCCTGTTCGGGGTTCTGCGGCGTCCGGCCACACTCTACGGTGGGAGGCCGGGTGAGCTCGAACCGGACTCGTCTGGCGATGACGTGACACGTCCGTAACAGAAATGGGTAACACTGTGGACGTGTTCCTGCTACGACTCGCTCTGCCCGACCGGCCCGGATCCCTTGGCGCGGTGGCCACCGCCATGGGCACCGTCGGCGCCGACATCAACGCGGTCGAGATCGTGGAGAAGTACGAGGGCTACGCGGTCGACGACTTCATGGTCGAGGTGCCCACGGGGGTCCTGGCCGATTCGCTGGTGAGCGTCTGCACCGCGGTCGAGGGTGTCGAGGTGTTGTGGCTCTCGCACTATCCCGAGCAGTGGGGTCTGCAGGGAGATGTGGACGTGCTCAACCACATGACCGAGTATCCCGAACGCGCCGAGGAGATTCTCACCCTCGAATCGCCGGAGGTGTTCCGGGTGACCTGGGCTGTGCTGATCGATCGGCAGACGTGCCGGGTGATGGTGAAGACCGACCTGGCACCCGACCTGGACGAGGCGGGGATCGCCGCGCTGGGGCCGCTGGACGCCGTCCGCGACAATGAGCTGCCGAACGGCTGGCTGCCGGGCTGGACGGACACCCTGATCGCGGTGGCGCCTTTCCGTGGCTCGGCCAGCATCGTGATCGCCCGCCGCGGCGGCCCGGAGTTCCTGCCCTCGGAGCTGGCCCGGCTCCGCCATCTGGCGGCTCTGGCCACCTGACCGAACGATCAGCGATCTCGCAGGGATCCGTCATCCCCGCGAAGGCGGGGATCTCAGCCGAGATTGCGGGTCTACGCCGGAATCACGGAACCCGCCGCCGCGCCGCTCAACGAATCATGGTGTAGATCCAGTACCCGTAGCCCACCGTCACGGCGGTGACACCGAAGGTGATCAGGATCACCCACCAGCGCATCCGTCGCTTCGCCCTGGTGGCGGGCACCTCCAGCGGACCCCACTCCCCGATCCGCGGCATCACCCGCGACGGCGCACCCTCGTTGAGGTTGAGGTTGCTGTTCAGGCCGTCCATGATCCCAGTCTGCCAGAGGGCTCAATGAACCCTTCGCCGCTCAATCCTCCTCGCCCGCCGTGGGAGCATCGAGGGCGGTCGGGCCCTGGGTCACCAGCAGATGGAACTGGGCCGCGTCGATGATCCGCAGACCGAGGGCCTCGGCCTTCGCCAGCTTCGACCCGGCGCCCGGGCCGGCGGCCACGAAGTCGGTCTTCTTCGAAACGCTGGACGCCGCCTTTCCACCGGCCTGGATGATCGCCTCCTGGGCGCCCTCCCTGGTATAGCCGTCGAGGCTTCCAGTCGCGACGACGGTGAGGCCGTTCAGCACGCCGCCGCCCTCGTTGAGCGCGCCCGGACCGGGATGACCGGGCGTCGACCATTGCACGCCCGCAGCCGCCCACCGTTCGACGATCTCGACGTGCCAATCGACCTCGAACCAGTCGATGATCGAACCGGCGATGATGTCGCCGACTCCGTCAACGGCCGCCAGCTCCTCGCGCTTCGCGGCGCGAATCGCGTCCAGCGAGCCAAACCACTGGGACAGCGCGCGGGCTGCGACGGGACCGACATGCCTGATGTTCAGCGAGACGAGCAGACGCCACAGCTCCTTGCGCTTGGCCTTCTCCAGCTCCGACAGGAGCTTGATCGCCGCTTCGGAGGGCAGCACCTCGCGGTGATCCTTGCGGATCCCGAGCCGGCGTCGCTCCGCCGCGTCCATGGCCTCGGTCCCGGGCGGGTAGGCCGCCGGGCCGAATTTCTGGAAGGGTGCCCGGCGCACGTACTCCCCGGTCTCCTCGTCGACGCGGCGCTCGCCGGTTTCGGGATCGCGCACGACGACCTCGATCGGCACGAGTTCGTTGAGGGTCAGGTCGAACAGGCCCGCCTCGGTGCGCAACGGCGGAACCGAGGGCACGTCGGGCTGGGTGAGCGCGGCGGCTGTCACCTCGCCGAGCACCTCGATGTCGAGAGCGCCGCGTGAGCCGATGTGCTCCACCCGGCCCCGCACCTGCGCAGGACAGGATCGCGCGTTCGGGCAGCGCAGGTCGATGTCGCCCTCCTTCATCGGCCGCAGCGGCGTGCCGCATTCGGGACAGGTGGCCGGCATGACGAACTCGCACTCGGTACCGTCGCGGAGCTCGACGACCGGGCCGAGCACCTCGGGAATCACATCGCCCGCCTTGCGCAGCACGACGGTGTCGCCGATGAGCACTCCCTTCGCCTTCACCACGTCCTGGTTGTGCAGGGTCGCCTGGCGTACGACGCTGCCCGCCACGCGGGCCGGCGCCATCACCGCGAACGGCGTCGCCCGCCCGGTCCGCCCCACCGAGACGACGATGTCGAGCAGGCGGGTCTGCACCTCTTCCGGCGGGTACTTGTACGCGATCGCCCACCTGGGCGCACGGCTGGTCTGGCCGAGCTCCGCGTGCAGTGCCAGCTCGTCGACCTTCACCACGATGCCGTCGAGCTCGTGCTCGATGTCGTGGCGGTGCTCGCCGAACCAGGTGACGAAGTCGATCACCTGGTCGGCACTGTCGCAGACGCGCGTGCGAGGGCTGGTCGGCAGCCCCCACTCGGCGAGCAACCCGTACACCCCGCTCTGCGTCGGCACGGGCGGGTCGGGCCAGGCCCCGATGCCGTGAACATAGAGGGCGAGCGAAGAGATGCGCAGCAGCGCCGCCTCGCGCTCCATTCCCTGCTTCTTGTCGAGCTGCTGGCGCAGGCCCCCGCTCGCCGCGTTGCGCGGGTTGGCGAAGGCCGGGAACCGCCGAGCCGCGGCGGCGCGCGCCCGCTCCTCGTCGAAGTCGCCCGATCGCCCCGCTGCGCGATCCTTTGCCTCGTCGTAGGCGCGCTCGCGGAACTCCGCCTGCGCGGCATTGAGGCGCTCGAAGGCGGCGACCGGGATGAACACCTCTCCTCTTACCTCTACGAGGGCCGGGTGTCCGTCGCCCGCGAGACGGCGCGGGATGCCGGAGACTCGCAGGGCGTTCTCGGTCACGATCTCGCCGACCCGCCCGTCACCCCGGGTGGCTGCCGAGGTGAGCACGCCCGCTTCGTAGCGCAGGTTGATCGCCAGCCCGTCGATCTTCAGTTCGGTGAGCCAGCCGACCTCCCGGCCGGCGGCGGCCTGGGTTTTCGCCATCCACTCGCGCAGTTCGTCGGGCGAGAAGACGTTGTCGAGACTCAGCATCCGCTCGGCATGCTCGATCGTGGCTGCGCCCGTCTCCCCCGCGGCCCCCACCGTCTGGGTTGGCGAATCCTGACCTCGCAGCTCGGGGAACAGGCGCTCGAGCTCTTCGAGACGCTGCATCCACCCGTCGTACGTCGCGTCGTCGACCAGTGAGGCGTCCCGCCCGTAGTAGGCCTCGCGCGCGTCGAGGATGCGGGTGGTCAGCGCCTCGGCCTCCGCGCGCGCGTCGTCGAGCGTGAGGGTGGCGGCATTGTGATCTGACACGCCGGTCAGTCTACGAGCGGCTCCGATCATCGAAGGGGTTGCCACCCCGCGACAGACTGGCTGAGCCGGATCTACCGCGCTGTGGTCCCGATCGGCTCACAGCGGGCCCGCTCTGGCCGAATCGAGGTAGATCGGGCTCAGACCTCGGCGTCCAGCGCGCCCGCGATGGCGAGGTGGGCATCCGCCCCAGGATCGCCCAGCCGCTTCAGGGCCCGGCCCAGCAGTCCGTGGAGGTAGGCATCTCCTGGGTACTGTTCAACCAGCCGCTCCAGCTTCTCCCGCGCTGGACGCAGGCTGGCCGAAGCCAGCAGTGCCCGGGCGGCCAGGATCTCAAGGTTCGGATCGTCGTCGTGCTCGGGCCGCAGCGGAGCCAGCACGTACAGGCAGCCGTGCGGATCCCGACGCGCAAGGAGGGCTTCGGCCAGGCGGATCCGGCGGACCTCGTCCGGGGCTTCTCGCACGGGTTCCCGCTCGACGGCGAGGTGTTCAAGGATCGCCTCCACCGACTGAGCACCGACCAGGGCGTCGCCGGCCACCACCAGGGTCGGTGAGGAGGCGACATCCAGCGCACGTCCGGCCCAGTACGCCTCGCGGGTCAGCCGCTCGCTCGGATCGTCCGGGTCGAAGCCGGGCTCCAGGTAGGCCAGGGCATGCCCGGTACCGGCCACCGCGATCGGCGCCCGCAGCCCGTACCGCTCGGTGAGTGGGGCGAGGAAGTCGATCCGGTTGATGTCACGACCGGCGAAGTGGGCGGCCATGATCGTCTCGACGATCTCGGCCTGAATCGCGGCCCCCTGCTCGGCGGTGGCCTGGATCAGCCGGTGCGCCGCCCAGGTCGAGACACGGTAGGCCGGGTTCGGCGCCGGCAGACCCTCAGCGATCGCCAGCTGAGCCACCCGATGCTTGACCAGATCGAGGCTGAACCCGGGGACCGACGACAACTGCGCGGCCTCCGCTTCGGGCTGATCGGCGAGCGGGACGGACACCGCGGGCGCGGTCGGGTCGAGCAGATAGGGCCGCCACAGCACGGCCACCTCGGGGTCGCCGAGCTCCGAGAGGGCAGCCTCCAGCCGCCGCTTCGCGATGTGGGCCCAGGGGCACGTCACATCGAGGTAGACCTCGATCAGCATTCCGCAAGGCTAGCTCCCGGCATCAAGCCGGCTCGAACGCGCTTGACGCGGTCACTTGACCTTCTTGGTCGCCTTCGAAGTCTTGGTCACCGTGGTGTATCCGGGCTTCTTGCCCGACACCTTCACGGTGATCTTCTTACCCTTGTCGGCCTTTACCAGTTTGTAGCTCGCCTTCACGGCACCGGTGATCTTCTTGCCGTTGCGGTACCACTGGTAGACGAACTCGATTCCGGTCGGCGCCCACGTCCCCGCCTTCGCCCTGAGCGTCTTCTTGACCTTCGCCGTTCCACTGACCTTCGGCACCGGAGTCTTGGTGAACTTCGCGGGCGCCACGGTCTTCTCCGCCGACACCTTCGTAGCCGTCGCGTAGGTATCCTTCGATCCGGTCACCTTCACCGAGATCCGGTGCTTCACATCGTCCACGGTTAGCTTGTAGGCCGCCGCAGTCGCGCCCCTGATGTCCTTTCCGTCACGCAACCACTGGTAGGCGAGCTTCACTCCCGCCGGACCCCAATTCCCCGCGCTCGCGGTGAGGGTTTGCCCGAAGGCCGCGGTCCCCGTGATCGTCGGCGTCGATCCCGTCACGACGCCCCGTACGGTCAACACGTAACGTTGCCCCCAGCTCGACCAGCTCGTCCTGGAATACACCTTCACGTAGAAGTTGCCGGCCGGCGCCGAGATGACCTCGGATCGAATGCCACCGCCATTGCAGTCCGACCCCTTCACCGATCGCGAGGACGACAGCGCCCCTGAGTTGTCATAGGTGCTGACTTCGTACAGATGATCAGTTCCGAGATCACAAGAGAACGTGAAGTCCAGGGCAACTCGCGTCGGTGATGCGAGCCGGAGCCGGTAGTAGTCACAGTCGTAGAAGCCGTTGTTGCAGTCGCCCCTGAGCGTCGACCCGGCGATCCCGCGGCCCAGCTCGATGATGTCGGCGGACGCCGTGGTTCCGTTCGGCTCGGTCTCGACCACCCCCGGGTTGACCGAGGCCGTGAGGGTGTAGGGCTGGCCGGAGAAGACGTAGGTTCCGAATCCGCTGACGCGGGTCTTCAGCGACACATAGAAGTCCCCCGCGTCAACGAACGAGGCAGCCGAGCGAAGTGACTTCCCGTCGTAGTCGCTGGCATCCACCACAAACCCGGAGATGGTCTGCCCGTCGGAGTTCAGCACGCTCACGCTGAAGCTGGCGCCCGTCCCCAGTGAGTCGGAGAAGCTGAGGTCGAGCACGAGCTGACCTTGCGATGGCGCGGTGAACCGATAGACGTCACAGTCGTAGAAGCCGTTGTCGCAGTCGCCCTTGCTCCTGAAAGAGGCGTCGATCGCGGTACCCAAAGCCACCCGCTGCGCCTTCGCAGTGTCGTGATTGGGCTCGATTTCCTGAACCGTTGCAGCGTGCGCCGGGCCAGCCGCCAGGAAGGGCAGCACGCCGGCGAGCAAGGCCGACCCAAGCAGGTGCACGAGCAGTTGTCGGAAGGATTTGTGCATATCGGTTTCCCCCATGTCAGTGGTGGGCGATCGGCCCACGATTCGTCCAAGGACGGACATCCCCGCCTCGGATTCTGGGGCATCGCCGGGTCCCCTCATGCGAATCCGGACAGGTTCGTACGACTCCGTACGCCCGGGGTGGGCCGACGCAGGCTAGGTCGGGTCGTGGAACTCCCCCGTCACCTGGGCGGCGGCCCTGCCGAGGATGTCGAACACCCGGGAGGCGGCCGGTCCACTGAAGCCGGCCAGCCCGCAGGCGGGCGTGAGAACCAGGCGGTCGGCCACCTCGGCGCCCACCGACAGCCGGTCCATCAGGCGCAGCGTCCGGGTGCGCACCTCGTCGACACCCGGCATCTGCTCGGGTGCCGAGGTCGGAAGGACGCCGAGGTACAGGCCGGCACCGCTCTCCAGAGCGGCGGCCAGGGCGTCGAGATCCGCCGGGCCGAGCAGGTCGAGGTCGAGCGAGACCGCCGAGAAACCGGCACCACGATGACCGGCCCCTATCATCTCGGCGATCGGCAGTCCCGGCGCGCAGCAGTGAACCACGGTAGGGACGGTGAGGCCCCGACGGCCAGGCTCGGCGGTGAGCAGCGTGAGGTTGGCGCAGATCTCGGGCAGATCGACGGCTCGGTGGCGGAAGAAGCCGCCCGGAGTGGGGACGGCGCCCGCGGCGACCGCAGGCAGCGTGGGTTCGTCCACCTGTAGCACCAGGTCGACGCTGGGTATCCGCCGGGTCAGGTCATCCAGCACCTCTCCGATGCCCTCCGCGAGCGCCCCGGCCAGGTCGCGGCGGGCCCCCGGATCGGCCAGCACCCGTCCGGTGTGGGCCACCGCGGTGGCAGCGGCGAGCGTCCAGGGCCCGGCGACCTGCAGCTTCAGCGCGCCGGTGT
>JASGEM010000038.1:0-14937 GCA_049841235.1 Propionicimonas sp. | reverse complement strand
GGTCTCCGGCGACTGGCGCGAGATCGAGGTGCCGATCTCCGGCGGGCCACTCGCCCGCGAGCGGCCCAGCGACGCCTCCTGGGTGCTGCGCACCTTCCCCGAGACCGCCGACCGGGTCGTGATCGGGGGCTACCTCTACCGTCCCGCGGACGGCGAATGGGCCGCTGCCGAGCCACTGCCCCGCGTGGAACCCGGCACTGATCCGCACGACTGGGTGGGTGACACCGGCGTCTGCCGACGGATGGCGCCCTTCAACTGCTGGGGGCTGTCGGTCGGTGGTCTCTCGATCACGCCGATCGACCCCGCAGCCATCTCCGCCAGCAACGGCCGGGTGCGCTGAGAACGAAGCGGCCACGAGCTGGCCGGTCTGACGGGCAGACGTCGCGGCGGACGGCTCACGGCCGTACTCCGCCGGGGACCGCGGACAGGTGCGTCCCGGCTCGCCGAACTCGGGCACGGTGAGCGGTTCCGTCGTGCCACGCCACGGGCGCCTGGCGCGTGGGTTGAGGGTGAGTGCCCCCTCGACCCGACCGGAGGCGGCGCGCGGACCGCGCGACGACGAACCGGAGCGCCGGCGAGGCCGGATCGCGGTTCCGCTGGCGGTCGGCCTGCTCGCCTTCCTGGGCCGGCTGGTGCCGGTGCTGCGGGGAGGTGGCCTGTTCGGCCGGGACACCTATGACCCCTTCGTCTACTACAGCGCGGCGGTGAGCCTGTGGTCCGGCCGGCTGCCCTATCGCGACTTCCTGCTGCTGCACCCGCCGGGCATGCTGGTGGCGCTGTTGCCCTTCGCCGGGCTGGGCGCGGTGGCCGGCGATCCGGTCGGGATGGCCGCCGCGCGCGTCGCCATCATGGCGACCGGCGCGGGCAGCGCGGTGCTGATCTACCTTCTGCTCCGCCCCCGCGGCCTGGCGGCCGCCGCGATCGGGGCGGGGCTGTACGCGGCCTGGTTCCCGGCCTTCTACACCGAGCGGGATGTCCGCCTGGAAGCCGTCGCCGGGTTCCTTGTGCTCGCCGGCATTCTCGTCGTGCAGCGCTGGCACGGTCCCCGCAGGAGCCTGCCTCCGCTGCTGGCCGGCGCCTTGTTCGGGGCGGCGGCGATGGTCAAGCTGTGGGGTGTCGTCGGCGTACTGGTGCTGGTCGCCTGGCTGTGGTGGCACCACGGACCGCGCCGGGCCGTGCTGGCAGCGGCCGGAGCGGCCCTGGCCGCGGGCCAGTTGCTGCTGCCCTTCGCGACCGTGCTGCCCCGGTTCGTGCAGTGGTCGGTCATCGACCAGCTCGGCCGGACTCGCAGCCAGGACTCGGTCGTCAACCGGCTGGTCGACATCGTCGGACTCGGCCCCGTACCGCAACCCGCGGTGCTGGCGCTGCTCGTCGTTGCCCTCGCGCTGGTGATCGTCTCTCTCCGGATCGCCTTCAGCGACCCGGAGGGCCGGCTTCAGGGGTGGCTCGTGCTCGGTGGCGGCGCCGTCCTGCTGGCCGCTCCGACCTGGTATCCGCACTACCCGGCGCTGGTCGCCGGGCCGCTGTGTCTGGTCTTCGGCAACGCGGTGGCGGTGCTCCTGTCACGGCTGCCGCGTCCCGGCCTCCGGCTCGTGCTGGCCTCCCTGGCAGCCGGCCTCGTGGCGGCGCAGATCCTGCTGCTCAGCCAATCGGTCGGCCAGCGGTTCCCGGGGCGCGAACTCGCCGCGGTGTTGCAGCCCCGTCCCGGCTGCGTCACCACCGACCGTCCGGCCGCTCTCGTCCTGAGCGACATGCTGCGCCGGAACCTGGCTCGCGACTGTCCCGTGGTGGTCGACCCGCTCGGCTACAAGTTCGCCGCCCAGCGTGCGGGCGTTGCCCCCGAGGACGACGCCCGCCGGTTCAACCGTTTCCTCACCGACTACCTGGGATCCGGTTCCAGCGCCGTGCTGGTGACGGTGCGGCCGGACGATCTGGGCCCGGAGAACGCCGCGCGGATCGCCTCCTGGCCGGTGGTCGGCTCGGCGGGCAGGTACCTGGTTCGGGCGCCGATCCCGGCAACTCCGGCGCGGGCATGGGAAGAGGTACTAGATTCGATTCACCCGCAAACCCAGGCGAGGTATCCATGAACCGGCAGTCCAGGCAGGCACAGCTCGGCGTCGCAGTGGTGGCGCTGGCGTTGTTCGCCGGCTGCTCCGTCAACGAGCCACTCCCGTCCGCCACGCCCACCGCGTCCCCATCGGGGGTGAGGGTGACCCGGCTGGCGGCCATCCCGGACGTTCATGTTGCGGGAAGCCTGGAACTGGTCGCCGGCACCGGCACCCGCTTCCTGGTCGCGCCGGACGCCGGGTCGGATGGCCCGGGCCGCTACACCCCCGACAACGGACGGACCTGGCAGGACGCCCCGGCCGAGCTCGGTCTGTACGGCGCGGGGACGCGCAACGAGGACTACGGCAGCTTCCTCGGCTACGACGGCACCTTCTTCGGGGTTCGCCAGGAGCCGGAACCGGACTACTCCTACAGCGGCTTCCAGCGCTGGGATCCCCAGACCGGGGTGGTGACCACCTTCGACTACGACCTCGACCCGGAACGGCCCGACGATGGCGACTGGGACATCGCGGTCACCCCGGTCGACTACATAGGCAGGCTGGTGCTGCTCAACGACTCCCGCATCTTCGACGTCTCCGGAGAGCAGGCCGTCCCGGTCGAGCCACGGCTGCCCGCCGAGGTGGAGCCGGGGCGGGTCGGCTGGTCGGGCCTGACCCGGAACGGGGAACATGCCGTGGGCCTGACCTCGGACGACGGCGTCCGGCAACTGGTGATCGGGGCGCTCGGTGAGAACGGCATCCCCAGCGCGCGCCGGATACCCGGCCTGCTGGCGGTGGACGTGAGCGCCGACCGGATCCACTATCTGGTGGGTACCGCCGTCCGGTTGCAGGTCTGCCGGGCCGAGGTGGCCACTCCTGACGCCGCCGCGTGCGTGACCCTCGCCGCCGGCGACTACCGGCCCTCGCGGCACACCGGACGGCTCACCACCTCTGACGGTGCGGATCAGGTCACGGTCTTCCGCGACGACGGCGAACTGGTCCGATCCTGGTTCGTCCGGGGTGGTCGGGTGACGCCGGTGTCGACCTGGCCACAGGATCAGCCGACGGTCTGGGAGTGGCTGCCGTTCCGCGATTCGGCGATGCCGATGGCGCTGGTGAAGTCCAACGCAGGCCTGCCCGATCAGGCGATGGCGCTGGCGGACGACGGCAGGGCGTCGCCGCTCTTCGCGGCTCCGGCCGTCCCGGCGACCGCGTACTGGCTGAGGCCTTCCGCGGACCGGGTGATCTATCAGCAACTCCGCGGCACGGCGGAGGGAGCGACGCGGTGGCGGGTCTGGCTCCGGTCGCTGCGGGGCGGGGTGTTGGGTGAGGAGTTCCTGTTCACCGATCGCCGGCCGTCAGCGGTGCTGGTCAGCGGCGATCGCACCGCATTGCAGTGGGATCGCTACGAGGAGGACGGCGACCACGGCATCGCCTTCTACGATGGGCTCGACGAGACCGGAACCGTCAGCCCGGCCTCGACGACGGCCGGGGTGCGGGCGCTCAGCGGCCCCTACGCCCGGCTGTCCGACGAGTTCCGGAAGCTCGATCAGCAGGTCGTCCGGGTCGATGGGCACGGCTACGACACCGGACTGGTCACGGCGATCTTCGGCAGCCTGGTGATCGAGGCGAGCCAGCGTGAGCCGGCGCCCGGGCGCGGCTTCGCCCTACGCGACCTGGCCCGTCCGGACGCCGAACCGATCCCGCTCGAACTGCCCGGCATCGGCGAGCGGACGTACCGCGACACCGACTGGTGGATGTGGGGCGAGTGGGTCGTCGCCAGCTACGAGGCGTTCAGCGGCTACCCCAGCGTGCTGTTCAACTACCGGACCGGGGAATCCGTCGAACTGCCGGAGGACTCGCTGATCCTCGGCCTCGGTGACGGCTGGGTGTTGCTGGGCGATGCCGCCTCCACCCGGATCAGGCTCCGGATACTGGCCACCGGCGAGGAGGTGCCGGTCACCGAGGACGGAGGAGAGGTCAGCTCGGACGGGGTGCGGACCCTGGCCTGGTCCGGCCTGCACAGTGCGGAGGTGGCCACCATTGAAGGGCTGCCCGCCCCCGTCCCGCGGCTGCTCGGAGCGCTGGGGGCATCGACTCTCCAGGCGGACGGCGATCACGGCTGGACCCCGCGGTTCGACCTGACCGCCCCAACCGGGGCGGGCACGCTGACGATCGCTGACGCGGAAGGGGCATCGGTGGCCAGCCTTCCGATCGCCGCCGCGCCGGGCGGATCGATCCGGGATGTCGGCTGGGACGGGAGGGACGCCGCTGGTGACCTGGTCGCTCCCGGTGAGTACACCTGGACGCTCGAGGTGGACGGTGCCACCAGCGTGGACGGCCTGCGCCCGGCGTCCGGTGTTCTGAAGGTCACCGGCTGACGCTGGGAGAGCGCTGCTCGTGGTTGACCGGCTCGACGATCGCAGCGCGCCGGCAGGGGTCTCCTCAACGCAGCCAGCGCAGCATGATCGAGTCTCCCGGGCGGAGCTGGGCGAGCCGGTCGGAATCCGCGATCACCCCAACCACCGGGTAGCCGCCGGTGGTCGGATGGTCAGGGCCGAACAGGACGGGCAGCCCGCCGGGCGGCACCTGGATGCCGCCACGCACCACCGGCTCGCTGGGCAGCTCGGTGCCGAGCCGTTCGGTCGCCCAGGCCAGCGGCTCGCCGAGCAGCCGGACGCCCACCCGGTCGGACTGCGGTGAGACCCCCCAGGCGCGAGCCAGCGCGGCCGGAGCGGCCAGCCAGGGCAGGCGCGGTCCGGGCAGTACGTCGAGGACGGTGGGGAACTCAGGCTCCAGCGTCCCGTCGGCGCCCGGGTGCCAGGCCGGTGCCGGGCCGACCGGCACCACGTCCCCGGCTTTCAGGGGAGCGGGGCCGAGCTGAGCCAGCAGGTCTCGCGAGCGGGAGCCGAACTCGGGCTCGGCGAGCAGCCCGCCCCGTACCGAGAGATAGCTCCGGACGCCACGCGGCGGCATTCCGAGCGCCAGTTCGTCACCGTCGGCCAGCGCGAAGGCCCGGCCGAACGGCGCGTCCAGCCCGCCGACCGTGGCCGGCACCGGGGCCCCCGTCAGGGCCACCTGGATCGCACCTCCGGTGGCGCGCACCACGAGACCACCCAGGGTGATCTCGATCGCCGCATCGCCGCCCGCCGGGTCGTTGCCCACCAGCGCCGCCCCGGCACGGAAGGCCACCCGGTCGAAGGCCCCCGACGCGGTGATCCCCAGCGCGGCCAGCCCTGGCCGTCCGGCATCCTGCAACAGCGCGAGCGGGCCGGGGCGAAGCACCTCCAGCACGGTCATGAACGAACCGGATTCGCTGCCACGAACCGCACCCAGCGGCCGGGGGAGAGCAGGGCGGGCGGCTTGCGGGTGGCGTCCCACAGCGCGGCGGGGGTGCGTCCGATCAGCTGCCAGCCACCGGGGGAACTGCGCGGGTAGATGCCCGAGAACTCGCCCGCCAACCCGACCGAGCCGGCCGGGACGGACGCACGCGGCTCAGTCCGCCGAGGCACCTGGAGCCGCGGGTCGCCGCCGGCCAGGTAGGCGAAGCCGGGCGCGAAGCCGCCGAAGGCCACCCGCCACGGCCTGGCGGTGTGGGCGGCGATCACATCGTCGACCCCCAGCCCGGTCAGCTGAGCGACCTCGGCAAGGTCGGGGCCGTCGTAGGTCACCTCGACCTCAACCAGCTTGCCGGGGTTGGGTGCGGGGGCTGTGGCGGGGGTGGTCGCCAGCAGAGCGGCGAGCATCGCCCGTCCCGCTGCCAGGGCTGCCGGAGAACCGAACCGCACCAGCACGGTGCGAGCGGCGGGGACGACCTCGATCACCCCGGCCACGGTCCCGTTGGTGAGGGAGTCGGTGAGGCCTGCCAGTTGCGCCGGGTCGGCAGGCTCGAGCAGCACCGCGTCCAGGCCGCAGGGAAGCAGACCGGGCATCAGCCGGCGAATCCGGCAAGCTCGACGCCGGCCGCCTCCAGGCATTCCCGCACCCGGCGGGCGATCGCCACCGCGCCGGGGGTGTCACCGTGCACGCAGATGGAGTCCGCCTGCACCGCCCACAGCCCGCCGGTGGTGGGGAGCTGGCCGGTGGTCACCAGCTGGGCCACCCGGTCGGCGATCTGATCGGGGTCGGTGAGCACCGCGCCCGGCTCGCCCCGTGGGACGAGGCTTCCGTCCGGGCGGTAGACCCGGTCGGCGAAGGCCTCGATCGCGGTCTCCAGCCCGGCCTCGGCCGCCAGCTCAAGCGCCCTTCCGGGCAGACCGAGCAGTACCAGGGAGGGGTCGAAGTCGTGGATCGCCGCGACCACGGCCCGGGCCTGAGCCTCGTGGTGGACGATCGCGTGGTACAGCGCGCCGTGTGGCTTGACGTAGCCGATCGTCGTCCCCGTCACCAGGCACGCGCCCGCGAGGGCACCCAGCTGGTACACCACATCGGCGCGCAGGTCGTCGGGGCCGACGTCGATGAACCGGCGCCCGAAGCCGGCCAGGTCGCGGTAGCTGACGTGGGCCCCGATCACCACTCCGCCCTCGGCGGCGCGCGCGACCGTCGCCAACATCGTCCGAGGATCGCCGGCATGGAATCCGCAGGCGACGTTGGCGCTGGTCACGATCTCGAGCAGGGCGGCGTCGTCCCCCATCCGCCAGGCGCCGAAGGACTCCCCGAGGTCGGCGTTCAGGTCGATCCGCATGCCCTAACCGTGTCGTGCCGAGGCCCTCCGCGCAACCGCCCGCTCACTGCGGCCCCGAGATGCGAGAGCCGTCCCATGCCACCGAGCGCTTCCCTTGCCGCCGAGCGCTTGCGCCTGGGGTGTGGCGCTCGACGCGAAGGGAAGCGCTCGATGGGTGGGGGCGGGCGTGGGGCGGGACGGGGGAGGGGTCGGTTTGGGCGGGTGGGGGTGAGGGTGTTGACTGGTGCGGTGGCTCGTGTCCGTAACCCCCTTCTGGTCAGTCTGATCAGCCTGCGCGGCAATGGTCGCGCCAGCGTCTACACCGAGCCGCTGTGGGGGCTGTCGATGATGCTGGTGCTGCCGTACGCGTCGGTGTTCATGCTGGCGCTGGGCGTCCACGACACCCAGATCGGCCTGCTTGCCACCATCTCGATGCTGTCGCAGGTGGTGTTCGGCCTGCTCAGCGGAGTGATCACCGACAAGCTCGGACGCCGCGCCACCACGGCAGTCTTCGACATCGTCGCCTGGGCGATCCCCTGCCTGATCTGGGCCTTCGCGCAGAACTTCTGGTGGTTCCTGGTCGCGTCGGTGGTCAACGGCGCGTGGCAGGTCACCCAGAACTCCTGGGACTGCCTACTGGTCGAGGACGTCGACCGTGCCGAGATCCCCAAGGTGTACTCCCTGATCAAGGTGGCTGCCGAGTTCTCGGCCCTGTTCGCGCCGATCGCGGCCCTACTGGTCTCTCGGCTCGGGCTGGAGCCCGCGGTCCGGATCCTCTATCTCAACGCCTTCGTGATCATGTCGATCAAGATCTGGCTGCTGTACCGGTACTCCACCGAGACCGCCACCGGCCGGGTCCGGATGGAGCAGACCCGCGGGATCAGCATCTGGCGCTCGCTGTCGGAGTACCGGGGGGTGCTCGGGCTGATCATCGGTTCGAAGGGGACGATCTTCTCGCTCGCCATCGCCGCGATCGTCGGGGCGGTCGCGCTGGTCAACGGCACCTTCTGGCAGGTGGTGATCAACCAGCGGCTGGGGGTGCCCGACGCGCTGCTGCCGTTCTTCCCGATGATCCGGTCGATCCTGTCGGTGGTCTTCTTCTTCACGATCATCCCGCGGCTCACCCACGCCCGGCACCTGAAGGCGCCCACCCTGATCGGGTTCGGGGTTTACCTTGCCGGGCAACTCCTGCTGGTCGGGATTCCGGAGCCGGACGGCGGAGCGGCGGCCGCGACCTACGCCCTGCTCGGCGTCTGCCTGCTGCTGGACGCCTTCGGTGCCGGGATCCTCTTCATGCTGGCCGAGTCCCTGGTCGCCTTGCACGTGGATCGTCACGAGCGCTCCCGCGTGATGGCGATCCAGCGCACCTGCGTGATGCTGGTCACCGCACCCTTCGGCTGGCTCTCGGGCTGGTTGTCGAGCATGGACCGGACCTGGCCCTTCGTGCTGACCTCCGTTCTGCTGGTGTTCGGACTGGTGGTCGCCGGACGGTTCTGGGTGACCACCCACGCCGAGGTCGAGAACGAACCGGACGCGGCCGCCACGGCCTGAACCGAGTACGCCACCGATGTCGCCCCGGCCAAGGCCGGAATCTCCTCGCCCAGGAGGCTCCGGGAGACCGGCCGTCGCCCCAACGACCTGCCTGCTCATCACCGGCAAGACATCGGCGTGTCGTCTTGACGACATTGCTGGTTCGCTCGCGCGGGCGGTTTCAGTGGGGCTAAGGTGGCGGGTGGCGAGCGGGAGAGCCGCCGGCTACCGGAGAGGAAACGATGAGCGACTCGGTTGTTCCATTGGGGTCCGTCAAGTTCCTGAAGGTCAGCGAAGTGGCCGCGATGCTGCGGGTGTCGAAGATGTCGGTCTACCGGATGATCCACTCCGGCGACCTGGAAGCCGTCCGCTTCGGCCGGAATTTCCGCGTCCCCGAGCAGGCGGTGGACGCCTACCTGCGCGGGTCGTTCTACAACGCCGGCTGAGAGGCGGAGTCGTCGGATCGAGTCGGCGGTGCTTCCTCCTCGGTGAGAACGGACGAACTCCTCACTCTCGGATCGGGTCTTCACCAAGGTGAAGACATCGTTCGTCGTCGGTCCGATCACGCGCGAGCGCGGGCCGTCCCTCCTTCTCCGATTGACGCCTCGCCGCGCGAGGCTACCTCTCCTCCTCGGTGAGAATGAACGAGGTTCCTTCTCACTCTCGTCGTCGGATTTCACCTCAGCCTGGGGAGTTAGTAGGATTCTGTGCTTGGGCCGGGAAACCGGCGTCGGCGGGTCACTGAGGCTCGCTCCGTCCAACTTCGCCGGTGTTGCCGGCACCTGAGAGGTCTACACGTGGGTTCGGTCATCAAGAAGCGCCGCAAGAGGATGGCGAAGAAGAAGCACCGCAAGCTGCTGAAGAAGACGCGCATCCAGCGTCGCCGCGCCGGCCGGTAGTCCACCGGCAGTGCCTTCGAACGAGCGGGTGCTCCTGCTGGTTCGAGACGGCTGCCACCTTTGCGTCGAGGCCGCCTCGGTCGTCTCCGAGGTGTGCGCCGACCTTTGCATACCCTGGCGCAGCGTCGATGTCGACAGTGACCCCGGCCTCCGCTCCGCCTATACCGATCACGTCCCCGTCACCTTCGTGGACGGCATAGAGCATGCCCGCTGGTTCGTCGATCCTGCCACCCTGCGCGCCGCGCTCACCTGAGCGGGGCTGGTCGAAGCTCGTCCTGTGTCGTGCGTCACCCGGCCGGATACCGGCCCTGTGCGACCCCGCTGTCGCGTGGCGTTCCGCGAGAAAGCCACAGGCCGGTCGAGGTGAGGGACTGCCTCCCACCCGGCGCTGGATTCCACACGGAGATCGGTAGCGACCCACGTATTGTTGGAACTCAGCCTTTGGGAGACGCCGAACCCAAGCTCCGCCGGTCGAGTCTGTCGAGATCACGGTCCGTCAACTCCAGTGGTCTTGCGGAGCCCGACCGACGATAATCAATGTCACCTAGCCGAGGAGTCGCATGGTCGCCAGCGTTGTCCACGTCGTCCGTCACGGGCAGGTGCACAATCCCGACGCCATCCTCTACGGACGGCTGCCCGGCTACGGGCTCTCCGACCTCGGCAAGCAGATGGCCGAGCGGGTGGGGGAGTACTTCGAGGGCGCGAACCTCGCCTGGCTGGTGAGCTCGCCGCTGCAGCGGGCGCAGGAGACCATGGCCCCGATCGCCGCCAGGCATCCCGATCTCGAGGTGAACCTCGACGAACGGGTGATCGAGGCGGCCAACTACTTCGAGGGCAGTTCCTTCACCCGCGAGAAGGTGTTCCTGAAGCCCCAGGCCTGGTGGGCGATGCGCAACCCGTTGCGTCCCAGCTGGGGGGAGTCCTACGCCTCGATCGTCCGCCGGATGCAGGCCGCGATCAGCGACGCCGCGAGCCACGCCCCCGGCGCAGAGGCCGTCATCGTCGCCCACGAACTGCCGATCTGGATGGCTCGGCTCTCGGCCGAGAACCGCCTGCTGGTGCACGATCCGCGTCGCCGCCAGGCCCGGCTGGCCAGCGTCACCAGCTTCGCCTTCCGCGACGGAGAACTGGCCGGGGTCGAGTACCACGAGCCGGCCGCCGACCTGATTCCGGTGCGGACCTCCCGGAAGTACCGTCCGGGGGCGTGATGAAGCCTGGATCCGCCGATGGCCGCCGTCGCGAGCGGCACCGGACCCGATTGAGGCGAGCGCCGGCAGCTTGCTGCCAGGCCGAGCCGATTGAGGGTCTTGACGAGCGAAGCGAGGAACAGACGGGTGTGATGGCAAGACGGTCCCGCCAAGACAGACCGGGTCGTGTTTCGAGCGGGGTCGGCGCAGACCCGATTGAGGCGAGTGCCGGGCAGCTTGCTGCCAGGCCGAGCCGATTGAGGGTCTTGACGAGCGAGCGAGGAATAGCCAGCGCTCCTGGATGGGGTCGCGTAGCAGGTGGAAATCGGTGGATCCAGGCTAAGGCCCGGCTGCGGAGGCTCGGCGCGGCGCTGGCGGTGCTGGCGCTCGCCGGCTGCAGCGCGCCCACCACCGGCACCGACGGCTTCGTGACCGGCGACGGTTCCATCACGGTCATCGCGGTGGACGAGCGCCAGCCTGCCCCCCTGATCGAGGGCGAGACCCTGGACGGCACCCAGTGGAGCAGTGAATCCGTTGAGGACAAGGTCATCGTCTACAACGTGTGGGGCTCCTGGTGCGGGCCCTGCCGCGCGGAGGCGCCCGTCCTGCAGTCGATCGCCGAGCAGACCGCCGATCGTGCGGTGCTGATCGGCCTCAACACCCGCGACATGGATCGCGCCGCGCCCCAGGCCTTCGTCCGGTCCAACGGCGTCACCTTCCCCAGCATCTTCGATCCGGACGGCAGCCTGCTGCTCGAGTTCGCCGGGCAACTGCCGCCCAGCGCCATCCCGAGCACGCTGCTGGTCGATCCGCAGGGGCGGATCGCGGCCCGGGTGATCGGCGTCACCACCGAGGCCACCATGCTCGGCCTGATCGACGATCTGGCGGCGGGGGGCTGATGATCCCCCTGGAGTTGGCCGACTGGGCCAAGGATGCGGTGGGTGGCTCGATGGCGCTCGCCATCCCGGTCGCGGCACTGGCCGGACTGGTGTCGTTCTTCTCCCCCTGCGTCCTGCCGCTGCTGCCCGGCTACCTCTCCTACGCCACCGGCATGGCCGCCGGCGAGATCGCCGAGGGCCGCGCCTCGCGCGGCCGGGTGCTGGCCGGAACCCTGCTCTTCGTGGCCGGCTTCGCGCTGGTGTTCGTCGCCACCGGGGCCCTGATCGGCTCGCTGGGGGGTCTGCTGCTCACCTGGCGGCGTCCGATCACGGTCGTCGTCGGCCTGCTCACCATCGCGCTCGGCCTGCTCTTCGCCGGCTGGCTCCCGATCGGACGCGGCACCATGCGGCTGAACGTGCTCCCCAAGGTCGGGGTGGCGGCCGCGCCGCTGCTCGGGATCGTCTTCGGCCTGGGTTGGACCCCCTGCATCGGGCCGGCGCTCTCCGTCGTCCTCAACCTCGCCCTGAACGAGGCCACAGCGCTGCGCGGTGGGCTGCTCGCCTTCGTCTACGCCCTCGGGCTGGGCCTGCCCTTCGTGATCGCCGGCCTCGCCTTCACCCGGATGGGCCGCGCGATCGGCTGGGTGAAGCGCCACCATCTCGCCGTCCAGCGCACCGGCGGGTTCGTCATGATCGTGGTCGGCATCCTGCTGGTCACCGGCTGGTGGGACGTCGTGATGTCCTTCATGCAGGGGTGGATCAGTGCCTTCGAGGTCGTGATCTGATGAGCGACGATCTCGAACGACCAGATCACCGATCGAGCGCCAGCCTTGGCGATCGAGAGCCAGCGCAGAAGGCAGGCTCTCGGCACTCAAGGCTGGCTCTCGGCGAGGAGAGCGAAACGGTCGGCCCGGAACCGTCCGAGATGGCGGTGCCGGACGCGGACGGCGAGCCCACCGCGGACGGCCGCGAACGGATGAACCGGGCGCGGGGGATGCGCTCGGGGACGCTGCGCTGGGCCTGGGCCACGCTCACCTCGATGCGCACCGCGCTGTTGCTGCTCCTGCTGCTCGGCCTGGCCGCGATCCCCGGATCGCTGTTGCCGCAGCGCCCCACCAACCCGTTCGGCGTGGCCCAGTACCTGCTGGACAACCCCGAACAGGGCCCCTGGCTGGAGCGGCTCGGTCTCTTCGACGTCTTCGGCTCGCCCTGGTTCGCGGCGGTCTACCTGCTGCTGTTCATCTCGCTGATCGGCTGCATCCTGCCGCGGTGCCGCGCCTACTACGATGCGCTGCGCGCCGAGCCGGGCGCCCTGCCGCGCCGGTTCTCCCGCTTCCCCGACCATGCGATCGGTCCGGTCGAGACCTCCGCGGACGAGGTGCTGGACGCCGCCGAGGCGCACCTGCGGCAGGCCGGCTACCGGATCCGGCGCGAACCCACCGGGATTTCGGCCGAGAAGGGCTATCTGCGCGAGGCCGGGAACCTGGTCTTCCACCTCAGCTTGATCGCCGTCCTGGTCGGGCTGGCCTGGGGCACCTTCTTCGGCTACCGCGGCACCGCGATCGTGGTGGAGGGTAAGGCCTTCTCCAACACCCTCACCCAGTACGACGAGTTCTCGGCCGGCATCGGCTTCCGTCCCGAACGCCTGCCCGCCTTCACTATCGCGCTGGACGCCTTCGAGGCCGAGTTCGAGATCGGGCCGACCCAGCGGGGCGCGGCGCGCGCCTTCCGGGCCACCGTGACGGTCAGCCGGCCCGGCGAGACACCTCACCAGCAGTTGCTGGAGGTCAATGCGCCGCTGGCCATCGACGGGACCGACGTCCATCTGCTGGGGCACGGCTACGCACCGGTGGTGACCGTCAGGGACGGCAACGGCGACATCGCCTTCTCCGGCCCGGTGGTCTTCCTGCCGTCCGACGGCAACTTCACCTCCAACGGCGTCATCAAGGCACCCGACGCCCGCCCCGAACGGCTGGCCTTCGAAGGGATCTTCCTGCCCACCGCCCAGATCGACTCCGAAGGCATGCGCTCGGTTTTCCCCGACGCCTGGAACCCACAGCTGCTGATCAACGCCTGGGCGGGTCCGCCGAAAGTGGAGAGCGGCGCTCCCGAGAACGTCTACGTGCTCGACCAGACCGGCCTGGAACAGCTGATGCGGCCGGACGGCCAGCCGGTGCGCGCCGGCCTGGAGCCGGGCACCAGCTACGACCTGCCGGACGGCCGCGGCTCGATCAGCTTCGACGACCTGCGGCGCTGGACGAAACTGCAGATCTCCACCACACCCGGCGGCTGGTTCGTGCTGGCCAACGTGCTGATCGCGATCGCCGGGCTGTCGGTCTCGCTCACCGTCCGTCCCCGGCGGTTGTTCGTCCGGGTGACCGGTACGTCGGCCGAGGTGGCGGGCCTGGATCGGGTGGACGGACGCGCCGGGCTGCCCGAAGCGGTCGCCGCTCTCGCCGCCGCCTGTGGCGTGGCCCCACCGGAGAGCAGGACGCCCGCTGAGCCGGACCCGGCAACGGGGCAGCCGGAAGGTACGCTGGCCGACGACCCGGCCCCGAGCCGAACGATCCCTGAGCTTGGTTCGCCCCGAGCTCGTCGAGGGGCCGAAGGATCAGCTCGGGCCACCAACGCAGAGGAGGAGTCTGAGTGATCGCCGAGTACTCCAACCTCGCCATGGTCTCGGCGATGGTGCTCTACCTGGTCGCCCTGGTCCTCCACTCGCTGGAGTGGGCTTCGATGCGTGGGGTCGAGGAGCCGTCGGAGGAACAACGGCACCGCGAGGAACGCTGGGGACGCCTGGGACTGTCGGTCACCCTGGTCGCGGCCGTCGCCCACGTCGCCGCGGTGGTGCTGCGCGGCGTCGCGGCCAATCGTGCGCCGTGGGGCAACATGTACGAGTTCCTCACCTCATCGCTGGCGATGGCGATCGTGGTCTATCTGGTCGGGGCGTTCTTCTTCGGCTGGAAGGGCTTCGGACTACCCCTCACCCTGCTCGCCTCCGTCGGCGTGGGGCTGGCGGTGACGGTGTTCTACGTGGATGTGGCGCCGCTGATGCCGGCCCTGCACTCGGTCTGGTTCATCATCCACATCGTCGCGGCGGCGCTGGCCGGAGCGATCTTCAACATCGGCGGCATCGCCTCGATCCTCTTCCTGGTCAAACAGCGCGCCGAACGCAAGGGCACCGTGACGGGCTACCTGGCCCGCCTGCCCCAGACCGCCACCCTCGACCGGGTGAGCTATCGGATGCACGCCTTCGCCTTCCCGCTGTGGACCTTCGCGGTCGCCGCCGGCGCGATCTGGGCGCAGTACGCCTGGGGCCGGTTCTGGGGCTGGGATCCGAAGGAGACCTGGTCGCTGGTCACCTGGATCGTCTACGCCGCCTACCTGCACGCCCGCGCCACCGCCGGCTGGAAGGGCACCCGTGCCGCCGTGCTGGCGATCATCGGGCTGATCAGCTTCTGGTGGAATTTCGTCGGCGTGAACCTGCTGCTGAACGGCCTGCACTCCTACGCCGGCATCTAGGAGCCTGCTGGACAGTCATGTCCCGGCTGGCGCTCGTGTCGCCCTTCCTCCTCGGTGAACCGAGCAAGCTCGCCTCACCTCGTCGTCGGGTCTGCGGCGCGCCCGGACGGGCGGTCTGCGGCACCTGGACCTGGCGCCAGATCTCCCATCCGGCCACCAGTTCTCGTTAACCCCAGCTCATCCCGCCGGGCACCTCCTCGCTCGGAACAGCAT
>JASGEM010000037.1:0-2966 GCA_049841235.1 Propionicimonas sp. | reverse complement strand
GTGGCGGCGGCCTGGGCTGCGACCTGCCGGACGGCCTGCTCGCGGGCGGCCAGGGCGCCGTGGGTCTCCCGGGCCCGGGTGACCAGGTCGCGGGCCTCGCGGCGCTGGGCGGCGTTCACGATCAGGTCGCGCTCGTAGCGGGCGGCCTCGATCTCCAGCGGACCGAGCAGTCCGCCGATGTCCCCGCCGCGTTCGCGCTTGCCGGAAAGCTCCTCGGCGCGCTGTACGAAGGAGGCGAGCCTGGCCCGGGCTGGCGGCTGCTGCGCGGGCGGTTCCAGCCCGACCTGGTCGCGGATCCGCTCGAATTGGGCGCGCAGGTTACGCAGCCGGATCAACTGCTGCTCGGCATTCGGATCGGTGTTGAGCCGGGTGCGCAGCTGGGCGACCAGCGCGTCACACAGCCGTCCGGCCTCGGGCAGCGAGACCGCCATCGAGCGCAACTGATCCACGGTCGAGGCCTGGGTGTCCAGCCGCCCCCAGATCAGGCCGGAGAGCCGATCCAGCTCGACCTGGCCGACCCGGCCGGAATCCCAGGTGCGCAGGATCAGATCCTGCCGGGTCTTCACTGCCTGCCACAACGCCATCGCCAGGGTGACGTCACCGGTGAGTTCGGCCTGCCGGCCGGTCGACTGGATCTGGGCGTCCAGGGCGTCCAGTTCAGCGCGGCGCTGGCCGAGCCAGGCGTCCAGCCTGCCGAGATACTCCAGCATCTCGGCAGGACGGGCAGCGACGCCGAGTTGGCCCGGTGCGGTAGGAGAGACAGTGGCGCTCATGCGGGGTCCTCGCGGCGTTGTTCGGGGGAGCGCAGCGGAGGAGAAGAAGGTCGTGGGGTGTTCATGCGGGGTCCTCGCGGCGTTGTTCGGGGGAGCGCAGCGGAGGAGAAGAACTCCGTGGGGTGACTCATCGATACTCCTTCAGCCGCTGGTGGAGTCCCCAGGCACCGGACACGGCGCTGACCAGGGTTGTCGCCACTGCCAGCACCAGGAAGCCGGCGTCGGTGGGAGCGTCCGCGATGTGCCCGGCCAGGACGGTCCCACTGCGCACAGCCAGCATGACGGTGGCGATCGCGGCGATCAGCAATCCGGGATTGATCACCCGGCGACTGATCCGTGCGGTGTACCAGGCGATCCCCACCACGGTCGCCACAGCCAGCCACGCGCCCACCGGCACCAGCCACATCCACCAGGCCACCACGGTGCCGGCGACGGCGCTGTGGTCGGTCTGCAATTGGCGGACGGCGGGCAGCAACTCGTCCTCGAGGAGCTGTGTGGCGGCGGTCGGCTGGCCGGCGGCCAGCGCCTCGGCGTAGCGCGAGATCAAGTGTGCGATGCCGGCGAGTTGGGCGGTGTCGTCGGTGCCCGCGTCCGCCATCTCGACCAGTGCCGTGGTGGCGGTGTCCAGCGCGTTCCGGGTCTTCTCTGGCAGCGCGGCGTCGTCAGCAGGGGTCTCGGCGGCGTTGTCCTGCGCGTACTGCAGGCTCGCCTCGATCTCGGTCGCCCGTTCGTGCTGGGCGGCGTGGACGGCGGCGGTCGCCTCCCGCTCGTTGAGCTCCACCGCCGTCGCCACCGCGCCCAGACCGAGCACCAGCGCCAGCAGGACGTGCACCAGCCGCGCCAGCCGTAGCCGGCGCGGGGTAGCGCCGCTGCCGCGCCCGGTGAGCGCCTGGGAGGCGCGTCCGGCCGGGGTCAGCGTCGCATCCGGCTTGACTCCGGTGGGCGAAGGCGCGGTCTGCGGCTGGGTGGGGGTGGTCACTCCGGCGACTCCTCGGTGTCGGCCTGCGGATCACCGATCGGCTCCCACTCCACAGGGGGCGCGGGATCCGGGATGAGATCCTCGGGCGCGAGCGAGCGCAGCTCCTCGAGGGTGGGCTCGTCGGTCTCGCGCAGCCGCCAGGCGTGTCGTCCGATGGCGGCCTCGAACAGATTGCGCGCCCAGCGTCCGTTGCCGAAGGTCTCGTCGCGCACCTGCCGGGAGAGCTGGCGGCGGAACTCGTCGGTGCAGCCCTCACCCAGGTCGTAGTCGGCCCTGGTGGCGAGCTGGGTGAAGATCTTCTCCAGCTCGTCGTCGGTGTAGTCGGCGAACTCGATGGTGGTGCGGAAACGGCTGGCCAGCCCGGGGTTGTTCGAGATGAACTCGATCATCGGGCCGGTGTAGCCGGCCACGATCACCACCAGGTCGTCGCGCTTGTCCTCCATCTCCTTCACCAGCGTGTTGATCGCCTCCTCGCCGTACTGATCGCCGTTGAGCGAATAGGCCTCATCGATGAACAGCACGCCGCCGGTGGCGCTCTCGACCACCTCGGCGGTCTTGATCGCGGTCTGACCGAGGTAGCCGGCGACCAGTTCCGACCGGTCGACCTCGATCAGCTGGCCCTTGCTCAGCAGTCCGATGGCGGCGTAGATGCCGGCCACCATCCGTGCCACCGTGGTCTTGCCGGTGCCGGGGTTGCCGGTGAACACCAGGTGGCGGGTGATCGTGGGCGACTTCAGGCCGGCCTTGGCGCGCAGTGCGTCCACCCGCAGGATCGCGGTCTGGCGATGGATCTCGGTCTTCACCGACGCCAGCCCGATCAGCTCGTCGAGTTCGGCCAGCCACTCCTCGACCGACTTCTTGGGTTGCTCAGGTTCCGGTTCGGCCGCGATCTCCGGTTCGGCAGGCGCCTGGCGAGCGGTCGTCGCGGGAGTGGATGCCGACGGCGTGGGTGGCACGCCGGAGAGGGTCGGTGTGGGCAGCGCGGAACCCGGTAGCCCCGGGATGGCGCCCGGGGTGAGCGGGTCGGTGCGGTTCAGGTCGAGCATCCGCTGCTGCGATTCGCCCAGCCGGGCCAGCACGTCGGCCAGGATGGCGGGTGCCTGGCGGGCGAAGTCCTGCTGCGCGGTGTCGCGCGGTGGGGTGGGAGCCTGCCGCGGCGTGGCCGCGCCGATCTGGGCGGCTCCCGCCAGCTGGGCGGCGCCCATCGCCGCCGG
>JASGEM010000036.1:0-30700 GCA_049841235.1 Propionicimonas sp. | reverse complement strand
GTCGGGTTCTCGTGCAGCCCCACCCGCTCCATCAGCGCGGCCGCCTCGTGGTTGGCCCTGTTCCAGTCGATCAGCCCGCCCAGGCCGCGCACCTCGTTGCCCAGGAAGATGTTCTCCGCCACCGAGAGATACGGCACCAGCGCCAGTTCCTGGTGGATGATCACGATTCCCTTGGCCTCGGAATCGTTGATCGACGAGAACTGGACCTCCTCCCCGTCGAAGAAGATCTCACCCTCGTAGGTGCCGTGCGGATGCACCCCGCTCAGCACTTTCATCAGGGTCGACTTCCCGGCCCCGTTCTCCCCGCAGATCGCATGGATCTCGCCACGCTCGACCGTCAGCGACACATCCTGGAGCGCCTTGACGCCCGGAAACGTCTTGCTGATCGATCGCATCTGAAGGATTTCGTTCATGTCCCTCCCTCCGATCACTACCGAGCAGGTGTCCGGGGTGGGACCGGCCAACTGGCCAGGCCCACCCCGGATTCAGCCGGTTCGCTACTTGGCGACGCCGGACTCGACTTCTTCGGCGCTCCAGTAACCGGAATCGATCAGCAGTTCCTGGATGTTGTCGGCGTAGACCGTGTCGACCTCGAGCAGGTAGGAAGGAACGACCTTCACACCGTTGTCGTAGGTCTCGGTGTTGTTCGCCTCAGGAGTGCCACCGGAGAGGAAGGCCTGCGCGGCGATCACTGCCTGGGCAGCCAGCTTCCGGGTGTCCTTGAAGATCGTGGAGTGCTGGACGTCGTCCTTGATCAGCTTGACCGAGGCGATCTCGGCGTCCTGGCCGGAGACGATCGGCAGGCCCTGGGCGATTGTCGGGCCGAGGCCCACGCCCTGCAGCGCCGTGATGATGCCGCGGGAGATGCCGTCGTACGGGGAGAGCACGCCCTTCAGGCCCTCACCGGTGCCGCCGTAGGTGGAGGTCAGGATGTCCTCCATGCGCTTCTGGGCGGTCTCCTGCAGCCAGCGCAGCGTCGCGGCCTGCTCGATCGAGGTCTGGCCGGACTTCACGACCAGGGTGCCGTCATCGAGGAAGGGCTGCAGGGTGTCGATGGCGCCCTGCCAGAAGAAGTGCGCGTTGTTATCGTCCAGCGAGCCAGCGAACAGCTCGATGTTCTGGCCCTTCTCCGCGGAACCGGTCGCCTTGCCATCGCGATCGGTGACGCCCATGCCGTACAGCAGAGCGGTGGCCTGGGCCACGCCCACGGCGTAGTTGTCGAAGGTGGTGTAGAAGTCGACGTTCGCGCTGTCGCGGATCAGCCGGTCGTAGGAGATCACCTTGATGCCCTTGGCCGCGGCGGCCTCGAGCTGGCTGGTGAGCGCCGTGCCGTCGATCGCGGCGATGATCAGCAGGTCGGCGCCGCCGGTGATCATCGCGTCGATCTGCTGGGTCTGGGTCGGGATGTCGTCGTTGGCGAACTGCAGGTCCACCTTGTAGCCCGCCTCCTCGAGACCGGCCTTGACGGCGTTGCCGTCGGCGATCCAGCGCTCGGAGGTCTGGGTCGGCATGGCCACGCCGACCAGAACGTCGCCGGCCGGGGCCTGGGTCTGCTCGCCGCTCGCGGTCGGCTGGGGGGCGGCTCCACCGCCACCGGCGCCGCCACCGCCACAGGCGGTCAGCGCCAGCGCAGCGGCAAGACCCGCGATAGCTAGTCCGAATCGTCGCATTGTGTGCACTCCTTCTCGTCCCTGAGAGTTCCAAGCCGACTGGGCCCTGCGACAGGCCCTCCGGCACCCGCCGGCGGCTCACTGCACCACTGACTGTAGCCCCTTCGCCACCGTCTCATACCCGGGAAATATCACAGTATTGCAACAATGTTAACGCGCACATCTCAAATATGAGTTACATCGTTCCAAGATGTGAGCGCGCACATCTCACAAGAGAGATGAGCATAGGGCTGCAGTGATCCGCCTCTCCCGGCGCGCGCATCTGGAGATCGCGCACCAGCCGGCGCCCGCGCCGCACCGCTGGCTCTAGACTGCCCAAGGGCACTCAGGAAGGACGTCGATGTCGATCACCAAGGTGCTGGTGGCCAATCGGGGCGAGATCGCAGTACGGGTGATCCGGGCGGCCAGGGACGCCGGGCTGGGCAGCGTCGCGGTGTATGCCGACCCGGACGCGGACGCGTTGTTCGTCCGGCTGGCCGAGGAGGCCTTCGCGCTGAACGGGCTCACGCCGTCGGAGACCTACCTCGATGTCGCCAAGCTGCTGGCGATCGCCGAACGCAGCGGTGCGGACGCCGTCCACCCCGGCTACGGCTTCCTCGCCGAGAACGCGGGCTTCGCACAGGCGGTGATCGACGCCGGATTGGCCTGGATCGGGCCGCCGCCGGCGGCCATCGAGGCGCTCGGCGACAAGGTGCAGGCCCGCCACATCGCACAGCGGGTCGGCGCCCCCCTGGTGCCCGGAACCGCCGATCCGGTGGCGTCGGCGGACGAGGTGGTCGCCTTCGCCGCCGAGCACGGCCTGCCGATCGCGATCAAGGCCGCCTTCGGTGGCGGCGGACGCGGCCTGAAGATCGCGCGCACGCTCGCCGAGGTGCCGGAGATGTTCGAATCGGCCACCCGCGAGGCGGTGACCGCCTTCGGACGCGGCGAGTGCTTCGTCGAGCGCTACCTGGATCGTCCCCGGCACGTCGAGACCCAGTGCCTGGCCGACTCTCACGGCAACGTCGTCGTGGTGTCGACCCGCGACTGCTCACTGCAGCGCCGTCACCAGAAGCTGGTCGAGGAGGCCCCGGCTCCCTTCCTGAGCGAGGAGCAGGTCGAGCGGCTGTACGCGGCCAGCAAGGCGATCCTGCGGGAGGCCGGCTACGTCGGCGCGGGAACCTGCGAGTTCCTGGTGGGGCTCGACGGGACGCTGTCCTTCCTCGAGGTGAACACCCGGCTGCAGGTCGAGCATCCGGTCTCCGAGGAGGTGACCGGCATCGATCTGGTGCGCGAGATGTTCCGGATCGCCGACGGCGAGGAGCTGGGCTACGACGACCCTGTGGTGAGAGGCCATTCGATCGAGTTCCGGATCAATGCCGAGGATGCCGGCCGCAGCTTCCTGCCCGCTCCCGGCACGCTGACCGCCTGGCAGCCGCCGACCGGTCCCGGCGTCCGGGTGGACACCGGCTACATCGCCGGGATGGCAGTGCCCGGCGCTTTCGACTCACTGGTCGCCAAGATCATCGTCACCGGTGCAACCCGCGCCCAGGCCACCGAACGCGCCCGCCGGGCACTCGCCGAGACCGTGCTGGAAGGCATGCCGTCGGTGCTGCCCTTCCATGCCGCGGTGTTGCGGGAGCCCGCCTTCCTCGCGGAGGACGGTGTTTTCGGCATCCACACCCGCTGGATCGAGACCGAGTTCGCCACGCCCATCCCGCCCTACACCGGGGCCCTGGGCGAATCCGAGGCCGAAGAGAAGACCAGCTACGTGGTGGAGGTGAACGGCCGCCGGATCGAGATCCGGGTGCCGGCCTCGCTGGCCGCTCCGGCCACCCGAACCACCGCCCCAAGGCGTCCGGTGAAGCGCAGTTCCGGCGGCGCCCGCGCCAAGGCCCCGGCCACCAACGAGCTGGCCGCCCCGATGCAGGGCACGATCGTGAAGGTGTCCGTGATGGAAGGCGATCAGGTCAGCGAGGGTGACCTGGTGATCGTGCTGGAGGCGATGAAGATGGAGCAGCCGATCACCGCTCACCGCTCCGGCATCATCGCCAACCTGCAGGCCGCCCCCGGCGACCCGGTCACCAGCGGCCAGATCCTCTGCGAGATCACCGACGGCTGACCGGCGGCCGAAGGATCGTGCGATACTCGGCCAAAGGAGGTTCACATGTCTGAGCACCCATCCCCGTGGTCTCGCTTGATCGGCTTCCTACGCGGCCCGTCCCGCAGCGAGGAGCAGCTGCGTGCCGAAGCGGAACGCGATCGGATCCGCGACATCGACGCCACCGGATCCAGGATGCAGGCCCGCTTCAATCAGCACCCCTGACCTCGCCCGCAGGAAGGTGGGACACGGGGACGGTTCCTGGGGTCCTGGCCGTCGGCGACCCCGCCTCAACGCTGGTTGCGCTTGTCGAAACCCGGCCATCCATGGTCTCGACACGCTCGACCGCCGATGATGGGCCGGGTCAGAGGTAGCGGCCGGCGGCGGTCCGGTACTGCTCGCGGATGATCGGACGGGGGTCGGGCTCGGGGGCGGCGAGCAGTTCCACCGGCCAGGTGGGCCGACTGCCGGTCAGCACCCAGGCGGCCTGGCGGGCGGCGCCGTTGGCGACGTACTCCCCCGGTTCGGGAACGACCACCGGCACATCGAACACCTGCGCAGCGATCGCCTGGACGGCCGGGTTGGCGGCGGCGCCGCCGGTGAGCAGCACCCGGCGGGCTTCGACGCCCAGGTCCTGGATCGCATCCAGCCCGGCGGCCAGGCCGCAGAGCATGCCCTCGATCGCGGCCCGCGCCAGATTCTCCCTCGTGGTGTTGCCCAGGGTGAGCCCTACCAGCGAGGCGCTGGCGTCCGGCAGGTTGGGCGTCCGCTCGCCCTCGAAGTAGGGGACGAGGACGATGCCGCCGGCACCCGGGTCCGCGGCCAGCGCGAGGCGTCCGAGTTCGTCGAAGTCGACCCCGAGCACGCTCGCAATCGAGCCGATCACCCGGGCGGCGTTGAGCGTACAGACCAGCGGCAGGAAGCCGCCGGTGGCATCGGCGAAGCCGGCCACGGTTCCCGACGGGTCGGCAGTCGGGGTGTGGGTGGCGGCGAAGACCGTTCCCGAGGTGCCGATCGACACCACCACATCGCCCGGACGGGCGTCCAGCCCCAGCCCGGAGGCGGCATTGTCGCCCGCCCCGGGGCCCACCAGGAAGCCGGGTCCGGGAACCGACTCGGCCGGTCCGAGCACCCGCGGCACGATCACGTCGTGGCCCAGTGCCAAGGCGAGCAGTTCGCGGTCGTAGTCGTCGGCCGACGGCGACCAGTAGCTCGTGCCGGAAGCGTCCGAGCGGTCGGTGACCAGTTCGGCGAGGTCAGGCCCCAGGGCGGATTCGCCGGACGGTCCGTAGCCGCGCAGCCGCCAGGTCAGCCAGTCGTGCGGGAGGGCCACCGCGGCCACCCGGGCGGCATTCTCCGGCTCGGCGTCCCGCAACCAGCGCAGCTTGGTGGCGGTGAAGGAGGCCACCGGAAGCGAGCCGGTCCGCGCCACGATCTCGTCCGCGCCGACCTCATCGATCAGATCCCGGGCCGCCTGCGCGGAGCGGGTGTCGTTCCACAGCAGAGCGTCCCGGATCACCCGGCCGTCGGCGTCCAGCACCACCATGCCGTGCTGCTGACCGCCGATCGACACCGCGCCGACCCCGTCCAGCCCCCCGGCCTCGGCCAGCGCCGTCTGCAGCGCCGTCCACCAGTGGGCCGGATCGACCGACGTCCCGTCGGGATGAGAGGCCCGGCCGGTCGCCAGCAGGGCGCCGGTCCCCGCGTCCCGCACCACTACCTTGCAGCTCTGGGTCGATGAGTCGACCCCGACCACCCGGGCCATCCCCACTCCTCTCAGCGGGCGCCGAGCAGGTGCTCGGTCGCCAGCTGCTGCAGCTTGACGAAGCCGAAGCCCTTGCCGTCGAAGTAGGCCTCGGCGTCGAACTCCTCGTAGGCCGAGGGATCGGCCAGCAGCTCGGCGTAGCCGCCCTCACCGACCGTGGGCACCGACAGTTCGGGCACCCTGGAGGCGACCAGCGCTTCCTGCACCTCGGGATCGGCCCGGAAGGCGGCCGCCCGCTCCTTCAGCAGCAGGTACATCTTCATGTTGGCCGCGGCCGACACCCACACGCCATCCTCGTCCTCGGTGCGCGAGGGCTTGTAGTCGAAGTGCCTGGGGCCGGTGTAGGTCGGCCCGCCGTTCGGGCCGCCGTTCTCCAGCAGGTCGACCAGCGCGAAGGCGTTGTGCAGGTCTCCGTGGCCGAAGACCAGATCCTGGTCGTACTTGATGCCGCGCTGGCCGTTGAGGTCGATGTGGAACAGCTTTCCGTTGTACAGCGCCTGCGCGATCCCGGCGGCGAAGTTGAGGCCGGCCATCTGCTCGTGGCCCACCTCGGGGTTGAGGCCGACCATCTCGGGGTGCTCCAGGGTCTCGATGAAGGCGATGGCGTGGCCGACGGTCGGCAGCAGGATGTCGCCGCGGGGTTCGTTCGGCTTCGGCTCGATCGCGAACCTGATGTCGTAGCCCTTGTCGAGCACGTAGCCGGCCAGCACGTTCACGGCCTCGCGGTAGCGCTCCAGCGCGGCCCGGATGTCCTTGGCGGCGTCGTACTCGGCGCCCTCGCGCCCACCCCACATCACGAAGGTGGTGGCGCCCAACTCGGCGGCCAGGTCGAGGTTGCGCAGCACCTTGCGCATCGCGAACCGGCGTACGGCGCGGTCATTGGAGGTGAAGCCGCCGTCCTTGAAGACCGGGTGGCTGAACAGGTTGGTGGTGATCATCGGCACCTTCATTCCGGTCGCCGCCAGGGCGCCCTTCAGCCGATCGATCTGGTGGCGGCGCTCGTCCTCGGTAGAGCCGAAGGCGAACAGGTCGTCGTCGTGGAAGGTGAGGCCGTAGGCGCCGAGTTCGGCCAGCTTCTCCACGACATGGACGACGTCGAGTGGGGCGCGGGTCGCAGGACCGAAGGGATCGTTGCCGGCATAGCCGACCGTCCACAGGCCGAAGGTGAATTTGTCCGCAGGTGTGGGTGTGAGGGTCACGGGAGATCCAATCGACGATGAAGGAATGTTGCCACTCCCAACATATCTCCCGTGGTGGCGCCTGTCCACCTCTTCCACCCCGGCTTCTGGGACGCCTCCAGCGTCCGCGCTCCACTCGCCTCGCCGCCCCGGTCCGCTCGCCGGCCCGTCCGGCCTCCCGGGCCCAGGCCGTGGCCGATTCATCGATCTCGGGGACTCCGCCCACAGCTCGACGGGCACTCCATGACAGGACACAGCCCAATCACCGACCTTGACCCATCGCCACGGAGAGACGGGAGTAAGTTATGTTGCGCGTGTTCACAAAACGGACGATCCAAGGCGGCCACCGGCCGCTCACCAGGAGATTCGATGGTCACCACCAGCACCGGCGGCACCACCGAGAGCGTCCGGCGCGCCAATCTCTCCCAGGTGCTGCAGCTGCTCTATCAGGGCGGCCCCTGCTCGCGGGCCGCGCTCAGCCGGGCCACCGGACGCAACCGCTCCACCATCGCCAGCCTGGTCGCCGACCTGGTCGAGCTGAACCTGGTCAACGAGCGGGAGCCGGATGCCGGCGGCCAGGTCGGACGTCCCAGCCCGGTGGTCGAGATCCGTCCCGAGGTCGCGGCCATCGCGGTGAATCCCGAGATCGACGCGCTCACCATCGGCCTGGTCGGCCTGGACGGTACCTGCAAGCGGATCATCCGCCACGAGTACGACCGGATCCCCTCCGCCACCGAGGCGGTGAGCATCATCGCCGCCGTGATCGGCGGGATGCGGCTGGAACTGGATGAGCACCTGATGGCGGGCATCGGCGTGGCCGTGCCCGGACAGGTGCGCAGCCAGGACGGCGTGGTGATGAACGCCCCGCATCTGGATTGGCACGAGCAGCCCTTCGGCGAACCGCTCGCGCAGGCCACCGGGATGCCGGTGTCGGTCGCGAACGACGCAGGGCTCGGCGCCCTGGCGGAGCGCGACTTCGGCGCGGGACGGGGCAAGCGGCACTTCGTCTACCTCAACGGCGGTGCCAGCGGTATCGGCGGCGGTCTGGTGGCCGATGGCGAGCTGCTCGCCGGCGCCTCGGGCTACGGAGGCGAGCTGGGCCACGTCCGGGTGTCGAGTTCGGCGACGGTGGATTCGGCGGGCATCGCCGGCACCCTGGAGGCCGAGGTCACCCGCGCCGAGTTGCTGGCGGCGCTGGGGCTCGACCGGGTCGATCCCGTGACCTTCGAGCGGGCGCTGCTGGCCGATCGTTCCCCCACGGTGCGCGCGATCGTCGAGCGGCAGCTGGGCCATCTGGGCACGGCGCTGGCGGCCGTGATCAACCTGCTGAACCCGCAGGTGATCGCACTCGGCGGCTTCCTCGCCGCCCTGCTCGCCTACGATCCGGAGCGGCTGCACGCGGCGGTGGCCTCCGCCGCACTCACCCCGTCCTTCGACGGCGTCCGGATCACCGCCACCGAGGTGGGCGCCAACCTGCTGATGCTGGGAGCGGCCCGACTCGCCTTCCGTCCGCTGCTGGCGGATCCGGCCTCGGTCGCGCGCTGAGCCTCCCGGATCGTTCCCGGCCCGCTCCGTCCCATCAACACCCACCCCGTGTCGTCCGGCCGTGGCGGAGGCCGGCATCGGTGATTCGGCCGCCTGCCGGGTCGGGATCACCCGGCGGACGGTCAGTAGGTGATCTGCCGGTCGGTGGCGTGGCTGTGCAGCCGGCGCGCGGCCTCGGCGAGTGAGCCGCTCAGCGAGGGGTAGATGGTGAACGAGGCGGTGAGCTGATCGACGGTCAGCTTGTTGCGGACGGCGATCGACAGCGGGTGGATCAGCTCGCTGGCGGACGGAGCGACCACCACCCCGCCGATCACTATGCCGGTGGTCGGCAGGCAGATGATCTTCACGAAGCCGTCGGTGACCGCCCGCATCTTCGCCCGTGCGTTCGAGCCCAGCGGAAGCCGGACGACGCGTGCCCGTAGTTCGCGGGCATCGTCCTCGCCCACCCCGACGGTCGCGATCTCGGGAGCGGTGAACACGTTCGAGGCGACGGTCCTCAGGTCGAGCGGGGTGACCGAATCGCCCAGCGCATGCCACATCGCGATCCGGCCCTGCATGGCGGCCACCGAGGCCAGCGCGAACACGCCGGTGCAGTCGCCGGCGGCGTAGACCCCGCGGGCGGAGGTCCGGGAGACCCGGTCGACCTTGAGGTGACCGTTCGCGGTGAGTTCGACCCCCGCTTCGGCCAGGCCGATGCCGCTGGTGTTCGGGAGGGCGCCCACCGCCATCAGGCAGTGCGAGCCGACCAGTTCGGTGCCATCGGCCAGGCTGACCGCGACCTCGTCCCCACGACGGACCGCGCCGGTCGCCCGGGCGTTGTTGAGCACGGTCATGCCGCTGTTCTCGAAGACCGCCTGGATCACGGTGGCCGCGTCCGCGTCCTGGCCGGGCAGCACCTGGGGACGGGAGGACACCAGCGTCACCTCGGCGCCCAGCGCCCGGTAGGCGCTGGCGAACTCCGCGCCGGTCACGCCCGAGCCGACCACGATCAGGTGGTCGGGCAGCTGCTCCAGGTCGTAGAGCTGGGTCCAGGTGAAGATCCGCTCGCCGTCGGGCAGGGCAGAGGGCAGCTCGCGCGGGCTGGCGCCGGTGGCGACCAGGATGATGTCAGCGGGAAGCTCCTCCTCGCCGCCGGCGGTGGACGCGATCACCTGGCGGGTGCCGTCCAGCCGTCCGGAGCCCTCGATCAACCGGACGCCCTCGGCCAGCAGCCGGTCGCGGATATCGCCCGATTGGGCCTGCGCCAGAACGCGGATCCGGCGGTTCACCCGTCCCAGGTCGACGGCGACCGCGTCCGCTAGATGATCCCCGCCGGCGCGCAGGTGGAGCCCGACGTCCTCGGCGCGGCGGATCTCGGCCATCGCCTCCGATGCGGCGATCAGCGTCTTGCTGGGCACGACGTCGGTGAGCACCGCCGATCCGCCGAGCCCGCGGCGCTCGATCAGCGTGACCTCGCCGCCCAGTTGCCGGGCGACCAGCGCCGCCTCATAGCCACCCGGCCCGCCACCCACGATCACCACATTCGTCACGCTGGCATTCTCCCCGGCGCACTCCGCACCGGCAACCGGTAGCCGTCGCGACGGTGAGTACGACCGCAACCCGCCGTGGGCGCATGCAGCCCCCTGGCGCCGCTCGGGTTAGGGTGAACGGGTGTCCCGCCCCTGGCTCGTCATCGCACTGGTGATCTGCGGCGTGGTCGCGTCGATCTCGATGATCGTCCTCGGCTGGCCGGAAGACACCCCGGTGCAGATTGCGCTGCTCGAGCTTGCCGCTCTGCCGCTGCAGGCCGCTGTCGGCGTGGGGTTGTGGCACCTGAGCCGTCGGATCCGGCCGCTCGGCAGCCGCGGCCGGGTGATGTGGTGGATCGCCGTCGGGCTGGCAGCCGTCGGGCTGGTGCTGGTGGGGATCGCCTATCTCGGTCCACGCGGCCTGGTGCATCCCGGCCTGGCGCTGATCTGGTTCGGCGTGCTGGCGGCGATGGTGCTGGTGGTCGCGCATCTGCCCCGCCGCCCGGTGCGCGAGCTGTTCCGCGTCCTGCCCGACGAGGAGGAGGACGAGGAGGAAGCTGCCGCGGACGAGGTCGCGGTCGATGATCTGCTCGGCGAACCCGCGGTGGATCCGACGAGCGACCAGCCATCCGAGGAGCCCACGCAGCCCAGCCCGAGCCCGTCGAGCACCCCGGCCTGACACCGCGCCGCCCGGCCCCGCCTCCGGTCGGCCTTCTCGAACCCGCCCGCCGGATCAGGTCGCCACACCCACCGCGTCTGGCTGTCATCCCGGCTGCTCGATAGAGTCACCGCGTGACTGATCACCTGGACGCAACAGCCGCGGCGGACGCGCTGCGGGCAGCCTTCGACATCGATCGGATCGACCTCGCGCTGGTGCTCGGCTCGGGCTGGTCCAGCGCCGCGGCGGGGCTGGGCGAGCCGCTGGGCTCGATTCCCCTGGCCGACCTGCCCGGCTTCGCCGCCCCGGTGGTGGCGGGCCACGGCGGTGAATTGCGCCTGCTGCGCACCCCGTCCGGCAAGCTCGCTGCGCTGTTCACCGGACGCACCCACTTCTACGAGGGGCGCGGCGTCGGCCCGGTGGTGCACGGCGTCCGGACGGCAGCCGCCGCGGGCGCGAAGACCATCGTGCTGACCAACGGTTGCGGCGGGCTGAACCCCGCCTGGGCGCCTGGCACCCCTGTGCTGATCCGCGATCACCTCAATCTGACCGGTGCGACGCCGCTCGAGGGCGCCACCTTCATCGACCTGACCGAGGCCTACTCCGTCCGGCTGCGCCGACTGGCCCGCGAGGTCGATCCCACGCTCGACGAGGGCGTCTACGTCCAGTTCCGCGGACCCCAGTACGAGACCCCGGCCGAGGTGAGGATGGCCGGCATCCTCGGCGGCGACCTGGTGGGCATGTCGACCACCCTGGAGACCATCGCCGCACGCGAGGCGGGCCTTGAGGTGCTGGGCATCTCGCTGGTGACCAACCTCGGCGCCGGCATCTCCCCCGAGCCACTCGATCATCACGAGGTGATCGCCGCCGGCAAGGCCGCCGAGCCGCGCCTGCGCGCCCTGTTGGCCGGCCTGCTGGAACGGTTGTGATCGCGCCTCCGCGACTCCTCCCCTGTCTCGCCATGCTCGGCGAACCTGCGTCCTCAGCCCGATCGAGAGCGAGCTCTCGTGCCTTGATCCTGGTTGCCGGCCCGTCCGGTAGCGGCAAGTCCCGGCTGGCGCACGCGTCCGGGTGCCTGGCCTTCCGGCTGGACGACTTCTACTTCGACGCCGACCACCCCGGACACGTGCTGACCGACTACGGCATCATCGACTGGGACGATGCCGCGTCCTGGGATGCGGAGGCGGCGGTGGCCGCCCTGCGCACCCTGCTCTCCGCCGGCGAGGTGGAGGTTCCGGAGTACTCGATCTCCGAAAGCCGGACGATCGGCCGCCACACGGTGACCCTGGGCAACTGCGACTGCATCGTCGCCGAGGGTGTCTTCGCCATCGAACTGCTGGCCCACCTGCGTGCCGCCGGGATGCCGGCGACCGCGATCTACCTCGATCGCCCCGGCTGGCTGGTGTTCGCGCTGCGACTCCGCCGCGACCTGGCCGGCCACCGCAAAGCCCCGCGGGTGCTGCTCCGCCGCGGCTGGGCCCTCTGGCGCGCCCAGCCCGCCCTCAAGCGCCGCGCCCTCGCCGCCGGATTCAGGCCCCTCTCCATGCGCCGCGCTCTCGCCGCGATCAGCCGGTCCTGATCGGTATCCGCCGCCCCACCCTGCGCGCGCACCCGGCCCTTCTCCCTCCCCTCCCCCGGCAAGGCGTACAGTCACCTCGCCGCAGTCGCGAACTGACGTCCACTCTGTTGCGGACGCATCACACGGTGGACGTCATGTCTCCACACTCGCGTGAAGATTTCCAGCTTGCGCCCTGTGGACGGCGGCCGGACGCGGCGGGTGTCAGCCGATCGGAGCCCAGGCGGGGCCGGTCTGGGCCAGGGTGTCGTCCAGTTTGGCGAAGATGGGAGTCGGCTTAACCAGGGGTGTGCCGACGGCGACCGGCACCGATTCCCAACGCGCCTGCTGGGCGGTGTAGTCGCCGGTCAGCACCGGGTAGGCCGAACCCCCTTCCTCGGTGACCTCGATCAGGTCGGGCTGGGCGGCCCAGACACCTTGCCCGCCGAGTGCCTCGAAGACCTTCTGGGCGGCATGCGGCAGCAGTGGTGTCAGCAGCGTGTTGCAGTCCTGTACCACCTGCAGGGCCACGTGCAGCACCGTGTCGCGCCGGGCCGGATCGTCCTTCAGCTTCCACGGCTCCTGTTCGGAGAGGTACTTGTTCGCGAGCCCGACGATCCGCATCGCCTCGGTGGTGGCGGCCTTGAACTTGCAGCGGCTCCACAGGTCGCCGACGGTGTCGAACGCCGCCCGCGAGGCAGCCAGCAACTCCCGATCGGCATCGGTCAACTCACCCGCGACCGGGATCGACCCGACATTCTTGTGCGCCATCGAGAGCGAACGATTGACCAGATTGCCCCATTCGTTGGCCAACTCGTAGTTGATCCGCCGGACGAACTCCTCCCAGGTGAAGTCGGCATCCTGGTTCTCCGGACCCGCCACCGCAATGAAATACCGCAGGGAATCCGGTCCGAACTCCGCCAGGAAATCCCGCACATAGATCACATGGCCACGCGACGAGGCCAGCTTCGATCCGGACATGGTGAGGAATTCCGACGACACGATCTCGGTGGGCAGATCCAGCGGCCCGAAGGCGGACGGCGTCCCGCCCTTGTCGCCCTCACCGTTGACGCCCAGCAGAATGCCGGGCCAGATCACCGAATGGAAGGTGATGTTGTCCTTGCCCATGAAGTAGTACGAACGCGCCTCGGCGTTCTGCCACCAGCCACGCCAGGCATCCGGGTCGCCCGAGCGCCGGGCCCACTCGATGGACGCCGACAGGTAGCCGATCACCGCGTCGAACCAGACGTAGATCCGCTTCATCGGGGCGTCCTCCCACTCCGGCAGCGGAATCGGGACGCCCCAGTCGAGGTCGCGGGTGATGGCGCGCGGCCGCAGCTCCTTCAGCAGGTTCTCGCTGAACCGCAGCACATTCGGACGCCAGTCGGTGCGGGTGGCCAGCCACTCCCCCAGTGCCCCGGCCAAGGACGGCAGGTCGAGGAAGAAGTGCTCGGTCTCGACGAACTCCGGCACCTCACCGTTGATCCGGGAGCGCGGGTTCTTCAGGTCGATCGGATCGAGCTGGCGTCCGCAGTTGTCGCACTGGTCACCGCGGGCGCCCTCGTAGCCGCAGAGCGGGCAGGTGCCCTCGATGTAGCGGTCCGGCAGCGTCCGTCCGGTCGAAGGGGAGATGGCACCCATCTGCCGCTCGGCGATCAGGTAGCCGTTGCGGTGCAGCGTCCGGAACAACTCCTGGACGACCTCGCGGTGGTTGCGGGTCGTGGTGCGGGTGTACAGGTCGTAGCAGCAGCCCAGGCCCTGCAGGTCCTCGGCGATCACCCGGTGGTACTTGTCCGCGGTCTGCTGCGGGGTGAGGCCCTCCTTCTCGGCCTGCACCTGGATCGCGGTGCCGTGCTCGTCCGTTCCCGACACCATCAGCACATCGTTGCCGGCCATCCGCATGTAGCGGGAGAACACGTCGGAGGGGACGCCGAAGCCGGAGACGTGACCGATATGCCGCGGGCCGTTCGCGTAGGGCCAGGCCACGGCGGTCAGGATGGAAGCTGCCATAGCCCGAATCCTAACGGCAGGCACGCCGCCGTCCGACCGCGGCGATGCCACCTCCCCGCCGTCACAACATCGAGCGCTTCTCTCCGCGTCGAGCGCCACACCCCGGGCACAAGCGCTCGACGCGGAGGGAAGCGCTCGATGTGACGTGGGACGGGTGCCCACGGGAGGGAGGAGTCCGGAGGGTGGGGGCGGGCGGGGACGGGGCAAAACGCGCTAGCGCGGCTACCCGGAATCGGCGACCAACCTGTTTCCCGCTTGGGATTACGCGCTAGCGCGGCTAGCGGAAATCCCGGTTTCCGCAACCCGGCGTTCACCCGTACGATGGCTGCTGTGTCCCCTGAGTTCATACTCCTGGCGCTCGTTGTCGTAACGGCTTTGGCGTTCGACTTCACCAACGGTTTCCACGACACCGCGAACGCCATGGCTACGTCGATTGCGACGAAGGCCCTTACTCCGAAAGCTGCAGTCACCCTCTGCGCCGTCCTCAACCTCGTCGGCGCCTTTCTCTCCGTCGAGGTCGCCATCACCGTCACCAACGCCGTGATCCGGATCCAGAATCCGGACGGCACCCCGATCCCTGAGGTCATGGGTGACGGGGGCGGTGCTCTCCTGCTGATCCTGATGGCCGGCCTGGCCGGCGCCATCATGTGGAACATCCTCACCTGGCTGTGGGGCCTGCCCTCCAGCTCGTCGCACGCCCTGTTCGGCGGTCTGATCGGCGCGACCATCGCCGGACTCGGCTTCGGCGGCGTGAAGTGGATCGGCGAGGGCTACAAGCTGGACGGCGTGGTGGGCAAGGTGATCCTGCCGGGGTTGGTCTCTCCGGCGATCGCGATCATCGTGGCGATGGTCGGCACCAAGCTGGTGTTCAAGATCACCGAAGGCGTCAACCGGCGATACCAGGAGGCGGGGTTCCGCTGGGGACAGATCGGGACGGCCTCCCTGCTCTCCCTCTCCCACGGCACCAACGACGCCCAGAAGACGATGGGCGTGATCACCCTCGGACTTCTCGCCACCGGCCACTGGACAGATACCCATCAGGTTCCGTTCTGGGTGAAGTTCACCTGCGCGATCGCGATCGCCGCCGGCACCTACCTGGGCGGCTGGCGGATCATCCGCACCATGGGCAAGGGGCTGATCGAGATCTCCTCCCCCCAGGGCATGGCCGCCGAGAGCTCCTCGGCCGCGGTCATCCTGACCTCCAGCCAGCTCGGTTTCCCGCTCTCGACCACCCACGTCGCAACCGGCTCGATCCTCGGCTCCGGCCTGGGACGCAAGGGCGCCGAGGTGCGCTGGGGAGTTGCCGGACGGATGGGCATGGCCTGGCTGACCACCCTGCCGGCCGCCGCGCTGGCGGGCGCCGTGATGTGGTGGATCGGCAACCTGATCGGCGGGACTCCCGGCGCGATCGTGGTCTTCGTCCTCATGGTGGTCGCCTGGCTGAGCATGTGGCTGCACTCCCGCCGCGACCCGATCGGCCGCCACAACGTCAACGACGAGTGGGATCCGGACGCCGCCGCGGACGACCTCACACCGGCTCCGGCAGAGGCGGATGACGCCGCCCCGGTCTCCCAGGGGGTGACCCAGTGACTCAGATCTGGGCCGCGCTGGACGCGGCATGGCGAATCCTCATCATCGGCATCGTGCTGGGCGCGGGCCTCCCCGCCCTGTTCGCCTTCGGCATTCGGACCATGGCGTGGGGCACCGGCGGCGACGCCGAGATCCACGATGACGGCGCGCTGCCGCCGGCGCATCCGGTGGGACGAGTGATCGGCTGGGTGATCTTCGGCTTCGTCGTGCTGGTGGTCATGCTCGGCCTCGGCTACATCGTGGCCCACGGCCTGGGTTACGACATCACCTTCAGCGGCGGGCTGCCGGCGTTCGTGCCGCGGTGATCCCCGCCTGACCCGCCACGAGGGTGGTGAGGAAGCTGCGCGCCCGCGTCCCCACCCCCGGACGGAGCCAGGAGGGCTCGATCGGCACCAGCCGCACCCGGCTGGGCACCGAGGCAAGGACGACCGGCAGCGTGTAGCCCACCGAGGACGGGAAGCCCACCACCTGCTCGGCGACCGGCCCGCGGCACAGTTCGATCTCCAACGGCACCTGTGGACGCACCACGGTGAGCCCGGTACGCCGCGCGATCGCGGCCAGCTTGGCATCGTCCTCACGGCGGTGGGCGTAGTACCGGCCTCCACGGGAGTCGTCGGCCAGCGAAGTCACGGCGTCGAGGTAGGCCGGGCCTTCCACCACCCCCGATTCCACCAGGGAGGTGCCGACGATGTCGGTGCCGGCGACCACCTGCGGACGGCCGAATCGCCGCCTGGTCCAGTCGTAGTGGTTGTGGCGGACGCTCAGACCGGGTACCCAGTCCGTCGGCATCACGGTGAAGACGGTGACCGGCCGACCCGGCGACGGCGTGAGCAGCCGGCCGGCGGCCGCCGCGAACGGACGCCGCAACCGCGCGGCAAGGGTGTGCTCCGGGGCGTCCCAACGGGTGAGCGGCACCCGTTCGGCCAGCCGGCGGACGAACTCGATCGTCGCGGTGCCGTCGTCGACGACCACCAGCTCGTCCGCCCGGGTGCTCGGCAGCAGGAGCTGGATCAGCCCGGAGAACGGATCCCCGATCACCAACCGGTCGGCTGCTGCCGCCAGCCGGCGCAGCGTGGCGAAGGCGGCCGGCAACAGGGCCCGGGTCCGCCGAGGCTCACACCAGAGCGCCTCGACACCCTCCTCCGCGGCGTACTCCAGCATCGACCGCAACTGCCCGCGACTGGTCTCGTCCGCCGGGGCCAGGACGGCGACCGTGGTGCGCTCCGCCGACGCGGTGGCGTGGCGCCACTCGATGACGTGCAGCAACTGCACGGGGCTCTCGACCAGGGCGAGAGCGGTCACGCGACCGCTCCTCCGGCGGCGTCGGCCACGAGCCCGGTCACCCGCCGCAGCTTGCGCATCGCCGCCAGCTCGCCTGGATAGACCTGCTTGACGCCGTCGCCGAGCGCCTGCTCGATCACCCGGATGTCGCGCACCAGCCGGACCAGTCCGGTGGGCTCCACCGAGGCTGCCTGATCCGAGCCCCACATCGCCCGGTCGAGGGTGATGTGGCGCTCGACCATCACCGCCCCGCGGGCCACGGCGGCGACGGTGGTCTGCAGTCCCGTCTCATGGCCGGAGTAGCCGACCGGCACGTTGGGGTAGTCGGCCGTCAGGGTGTCGATCATCCGCAGGTTGAGTTCCTCCGGGGGTGCCGGATAGGTGCTGGTGGCGTGCAGCAGCACGGTGTTGCGGCTGCCCAGCACCTCGACGGCGTGCCGGATCTGTTCCGGGGTCGACATCCCGGTGGAGAGGATGACGGTGCGTCCGGTGGCCCGTAGCGTCCGCAGCAGCAGGTCGTCGGTCAGGCAGGCCGAGGCGACCTTGTGGGCAGGCACCTCGAACTGGGAGAGGAAGTCCACGCTCTCGACATCCCAGGGTGAGGCGAACCAGTCGATGCCGACCTGGCGGCAGCGGCCGTCGATGGCGCGGTACTCCGCCTCGCCGAACTCCACTCGTTCCCGGTAGTCGATGTAGGTCATCCGTCCCCACGGGGTGTCGCGCTCGATCTCCCACTGGTCGCGCGGGGTGCAGATCCGAGGGGTCCTCTTCTGGAACTTGACGGCGTCCAGGCCCGCCTCGGCGGCAAGCTCGATCAGCTTCAGCGCGTTGGCCAGCTCTCCGTTGTGATTGATGCCGATCTCCCCGATCAGGTAGACGGGGTGGCCCGGGCCGACCAGGCGATCGCCGAGCCGGCGCAGCCGCGGGTTGAGCTCTGTGGTCATGGCAGGTCCTTTCCGAGGATCCACGAGGCGATCTCGCGGACGGCACCGTGCCCGCCCGGCACGGTGGTGACGGCCCGGGCCGCTGCCCGGACCGGAGGATGCGCGGAGGCGACGGCGATCGGCCAGCCCACCTCGGCGAAGCAGGGCAGGTCGTTCACGTCGTTGCCGAGATAGAGGACCCGTTGTGGATCCAGTCCCTTGCCGGCGCACCAGGCGACCAGCGCCTCGCCCTTGCGGTCGACGCCCTGCAGGCACTCGACGCCGAGCTTGGCGGCCCGCGCGGAGACCACCGGATGGGCTTCGGTCGACAGGATCAGCACCTCGATCCCGGCCCGGCGCAGCGCGGCGACGCCCATACCGTCGCCGCGGTGCACCGCCACCTGTTCGCCGCCGTCGGCGTCCAGCCAGACCCGGTCGTCGGTCTGGGTGCCGTCGAAGTCGAGCACCACGGCGTCCACGTCACCGCGTCGCGGGCGCACCGCAGCGGTGTCCAGCAACGGGGCGAGCGCGCGCGCCCGGTCGAGATCGCCGGGCTCGTCGATCTCCAGCACCCGCTCGGGATCGGTGGGCACCGCCCGGATCTCACCGAAGAAGCGCCGGCGTTTGGCCCAGAACTCAGGCCCTCGCATCGCGTAGGCCGCTCCGGTCTCCAGCAGCTCGACCGGTCGCTCCTGCCGTCGAGCCCGGCGCTTGTGGTGGTGATTGACCGCGACCGCGCCATCCGGCTCCGGGCGCCACAGGAAGCCGTGGAAGCGAGCCGCGGTGAAGGCGGCGTCGGCGCCCTCCAGCACGGCCTGCACCACCTGATCGATCTCCTCCGAGGTGGTGAACGGGCTGGTGCACTGGGCCAGGACCACCACGTCGACCTGACCGGCCGCGCTCCCGTAGAGCACCTCCAGGGCGTGGATCACCGCCTCCTCGCTGCTGGCGGTGTCGCCGGCCAGGTCGAGCGGCCGGGTGACCACCACCGCGCCGGCCTGACGGGCGACCGCCGCGATCGCCTCGTCGTCGGTGGAGACCACGACGGCCGAGAGCCGGGTCGCCGCCAGGCAGGCGCGGACGGTGCGGGTCACCAGGGGGACCCCGCCGACCTGGGCGAGGTTCTTGCCCGGCACCCCCTTGGAGCCGCCCCGGGCAGGGATCACCGCGACCACCTCGGGGCCTGCGTCGGAGGAGGGCTTGCGGTTCACAGTGATCCCAGCTTCCGAAGGACGGGCGCCACGGTGGTGACGCCGGAGTGATAGATGGTCCGGGCGGTGCTCCGGATCGCGCCGCGGACCAGTTGCCGGACCTGCCCGGCTCCGCCCGGCGAACCGAGCGCGCGGCCGTCCGGCCCGAGCCCGTAGGTCGCCAGCAGACGTGGCAGGTAGGAGGGGCTGCGCTCGGCGGTGTAGTAGGGGCGCAGCGGTCCCAGCCCGCCGGCCAGCAATGCCGAGACCCGGCCGACGAAGGCGTCCGGGCCGGCATCCGCCACCCCGCGGGCCCGGGTCCATTCCGGATCGGCGAGCGGGATCCTCCCGGCGTCCAGCTCATCGAAGGAGGCCAGGCAGCCCGAGCCCACGAAGTAGGCGTTGCCCAGGCCCTCCCGCACCCCGAAGTCGGTCAGCAGGGCGGTGCCCACGCCGGCGTGCATGGCCTCCAGAGCAGCCGTCGAGGAGACGGTGACCAACAGGTCCGTCTCCGCCAGCGTCTCGCCCATGTCGCCGAGTGCCAGTTGCAGGTTGGCAGGCGGATCGTGACGGCGCAGGATCGCCGGGTAGGGGTGCGGCTCGGCGTGGGTGACCCGCTCCCCCGGCACGCTGCGGAGCTTCAGGAGGACGCGGCGATCCGGGTGCAGCCCGGCATGCCGGATCAACCGGCGCACCACGTAGTCGCGATCCCGGAAGGTGGTGGGGACGCCCGGCTGACAGGCGAAGGTGACCGTGAATCGCCGCGGACCGGCCGGCGCCGGGAGGGCACGCAGGAAGGGCAGTCCGGTTTCGACGACGACCTCCGGGGCCAGTCCGAGAGCGCCGTAGACCTCGGTGAACCGGGTCGCGTCATAGGGGCTGTTGGCGAGCACGATGTCGGAACCGGCACGGCCGAGCAGACCCTCGACCACCTTTTCGTAGACCACCCCGAAGTATCCGCTCACCACGATCGGACGCCGCAGATCGCTGGGCCAGCCGGCGGCCAGGGCACTGATCGCGGCGAGCACTCCGCCGCCGCCCAGGGCCACCACCAGGACGTCGGGCCGGGTGGCGAGCAGTGCGCCGGTCAGTTCCGGCATGCCGACCGCGACGACCGCGGCCGGATCGACGCCGGCCGCCTGGAGCTGACGCGCGCTCGGCCGGGCACCACGGTCCAGCAGGTATGGGTCGACGCCCTCGGCGGGATGCAACTGCCGGGCGGTGAGCATTCCCCACTTCCACCGGCTGTCGGTGTCGGCGAGGACGGCGACCCGGTCGGGTCGGCGGGTGGGCGTCATGAGTCGACGCTAAGCGGGCCGCCTCACCACCCGAGCAACAGGAGTTGACACGTCAGTGAACGATCGCGGGCGCCTCGGCGAACCGGACCGGCCGACGCCGAGACCCCGATCCACTCCGCCAGTCCCGACCCGCTGCGCCATTCCCACCTGCGCGGGAGTTCCCGTCGCCAGAGCACCGCTTGCGCGGGCTGACGAGCAGCAGATGGGCGGCAAGAAGGTGCCGGGCAGCGAGAGCCCCGGACGGAACTCACCAGTCAGCGTCGGCCGGCACGCCGTGGGAGGCGAAGCCCGGCAGGATCACCTCGTGGATCAGCCCCTCCCGCTGGCGATAGGGGTGGAAGGCGCTGCGGGCGGCATTCAGCGTGAACCGCCGCAGATCGGTCAGGGTGTAGCCGAAGGCGGCCGCCAGCAGGCCGAACTCACGGCTCAGGGTCGTCCGGCTCATCAGCCGGTTGTCGCAGCTCACCGTCACCCGGAAACCGAGCTCCGCCAGTAGCCCGAAGGGATGCTCGGCAATCGACGGGGCGCCCGGCTGGCCTGGCCCATCGAGACCCGCCTTGCCCTCGGCCGAATTGTTCCAGTTCGGCACTCGGGCTGCGTTGGTCTGCAGATTGGACGAGGGGCAGATCTCCAGCGGAATCCGCCGGTCCAACACGTAGTTGGCCAGATCGCCCAACACCCACTCCCCCGGGCCGCCGGTGATGTCCTCGACCAGCCGGACGCCGTGACCGATCCGGGACGCCCCGCACAGCTGCACCGCCTCCCAGATGGAGGCCGGCCCGAAGGCCTCGCCGGCGTGGATGGTGTACTGCAGGTTGTGGCGGCGCAGGTACTCGAAGACCGCGGCGAACCGGCTGGGTGGGAAGCCGTCCTCGGCGCCGGCGATGTCGAAGCCCGCCACCGACGCAGCCTGAGCGAAGAGCCACGCCTGCTCGGGCTCTTCCGAAGTCAGGGAAGGCGCCGACGAGCCAAGCGAGGAGTACGCGGAATCATGGCGGTAGGCCACCGCCAGTTCCGCCACCGCCGGGGTCGGCTCGGCATGCCGCATCGAAGTCAGCAGTTGGCGGGCGATGATCGGGCGCCCGGCGGCCGCGCAGACCGCCATTCCCTCGGCCAGCCCGTCCCGGACCGCCTCGACCGCCTGAGCCATCGTCAGCCCGGCCCGCAGGTGCTGCTCGGGGGCCCAGCGGGCCTCCGCGTAGACCACGCCGTCGGCGGCCTGATCCTCGACCCACTCCCGCGCCACCCGCCTCAACTGCGGAGGGGTCTGCATCACCGCGATGGTGTGATCGAAGGTCTCCAGGTAGCGCACCAGGGAGCCGGAATCCGCTGCCTCGAAGAACCAGTCGGCCAGTGTGTCCGCGTCCGAGGCCGGAAGTTCGTGGCCGATCTCGCCACCCAGTTCCAGCACGGTGGACGAGCGCAGTCCACCGTCCAGATGGTCGTGCAGGGCGACCTTGGGGATGGCGCGGAGCACCTCGGGGTCGATCATCGGTGGCCTTTCATGGCGATGGTGGGCTGTCGGTCAACGACCGACGCGCGTGGATCTGCGTCCCCGCGCGCCGTCTCGACGAGCGTAGCGAGGAAACGGACCCGTGCGCCGCACGGCCTCGGGATTTGCCGGCGTCTCAACTCTCCCGGACGTGATCCAGCGAGTCCGGCCCGAAGGCCTGCGGCAGCAGCTCGTCCATCGGCAGGATTCCCTCAGGCGTGTCCACCTGCAGGCCCGCCCCACCGTGCTCCCAGAGCAGCTGGCGGCAGCGCCCGCAGGGGAGGATCGGCTCGCCGAGCCGGTTCACGCAGGCGACCGCGAGCAGCTTCCCGCCTCCGCCGGCGACCAGCTGGCTGACCATGCCGCACTCGGCGCACAGACTCACCCCGTAGCCGGCGTTCTCGACATTGCAGCCCACCACGATCCGGCCGTCGTCGGCCAGGCCGGCGACGCCGACCTGATAGTTCGAGTAGGGCGCGTAGGCGCGTTCGCAGACGTCGCGGGCGCGGGAGCGCAACTCGTCCCAGTCGATCATTCCGGGGTCCCCGCGGCGTTGTTCGGGGGAGCGCAGCGGAGGAGAAGAACGTCGTGGGGTGGTCACGAAGCCTCGCCCTTGCGATAGATCGCCCCGTCCGCCGCCGGCATCCGTAGCCGTTGCGAGGCCAGGGCCAGCACCAGCAGGGTGGCCAGGTACGGCGTCATGCCCGTGAACTCGTTCGGCACGGCATCGATGAGCGCGAACCAGACCAGGGCCAGCACCGCCACCACGATCTGCACCAGCCCGGCGATCCGCTTGCCGCGGCGCACCAGCTGGTAAATCCCCCAGGCCAGCAACAGCAGCCCCAGCGGCAGCAGGAAGGCGCGGATCACATCGCCGCCGCCGCGCAGCCGGATCGCGTCGGTGTAGCCGAACAGCATGGCGCCGGCCGCGAGCCCGCCGGGCCGCCAGTTGCCGAAGATCATCGCCGCGAGGCCGATGTAGCCGCGTCCACCGGTCTGCCCGTCCCGGTAGATGTTGGACGCCACCAGGACCAGGAAACCGCCGGCGATGCCGGCCAGCGCGCCGGAGAACAGCACCGCGGTGAACTTCAGCCGCAGTACGTTGACGCCGAGGGTCTCGGCGGCATGCGGAGCCTCGCCCACCGAACGCACCCGGAGCCCGAACGGCGTCCGCCACAGCACCCACCAGGTGAGCACCAGCAGCCCGGCCGCGATCAGCGTCAGCGAGTTCACGTTGGTGGTCACAGCGTGCAGGATGCCGGCGAGATCGGCCACCAGCCAGGTGCCGGTCCGCTCCAGCGCCGCCAGCGGCTCGCCCACCCAGGGCAGGCTGAGGTTGGGCAGCCGCTCCAGCGGCGGGGACTGGGTCGGCCCGCCGCCGGGCAGGTCCGAGAAGGTCCGTACCGCCAGGTAGGCGCCGGCGCCGGCGCCGAGCAGGTTGATGGCGACACCGGAGACGATGTGGTCGACCCCGAAGATCACGGTGGCCAGGGCATGGACGGCGCCACCCAGCAGTCCCATCGCGGCCGCACCCAGGATGCCAATCCAGGGGCCGTAGTGGAAGCCGAAGAAGCCGGCCCCCCAGGTGCCCAGGATCATCATGCCTTCCAGGCCGATGTTGACCACACCGGCCCGCTCCGACCACAGGCCGCCCAGGCCGGCCAACGCCAGTGGCACGGCCAGCCCCAGGGCGGCGCCCAGGGCGCCCGAGGAGATGATGTCGTTGGCCCCGGTGATCACCCGGACGGTGGCCACCACCAGCAGCGAACCGACCAGCAGGACCGGCCAGTACCAGCTCGGGCGACCCTTCCGCTGGAGGGGCAGGGTGGCCGACAGCGGTGCGGTGCTCACGCTCATGCCGGGGTCGCCGCGACGTTCTTCGGAGGAGCGCAGCGAAGGAGAAGAACGTCGTGGGGTGGTCATGCCGCCACCTCCTGGCCCTGGGTGCGGGCCTGCGCGGCCAGCTCGGCGGCGACGCGGCGTTGCTCGAGGGTCTGTCTGGCACGACGGACGATCTCATAGGCGACGACCACCGACAGCACGATGATGCCCTGGATGATCAGCACCAGCCGGTCGGAGACCCCGGCCCCGATCTGCAGGCCGTTGCTGAGCTGGTTCAGGTAACCCCACAGCAGGGCGGCCACCGCCATGCCGGCGGCGTGGTTGCGGCCCAGCAGGGCCACCGCGATGCCGGCGAAACCGAGCCCCGACTGGAAGGTGTCGCCGTAGGCGAAGTCCTGGCCGAAGAGCAGCGGCATGCCGACCAGGCCCGCGACCGCCCCGGACATCACCATCGAGATCACGATCATCCGCTTCACCCGGACGCCGCTGGCCTGGGCCGCGGTCTCGGAGGCACCCGCCGCGCGCAGGTCGAAGCCGAACCGCGTCTTGTTCACCACGAACCAGTAGAGGAGGCCGACCGCGATGGCCAGGAAGATCAGCCCGTAGATCTTGTTGGGGGTGTTCAGCAGACCCTCCACCGAGATGCCGGGGACCCGCGACTCCTCCGCGATCGGACGGGTGCTGGTGACATTGCTGCCCTCGGCGCGGTAGGCGGTCTGGCGCAGCAGATAGGCCACCAGGTAGGTGGCGGTGTAGTTGAGCATGATCGTCGAGATCACCTCGGAGACACCGCGGCCCACCTTCAGCAGGCCTGCGATCAGCGCCCAGAGCGCGCCGACCACCATCGCGACGCAGATCGAGACGATGATGTTCAGCCAGCCCGGCAGGAAGTTCTGCCCGGCGAACAGCGCTGCGGCGAAGGAGGCGACCCGGTACTGGCCGTCCACGCCGATGTTGAACAGGTTCATCCGGAAGCCGATGGCCACCGCGACTGCCGAGAGGTAGAGCACCGTGGCCTCGTTGACGATGGCCACCACCTGACGCGGCAGCGGTGCCTTGAACAGCACCCGCCACACCTCCAGGACGGGGTCGCCGGCGGCCAGCAGGATCAGCGTGGTGATCGCCAGCGCCGAGACGATGGCGATCACCGGCGCGACCAGCGCCAGGCCGATCCGGGTGAGGTCGAACCGCTTCATCGCAACACCTCGCTGTCGTCCTTGGCCTCGTAGCCGGGCCACCCGGGTTCCTCACCGGCCCCGGTCATCGCGGCACCCAGTTCCTCCCTGGTGACGGTGTCGGGGTCGAAGGTCGCCGTGATCCGGCCACGCAGGATGACATGGAGCGTGTCGGAGAGACCCACCAGTTCCTCCAGGTCGGCGGAGACCAGCAGGACGCCCAGTCCGGCTCGGCGGGCCTCCTTGATCAGATCCCAGATCGCCGCCTGCGCCCCGACGTCCACCCCGCGGGTGGGGTGGGCGGCCAGCAGCACCCGCGGCGCGTGGCTGAGCTCACGACCGACGATGAGCTTCTGCTGGTTGCCGCCCGACAGCGATCCGGCGGTCACCAGGATGGACGGCGTCCGGACGTCGAACTCCTCGACGATCCGGCTGGTGCTGGCCTTGGCGGCCTTGGCGTCGATCAGCGGGCCGTTGCTGCCGGGACGCTGGGTCTGGTGGCCGAGGATGACGTTCTCCCAGAGCGGGGATTCCAGCAGCAGGCCATGACGGTGCCGGTCCTCGGGGATGTAGCCCACCCCGGCCTCGCGCACCTGACGGGTGTCCCAGGTGGTGATGTCCTGGCCGGCCAGCCGGATCGATCCGGCGGTCGGCTTGCGCATCCCCATCACCACCTCGATCAACTCGGCCTGGCCGTTGCCCTCGACCCCGGCGATACCGACCACCTCACCGGCGTGGATGGTCAGGTCGATGTCGCTGAGCACGCGCAGCCCCTGGGCGACCTCCAGGCCGACCTCGGAGAACTCAAGCACCACGGTGTCGGTGACCGTCGATTCCTCGGTGGCCGGGGTGGGCAGTTCCGAGCCCACCATGAGTTCGGCGAGTTGCCGGGCGGTCACCTCGCGTGGGTTGACCGCCGCCACGGTGGTACCCCGCCGGATCACGGTGATCTCATCGGCGACGCTGAGCACCTCGTCCAGCTTGTGCGAGATGAAGATGACGGTCAGCCCCTCAGCCTTGAGTTCCTGCAGGTGGCGGAAGAGTTCGGTGACCTCCTGGGGCACCAGGACGGCGGTGGGCTCGTCCAGGATCAGAATCCGCGCCCCGCGGTAGAGCACCTTGAGGATCTCGATCCGCTGCCGGTCACCCACTCCGAGGTCGGCGACCAGAGCATCGGGATCGACGCTCATACCGTAGTCGCGCCCCAGTTCGAGGATCCGGGCGCGCGCCCGCCCACCGATCCCGTGGAGCTTCTCGGCACCCAGCACGACGTTTTCCAGCACCGTGAGGTTGTCGGCCAGCATGAAGTGCTGGAAAACCATGCCGATGCCTGCCGCGATGGCGGCCTGAGGGCTGGTGAGCGAGGTCTCGACGCCGTTGATCCGGATCGTCCCCTCGTCGGGTGGCTGGACGCCGTAGAGGATCTTCATCAGGGTGGATTTGCCGGCTCCGTTTTCGCCGACGATGGCGTGAATCGTGCCGCGCTGCACCGCCAACGAGATGTCGCGGTTGGCCACCACCCCGGGGAATCTCTTCGTGATCCCCTGCAGTTCGACGGCCAGCGTGGCGGTGGCCTCGGTGCTCGACATCGGCGCCCCCCTCATCGACTCCCGCGTCCCTTCGGCGGAAGGTCTGACGGAACTCTAGTGCTAAACCCTGGCTGCCGGTGATTCCGGGGCCCAGCTCATCCCGGGACGCCGAACGGCGGCGGGCACCGGGTGCCCACCGCCGCTCATGCGCCCGTACGGGTGATTCAGGAGACCGTGGCGGGAACGGTGATCGAACCCGCGATGATCTGCTCCTTGTACTCGTCGATCTTCGACGCGATGTCGTCGATGTGCCCACCGGTGGTGGAGTAGCCCACACCGTCGGCCTTCAGATCGAAGACGGTCTCGCCGGCGGCGAAAGCACCGTCGTGGACCGACTTGATGAAGGTGTACACGCCCACGTCCACGCGCTTGATCATGGAGGTGAGGATGACACCGCGCACGTCCTCGGCAGCGGTCAGGGCCTGGTCGGAGTCGACGCCGATCGCCCACTTGCCGGCCGCCTTGGCCGCGTTGAAGACGCCGCCGCCGGAACCGCCGGCAGCGTGGTAGACGATGTCAGCGCCGTTGTCGAACATGGCCTTGGCAGCGGTCTCGCCCTTGGCCGGGTCGCCGAAGCCGGAGAAGTCCGGCGGCTGGGTGAGGTAGGTGGTGTCGATCTTGATGTCCGGGTTGACGGCCTTGGCACCGGCGATGTAGCCCGCCTCGAACCGCTCGATCAGCGGGGTCTGGACGCCGCCGACGTAGCCGATGTGGCCGGTCTCGGACTTCAGCGCGGCGGCCGCGCCGACCAGGAACGAACCCTCGTGCTCGGCGAAGGTGATGTTCATGACGTTCGGGGCGGTCGAGGCCTCGGACGCGTCGTCGACGATCGCGAACTTGACGTCCGGATTCGCGGCGGCGACCTTGCCGACCGACGGGCCGTAGGCGAAGCCCACGGCGACGATGTTGTCGAAGCCGGCGTCGATCAGCTGCTGCAGGCGCTCCTCGCGAACCGATTCGGATTCGCCGGCGGTGGCGGCGACGTCCTTGGCTTCCACGCCGAACTCGGCGGCGGCCTTGTCCAGGCCGGCAGCGGCGGAGTCGTTGAAGGACTGGTCACCACGGCCGCCGACGTCGAAGGCCATGCCGACCTTGATCTTCTCGGCCGGCTCGGGTGCCGTTGTGGTGGGGGCAGCGCCGGTGTCTGTGGGCTCCGGCGCGGGCGCGGGGGTTCCCGCACAACCTGCCAGCGTCAGAGTGGCAGCGGTGGCTGCCGCGATAGCGATCTTGATCACCTGTCGCACAAGTGTCTCCTTTGTGGAACGAACTACGGGGTCGTGCCCCGACAGTCATGACTCTAGCCGCCCGGACACCCTGCACGCAGCCGAGAACGACCACCTGCACGAACCGTTACCAGAAAGTGTCAGATCGGAAACTTCGGCCACCATCTCCTTGCCAGGTGCACCGCGCGTCGACGAGCCCGGCAGCCCCGGGACAGCGGGGACGGTTCCTTGTGTCCCACGTAGTCAGACCGGGAATCAAGGGCGGGAGGCCGGGAACCGTGCCCGGCCTCCCGCCTCTCGTCCGATGCGGGAACCGGCACCCTTCTACTACACTTCGTCGTATGACTGCCGAGCAGCTTGTGCGGGACACCGAGGCGACCGTCTCCAACCGGGCCACCGGGTACAACCAGAAGGTGCGGCTGCTCTCCGGCCTGGCCAACAGCGCGCTGCCCTACCCAGAGCTCTCGGAGGCCTGCCGGCAGGCTCTGGACGAGCGGGTGATCTGCGACATGTACGAGGGCAATCGTCCGTTCACCCCGCGCTACGTGCTGCCCGACTACCCCAAGGCACTGCGCGAAGGCGTCGCCTTCCTGGAGCTGGAGCCGCCGGTCGACCTGGACGACGCGCTCAGCTTCCTCACCATCCTCTACGGCCACGTTCCCTCGGTCACCACCTACCCGGTGTTCCTCGGCGACCTGGATTCCCTGCTGGAGCCGTACGTCCCGGCCGATCTCAGCGACGACGAACTGGACCGGAAGCTGCGCCGGTTCTGGATCCAGCTCGACCGGCTGCTGCCGGATGCCTTCGTCCACGCCAACCTCGGCCCCCAGGACGGACGCGTGGTGCGCTCGATCCTGCGAGTGGAGCGCTCGGTGCGTCAGGTGGTGCCCAACCTCACCCTCAAGGTCGATCCGGAGCTCACCCCCGACGACCTGATCCGGGACGCCGTCACCACCGTCTTCGTCACCGGCAAGCCGCACTTCGTGAACCATCCGATGATGGTGGCCGACCACGGCGAGGGCTACGGCGTGGTGAGCTGCTACAACTCGCTGAAGACCGGCGGTGGCGCCCATTCGCTGGTGCGGCTCAATCTGAAGGAGGCGGTGCTGCTCCACCACGGCGACACCGAGGCCTTCCTCGCCGAGGCGCTGCCGGGCTGGGTGGAGATGACCTGTGAGCTGGGCGAGGCGCGGATCCGTTCCCTGGTGGAGGATCAGGGCTTCTTCGAGCATCACTTCCTGGCGACCGAGGGCCTGATCTCGATCGACCGGTTCTCGCTGATGTTCGGCGTCTTCGGGACGGCCGAAGCGGTCAACCTGCTGCTGGAGCGGGCCGGCGTCCCGGGACGCTACGGCCACGACGAGTCGGCCAACACGCTCGCGGTGCGGATCACCGAGCGGCTGGCCGAGTTGGTCGCGCAGCGCCGGTTGCCCTACTGCGAGGGCGGTGGCGGGTACGCCTACCTGCACTCTCAGAGCGGGATCGACCTCGACCTTGACGTGACCGCCGGCACCCGGATCCCGATTGGCGACGAGCCCGGGATGCGCGAGCACATCATGGTCTGCGCGCCGCACCACCGGCTGTTCTCGGCGGGGGTCTCGGACATCTTCCACGTCGACGACACCGTGATCAACAACCCGGAGTCGATGGTCGACATCATCCGTGGCGCCCTGAAGGTCGGGATGCGGGACTTCACCTTCAACCTCGATTCCAACGAGTTCATCCGGATCACCGGGTATCTGGTGCGCAAGTCCGATCTGGTGGGGATCGACGAGCACGGTGCCCGGCATTCCAGCGACTACCTGGCTGCCACCGCCGAGCAGAACCACACCGTGACCACCCGCGCGATCAAGCGGGTGGTGGCCGCGGAGCTCCTCGCCGGCTCCGGTGTCTGAGGTCGCCCAGGCGTCCGGACGGAAGCTGGCACTCGCCCAGGTCGGGCAGCGGGGCCTGGTCACCGACTGGATCGAGTTCTCGGCGGTGGACGGGCCGGGCAACCGGTTCGTGATCTTCCTGCAGGGCTGCGGGTTCGACTGCCTGGCCTGTCACAACCCGTACACCATCAACCCCTGCAACGACTGCGGCGAGTGCGTCGCCACCTGCCCGTCGGGGGCGCTGGGGCTGGACGCCCTGGGCCACATCACCTGGGACGATCAGCTCTGCACGGGTTCGGGCACCTGTGTCACCGTCTGTCCCTACGACTCCACCCCAAAGGCGCGCCGGCTGACCGTTGCCCAGGTGCTGGAGCGGATCCGCCCGGCGGCGCCCTTCCTCTCCGGCATCACCGTCTCGGGCGGCGAGGCCACCCGGCAGGCGCTCTTCCTGCGCGAGCTCTTCCTCGCGGTGCGTGCCGATCCCGACCTGGCGCACCTGACCTGTTTCGTCGACTCCAACGGCGACACCAACCTGCCGATCTGGGATGTGCTCATCCCGGTGATGGACGCCGCGATGATCGACCTGAAGGCACTCGACCCGGACGTCCACCGGCTGCTCACCGCCGCCGACAACGCCAAGGTGCTGGCCACCATCGAGCATCTGGCTGCCCGCGGCATGCTCTACGAGGTGCGGCTGCTGATGATGCCCGGCCACAACGATTCCGACGAGCAACTGGTCGCCACCGGCCGCTGGCTGGCCGCCGTCGACCCCCAGATGCGGGTCAAGGTGATCGGCTTCCGGCATCACGGGGTACGGCCCACCTCCGTCCCGCTGGCCGAGCCGACACCCGAGCAGCTCGCCCACTACCGCGACGTCCTGGCCGTCCAGGGAGACTTCGAGTTCATCGTGGTCTGAGGCTCACCTCCACCCACGAAGTGGACATCTTTCCGCCGTCATGGCATTTCCGTCCACCTTGAGGAGTGCCCACCCTGTGGCGGACGGTTTCGTGGCGTAGTCGCGGGCGGATGTCCACTTTGATCGCCCGGGGGCCGTCGGCCCTCGAGGCGCCCAGGACTCGCCGGCGGCGTCAGCCGGCGTGGCCGTGGGAGGCGCGGCGGGCGAGTTCGGCGTAGAAGGCGGCCAGGATCTGCTCGGAGGCCTCCAGGGCGGAGAGGTCTCCGCTGCCGACCTCGGCCTCCAGGGAACCGCGCATCGCGCCGACCGCCGGTGAGGTGCGCAGCGCGTCCTCCAGT